>JAZQFJ010000105.1:0-9958 GCA_045539475.1 Eubacteriales bacterium | reverse complement strand
GTGATTTCCCACAAAAATGTCAACATGCTCTCGCTTCAAGCGCTCAACACTTTTAAGAAACTGCCCGCGTGGCAATGTGTTAAGTCCTTTGTTTCTAAGGTAATCTTTTCTCAGCTGATTTGTTCCCGCTCCGCCAAACATGCCAGCGCGGTAAACTTTCCCGTTTTCTTCAAGGTTGAAGAAGAACGAAACGGTACCTTCGGTATGTCCCGGAGTGTGGAGACAGAGAATTTCAGTATTTCCGAGCTTTATTATATCTCCGTCTTTAATGTCGAAATCGGGAGTAAATCTACCTTCAAGATAGCGTATATCAGCGCTGTTGAGAAACGTTTTTGCACCGGACATTTCCACAAGCTTTGCCGTAGCAAAGGTGTGGTCACCATGACCGTGAGAATGGATAATATACTTTACGTCGCGGATGTCAAATCCCAGCGTTTTCATGGAATTCACTATCATTTCTGCATTTTCTTCATATCCTGTGTCAATAAGTATAAGTCCGTCTCCCGTATCAAGCAAGTGCGACGAAGGATTACGACTTCCCACAAAATACAAATTCCCCGCCATACGAAACGGCACTATGTTACTTTTCATTCTGCTTATTCCTTTACTTTATTCTGTTGTATGCCTGTTCATAAATCGCAAGAACTTCAGCAATCGGCATCTGCGAAAGCTCTTCCTGGAACTTATCCCATTCGGACATCGGGCGCTGACCGAGAACGAATTTCTGGATATTTTCCTTCACAAACGTAGTAAGAGAGGTGCTGTAATCGGCAATGGTCTGCGTTTCGGCAGATGACAAGCTCATATAACCCGTCGGCTCAAGATTCGGATGCGTATGCTCAAGCACGAAATCCGTGGTTGATGCCTGCTCCTCGGACATACAGCCTTCCGCAGCTGCCGGGTCAATACGAAGATACGAGCCGATGGTCTGGAAGCCGTAGAGAATCTGAGCGTTATTCTCATTTTCCGGGAAGATAAAGCGTTTCTTTCCGTCAACCACCTCGTGTGTTTCACCTTCCTTGCCCCATGAAACAAGCTCGCTTCCTTCATCGGAGTAGAACCAGTTGATATATCTCATTGCATTTGCGATGCTTTCCTCGTCTCCGGTATTGGGAATTGCCATACCCGTCGGGTCGTTGTTGTATTTGTTCATCATCGAAACACCGAGACCGTTTTCTGCCTTCGGCGGCTTTGTCGCTGCCATAGTATATTCCGGATTCTTCATACGTCCGATGTTATTGAAGAAGTCGATACGAATCTGATATTCCGGCATAATAAAGCCGCGGTCGGTAGAGAGAAGCTCTTGCCATGACGTTGCGCTTATATTGAAGAAATCTGCCGGCATAAGCTTTTCATCTACCATCTTTTTCAGGAAGGTTACTATATCATACATGATTTCGCTCTCAGCAGCGCCGTAGCACCATTTCTCATTCACAAAATCGTAGTATGCGCCATAGTGGAAATACGGCTTCCACGACGGTCCCATAACATCTATATTTGCCAAACCGGAGCGCAGACAGAACGGATAAGAATCCGGATACAGCTCCTTGAGCTGCTTGCAGACTGCATAAAGCTCGTCAATCGTTTCGGGAGTTTCTAAATTATGCTTTTCAAAGATATCCTTACGATACAGCCATGAGCGGATGTTCTTTGAGCGCTCCATACCGTAAATCGGCGTGTAATAAACCTTACCGTCTATTCCCTTGCGCGTATCCTTCATCCACTGCTCGTCCTCGGGGCGGGAGTTCCAGAATTCATTGTAATCGGGGAGAAATTCTGCGTAATCATCAAGCGCAACAAACGCACCCTGCTCACAATAGTCAGAGAACTTTTTGTCCTTACTCATAAATCCGAATATATCAGGCAGACTATCGGGAGAAGCCATAACAAGAGTGTACTTTGTTCCGAAATCGGAAGACGGAATTGCGTTCACGTTTATCGTTCCGCCAATTGATTCCTTTATGTACTCCCATACCTTCCAGTTTTCGTCGTACGGCCATGATGCATGGCTTGCGATTGTGATATCGAGCACTGCATCGTCGGGGATTACTTTTCCCTCGGGAATGTCATAGGAAATTCCCGAGTTTCCTACTATGCTACTTCCGCCGCATGCACAAAGTGTGAGAAGCATAACAGTTGCAAGAGTTAATGCGATAATCTTTTTCATTTTGAGATTCCTCCTGTTTTGTTTTTTATATTAGCGCCGTAAGGTTCGGCGCTTGTCGACGAACCGTTTCGCTTGCGGAACCCCGCAAAAAGGCTTGCCCTGCCGGGCAGGGGCGCCTTGGTTTTCGTCAAATACCCGAAGGGGTTCTTACTTTCTTGTTTCGCCAAGAAAGTAAGCAAAGAGCGCGAGAAAGGGGGAGGACTCGCTCGCCCACTCCCGTGGCGCAAGGAAACCTCCCCTTTTAACCCCTCCGCACGCAACGACGAAAAGTAGTACAAGGTATTCCTTCGCCCGCAGGCGAAAAATAGCTTTTTTACTTTATGTAATCTAAAATCCTCTTGATAAGCACGGCGACCTCTGCACGGGTGGTGTAGTCTGTGGGTGCAATGCGTCCGCTCTTGCCGTTGACAAGACCTGCGCCGATGAGGGCGGAGACTGCTTCGCGTGCGTAATCTGCGATGGTAGGGTAGTCGGAGTATTGCTCTGCTGAGGCTCCCTCCGGGAGGGAGCTGTCGAGCGTAGCGAGACTGAGGGAGCCCGACGCAACGTTGCTGCTTTCCGTTGTGTCCGTCATTCTCCTTCCGTCACGGACTTCGTCCGCGCCACCTTTCTCCCGGAGGAAGGCTTCGAGTGCGCGGTAGGCGATCACCATCATATCCTGACGGGTGATTGTGTTGCGAGGTGCGAACTTGTTATCACCGATGCCGTTGACTATTCCTGTGTTTCGCGCTATCGCAAGCTCTTTTGCGAAGTAATCACCTACCGAGACATCCGCGAAGTTTTCCATATTATCACTTTCTAGCTTGAACGCTCGAACAAGAAGCAGTGCAAAGTCTGCTCGGGTGATGTTAGCCGCCGGGGAGAACGTGCTTGCAGTCGTGCCCTTTATTATTCCATCATCTGCAAGCGTGTTTATCGCTTTCTCTGCCCATTCGTGATTACCGAGGTCTGTGAAACGGATAACATCCGTTTCACCGGAGGCCTCCGGTGTTTTTTCGCCATCTTCTGTTTTTCCGTTTTCAGCATCCGGAACTGTTTCGGTATCAGGCTTGTCGGTCGGTGCGGCACCGCCTCCTCCGCCGCCACCGCCGGCGGCTCCGGCGTTTTCGCCTAAGGTTCCGGAATTGTCTCCCGTGCTATCTTCGTTCTTGTTTCCGGATCCTGTGGTTGAGCCGTAAACGGTTATCGTGAAGTTTGCGCGGGTAACGCGACCATATACGTCAATCGCATCGATCCGAATAAGATTTTCTCCGACCTGTGATGCATCCGGCTTCCACATTATTACGCCGGTATCGCTATTAAGGCTTGCTCCGCGCGGGAGAGTTACGGAGCTATACGTTACCGCGCCGTGCTCACTGTTTGCCTTAAGCGCCACCTTTATTGAGTTTCCCGCACTCGTTGTGATACTGTCGCTTATCGGAGCAAACTCCGGTGCAGTGTCGTCAACGTAGCTCAGCGGAATGCGTGCTTTGTCGGTAACTTTTATATTGTAGTTGAAACCCTTGTCAAAGTCATAGTCATCAACATAGCTTGTTATAAGCGTTGTGTTGCCGAAGTGCAAGCGTATGCTTCCCTCAACATCCGGCGAAGGTTCTGCACTTTCAATCAGGTAAGCAGCATTGTCTGTCAATCCATTTTCAACATAGACATATCTACCGTTAAGGCTTACGCAGTCTATCTCTTTTCCAAAATCGATATCTATCCAGTTGTCAAAAGAAAGATCACGCTGAAATCCGGTTACCTCACCTTCATGTGCCGGGAAAAGGTTGAGATTATCTCCAATCGTTGTTCCGTCATTCACATACGAATATGTAATCTTATCATTCACCATTGACACGACACCGACAAACCCGCAAAACTCAAGGCTAGCTTCACCGCCGCCTGATGTCTTATAGTGTACCTTATACGGAATCGTCTTATCCTTTGCGTAGACAATATAGTCCACACGTCCGTTCGTAAGCGTCACCTTTACTGCCTTTGCCTCGTCCATTGTGAACTCTGCGCCATCTGCACGGGTGACGTTCGCTTTTTCGATGCTCGAGATATAGCGTGTTTTGTTGTACGGCTCAACAACTGATGTGAAAAGTGTATCAAGTTTCTCTTCGGTTGTCTTTCCGTCATTCTCACCGGTATGACGTGCAAAAAGGAATGGAACCTTCGGAAGTGCGTTGTATACCTGTGGAGGTATGCATGATGTTGTTGTAATTTCATCAAGCTTAAATGAGTTAAGCATTGTAAGACGAACGCGGAGATTCTTCTGCGCGGGCTTCAAAACCTTGTCGTTATCGACAATTTTCCAATCCATACTGAACATATCTATGTCTCCCGGATCTACTGCACGGTCAACCTCCCCAAACCAGCTATATGTTCCAAGTCCGTCCTCATCGCCTTTTATGTTGCTGGATCCCCACTCTTTGTCCAATCCCTGATACGAACCGATGTAGTTACCGTTTTCGTCCTTTTGACTCTCTATCACAACATTTTCGGAAAGTTCTGCTTCTTTAGCGAGCGCGTGGAAAGAGTAAAGATGATCTTGCCCACCGACAACATGGAAGAAATCAACGGCATAAGAGATGTCGTCATTTGCATCAACCATAACAAGCGTTCTCTTATATTCCTCAACACCCTGGGCAGCGTAAACCTCGGGGGCTTCTGCATCCATAATTCTGACTCTACCTGCATCGTCAAAGTGCTCTACATTTCCATCAAGGGTAGCTTTTTGAGCCACACCGTTTACTGTTACCGTATTATGAGCTGCCGTATGCTCCTGAAGCTCGGTGCGATGAGGGTCGCTATCATCCTTAATACGAGCCTCACCGATATCATCTCCAACTGCAAGCCCATATGCGTGGAAACCAAGAGTCAATTTACTCAAATCACCATGACCGGCTGTGTTCCCGTACCAGATGTAGAAATCACGTTGTGTGTTTACATTTTTTGCGGAATCCAATGAATTAAACCAATCTCCTGCCCGAAGAATAGATATACCATAACCTGAAAGTTGAGTGCTGGGGAGTTTTATCTCCATTCCTTCCTTCACAGCATCTTCCACCGCGCCGATTATCGCTTCAGGCTCTTTCGCAAAAATACTGCCGTGAATCCCTTCGGTTGTTTTTCCGTTTTTTCTGTATATTACACGGGCAATATTCTTTTTTGTTTCTTCATCCTTAACCGTTTCGTAGATTTTTATAAGATTACTGCTGTCAATCAATTCTATCGCAGACATATGTCTGCCCATTCGGTCGTGATCTCCGATATTCGGCGCAGTATTGCTTACCAGCTCAAGATCGAGCAAAGACGTAAGCGTTCTTATAAATTTGGGATTATCATACAGGTTCATTCCGGATATTTTGTCATATTCATTTACTGCATCTGCAACATCCATAAGTCGTTTAACCCAGATATAATTGTAGCCGGGAGCAGCTTCCGTACCATGTCCATCGCGATCAATTACGTTGATAAGCTGCGCATTTACTTCTCCGCCGGTATATTCATAAAAACTTTGCTTTCCGCCGGATTGAAAAACAAATTCATACCATTCCTTAGTTTCCGGGAATGTATCAAGAACTATAGCAGCATAAATATGGGTTGTTTGCGGGCTTCCGAAATTGTCGTTCATACGGAAGTCTCTGATGCTTGTATTCACTTCACGCAGAATATTATTCTCAATATTAAGTGCTATATCAACAGCGTTCTTTTTGGGATTATCAAGCTTATATTTCTCTGCTTTTTCGGAAAGGAATGCTATTACCGGTTGATCGGACAGAAGCGGATGCACAGCATCGTATGCAAGTATTATATTCCTTATCCAACGCGTGTCCATAAGCTTGCCGAATATTCTGCCTCGGCTCGTTCCCTGGTTCTTTTTCTTGGAATTACCGTCACCGACACTGAATATGTCTCCGCATTCAGTAGTGTCAAACTCAGGATAAACATCTGCAAGGCGGTCTAAAAGAACAAGTGCGACCCTTCCGTATTTTTCTTCTCCTGTATATAAGTATGCCGTTGCGAGCGTTTCAATCCACTCACCAAGCGCATCATACATTATTCCGTAGTAGTTGTAAAAAGCGATAAACGGTTTACAACGAAGCTCTGTTTTTACTGAGCCGTCTTTATTAAGCATAGGCGTACCATCAGTATTTCTGAAAGTATAGATGAATTCATAGCCCCAGCCGTCATCAACTGCGAAAAGCGGGTCGTTGCGCTCACCGTAGGTGTCGTTATAAAGATATCCACCCTTTACGCCGTAACCGTAATATGCGTTCCATTCCTCACTTCCGCGCTCACCGGAAGGAGCCGGGCACTCACAGCTTTCTCCGTCCTTGCAGACGAACTTTTCGTGGTGGCGTTGCAACGCAAGAGCAAAGCGATAATTTCCATGTTCATCTATGCCGAGTTCATAGAATTTACCGAAATCGTTACTCGGGAAAAGCCGCTTACAATCCGGGCACTGGATCTTCCACGGGCGGGTGAATATGTCCATATCCCAAGGACGTTCACCGTATTGGGTATACAATTCCTTTTCACAATATAAGCATTGCTGAGCACCATTATCATCAAAACGATATGAAATACTTATGGTTCTCGGCAATTCTTGTGTAGTAATCATATCATAAAGCTGCTCTTCTTTCCCAAGAAGCTTATCTGCCGCCTTTACATATGATTCTCTTTCTTCGCGAGCCCAATCATAACGTTCTAAATTATGCTGAAGTGCTGAAAGTTTCTCCGGAGTATAGAAGCTGCGCCGCGTTTTAACACTGCCAACAACTATAAAGCAATTCGTAGTGTATTCATAATCCTGCCACTTTGCGGTTACACAAACTTCACCCACACCGTTGGACAGAGCAGTAACTATCCCGTTATCATCAACATCAATTATATCGGGTGTTTTATTCTCATAGCTCATCTCACAGTTATCGGTATACTGCGGAAATTCAGCTTCCCAGCTTACAATATGCTTTCCAAGGTCAACATCATCTCCTAAACGTATGGCGCGATCAGGCTTTTGAATGTCTACAATAGGATTGCTTCCGCTTAAAATAACATCATTTACGTAAAGAAAATTACTTCCGCTTATCTTTTTGAATACCAGAACATACTTTCCGGGATGATCGACGTAAGCATCTCCGAGATATGTAGAAACCGCTGCACCATTATCGTCCCATGCCGCAACAGCCTCATTCTTACATGAAAATTCGCCTATTTTATATGCATCTGTAAGATACTTTTCAACATCGGCAACCTTATTCGGCATCGGAATAAGATAAACCTCGCTGTCTCCATATGTTTTAAATGCAAGGTGGTTTATTGACGCGCGATAGTGCCCTGTTTTAGCTATATCAAAATCAAATGCACACCACTGCCCGTTTGCAAGGCGTAATCTCAGATAGCTACCGTTTAATTGTCTGAAATAATCATATCCAACTGTAATATCGGAACTGCATCCGTACCAACTCCAGCCATCGGTGTAGTCCTTTGTGATTCCATGGCCTTTTTCAAGTCCGCAGATATCATATTTTCCGCTGCTTATTGTGTTATATTGACTGGGGTCTTTAATGTAGGACGGATTTATCCATTCCTCACCGACAGCATTCACGTTTCTTGTGTCAAGCGCATGTGAGATTCGCACACCGGAATCTCTCACATCAATAATACGAATATACCCTTCCGCCTTACATTCCTTGCCATCAACAGTTACGGTTGCGGTAATTTTTACACGTCCGAAAGCCTTTCCTGTCGCAACGATGCTTGTGCCGTCAACAGATACTGCATCTGCATTTTCCGCAGAAACAGAAGTCACGGTATAAGATTCTATTTTTTCTCCGATATCGGTATACATTTCTGCAATTAAAGCAGTTTCTCCAGCCTTGAGAAGCTCTTTATCAAGCACAAGCTGATGAACAATTTCCGGCTCCGGCGCGGTTGCGACACCCGA
Source organism: Eubacteriales bacterium (assembly GCA_045539475.1). GTDB lineage: Bacteria > Bacillota > Clostridia > Oscillospirales > JAAYXM01 > SIG480. The sequence continues at coordinate 1,856 of JAZQFJ010000105.1, read as the reverse complement.
AAGAGTTATTACTGCAGGATACATCCATGCAGTAGTTCCCGAGCCGTTGTCACCAAGCGCACTTGCCTTAAAAATAAAAACATACTCTCCTGCGGAGATTTGACGGTCGGAACAAACTGCGGCGATGCTGTCTGCTGTGTCAGCATTTGCAAAGCCTCGGATTGCTTCGTTGTTGAGCTTGTTATCATCAATGAGTAGTCCCGGTATGTCTGCCTTTGCCGTGTCACCGGGCAAAAGATAGAGATCAATATATCCGCCGTTTACAGCGTGGAGATATTGTGTCAGGGAAACATCATATACTCCGTCACGCGGAACTTTCATTTTAATTGCAAAGTATTCTCCGACATCGGATTTAATCTCGATATATTTTTTGTAAATTCCGTATGCCGTTCCCGCAGTTTTCGTAAAATATATCCATGTATTTCCCGTTGTGGCATAATCTTTTACGAGTTGTGCGGAATATCCGGTAGTGTTGTTATTGTTCTGTATTCCGGGATTAAGATTATATGTATATTTAATCTCATCGCCTGCAGGTTCGGCCGAAATCGCAGGAAAAAGCGATATTGCCATAGAAAGTGCCAGTATGAGTGATATAAATCTTTTCATAAGTTACTCCTTTCCTCTCTTTTATTATAGCGGAGAGGGAGCCTCTCCGCTATAGGTAAATTATTCTGCGTTTGATATTGTGACTTCTCCGTCGGTTATAAGGGTGTAGCCACCATCACCGTTTTCTACGATTGCATATCCCTTAAAGGTTCCGTTCTTATCAGCCGTAACGGTGAACTGATTTCCCGGAGCTGTCATTGCAATTCTGTTTTCGCCAAACATAATGCCTTTTTCCAAAACAGTTTTATTCTTAAAGCCGATAAACTCTGCCATGACGCTGTTTTCGCCAAAGGTGTCGATTATGATTTTTACGGGGTTTGTTACAGTAACAGCACTGTCTCCGTAAACTGCCGTTACGGTGCAGTCTTCATATGCAAGGAAGGTATAGCTTTTATCAACGCTTACGATTTCCGGAGCGCCGTTTACGTCCTTCTGCCACCAGCGGAAGGTGCCATTTGATTCATCTGCTGTGCAGGTAACCGGGTCGCCGTAAGGAACTGTTCCGCCACCGTTGCCGCCAACTACGGTTACGGTAACAGGGTCCGGCTGTGTTTTGTTGTCATACTCTGCAACGTAAATGTTTGTGTTTCCGTACCGATTCCAGCCGCTTGCGTTGCCGTAGCCCGCCATATACGGGCGGTCGCTGTCCTTTGCATCCGGAATAAGCTGACCGTTTGCGTTGTAATATTCAGTAGTTGCCGGAAGCTCATCTTCATACACTGCTATAAGCAGTTCTCGTCCGTTTTCTCCGGGGATGTAGTTTTTAAGCTCATTCGTCTTATAAAGCAAAATTGTCTTTTTAGTTGTGAGTGCCTTTGCCCAGTAAAGGAATTTGCCTCCGTTTTCTTTTGCTGCGGGTGCCGTAATGTCAAATGTGCCGTCACCGTTTGGAACACCATCAATTACCTTTCCGCCTATGGTTAAGCCGATCAAGCTCGGTTCGGTGTATTTCGTTTCGGTCTCTGCCGCATTAAACGCCGCATCTGCCTTTTCCTGTGCAGTAGGATTAACAGCTATGGAAATATCTTTTGAAAGCGTTTTTCCTCCGCTTGTTACGGTCGCGGTTACGGTTGCCTCTCCTGCGGCATTTGCCGTAACGGTGTTGCCGTCTATGCTTATGTTTTCGCTTTCGCTGCTGAAGGTGACTACAGTTGAATTTTCATTAAATGTCGTGCTATCACTTAACCAACCTGAAACCTTAAGAGAGGTGCTCTCTCCCACTTCAAGTTCTGCATCGGTCGCCTTGGCTT
>JAZQFJ010000104.1:0-14412 GCA_045539475.1 Eubacteriales bacterium | reverse complement strand
GCCATCTCTTGTCCTTAGACAGCGGGCGAGTCTCCATAACCTTTACCTTATCACCGATGCCACACTCGTTATTCTCGTCATGTGCTTTCAGTTTTAAGGTTGTCTTCATGATTTTCTTATAAAGCGGATGCTGTACACGATCTTCGATGGCGACAACAATGGTCTTGTCCATCTTGTCGGATACAACTCTTCCGACTCTGGTTTTTCGGAAAGCTCTATCGCTCATTGATTGAGAAACCTCCTTTAACAGCCGCATTTTGCGGCATGAAACATTTCATTACTTACGCGTCTCCAGCCATTTCACGCTCACGGATAATTGTTTTGACGCGTGCAATATCCCTTTTGACTTCCGCAATCTTTATGGGATTATCCAGCTGGTTGGTCGCATGCTGAAGCCGCAGGTTGAAGAGATCCTTTTTCAGATCGTCGAGCTTAACTGTCAGCTCAGCCGTGTTCATATCACGTACTTCCTTTGCCTTCATCATTGATCACCGCCTGTCTCGCTTACTTGGTCTTCACGTCTTACGAACTTACACTTCAGCGGGAGCTTGTGTGCTGCAAGACGAAGAGCCTCGCGAGGAAGTTCCTCTGAAACGCCGCCGATTTCGAACATTACGCGACCGGGCTTAACGACTGCTACCCAATATTCGGGTGAGCCCTTACCGGAACCCATTCGTGTTTCAGCAGGCTTTTCTGTAACAGGCTTATCAGGGAAAATCTTGATCCAAACCTGTCCGCCACGCTTGATATAACGTGTCATAGCGATACGGGCTGCTTCAATCTGATTGCTCTTGATCCATGCCGGCTCAGTAGCCATCAAACCAAACTCGCCGTATGTTACTGTGTTGCCGCGAGTAGCCTTGCCCTTCAGGCGGCCGCGATGTACTCTGCGGTATTTTACTCTCTTAGGCAAAAGCATTACTTGCTGCCTCCTTCCCTACGGGGAGCATTTCCGCGCTCTGACTGAGCTCTTCCCTCACGGCGCTGGCCGTTTGCCTGACGACGGTCACCGTTGCGACGGTCGCGGCGGTCACGGCGCTCTTCACGGGGCTTCGGAATCTCGATCGTTCTCGGTCCGCGCTCACCCGTGCGGAGGATTTCACCCTTGTATACCCAAACCTTAACGCCGATACGACCGTAAGTTGTCTTTGCTTCTGCAAAGCCGTAGTCAATATCTGCACGAAGAGTCTGAAGCGGAATCATACCCTCATGATAGTGTTCTGTTCTTGCGATTTCTGCACCGCCGAGACGGCCGGAAACTGCAATCTTTATACCCTTAGCGCCCATACGCATTGCACGACCCATAGCCTGCTTCATTGCGCGGCGGAAGGAAATTCTCTTTTCGAGCTGCTCTGCAATGCTCTCAGCAACAAGCTGTGCATTGACATCAGGGTTCTTTATCTCAATAATGTTGAGTGCAACGGGCTTGCCGATCATCTGCTCAACAGAGAGGCGAAGCTTCTCGATCTCTGCACCGCCACGACCGATAACAAGGCCCGGGCTCTTGCAGTGGATCATAATTCTTACCTTTTTGCTGTCGCGCTCAATCTCTATGCAGGGAACGCCTGCTTTGTAGAGTAAATTTTTGAGATATTCACGAATCTTGTAGTCTTCCACGATGAGATCGCCGACTTTTTCGTCGCGAGCATACCAACGGGAATCCCAGTTCTTTATAACGCCCACACGAAGACCGTGGGGATTTACTTTCTGTCCCATAAACTTACCTCCTGACCTAATCCTTCTCAGCCACGGCTAACGTAATGTGAGAGGTCCTTTTGTTGATTCTGAAAGCTCTGCCCTGTGCACGCGGCATAATTCTCTTAAGAATCGGGCCGGGGCATGCAAAGATTTTAGAGACGTAAAGATTCTCAACATTCATGCTGTGGTTGGCTTCCGCATTGGAAACTGCGCTCTTAAGGAGCTTCAAGATCGGTTCGGAAGCGGCTTTGGGCGTATGTGCCAAAATCGCTGTTGCTTCCGCAATGCTCTTTCCGCGGATAAGGTCTGCTACGATCTTAACCTTTCTCGGAGAGATGCGGACATAGCGTACATGTGCTATTGCTTCCATCACTGATATCCTCCTGTCTTACTTCGTGTTCGAGGTCTTGCTGCCGGAGTGACCCTTGAACGTTCTTGTCGGAGCAAACTCTCCGAGCTTATGACCGACCATGTCCTCCGTGACATAAACCGGAACATGCTTTCTGCCGTCATGAACGGCAAATGTATGACCGACGAACTGCGGGAAGATTGTAGATGCTCTTGACCATGTCTTGAGCACATTCTTCTCACCCTTTTCGTTCATCTCAAGTACCCTCTTCATCAATTCGGGTGCAACGAAGGGGCCTTTTTTAGTACTTCTGCTCATTATTTAGCCTCCTTATTTCGCGCCGCGACGCTTAACGATGAACTTATCGGAAAGGTTCTTCTTCTTACGTGTCTTGTAACCGAGAGTCGGCTTGCCCCACGGGGTAACCGGACCCGGACGACCGATCGGAGATTTACCTTCACCACCACCGTGCGGGTGGTCACACGGGTTCATAACAGAACCGCGGACTGTCGGGCGGATGCCCATGTGGCGCTTACGTCCAGCCTTACCGATCTGAATGTTCTCATGGTCGAGGTTAGAAACCTGGCCGATGGTTGCCATGCAGTTGAGGCGGAACTTACGAAGCTCACCGGACGGGAGACGAACAAGAGCCATGCCGTCTTCCTTAGCCATAAGCTGAGCTGCGTTACCTGCACCGCGGACGAACTGAGCACCACGGCCGGGGTTGAGCTCGATGTTATGGATGATTGTACCAACAGGGATATTTGTTATCGGGAGTGCATTACCCGGCTTAATATCAGCCGATGCGCTCGAGATGATTGTGTCGCCGACCTTGAGGTCATGCGGAGCGATGATGTAGCGCTTCTCGCCGTCTTCATAACGGACGAGGGAGATGAAAGCACCGCGGTTCGGGTCATACTCGAGAGTAAGAACCTCTGCGGGGATATCCATCTTGTCGCGCTTAAAATCTATAATTCTGTACTTGCGCTTGTTGCCGCCGCCACGATGGCGAACGGTAATTCTACCGTAGCTGTTGCGGCCGGAGTTCTTGCTGAGGTTTTCAAGCAAGCTCTTTTCCGGCTTGACGTTGCTTAATACCTGATAATCGGTAACGGTCATATTACGTCTCGACGGAGTCGTCGGTTTAAACGTTTTTACAGCCATTGAAACTTTTCCTCCTTTATGGTATTGGGTGTAACATTCTGCTTAAAACGCAGCTATTACACCATGCCCTCAAAGAACTCAATCGTCTTGCTGTCAGCTTTAAGAGTTACGATTGCTTTCTTGAAATCGGGGCGGAAGCCTGTGTGGACTCCCATTCTCTTTTCCTTACCGAGAACGTTGATTGTATTAACCTTAGCAACCTTTACACCGAAGATTTCTTCGATTGCCTGGCGGATTTCAATCTTGTTCGCAGTCTTTTCAACCTCAAAGACATAAACCTTATCAGCGACGCGCTCCATCGACTGCTCGGTGATTATCGGGCGCTTAATGATATCATAAGGTGACTTCATTATGCGAACACCTCCTGAATCTTTTCTACTGCTGCTTTGTCAACAATGAACTTGTCATGGTTGAGGATGTCGTATACATTAATAATAGTAGCTGTTGTTGTCTTGACACCAGGGATGTTGCGAGCGCTCTTTACAACGTTCTCACAAACCTCAGGTGTAACAACGAGTGCCTTGTTTGCCTCAACAGCGCCGAGGAACGCAACCATCGACTTTGTCTTAATCTCAGAGAGATTGAGGTTGTCGACTACTACGATCTCGCCTGCAGCCGCTTTAGCGGAGAGTGCGCTCTTAAGAGCAAGACGGCGATACTTCTTATTAAGACGGTAGGAATAGTCACGCGGCTTCGGGCCGAGTGCGATTCCGCCGTGTGTCCACTGCGGAGAACGGATGGAACCCTGACGGGCACGGCCTGTTCCCTTCTGGCGCCACGGCTTCTTGCCGCCACCGCGAACCTCAGCACGAGTAAGAGTACTCTGTGTGCCCTGTCTGCAGTTGGCAAGGTGGTTCTTAACCGCTTCGTGCATTGCAACCTCGTTGGGCTCAATGCCGAACACAGCCTCAGCAAGCTCAATCTCGCCGATCTGCTTTCCGGTCATATCATAAACGTTTGCCTTAGGCATAGCTTTCTAACTCCTTTCGCTTAGACGTTCTTGACAGCGTCGCGAATGAACACGAATCCACCCTTGGGACCCGGGATAGCACCGCGGACTGCAATCATGTTTGTTTCGGCGTCAACCTTGACAACGTCGAGGTTCTGAACCGTTACCTGCTCGGCACCCATGCGGCCCGGAAGCTTTGTGCCCGGCATAACCCTTGACGGGTCTGTGTTAGCACCCATGGAACCTGCGCTGCGGTGAACAGGACCGACACCGTGTGTGTGATTCTGCATATGCTGGCCAAAACGCTTGACCGTACCTGCAGTACCTTTACCCTTGCTGACGCCGGTGACGTCAACAACGTCGCCCTCAGCGAAAACATCGGCGCGGATAACGTCGCCAACGTTGAGCTCCGTACCTTCAAGCTTGAACTCTTTAAGTACGCGCTTTGCCGAAACGCCTGCCTTTTTGAGGTGGCCTGCTTCAGGCTTTGTGAGTTTCTTCTCAGCAATGTCTTCGTAGCCAAGCTGAACAGCTTCATAACCGTCTGTTTCAACAGTCTTCTTCTGAACAACCGCGCACGGACCTGCCTGGATGACTGTGACAGGAACAACCCTGCCTGCATCGTCGAAAATCTGAGTCATACCGACTTTTCTTCCGATGATTGCCTTTTGCATATATTTTCCTCCTTTAAGGTTATTGGTTGGCATCTCTGCCAACGTGACCCGCCCTTTACACTGCATGCGCCCCTTCCGCTGCATTTAAAAGAGCTATGGTACATTTCTTGTCTTAGAGCTTGATTTCTATCTCAACGCCTGCCGGAAGGTCAAGGGACATAAGAGCCTTAACTGCTTCTGCCGACGGCTTGAGAATGTCAATCAAACGCTTGTGTGTGCGGCGCTCGAACTGCTCACGGCTGTCCTTATATTTGTGAACCGCACGGAGAATCGTGATGATCTCCTTGGAAGTGGGGAGCGGAATCGGGCCCGAAACCTTTGCGCCGTTGCGCTTTGCAGTTTCGACGATACGCTCTGCCGCCTGGTCAATGAGCTGATGGTCATAAGCCTTGAGGCGGACACGAATCATTTCCTTACTGATTGCTGCCATTGTTTTTTCCTCCTTAAACGCACGTAGTTTTCTGCGTGCGGCGGAATCCTGCACAACTTATCCGTGTGTTTCATCGACGGACACTATAAAAGCCGGACATTGGCATCAGGGGATTTTACCAATTCCGGCAGGCGCTTCCTCGCAAGTCGAAAGCATTTGTACAGTCTTTCCTGCCGCCCGATTGTCGGACATACTCCACGGAAGTTACCTGCAAAATGCAGCAATCTCCCGTTTCATCGCATAGTGCGCCCATACAGACGCTCTAATATTATACAATTATTCGACGGCAATGTCAAGCACTTTTTTCAATTTTTTTGAAGTTTTTTTGAAATTTCTTTCTGTCATATTTTTTCTTCTGTTTTTGCGCATTCCATACGGACTTTCGGAAGTTTCCAGCGATATCGTGTTGCAAGCATCCTTATAACAAACACCACAGACATCGCGCAGATGCATCCCGCAACATCACTGCCGATATAAACTCTTTCGATATAGTAAATTAAGCTTCCCGCAAGCGATGCCAGAGCATATATGTGTTTTTTTAAAACGTACGGTGTCTTATCAACAAGCACATCGCGAAACAATCCGCCACCCACACCGGTTATCATACCCATAAGAACAACCAGAATAATATTTCCGTGAAAGCCCGCTTCAAATGCGATTTCTGCCCCCTGACGGAAAAAGCAGATAACCCTATTGCATCAAACACATTGTTTATCTTTTCAATGCGTTCTTTCATTCCCTCAAAATGCTTTCTATTTATATATGAAAGAATAAACAACTGTTTTGCCGCTTCGCTGAACGAGCCGGTTTTTGCAATTTCCAAAACATATTTACACTGTTGTATGGTCATATGTGCCGCTCCTTCTTTTAGCTTATCACTATACTATATTATACTCATTCCTACCCCACTTGGCAAATACATAAAACCTATGGCATTTTTTCAATTTTTCCAATATAACAGAACTCCCCGGACAGTAATTCGTCCGGGGAGTTTTGCTTATATCTTATTTAGTTTTTTCTGTTTGCTGTATCCAATAAATCCTAAAATTAAAATTGGAACACCAAACATTGCATACATCAGGAAGAACATTGTTCCTACTGAGTACAAAATCGCGCCAACCAAAGCAGCCCAGCTCTTTCTTGCCAAAACACCTATCCATCCAAAAACCGCACCAATCAAAAACATTATCATATGCGGCATAACTAATGCAGTGGCAATCGCTCCGCCTACAGCCTCCGCTCCTTCTGCGTTAGCCGTTTCTCCAAAGAAATAAGAAATCAAATAAACTGCATAAATTGTTGCCAAAGCAGTCGCAACCAACAAAACTTTACTTCTTTTTTCCATCTCCACACCTCCTTTTTATCAATATTTTGTTTCTGTTTTATATGCATACTTTTTTATGTCGCTGACTGAAGCATCTTTACTTCCCCACTCGGTTCCATCTGAAAAGTACACACTGTAAACATACAAATCGCCCGACTTTATGTCTGAATCTAATAATTGCCAGCTTTTCGAAGCAGATTCACCTGCAGCAATAGCGTCATCAGTGTATAGCTCGTTTGTTGTAAAAAGGGTGCTTACCTCTTCGCCGTAAACATTTCTCGGCGAAAAATACAATTTAATCGCTGCGATTTCTTTACCGGTATTATTCTTAAATGTACATTTAATTTCGGTCGCACCAATAATATTATCATACATTGACGAACTGATTCCCACAGGACATATCCCTGCAAATTCTTCAGGCACAGAAGTTTTTTCTTGCGGTATTGGGCTTACAAGAACACCTTCCTCTGTTTGCAACTGTTCCTGTGTTTCTCCACCTTCCGAACTACCTCCAAATATAATCGAGAAACAAATAATAACAACAATTGTTATTACAGCTATAAGCCCGACATTTTTATTCTTAGGCTTCTCTTCTTGCAAAAGCGTAATCTTTTGCGCATCAAATTCTTCTTGGGAAATAGCTCCCATATCCAATAATTCTTTTAATTGCTTAAGTTTATCTGTGTTTAACAAAAAAATCCCCTCCGCTTTTATAAATATCCCATATCGGGATATTTATATTATACCATTATGGGATAATATTGTCAAGAGGTGTTTTCTATGAGGTTAAAAGAAATAAGAAAGTCGAAAAAGATATCTCAACTCAAATTAGCCATAGATTTAAACATGAATCAAAACACAATAAGCAGATATGAAACAGGAGAAAGAGAACCCGGTATAAATGAGCTTATAAAACTCGCCGATTATTTTAATGTATCTGTGGATTATCTGCTTGAAAGAACAAACAATCCCAAAATGAACACGTAACTGATATTTATGAATTTTCATATTATCACCCTTATTATTGTTCTCAGATGTTCATCAATCTTATGAAGCTTGTTTTTCATTGAACCTATGCGGAAATAATTTATCCATTCTCTTGTTACCTCATTAATCTTCTTACTTCGGTATGTTAGGTCAATGCTCCAATTCCTCTTGCATAATGCTTTGAGTTTTCTTTTAATAACTATTCAAGTATAAAAAATATTTATTGTTGTCTTGATAATGATTATAAAGGGAAACAAGCAATTATAAAATATAATGTAGCAGAAATGCTACACTCTCTAACCTAAATCAAAGCAAATAACAGGGTAAGAAAAAGAGGGGCAAGAAACAAACAGGAACATAAAAGGCTATCTGTAATTTAAACACAGATAGCCTTTTTGACAGTTGATTTGACAGTAAATAGAAGAAAAAGCAAGGGTAAATAAGGGTAAATAAGAAGAAATGCACAAAAAAAGAAAACTGCTTAATTCCCTTGAAATAAGCAGTTTTCAGGCACTTTTTATAATAACACTCAAAATATAACAAATGGTTTAGATGGCTTCAATTAAATGAAATCGTTCGCTACTCTCACGATAAAATCCAAACATGTTTGGATGAAATCTTCGTCTTTCAGCCTCAGATGAAATTAAATCCGTCTTCTATCCTTGCGGAGCAAGATTTCATCACGAAGTGATTTCATCTGCGTTAGCAGATTTATTCCGTCGAGAGACGGATTTAACTGAAAAAAGCACCGACAAAGTCGATGCTTTTTCTGGTGGGCCTTCGGGGACTCTACCCGCGCACTAAAAAGCGTGCCACCGGCACCCTTTTTGCGGCAAGCCGCCGTGCTGTTCTCGCCTCCCGCTGGCTTGCCACCAAACAAAAAAACAACACCGACTTCTGTCGGTGCTGTTTTTTGTTTGGTGGGCCTTCGGGGACTCGAACCCAGGACCATCCGGTTATGAGCCGGGAGCTCTAGCCAACTGAGCTAAAGGCCCAAACATTAAGCCTATATATTATACTAAAAAACAAACGCAATGTCAAGCACTTTTTTCGAAATTAATCACAGTTTTCAATCATAACGCGTAGAAACTCGTTATATATCTTTTCTGCGTGACCGAAAAAACCTGCCGTAAACTTTTTTGCCTCAGCACGCGACGGTGCTGCCATTGAAAAAGAAAAAATCTCTCCCGTATCATCGGTAAGCGAACAAACGGCGCGGAATCTGCCCTCTCCATCCTCCTCCACCTTCACATTGACAAAGCTTTTTCTTATAACCTCACGTTTTACCTCATCCGTCGCTTTCTCTGCCTTACGGAGAACATATCCCGGAACTGACGAGCGGATATGTTCTATATCGCGAAGCCCTTTTTGTGTTATTGAATACCTGTCAACTCCCGTATCAGAGTTAATTTCAACGTGACCGCTATTGACCATGCCGTCAAGATACTCTGCAAATTTAAAGTAATCTATCGCGTCATCCACAAACGCACATCGCATAAGCTCATCGAATGTAACCGAAAGCTTTGCATATGCAAGCACATGAAGCGTGAGCGTTTTTATCTCAAGCTCATTTCTGACAAATCCGTATCCGGGCATTTTTTCTCACCTCTTGCCATTTTATTATACACCCGAGAGTTTTCATTTTCAAGAGGAGGTGCAAAGATTTTTGCACCTCCCGGTATTCAGACCTCCATAATTATCGGAAGAATCATCGGCGTGCGCTTTGTTTTCTGATACAGATAGTCAGAAAGCCTGTTTTTAACGTACGTCTTTATCGTTGTCCAATCTGTCCGCTTTCCCTTCATGCAGGTAATAAGCGTTTCCGCCGCAAATGCACGAAGTTCTTCCATCAAGTCTTCTGCCTCACGTACATATACAAATCCGCGGGTGACAATATCCGGTCCTGCAAGAATCTGCCCGGTCTCACGGCTGAGTGTCATAACAACTGTTATTATACCGTCCTCGGCAAGGTGCTTTCTGTCACGCAGTACAACCGCGCCGACATCACCTACACCCGAGCCGTCCACAAATACCTTTCCTGACGGCACCGTTGCACCGAGCTTTGCACCCTTTTCGGTAAATTCAACAACTCTGCCGATATCCGCAACAAAGATGTTCTTGGGCTTGACGCCCATACTCTCAGCAAGCGCCGCATGCGCTTTCAAATGGCGGTGCTCGCCGTGGATTGGGATCACGTATTTTGGCTTTGTAAGCGCAAGCATAAGCTTTATTTCTTCCCTGCAGGCATGGCCGGAAACGTGAACATCCGCAAGCTTTTCGTAAATAACCTCAGCACCCTTGCGATAAAGCTCGTTTATTACGTTACTTATAGCCTTCTCGTTGCCCGGAATCGGGCTTGCCGATATAATAACACGGTCATTCGGCATTATCTCAACCTTTTTATGTGCCGAAAACGCAATCCGGTAAAGACCGGACATAGCCTCGCCCTGGCTTCCCGTTGTTATTATGCAGGTCTTGTTTTTCGGATGCTTGTTAATCGTGTTAAGGTCAACAAGAACATTATTCGGAATATCAAGATAACCGAGGTTCTTCGCAACCTCCATGATATTCTCCATGCTCCGTCCGCTTATTGCAACCTTTCTGCCGTATCTTGCCGCCGCATGAATAATCTGTTGCACACGGTGGACGTTGGATGCAAAGGTTGTTACAATAATGCGCTGGTTGCAATCTTTAAACAGTGATTCAAAAGTATCACCGACTGTAGATTCCGAAAGTGTATATCCGGGCCGCTCAATATTGGTGGACTCACCCAGAAGAGCAAGCACTCCCCGCTTACCAAGCGCACCAAGACGTGCAAGGTCCATCATCTCGCCCTGAATCGGCGTAATGTCAAGCTTGTAGTCACCCGTATGAATAACGGTGCCGAGCGGCGTTGTAATTGCAAGTGCAACCGCATCCGCAATTGAGTGGTTGACGTTAATCATCTCAACAACGAAGCTTCCTATCTTTACTTTATCTCCCGGCGATGCAATTTTTATTTTCACCTTGGAAAGCAAATTGTGCTCTTCAAGCTTTTTGTTGATTATTCCCGCAGTAAGCTTTGTTGCATATATAGGTGCGTTTATTTCTTTGAGTACATACGGAAGCGCACCGATATGGTCCTCGTGACCGTGGGTTATGAGTATTGCACGAACACGGTTCTTGTGCTTTTTTAAATAAGTTATATCAGGAATAACAAGGTCTATTCCCAGCATATCATCGTCCGGAAACGCAACGCCGCAATCAACTATAATTATCTCGCCTGCGTACTCATAGACGTACATGTTTTTACCTATTTCATTCAATCCGCCAAGAGCGAATACTTTTAATTTTTGTGCCATTAAGCTATCACTTCTCCATTCATATATAAAACTTCAATATACACCGAAATACTATGTAGAAGAGTGCAAAAACAAAACGTTTTTGCACAGCTTGATACCCGCGCCCCGACCGGAAGCCCCCGCCGATCGCCATACCCGACTACAGCGATGAAAGGAGGTGCCGAAAAAGGTAACCCGGACTGAAAAACGAAAAAACGTTCTTAAGTTTTCATATATAGTAATTCCGAAATAATGACTGCTTTAAATGCCGTATGCGGCTGTTATTTAATATTGTAACATAAATTGGTAAAATTGTCCAGCGTTTATTTATGACTTGTTTTGTCGACAGCACGTGCCTTTTCAATATAAAGATTACAAAGCTCAGACGCAATTTCCTCATTTATGCTCTCTCCGGTCACCCGCAGCGCACTTTTTGACCGTGCCGGAGAAATGCTCACCCATCCGCCATCTGCGCAGACACGGAGCTCTCCCGTATTTTCTTTATGGGTACCGGATATTCCGTCGGCAAGATGCGAAAGAATCTCTCTTCTGTTCCCCGCCACCGTCACCTCACGTGAAACCAACGTAAACGAAGGAAGCTGCCTCATAAGACGGCGCACATCATCACCGGTCTGCAAGAGAAACGCACATAAGAAAACTGCACTTGACGCCGCATCAGCAAGAACATTCTGTGAAACAAAAATTTCTCGCGCTCCGCTGTCCCTTCCTATCCGCAGGATTCTTCCGTCAAACTCCGCAGCAATTTGCTCAAGTGCGCTCGGTGCAGACGTCGGCACAGCAAGCTCTTGTTCTCCGGTGGAAAAGTGAATCAGAGAAAGCAGCGCCATCGTGTGTCCGTCGTCATGCCACCGCTCATCCTCATCCCTTATGCAAAGCTTTTCACCGTCATCCGATACAGAAAAGGCAATAACTCCGTGCTTAGGCGGAATAACCCTTGCTCCGGAGGCATCAAGTGCGTATCGCAATCCTTCGGCGGCGGCGCTTTTGCCGATAACCGAAACTGCAAAGCCGTCAAGTTCTCCCTTCTTGGATGCAGAAAGAGAAAATGCCTCACGCGCACCTGTTATGCTTTTCGGCATAAGCGTGTCTGCCGCACCCACGCGCGGGAAGGATGCGCGATGCGCATAAAATTCTATTTTACGCTGAAGCTCGCGTTCAATCGGAAGCCCGTATTTATCAATCATCCGCACGCGGAATCTCCCCCCGTCGTTTTCAAAAAAGACACTGAGATTAAAAAGAAACGTCCTTGCAATATACGCCGCGGCGGCAAAAAATCCCGCATCCGTTTCCGTTATCTGTACGCCGGAAGAACCTGCGCCCGCGATAAAAGCATTCGCCAGAAGCTTGCATACACTGTGGTCGGAATAGCTCACCGCCACACGCTCAGCTATCTCGCCGACAGTATAGCCAAGCTCCATCGCAAGCTCAGGCGTTATTTCGGACACCCCGCCGCTTATTGCGTTAAGCTCATTAAAGAGCGACGGATACGCCAGTGTGTCCGGAGACAAATCGGGTTTTCGATGAAAAATATCTGTTCTCATAAAGCAATTCTCCTCCTCTTCAAAGATTATACCCTGCAAAAACAGGTATTAACCGGAAAAAGAGAAAAAACTTGCCGGAAACAACAGAATAGACTGAGCAATTTTTCAGCTCAGCCTATTCATATAACATTATCACAACTGTTTATATCTTACTAGGAACCTTTCCGGAGAATATCTCAATTGCATTGTTGTAAAAATCGCGCACGGTCAGCGGACGGCTCGTATAATCTTTTTCCCCAGGTGAGAGCTCATAAATCCATGCGCCCTCATAACCAACCTCACAAATCTTTTTGTAAAGTGCCGCCCAGTCAATCTTTCCATATCCTGCAAGCCAGTGGCGTTCGTTTTCAAAATCATAGTCGTTAATATGCATTGTTATAAGCTTGTCGCGTACCTTATCCAAAAACTCTTCGTGACTTCCGAGAAGAAGATGGTTTGTATCAAAGCATATGCGAAGCTTGTCGTTCGCACTTATGAGTTCCAGAAGCTCGTCGACGGTATTACCGAGACAACTCGGTATCATATTCTCAACAGCAATCTGTGCACCACGCGTATGTGCAAAATCGGCAAGGCGTGAAAGCGTGTCTTTTACATAGTTTTTCGACTCCTCGCGGCTCATCCCCAAAATTGGTTTTCCCGGATGTATGACAAACTTATCTACGCCGATATCTGTTGCACGTTCAATCATCATACACTGAAAATCAAATGCCCACTTGCGTGCTTGTTCAGTTTCCTGAGTAATCGCCCATTCACGCTGAAACGGAAGATGCGTTGTCCATATGTATATGCCATGCCGCTCAGCGCGTTCGCGTACTTTTTTAAAATTAAGATTTGCCGGTTCTTTAACGCAACAAAGCTCAACCGCCGTCATTCCACCCTCGCTCATTGCGATGAAGCTCTGCTCGCTGAGATCCGTATCATAATATCTTATTCCAATCTTTCGCATATCAAAAACCTCCTGACCGGTGTGTCAAAGTTGCAGGGACTGCAAAAAATAGCCGTCCCGTTTTCTTTATGACCTAAGCCTTCATTCTGTTACACGCACTTTCGCAGGCTTCGAGAAGCTCCTGCCATCCGTAGGTTGACCTCGTCATAAAATCGGCTGACATAAGACCTTCTGCCACTATTTCACAGTACCTATATATTCCGCAAGCTTATCCGGGAAATTTACCGTCATGCCGTCAGCACCGGCATTGCAGACTTTTTTCATAATCTCTTCATCGGCTACGCCCCATGCACGGACATTGAAACCTTCAGAATGCCACTTATGTACGTTCTCTTCATTCACAATATCTGCTATTGGACATATTTCACTGATATTTCGCTTCTTCATTTCTTCAAGAAGTTCATCCGTCACTTTCTCTGTGAGAAATCCAAGACGCAACTCCGGTGCATATTCGCTCATATCGCAAACCGATTCAAAATCAAATGAGGTTATAACAACCTTATCTTCAATCTTATATTTTCTTATGATATCCGCAACCTGCTTTACTGTGCCTTTTTGCTTAAGCTCAATTGCAAATGTCAGGTCTCTGAAAGAAAACCGATCAAGGAAATCCTCAAATTTAACTATCTTATCGGAAAACTCATTTCTCGTTACAAACAGCTTCTGCAGCTCTTCGTATGTCTTTTTCGCCACTTCGCCGTTCTCTCCCGTTACTCGGTCAAGGGTGTCATCGTGGAAAAGAACAGCTACTCCGTCCTCTGTAACATGAACATCCGTTTCAATTCCGTTGGCTCCCATATACACTCCGGTGTAAAATGCGAGGAATGTATTCTCCGGAACATATTCACTTGCACCTCGGTGTGCGTAATTTATAAAGTGAGTCGTTTTTTCTTCTTCAATTACATTCCAGAAATCTACTGTGATTTTATCAAGAAACTTCCCCCAGCGGTTTTCATCTATAAACGGATTTGTGTCGGATGTCAGGCTTTTCTTGTAATTTCCCAAAGTA
>JAZQFJ010000103.1:0-2745 GCA_045539475.1 Eubacteriales bacterium | reverse complement strand
AAAGAGTTATGACATAATTTACGGTCCCGTTGCAAATGATGATGTATATACGACCTTTACACTCTATCAGTCGGGAGTGCTCACAAAAGAGCAGACTCTTGAAGCACTGAAGATTAAAGAACTGTATGACCAAATGGTATTTACATCGGAAAATGCGTTATCATATCTTAAATTTGTCGGTACGGTTTCTGAGGAGGAATTCTAATGGATAAGAAAAAGTTTGAGTCAATGCTTATTCTTATTGTTCCTAAGGTTGTGAAGTTGATTACTGAAAACTATAACCTTGATGAAATTGCGGCTTTCAATAAGTTTTACGCATCTAAAGTATATGAAAAGCTTGAGCAGGAGGAAACAAAACTGTGGCACTTAAGTCCGTTGACGTTGTTTAATATGTTTGATGAGGAACAGAAAAACGGTACTTTGATTTTCCCGGAGGAGGCGTGATTGTATGAGCAAAGAAGGTAACTTTCTCGTTTTTTGCATAGAACAATATAAGTCGGCAAAGAACCTTACAGGAAAGCAGGCGATAGAAATCTTTCGCAAGTACGGTGTGTCGGAATATATCGTAAGTTGTTTTGAAGCACTGCATACAACCGGAACAAACTACATCATAAACGATATTGATATGTATATAGCTGCTCGACAGCCTGCTTAAAATGAAACAATAACAACCACAAAGCCATCGCTTAGGCAAGCGGTGGCTTTTGTGCAATTATCGGAGGTGAGAGATATTGAGTGATAACTGGATAGTGGCGAATCTTCAGAATGCGTTTAATACATGGAACGCAAAGATGGCAGAGATATGGTCGCTCGTCACGACCTCGCCGCAAGACTTCAAGGACGGCGCAATTTGGAATATAGTTGAAGGTATAAACGGAGGACTGCAAGCGATAGGGTATGGCTTGTTAGTCCTCTTTTTTGCTATGAGTATATTCAAATCAACAGCATCCTTCCGTGATTTCCAACGCCCGGAATATGCCCTGCGGCATTTTATCCGCTTTGTCGCGGCAAAGCTTGCAATAACATATGCAATGGATCTGATGGTGACAATGTACACCATATGCGGCGGAGTTGTCGAGCAGATAGCAGGCTCGCTCGGCGGGATAGGTTCTGCAGCGGTAACCTTGCCGTCTGCGATAGAAACGGCGGTCGAGGAAGCCGGATTCTGGGCAAGTATACCATTGTGGCTTGTAACAATCCTCGGTAGCCTTTTTATCATTATCATGTCGTTCATTATGATAATGTCCGTGTACGGTCGCTTTTTTCGCCTGTATATGTATACTGCAATAGCACCTGTTCCGCTGGCATCGTTTGCAGGTGAGGGTGTGTCGCAGATGGGAAAAAGCTTTGTTAAATCGTATGTCGGAGTGTGCCTTGAGGGTGCCGTCATCGTACTTGCGTGTATCATCTTCTCCGCTTTTTCAAGTGCAAGTACACCAACACTCGATACAAGCATAACAACGGTGACTATGATATGGAAATATATCGGTGAGGTCGCGTTCAATATGCTTGTTCTTGTCGGACTCATAAAAGGCTCGGACAGACTGATTAAAGAAATGCTCGGAACATAGAAGGAGGTTGATGAAATGGAAGTACGAATAAATAAAGAGATAAAGGACTATCACGAAAGCTTGTTCTTCGGACTGAGTACACGCCAGTGCTTCTGCTCGGCTCTTGCACTCGGTGCTGCGGTCGGAATATATTTCGGACTGCGCAGGTTCGTCGGCTCGGAGGTTGTGTCGTGGCTCTGTATCATGTGTTCGGCTCCGCTTGCAATCGCAGGGTTCTTCAGCTATAACGGAATGACTTTTGAGAAGTTCATCATCGCGTGGATAAAGAGCGAAATAATCTATTCGGGTGTTCGCCCGTACCGTTCGGAGAATATCATATACACATTACATCAGGAGGTGGTGGAAGATGAAAAGAAGAAAAAGAAGAAAACGCCCGTCCGCTCAACGCTCGATACCGATTGATAAGCTGTATCGTGACGGGATAATAAAGTGCGGGAATGTATATTCAAAGTCGTGGCGGTTTTCTGATGTAAACTATGATGTAGCATCGGATGATGACAAAGAGCAGATGTTTCTTACGCACTCTGCAATACTGAACGGACTTCCGAGCGATGCGTTCACAAAGATAAGCATATATAACAGAACTCTCGGTAATGAGGTCATAAAGCAGATGGTGGCATCAAACGGGGACGAGAGGTTTGAACAGTATAAGCGCGAGCTTATTGACCTTCTTCATTCAAAGATGGAGGAGAGCAACAGCATCGTTCACGATAAATACATAACGGTTTCAACAGAGAAAAAGAATCTTGAAGAAGCAAAGTCTTTCTTCACCCGTGTGGGTAACGACCTCACGGCAGACTTTGCAAGGCTCGGCTCAAAAATAACGGAGCTTGAGTATAAAGAAAGATTGCAGGTGTTCTGTGATTTCTTCCGACCGCAGGATGAGGATGCTTTTGAGTTTGACCTTAAGAAAGCTATGGCACGCGGCATACATTTTAAGGACAGTATATGCCCGGACAGTATTGAGTTTCGCCGCGACCATATATGTATCGGAGATAAGTTTGCAAGGGTTATCTTCCTCAAGGAGTTCCCGACATTCTTAAAGGACGAAATGTTCTCTAACCTAACGGACTTCTCGCGCAATATGATGCTTTCGGTAGATATTCAACCGATGCCTACGGATGTGGCAATAAAGCTTGTGCAGAAAAAGATGCTTGCAGTTGAAACAGATATA
>JAZQFJ010000102.1:0-14881 GCA_045539475.1 Eubacteriales bacterium | reverse complement strand
CTGTGAAGACGATTTCGTATCCACCCGGTGAGACGCTTACAGCGTTTTCATTCGGCATCAGGTTCTTGACGTCGGGGACAGGTTTGTTGAAGCGCAGCGCGATATACATTTTGATGTTATATCGAGGATGGTCTTTTTCTTCCGCGATGAGCTTACTCGTGTTATGCAGTTTGTCAATGACGTCTATGACTGCCTGATTCACAATGCGTACGATATGATTGTCAAGCGTCTTGCTCAGTTCTCCGCCGCCCTTTGACATGTTGATTTTTTCGTTGAGACACGCGCGTTTAACGTTGAGCTTTGCTTCGAGGTATGCGCAGGTGACTGTGTGTTTGTCAACGAGAATTTTGTCTTCGGGAACGATGAGAACGTCCTCATCGGGGACGTTCTCGGGAATGATTTTGTCGGTGTTTTCGGTCATGACAGGAATCCTCCTTTTGTTAAGACTGAAGCGCTTCGTTTTTCTTCGTTTATGAGGTTGCTGAGGTTATCCCAGTAGCTGAGATTGCAGTCATATTCACCATCGTAGACGTAGAGGCGCCCAATATAGTCAATCTGGTCTTCGGTGAGAGTGATATCTTCGTCTTTGATGAAGGCTTTGATGTCGTTTTTCACATGGTTCAGCCAGACTGCTCTGTAGATGGCGTCTTTTTCTTCATAGCTCAGCTCATCAAAATTGAGCTTCTTGAGCAGTTCTTCGGATTCTGTGTTCGCGACATCCGTTTTGTTGTCGTCCGTAATGTCGTCACACTTAACAAACTGTAAAGTCGGACGAGTGTAATGGACGTGTGCTTGGTCGATAAAGTTTTCAACGAATGTTTCGAAGTTATCGGCGAACATGGTCACGAAAGACAACAGCATATGTTGTGTTATGGAAAAGCCGTGTTTAATTACGTCTGTGTTGTATTCAGGCGTGAGTTCTACGGGTTCTTCCAATGTCGAGAACCTCATTATTTTTGTCGGCTCCAAGTCGTTGCGCAGGTGAGACGGCGGGAGGTTATATACGGTCACATTGAGACAGTCAAATCCGTTTGACTCCATTGTGATGCGCAGCTGCAATAAGCTCTGGTTGGATATATGCCTGTGTTCCGCCATATGTTTGAAGTTGATTACATCTTCTTCAGCATCATCCGAGATGTATAATCCCGGTGTGAGATTAACGACAAAAGTAGGCACGTTATTGTCGTTTCCGCGAGGCCTTCTGATAAAGATGGTACGTTCGTTGTTATCGGGTGTGAAGCTGATACACGATTGTGTCATTCCGTAGGGGATTTGATAGAGGATGCTTTTGATATATTTGAAGTCATTGCTGTGCGCTGCGTGCAGTTGTTTGAGTACATCAACAATGGGCTTCATCTGCTTTTGGACGAAAGCGTGCTTGTTTCTTTCGCACAGAATAACAGAGTCGTAAAGCTTGCGTAGGTTTTCGGTGGTTGTTTCTTTGTGTGACATTGTGGTTCCTCCTTTTAGGGTTTGTTGCGGATTTCGATATCCGCGTTTTCGATTTCGACGGCGATTGTGGTGGTGTCGCCTGTGTTTTTATTTGTGACGATGAAAGCGAGTTCATCGATGTTCACTTCGATGTCGTTGTCAGAACAGCTGCGTTCGGGAATGAATACAGTGAGATGGGAAACACCTTCTACTTTTCCCGAAAGGAGCTTGTACGGGAGTACAAGACTGAAGGGATACAGATTCGTATCGAGATGCGCAGTTTCGACGTCGACAACGGCACGGTCGTCTTCGCGCAGTTTGGCGTCGGACTGTTTAAATGATGTTTCGAGTATGCTTTTGTCAGAAAGCGACAGGTCGCATCTGACAACGAAAATCTCATCGGGGTCGACGATTTCTTTGTTAAATCTCAAAGAAACGGAAAGGTCAACGTCCCAGTCGGGGTTCTTCTTTACATCGTCGATGATGGATTCGATGTCGTATAAGCGCGAGGTATAGTGGATGATAGTTCGTGCTATGTCGGAAACAGCTATTTGTTTGATAAACTCGTCTTCGGAAACGACGTCATTGAGATAATCGTTTGTGAGTTTGTCTTTTTCAGCAGGATTCATAGACAAGCGTTCTGCGTCAACAAAGATTTCGATTAATCGAGTTTTGTCGATGGGCACCTTGTTTTTATCGGGTGTCGGGTTATTATTTGTCATACGCATTGATTCTCCTTTTGTTAGTTCGTAACAGCGAAAATGTTTCTGTATTTGTGAAGTTTTTCGGCTACTTTTTCGCCGATATTATCGGCGTCGATGCCGAGCGTTTGTCGAAGGACTTCGCATGATACGAGTACGTGCGTCAGTTCTTCAACGATGTTGTCGGTTACCGACGTTTCATCTATTGAACTGCGTGTTGATATGATACGTCTTCGTTTCAACAACGCTTTCGTGAGTTCTGACATCTCTTCGATGAGTATTAAATCCTGTGTATCAGGATTAAAGGTTTTCACCGATTTGTCTGCGAGTGTTTGCATATTGTCGGAATCGAACATATTTTGCCTCCTTTTTATAGTTTGACATCGATGTGGTTGCCAAATAGGTTTTTTGCTGTTTGAAGGTAAGCATCTTTTGCCGCTTCGATACGACACAGGTCGACGTTTAAGGGGAATTTGATGAAGCTGATGATATCTGTAATGCGGTTCTTGTAATACTCTACGGCGTACGCGTATAACTGTTTGCTTGCTTCTTCAGCTTTTTTGTAATCGTAGAACAGGTCGCTGCCACGGGCTTCAAGGGTTTCCTGTGGAAACCACGCGGGTGCGTCTTCGTCGTATTCTTTGACCATGGCATAACTGTTTGGCGTTGGTTTGGTACATATAACCTCTAACGGAAAAGATTGGCCTGCGATTATCAGCCAATAGTGTTTGTCTTTTATAACAGGATAACCGTCACGTGTTATTGTTGTTGACATTTTGTTTTTGTCTCCTTTCCTCTGTCAAAACAGAAAGAGGTTTTTTTCTGGTTATGACAAACATGTTGCCTTTATACATGATACGAAGAAATATTCTCCATGAATGTGATTGTCTGAACAGAAAGCTGATTCTTCTTTTTCGCCATCTGTCACCGGAAGGGATATCATCTTGTTCGCAATAGTGTAACGCTTCTTCCCATGTGATATTTTTGGAATTATCATATTGGTCTGTGAGCGTCCACTCAAAGGTGTTTAGGTCAAGTTTTTGAACGGTTTTGTTTTGGATTTGATTCCATGATACGCCGTATACTACAGTACCGTCGTCAAAGCGCACTGTCATATCATCTGATGTTATATAATCGATGATAGTGAACTTACCATTGGTTTGTTCAAATGACAATCCAATGCGTTCATTCTTTTTGTTTGATGCTTGCTGTTGGTACGATTCATCGTCATCAGGGTGTTGAATGTGTCCTGCGCGAAAAGCATCTAATTTTTGTTTTTTGAGAGTAACGCCGTCGTCGAATTGGACGGTTATGTTGGCATTGCTTTCATAATCGACAATTGTCATATTTCGTCCTGTATATGATACGTTTTTCTTGCCGATGTGTGCTTTGCGAGCAAGATTTTTCACACAATGCAGTAGAATCACGGGCTTGTTGTTATCAAGCCCGAGATTCATGGCGAGAATACTTTTTGTATGATACTTGGGAGGGATGTTTTTTCCCGGTCCTTTGTATATCAGAGGACTGTTGTCTTTGTCATCATCGTACAGTTTGACAGGATTGTCTTTGAGTGTTGTGATGAATTGTTCTATTTTCACGACGCATCCTTCTCTTTGAAGAAAATTGCAATGTAGTGTTCGTCGATTTCGTAGTCACAGCCGGAATCGAGTTCACTCACAGGTAAATCGTGCAGCGCAGTCGGTACTTCTGCGGCTTTGCCTTCGAACATAAACGTATAGTTTTTGATGTCATGAGGTTCGTCTTCTTTATTGACGACTTTGTATAGCTTGACTTTGGTTTTTGGCGAGATGTCAAGGATGTCTTTGACAGTTAATTTGTTGTTCGGCATGTTTTTAAATCTCCTTTTTAGTCAATAGATGACTTGAAGTTATAGATAGGCTTCATAACGGATTTGATTGTTACCGTAGGTTTGATACAGTTAATGATTTCCTGAGCCGGTTTGTACGCCATCGGACTTTCGTCGATGGTGGATTGATTGACGCTCGTGGTATAAATACCTTTCATAGTGTCTTTGTACTCGTCAAGGGAAATGGCGTCTTTTGCGACGCTGCGTTTCATGGCTCTGCCCGCACCGTGAGGAGCGGACTGATTCCATTCGTTGTTACCGAGTCCCGTGCAAATGAGAGTTCCGTCTCTCATGTTGAGAGGAATAACGAGCTCTTCATTCAGCTTCGCGGCAACAGCACCTTTACGAAGGATGATTCCGTTATCAACTGTTGCGTCAATATAGTTGTGCGCAGTTTCGATGAAGGAATAGCAATCAAGATGCATGTTGTCCATGATGGTTTTCGCGATGAGCATACGGTTCTGTCTTGCGAAGGACTGAGCAATCAGAACGTCGTCGAAATAGTTTTCGAAGTCCTGTTCTTCGAGGTACATGAAGTCAGGATGGTAGTTTTTGCTCGATACAGACAGGTAGCGGTTTGCTGCTACCTGATTGTAGTATTTGGCAATCTCGTTGCCGAGATGGCGGCTGCCTGTGTGAATAACAAGCCATAAAAAGCCGTCATTGTCTTTGTCGATTTCGATGAAGTGATTTCCCCCGCCGAGAGTTCCGAGACTTCTCGGGATACGATTGAGGTTGATGTCGGCATGAAGCTTGTTGTATTCGGGGTCATATAAAGGCTTGATATCTTCTGCATGGAGCGTATAGCCGTGAGGAACGCATTTGCGTATGACGTTGTCCAGTTCAGCGAGGTCAAGGCTTTCCTGTTTCAGTTTGACGGCAAGGACGCCGCAGCCAAGGTCGGAACCGACAAAGCGAGGTACGATTTTGTCCTTGATCGTCATAGTTGTACCGACAACACAGCCTTTGCCTGCGTGGCAGTCAGGCATGATGGCGATTTTAGAGTCTTCGAGGAAGTCCAGATGGTTAATCATGTACATGACTTGCCCGACGGTCTCATTATCGATATTGTCTGTGAAGATGGTGGCATTTGTATATTTGCCGTTGAGAGTGAACATGGCTGTCATGCCTCCTTTCTTTTTTATCAATGTACGTCAAATTCTTTTTGTAAGAACGATGTAATATCGTTACGGCCTGTTTCTTTGCAGATACGATAAGCCGAACCTTCGTAATCGAAGAATTTTGATACATCCCATTTTGGGGTGTTTACGTATTCAGTGAGAGTTGCTTCGATGAATAATGCGATGTCTGTTCCGAGCGAACGCGCTGTGTTGAAGTTTTCGAGCTGTTCATCACACGGTTTGATTTCCATGGCGCCGTAGCCAGCGAAACGATAATAGATATCTTTTGTTCTCGGCATATCGGTATCGGGCTCGATGGGGGCGAAGAACAGCGGTTCATGATACTTTTCGATATAGCGTTCCTGCAGCATATATAGAATGATTTGTAAATCAACGTTGGTGATATACTCTGCTTTTTTGTTGGCTACGTATACGCAATAAAACGCAATAGAGTAAACGTTGTAATTGTTTCGGTGTGTCATTTATCTCACCCCTTTTGTGTGGACACGCTGTTCCATTTTGTAATGGCTTCATTTTCAACGCGGTCCTTTTCTGCGTTGACGATGTCCCAGTCGATGTCTTGTTGGTTTCCGTGTACATACGGCAGCGGGACGGATACGATCGGTCCGCGTGCGTAGCACGCATTACATGCCACGTATACCTTGTAGCGTTTCATCCACATTTTGCCGTTGTAGTGCGGCGTGTTGTCTTCTTTGTTGACGGTTTTTGTCTTTGTTTTATGACAAAACGGACATTCCGCAATGTTCTTTTTTGTGTCTTCCATTTTAGCATATCCTTTCCTATATTAAGGTATTAAGGCCAAGGCTGTCAAGAGTTGACAGCCTTGAGTTTTTCTTCGACGTATTCTTTGAACTGTTCAACGAACATGTCGAAGTAACGGGAAAATACGTCAAACGTCTTATCGGCTTCTTCGAACAGGTCGAGCTTGTCGGCTACGCTTTTATGGTCCCATGAGGAGTAGTAGCTTTCATAGTCAGAGCTTCTGTATAAGCCTTCCCATGAATGGAAGCTTAGTGAGAAAAACTCACTGTTGGTTTTACAGCCGTTTTCTGTGACGGGCTTGTAGAATACAACGTCGGTACAATGCGCGTTCATCGCTACAGTGTAGCCGGTCTGACGGTTATAGCACTTGTCACTGTGTTCGATAGTGATTGTGTTGTTCTCCAGCCAGATGGCAATCTGTCCGTTTTCCGTAGGGATGACAAACGGCAGTTTTCTGTTCATTCTGAGAATGTCAGAAATGGTCATAATGTCATGTATGAGTTGGAGTCGGTCCTCGAAGAACTGTTTCCATCTGTCTTTGAGGGGTTTGACGTTGATGAAATGGTTGATATTGTTTTGGACAGACCTTCTGAGGTCTTTGATTTGTTCACTGAGTATGGTGTTCTCTGCCATGTTGTATCCTCCTCATGATTTCTTTTATGATATGGGAACTGTTTGTCATATGTTGATATTCTCCTTCACAGTGATTAAGGCTCGTCGTCGTTTATGAAGCTTTTTGTTTCGGCTGCGAGCTTTTCAATGTATTCATCAAAATACAGGTCAAGATCGCTTAGTGTCTTTTTGGTAAGCTCAGTAAGCGTTTTAGCTGTATACATGTTTGTTGTTTTATGTTGCTTGATATGATACATGTTCGGATTATTGATGATTTTGTGTGTGTGGTTCTTGGTGTTGTATTGTACAACAAGCGCATTGTCGTTATCTTCAGCCCATGTGACTGTTACGATGACAGAGTCGTTTTCGTGTTTGAAGTTGACGCTAACTGTTATTTCGTAGTCATCGTTGAGTAGGCAAAAACTAACGACGTTTTCGTCAAATCCGAAGTTGTATTGCGGATATTTGTCGAGCGATAGGTCAGCTATCGCAAGGTTGACGATTGGTGTATCCCATAGTGCGCACGCATGACTGATACTTTCGCGGATTTTGCAAACATTGACGATATCATCTGAACGTTTTTTCATGAACTCGTCGATACAAATGATAGTTGCATCAGTTGTTGCTTCTCTCAGGCTTTTGACGTACGCTGATATGTCTTGCTCGATGTTTTTTAGTGTTTTGTTCATTTGTTTTCCTCTCGGTTTCGAATGGGTATCTGTATGTTTTATTGTACTATATTTATTATGTTTTGTCAATATAGGTACAAGATGTTATGCGACTGAGGCGTCGTTTTTCAGTTGATTTCTGATCTCTGTCAGGAGTTGACCGAGATGATTTTGTCCGTGTGTCGCACTCGCCATGCATTTGTGACATTTACAAACACCCCAGTAGTTATCGTGCCAGTAGTTTTCCTCGATAAGAGGTTCATCGCCCGTTTCTTTTAATCTGTTGGCGAATTTCCGATACTCGAACTTCTGAGAAAGCAGGTTTTTCATGATGTCGAGTTTTACGGTGTCCCAATCAGGTCGAAGTGTAACCGTTCTTCCGAGCTTTTTGGCCTGTGCCGGTGGGATATTGGCAAACTGATACATATCCTTGGTGTCAGCACATTTTGCCGCCTGATATGCGTTTTCAACTGTGTTGAATCGAATACCATGATGATAGATACCTGTCGGTACGTAGGTGAAGTTGCTCAGGAACGCTTTTTCATCTCTAAACATATGATGTTTTCTCCTTTTGTCTCATTATAAGGATTTTGTTTGTTTTTCCTGTTTTGCGGTTTACCGGCGTCGCATTGCGTCGGACGAAATCCTCACGCAAATACGCGAATCGCGGTTTGCGCCGATAATAACCAAGTTTACAACCCAACAAATGTCTTTTTTCTCGGAACGATGTTTTCTTTTTTATTTTAGTGTGCATATTTATTCTGATAATTTGTTTCCGTCTTTTTTCTTTTCAGGAATTAAAAATGGATTTTTTTGTTTGTTTTTGCCTCTTTTTTATTTTCTTTTATAGAATAATTCTTGGTCAAAATTCGGCTCGTTTTGTTACTCTTTTTGTAATTTCTTTGTTACTTTTGTTACCGTTTTATTCTCTTAAAGAACTTTGGGTAAAAACTTGTATGGGTAATCACAGTTTTTTCACAGTTTTTTCAAAAAAGTGTGAGTGGTCAGTTAAGGTCAAAGAGTGCTAAGAAATACAGAAGATAAGGGGGCTAATGAGACTTTTGAAAATACAAAATAAAAAAATGGTAATGTATGGTAAAAATAAATTGTGATATATAAATTATAGATTATTACTATAAAAAAGGGTTATACAGTCACAGTTTCACACTTTTTTTCAACTTCCGCCATGGGATTTTTTTCGGTAACGAATTTGTAACTTTTTCAACCCCATTTTTTCGATGTATTTCGTTACGCGAATCGTATATATGTTCGAATCATTATCACCTTTTTTGTATGCAAAAAATATGCATGAAAAATGGTTACAATTAGATCAAAAAAACTGTTCTTATATAAGAATTTCGAAAAAAGTGTGATTCCGTGAGTTCTTTTTTCGTTTTTCCAGTAATAATCGAGAAAAAGCGGTTCACCGTTTTCTTTTAAAGAAATAAAAAACTGTGATTTTGGAACATATGTTCTCCACCTTATTTTGTGATTCTTTCGATTATTACTTAAATTTCAACATCACACTTTTTATTTTAAAAACTGTGATTTTTTTCTTCATTTTTTGCGATTTTTGACTAAAGTCACTTTTTTCATTGTATTTGTAACGAAATATTTACACCATTGCAATCTTTTTGTTATCTTTGCGCTGTGTTTTTGTTACTTTTTTCTTTTCATTTTCTTGCATGATTATGCGTTTGTGTTCTGAGCGGCTTTAAAAAATTCTTGATAAATTTTCAATTTGTGTTATGATGATATTGTAAAGAGCTTGAGTGTGAAAGAAAGGATTGATTTTGTTATGCGTGATATTGTTAATTCTGTTTTTTCGACGAATGATAAAGACGATGACAATGTTAAGTATACATTGAACCATCGAATCAATGATTTGAAGGATAAGGAATTTTTCGACGGAGAGTTGTCTGTTGCGGAACAGCGTGAGCTGCATTTGTTGTCGATCACAAATGATGTATTGTTCCGTTCGATTTCTTCAGAGATACGCAATGAGCATCCCGACGGTTCTTTGTCGCCTGCCGCTATGCGCGGTTTTATTTACAATCGTTACTTTGGTTTTGTAAAAGGTTGTCCCGCTTACAGTACGAGTATTTCCCCTGAGGAAAATGTTCGCCGTATTTTGGAATCGGCATTATCCGATGATATCGCTTATGACGGCGCGACACAGGATGATGTTCCTTTTTCGTTTCTCGATAAGGACTTTATCAATAATCCGGCGTATACGGCAGAGCAGCGAAAGGATACTGTTGCGATTCTTTGTGAGTTGCGTGACGCTTGCGGTTTTTCTCCTGATTCTTTTTTCAGCGTATCAACGAAGCTGCGTCCTTTGCCGTCGCCTCCTGAGCTGCAGGGACAGGATGCTTCGAAGTCAAAGCAAAGTCCATCGTATTGATATAAGCAGAAGCACCGCTTCTCCTGTAGGGGAGGCGGCGCTTAATTTTTATAAAAGAAAACCGAGGGGTTTCCCTCGGTTTCTTTGTTATTGCACGACGATTCCTCTGTAGCATCGTTTGAGCGGCGCCAATGCGATTTTATCGGGGTCGTTACCGTGATAATGCGGATTATACCAGTCTTTGAGTTGGTATTTGATTATCAACGGTTCTGCCGCGTCCATACGATGTCCTGTTGTATGCTGTTTTGTTCTGTCGACAACATAACCGGGCATATTGGCGAGGACCGATACGATATCGTTTACGAACGTATTGCGTCCTTGCAGCGTGCCTGACGGCGCGTAGTTTTTGAACCATGCTTTGTATAAGTCATACAGGAAATCGAACGGTAACAGCGACCATTTGCATTCCGGCAGTATTTCGGATACGAATTGTCTGACGGGGTCATTGTATTCTTTGTATGCTTCGAGCGCCTGTTTACATGCCGCAGGCTCGGAAAGTGTGTAATAATTCATATTCAGTACTTTCCATAATACGTATTCGAGTACTTCGGGGCGATGGAGATAGTCGTTTTTGATATACTTTTTCTCTCGTCCCGTAAAGCTCTTTTCGAATGGCACAAAGATTTGTCTGCGATAGAATGAATCTGACTTATCTTTGATGCGCGGCATTTCGTTCAGGCATTGTACCATAAAGCCGAAGAATTGATACGCGATAGGTGCTTTGAACTTTCGGTTCAGCGCGATAACGTCGTTCGTGATGACCGCTTTGAGGTTCGCTGCTTTGTCAATAAACGAACCAACGTTGTTCTCATCGACGATGATCGCTGTCGCGCGCGTCAACGGTTCGAGCATGAAGTCTTTGCTGAAATCGGAAATGGGAATCGAAGCGTAAGCACCTTCTCCGCAGATATTCCGCATTAATTCGCACAGCGTACCTTTGCCGTTGTTGCCGACGGTAGAATAAAACCATGCGCTTTTGTTCCATCTGACGTGAGGTCTGATGATAGCGCCTAAGATTTCCCATAACAGATTGGTGATATCTTTGTCATCCGATAAGGATTCCATCCATGATTCAACGTCCCATATCGTTCCGTCCGACGCGTCGAGAATTGATGGGTTCTTCGGGTTGTCAACATAATTGACATGAGATTTTGATATGAATACTTTATCAGGTGTAAACGGTGTGAGTTTTTTTGTGCTGTAATCAAATATACCGTTGTTGACGGCTATCAAATCACGCTCCTCGCAGCGTTTGACGCGCGGAGCTTTGATTTTGAGCTTGTACAGCACTTCTTCCATCTCTTTTTTTGAGATATTGTAGCTGTACAATGACATGATATCCTGCAGGATTTTTTCGTCTGTGACATAAATGCCTTTGTTATATCCATCTGTTTGGTATAACGCGAGCAGATCATAGCTTGTATCGGCGTTTTCGCCCGCGCAAGCGATATTTCTTATGTGATATAGTTTTAATAACACTTCGGTAAGCTGCGATGTCGACAATTTATCGGGCATGCGCCATTTGTCGCCTTTGTCTTTCGTTGTGTTTTGTACTTTGAATTCGTTTTGAACACATGCGAGCAGCTCTGATTGCAACTTTTGGGGTGACGGCGGGTTTTGGCAGTCAATTCCGTCTAAGTATTTTTCCGTGACGATGCGCATAGCTTCGTCTTTGGTAATACTGGACATATATGTCACCTCTCTTTTTTCTGATTCGCTCGCCGTTCTCAGTTGCCGGAGGTGTTATATTCGCCGTTTATGTATTTTATATACTGTTCTTCAGTATATAAACGATAGCCTGTCGGTGATGTGACCGACGGCTTGAGAATTCCTTTTTTGTCCCAATTCCGCAGGGTTTGCGGATGAACGCCGATTTTTTCGGCGAATTTTTTGACAGTGTAATATTGTTCTTTCAAAAATGCTCTCTCCTTTGTTTTCGTGGTGATTTCCATTATATAAGGTTTTATAAGGTTTGTCAAGGTTTATAAAGGTTTTTGTAAAAAAAAAATACCCAAACATTGAGCTTGCGAATATGTTTGTTAGAGCTTGACATCGTTTGTGTTTTGTATATAATTAAAATTGAGTTTTGAGAAAGGATTTTGGCGTATGCAATATGAAATCATAGGCGGCAACCTGCCTGCTGTTATTTGTTCTCTTAAAGCGGGTGAAGAGATTGTTTGTGAAAATGGCGGTATGTCGTGGATGGACGATGTTTTTTCGATGAAGACGAAGGGCGGAGGTCTCGGTAAAATGCTCGGTCGAGCTTTTACGAACGAGTCTGTGTTCCGCAATATTTATCACGCGAATCGTGACGGTGATATCGCTTTCGCTTCGTCTTTTCCGGGTGAGATTCTCGCGATTAAAATCTCGAACGGCAGGTCTGTCGTTGCGCAGAAGAGCGCGTTTTTAGCTTGTACGCCTGGCGTTGATATGTCCGTGTTTTTCCAAAAAAAGCTCGGCGCAGGTCTTTTCGGCGGCGAGGGTTTCTTGATGCAGCAGTTCACAGGTAACGGTATCGTTTTCTTGGAAGTCGACGGCGCGCTTCAAGAATATGAGCTTGAAGCGGGTGAACGTTTTATTCTTGATACCGGTCATCTCGTGATGATGGACGCTACCTGTAAATTGACTGTTGAGTCCGTTAAAGGCCTGAAGAATAAGTTTCTCGGCGGCGAAGGTCTTTTTAATACGGTTGTTACTGGTCCCGGCAATATTTATCTGCAGACGATGCCTATACAGAAGACCGCGTACATTTTGTTGTCTTCCGTTCCGCAAAATAAGTAAAAAGATTTATCCCCTTGTTTCGACAAGGGGTTTTTCTTTTTTTGCTGATTTTTTCTGAAATTTTTGTTGCATTTGCTTTGTCATCATGCTATAATCATCTCAGTGAATTTTTGTTGACAATCGAGGTGTTTTTGTGTCACGTTCTTACTCTTTTTCGGGTTTTTCTGTTTTGAGATTTTTTTCTTTCGGTATTTTGATTATCGGTTTTATCTTTCTGTTTGTGTTTATTCTTTTATGCGTTTCTCAGAATAAGAAAACAAAGGCTTGTGTCCATCGTGTTCCCGGTGAGATTTTGTCGACAGGCCGCAGAAATATCGTTCACCGTTCAGCAGGTGAAGGGGATTTGAATCAATATCCGCTTGTTCGATATGTCGTTAACGGGGTTGTTTATGAGCGCATATGGAACTATGGACAGACAAAGGCGTTTCCTAAAAACGTGTGGGTTTGGTGCAATCCCAATAACCCTGATGAATTTTATCTGGAAGGTTTTTCTGCGCCCACTGTCATTAAATGGGCGATGCTCGCTGCTTTCATCGGATGTCTGTTTATCGGTTCTATCCTTTTGTTTGTTTCGTTTTCTTTTTGATTTATTATATACGGGATTGAGGTCATATTGATGTTTAGTACATTATCAAAGAATTTTTTTATTTCGGTTTCATCCTTGGTTCTGGTTGTTCTTTTGATATTTTTATCATTTCCGTTCGCGACGGTATCCGCAACGTCTGACAACGATACTGCGGAAGATGAGTTTACCGACGTGCTTTATGAAGCGCGTGTTGATGATACGGATGAGGTTTCTGCTTGCCGAAGGAAATGGCCGTCTAATGCTGATCGCAGTGGTTGTTTCGTAGCAAAAAATCAAACAGACGATCATGGTAATCTAAAGCGTTCTTTTGTTTTTCGTAAGAATTTTAAAAGTAACATGTCTGATACAGATGACGAACCTTTGACAATCACAATTTCGTCAGGTATTAGTTCAACGCCTTTGAATCGTTACAATGATGTGAGGCTTGTCATTGATTATTTTTCGTGTTTCTCTCATACATCTTTGATGAAGACTGACGGCTTGCAGATTTTTGTTACTGATTCTAACGGACATCGCCACGGTCCTTTTGGTTTGTATTATTGGGAATTTACGGGACTATATGAGCGTCCATCTTTATCTCAGACTGATTACAAATATTATGAGCGTAATTTTAATCTGATAAGTGATACGATTTCAATTGACGATGGCGCTGCTATCAGTCAGATTGATATTTTGCCTTACGGAAATTATCCTCAGTACATTAATACAGATGTAACTTTTACGGGTGATTGGCGTGGAACGGGTGACTTTAATTTTTCCGGCGTCAAGCTCGTTGGTTATAAAGATTCTGTTTATGAGAAACCGTCGTATGTAGAAACCGATACAGTCGACGAGGCTGAGGAGGAAGAATTACGCACTAAAATCGTTCAAGAGATGTATAACGAAGCGACTTATAAGTGGACTCCTGATAAAGAGGCACGAGACGTGCGTACGTTGGGCGATACGGAGAGAGTTGTAGCTCGATATATACCGGGTGTTTCTTATTACGGTCTTCCGTATACGCAACGAAACCGTGTTACCTTGAGGGTTTTTGACGGTCTTTGCGAAACGACGTCTGATTCACCTTTGACGCATGTGTTGCATGTACCTGATGATATGAATAGGCTGCCCGGGCAGGACTGTTCTTATTCTGTGAGTTTTGCGCAGGGTAAATATTGCGGTGATATGGTCGGTACTGATTGTGTGTCGAGAGCGTTTGACAGCCATCTTGTTACGCCGCTTGGTAATCTAATTTTGTCCGGTACAAAGCGTTCGACTAAGATAGTTCCGCCATCAGCGTTTCTTAATGGCGGTTCATCTGATGTTGTTTTCGATTCGTTTGACTATAAACCGGGCACCAATGAGTATTATACCGCTCAAGACTTATTTGAGGCATATGCCGAGTTAAAGCCTGCCGATACGATTTCGTCGCATACGTCTAATTATTCGCATGTGAGGATGGCTTCAGGTTATCCGCATATTGTCAGAGATGAGTCGGGTAATATTGACGGGGAAGCAAGTTATGTGATTTGCACGGACATCGCTATTTCGACAGCGGGTCCCGAGGCTTCTGTTTCCGACGAATATAGGCTTTCTTCGACAGATGTTATTGTTCCGTTTACACCTAATCCTGATTATACAGATATCTCGTCACTTGATGACCTTTCGGGTGTGACGAAATGTTTTAATATCAATCGGAAGGTATCTTTTCAAAAGCTGTTGAATACTGATTTTGTCCCTGCTCGATTAAATGTTTTTGTTAACAAGGAGCGTGACTTGCCGTTTATTGAGGTTTTGCAGCCTAATACAATTGACGATATTCGTGACGGTCTCAAGGGTACGGTTTATTCTAACTATCCTTTGAGCGAAATCAAGTATGAATTGGTTGATTGCGCTACCGGCAAAACGGAAACAATAACTGAGTACCCTGAACATAGCAAAGGAAGCT
>JAZQFJ010000101.1:0-82959 GCA_045539475.1 Eubacteriales bacterium | reverse complement strand
GTTCTTAAACGCAATGCTTACGGTTACAAGAATTTCAACAGATTCAGAAATCGTATTTTACATATTTTCTCTCATCAGCAAGTCAACAATGAACAAGCAGCCGCCTAACGACGACTGCCTGCCTAATCACTTTTTCATTTTAACTCTTTACCCCAACTATTGACAAAGAGCCTAAAATATATGGGAGTTGCTCAGCAACTCCCAATAAATAAAAAATCTGAGCAAAGATAATCCTTGCTCAGACATTGGCGGAGATGTAGGGATTTGAACCCTAGCGCCGGCAAAACCGACCTACCGGATTTCGAATCCGGACCCTTCAACCACTTGGGTACATCTCCAAATTTATATTTAACAGCCAAAGACAGTTTGAATTTTTGGGGGAACTTTCTTTGGGAACTGCTAAAATCGTAAATATTCAGTTTTTTATAAAATCCAGCAGTGATGCGGATTTCAAACACTTTTTTATCAATAAATTTCTTATAATCTTACTTCATTTCGAGTGCGCCCCGTTATGACCACTTCGATACCTCTCCATATATGCTAAACTTTATTTAAAGTATAACAAGCTACTTAAATTTCGCTAAAAAATATTATACAATAATTCAGAAGAAATTTCAACTGTTATTTTCAAAAAAGTTCAATTTCTTTTCCGTTGCCATAAACAGACGGAACGCAGCTATCATTCCGTCTGTTCTTTTGCCTCTTTATACGCTTTTACAAAAGCTTCAGATGTCTTTAAAGGGTCATCTGCATTTTTGAGTTTAAGCATAAGATACGGTTCCTGACCGGCGTTAAGCAAAATTCTACCCTTATATTCCTGCTTTGCGCACAGCTTAGAAATAATATCAAACGTCGGGTCAACCATTGTTATCTTAATGCTCTGTCCCTTTTGAGTTATGTCGCATATACCTGCTTCTGCGGCAGCAACGCGCAACAGCGCGATATCGACAAGCGTCATTGTCTCGCGCGGTGGCTCTCCGAAGCGGTCTATAAGCTCATCTATAACGTCGTCTGCATCATCGCGGTCTGAAATTGATGCAATACGACGATACAAATCCATTCGGGTCTCACTTGATGCAACGTATTTTTCCGGAATATTGGCAGACACGGTAAGGTCCGCACTGCACACGGCAAGAGACGGATTCTCTTCGCCCTTTTCTTCCGCGATTGCAGTTTCAAGAAGCTTTAAATACATATCGTATCCCACGCTCATCATATGCCCGCTCTGCTCCGCACCGAGAACATTGCCCGCGCCGCGAAGTTCAAGGTCTCTCATTGCTATTCTGAACCCGGAGCCGAACTCGACATATTCCCGTATTGCCGCAAGACGTTTCTCTGCAATTTCGGACAGTGCCTTACCGCGCCGATATGTGAGATATGCATATGCATGACGAGTTGAGCGTCCCACACGACCGCGAATCTGGTGAAGCTGAGCAAGCCCCATCTTATCGGCATCTTCTATTATAAGCGTGTTGACATTGGGGATATCAATACCTGTCTCGATAATCGTTGTACATACAAGAACCTGAATTTCCCCCTCGCCCATTTTCCGCATAACCTCAGAAAGCTCGCCCTCACCCATCTGCCCGTGTCCGACAGCAACGGTGGCATCCGGCACAAGACGCGAAATACGCCCCGCACACGCTTCAATTGATGATACATTGTTGTGGAGATAGAACACCTGCCCGCCACGTGCAATTTCCTTACGGATAGCATCTGCAATTATCTCACGGTCATGCTCAAAAACATACGTCATAACCGGATGACGGTTACGCGGAGCTTCCTCCATAATCGACATATCGCGTATGCCGGAAAGTGCCATATTAAGCGTTCTCGGAATCGGCGTTGCGGTAAGTGTTAAAACGTCAACCTCTTTGGTCATTTCCTTAAGACGTTCTTTATGCGATACACCAAAACGCTGTTCCTCGTCAACTATAAGCAGACCGAGATTCTTAAAGCTTACGGTCTTTGCAAGCAGCTTATGCGTACCGATAATCATATCAAGCTCGCCGGTTTTCGCACCGCGGAGAGTCTCTTTATTCTGTCTGTCAGAACAGAAACGCGATGTAAGCCCTATTTTTATCGGGTAGTTTGAAAATCTCCGGCACGCCGTCATATAATGCTGTTCTGCAAGCACGGTAGTAGGCACCAAAATTGCAACCTGCTTTCCGCCTAAAATACACTTCATTGCCGCACGGAACGCAACCTCAGTTTTACCAAAGCCTACATCTCCGCAGAGAAGTCTGTCCATAGGATAACGGCGCTGCATATCGCCCTTTATCTCGGCACTGCAACGAAGCTGGTCATCAGTATCCTCAAACTCGAAGCTCTCCTCAAACTCCTTCTGCCAGTCACTGTCCGGCGGGAAGGGTTCGCGCTCAAGAGCCTGACGTGCGGCATAAAGCTTTATAAGCTCCTCGGCAAGCTCCTTTGCCGCGCCCTTTGCGCGAAGCTTTGCCTTCTGCCACTCCGCACCGCCGAGCTTTGAAAGTCTCACACCGCTCTCTTCCCCACCTCCGATGTATTTTGAAACCATATCAAGCTGAGTTACGGGAACATAGAGCGCATCTGTGCCGAGATACATTATCTTTATATAATCCTTCTCAACACCATCAGTCTTTATCTTTGAAATTCCCGCAAACCGTCCGATACCGTGCAAATCATGCACGACAAGGCATCCCGGCGTAAGGTCTCGGTAATTGCTTATCTTCTGGCTGTTTTTCTTATCGCGCTTTATTCTTCCGCGTTTTGTCGCCGAACGCATAAGCTGGCCTTCGGTGAATACCACGAAATTATCTCCCGGATACGAAAAGCCTGACGAAAGCACACCCTCACCGATTATAACGCACGGCTTTTCCGGAAGTGTCGCAAGCATAAAATCAAGGCTTGCCGATATATCCCGCTCACGCAGAAGAACCTGCATATTCTCTGCACTCTTGCGGCTTCCTGTAAGTATCATAATACGGTTACCATCAAGAAGATTCTCCGATATTTCCGAGCACGCAAGCTCAAGATTCCCGCCGTAGCTTGGAAGCGTTCTTGCAATCATCGACAACACAGCTTTTGGCGAAATTCCGTATTCTGCACGAACAAAAGCTTCTAAAAAGACACTTTTCCGCTCGGAAATAAATTTCTTCACAAGCTCAAAATCCTCACAGAAAGCATCCGTTTCCGGCAAAAGAATACCGCCGAAAATAAGGCTTTTGACGTCATCCAGCTCGCGCTTACGCTCACGTCCCGCCGCATCACGGATTCGGTAATAATCGTCAACAAAAATTATCGTATCATCGGAAATATAATCAAGAGCGCAATGATACTCCGGATAAATGAGGTTGAAATATCTGTCTCTTGCACGAAGCGGAAGTCCGTTTTCAATAAGCTCTATATCCGTTTCGAGCGTTTTGATCATCCGCTCATTCTTTTTCTTTCTCCTCTGTTCACGGGATAATGCCTCCCTAAGCGCATCGCCAAGCTCAGAATATGAATCCTCACCAATACTTGCCGCCGGAAGAAAATGTACTGCCTTTGCATTTTCAACACGGCGTTGAGTCTCTGCTTCAAAATAGCCCATAGAGTCAATTTCATCGCCGAAAAACTCTATACGCACCGGATTTTCCGCCCCCGGAGAAAAAACATCCACAATTCCGCCGCGAACGGCAAACTGCCCTTCGCTTTCAACTGTATCTGTTCGTGTGTATCCGTAAGACGAAAGCTTCTTTATAAGCTCATCCTGTGAATGTTCCTCCCCAAGCTTTACCGTAATGCTTTTCCCTGCAACCTCCGACGGCGGAGCAGTCCTCTGGAGAAGCGAAAACACGGGAGCAAGCGTTATGCCGGCAGTTCCGTCTGCCAAAGCTTTCAGCGCAGCTATTCTCTCGTGCTCAAATTCATGAGACGCAGAATCTACATCGTGGAACGACCTCTCAGCAGCCGGCAGGATACGCGCCTCTTCACCGCACATAACGGATATATCCCGCGCGGCACGGCGTGCGTCAAGCTCATCGGCATAGATACACACAACAGGCTTCTTCGTTATCATTCGCACTGCGGAAATTATATGTGCTTTGTGTACGGCAGACAAGCCGGAGATTGCAATCGGGCATTCTCCGGCTTCAAGTTTCTGCAAAAGCGCAGAAAAATCCTTATTGTGTTTTAAACATTCAGTCAAAGCAAGCATAAACGCAAACCTGCCTTAATTATACTTTCCGGCGGCAGTGGAACACCCACCGATCATTATCTCTTCCGCCGCACGGCACGCGCGATCTATAGCATCGGCGAGGACAGTCTGCTCCTCCTTTGAGAAAGAGCCGAGAACCCAGCCGACAAGCTCTCCCTCACCCTTCGGTGCACCCACACCGATTTTTATGCGCGGGAAAACATCCGTACCGCTACGCTCAATAATGTTCTTAATTCCGTTATGCCCGCCAGCGCTTCCCTTTGCGCGGATGCGAATCTTTCCTACCGGAAGAGATATATCATCATATATCACAATAACTCTTTCCATCGGTATCTTATAAAATGCCGCCGCCGCAACAATTGCATCCCCGGAAAGGTTCATAAACGTCTGAGGTTTAAGCAGCAGGACGCTTTGCCCCGCAATTTCGCCCTTTCCGCAGAGCGCTTTAAATTTAAGCTCGCGCACATCCGTTTTATTTATACCCGCAATTGTGTCAAGCGCCATAAATCCGGTGTTGTGGCGTGACATATCGTATTCCTTACCCGGGTTCCCGAGGCCGGCAATAATCCATTCCGGTTTTCCGAGCGGAGGCTTTCTTTCACTTTCTATCTTCTTGAAAAGGTCGAATATCGACAACTCCATCACCCGCTATTCTATAATAAAATCTCCGTCTTCAAATATGCGGTCAAGCAGATATCTGCCCGCACCGCGTGTTACCGGATTTCCGTCAACCGACGAGAACTCAAGCGAAAAACGCTCCATATCCGCCGCAAACATTATCGGCGCAAGCTCTTTTTTTATCTCCGACAGAAACGGCTCACCCAAGCAGGAAATTTCTCCCCCGATAACGATTGCTTCGGGGTTTATCATATTTATTATGTTGTTTATTCCCGATGCAATATATCTGCATACGCCGCGAAGCTTCTCAATGCTTTTTTCGTCCGATGTATCAATTTCCCGGAGGTTAGACACTCCCGCCGCCCTACATATTGCAGGAACATTAGCAAGACCTTCAAGGCATCCGAAATTTCCGCACTTGCACCTTTCACCGTTGATGTCAACGGAGATATGCCCGAACTCACCGGCGTTTCCGAACGCCCCGGTAAAAATCCTGTCATCAAGTATTATACCTGCACCTATACCAATATTTATGTCGATATATACGAGACTGTGTATTTCTTTTTTTTGTGTTTTTTCAATGTATGCGCAAAACGATGATTCGTTACCCAGCTTTACCTTTATATCCGGAAAACGGCTGCGGATAACGTTGAAAAAATCATTGTCACGTGTAATCGGAATAAGAGTTGACAAAACACGCTTTGTTTTTTTGTCAATAACACCCGGCACACCGACACAAATTCCCAGAAGACGACCGAACTCACGGCACTTTTCCGAAACCTCATCGGCAATGATATTCCCTATATCCCCGTAATCTGTTATTTCTCTGTTGCAATACAGAACGCTTACACCTTCAAGGTTGAATATTTCTAAGTTAAACCCGCCGTCTCTTATCTCAACTGCAGCAACACATCCGCCATCGCGCTTTACCGCAAGCAGAATAGGCTTTCTTCCGCTACCGGAAAGCTTACCCATTCCCGTTTCTTCAACCATGTTTTCAAGAATAAGCTCATCCACAAGCGAAGAAACGGTAGTAGGACTCAAGCCCGTAGCGTGAGCTATCGAGGCTCTCGATACGGGCTGATTCTCATTTATTAAGTTGAAAACAAGTGTCAGGTTTGACTGCTTGACAAGCTTTAAATTAGCCGTCTTGTGGTTCTTTTCAACCTTCATCACCATTTTGTTTTACTTCCTGTTTTCTGCTATAAATTTTTCAATTTCGGAATATGGCACAATACCTGTAGTCGCACCGACCGCCATAATAATATGCGCACCGACTGCATTTCCTATAAGGCAGGATTCTTCCATTGTTTTACCAATTGCGATGCCGTGAAGGAAGCCCGAGCACCATGAATCTCCGGCGCCGGTTGTGTCAACAGGATTTTCGCGGGTAAACGGTGCAATATAAACACCTTTTGCCTCTCTGCTCTCTCTGCAGTAGCAGCCTTTTTTGCCGACCTTTATTGCAACGTGCTTTACACCACAATCAAAGAAGAAATCAGCGATTTTGTCGTGGTCTGTTTCTCCGCCGGCAAGCTCAATAGCCTCTTCAATGCTGGGGATAAAATAATCAACATACTGGAGTGCCGGTTTGAGAACGCTCATCCAACGGCCGCTGTCATCCCAAGCTGTGTCAAGTGCTGTGATTTTGCCCATCTCCTTCGCACGCTTTAACATACGTGCGCAGTCCTCACCGTCAAACGTGCTCATAAGCATAGAGCCTGCAACAAACACGATGCGTGAATTTTCAATAACATCAAAATTTACATCGTCATAGCAAAATGTGTCATTCGTTCCTTTGCAGTGAAGGAACGAGCGTTCACCGCTTGAATCAACAACAACAACAGAAGCAGAGGTATCTCCGCCGTCCTCGATGACAAGCCCGTCGATGTTTACACCTTTATCGACAAGAACTGATTTTAAGTATGTACCGAAACCGTCGTTTCCGATTTTTCCGACCATCGCGGTTTTCGAACCGAGGACTGACATATTTATTGCCGCGCTCATTGCGCAACCGCCGTTATAAAGCTTAACACTGTCTATAAGAGCGAGCTTTCCCTTTTCAGGAAGCTTGTTGACCTCCTTGCATATCGCATCCGCAACAAGGATTCCCACACATGCTACATCATACATTTTTCTTACCACCTTTATTTTAATATATATATTTTAATAAATTTTTCCCTTTTCGTCAATAGCTTTCACGCAAAAGATACACAATTTAATATAAAAAGCGGGATGGCTTTTGATTTATACCGTCCCGCTCTCCCCGTATATATCGTCATTATACTTTTGCAATAAAATCCTCCGCAACATCACGCAGGTGCACCGGACTGAGTTTTAGCCTGTTGCACCTTATGCAAAGCTTTTTCACAGAAATATATGTACATCCGATATCGGACACCCGACAGAGCTCACGCCCGTTTTCTACCGCTTTTATCCCATATGCCGTATACTCCACTCCATTTTCACTCGTAACCCGTTCTTTTATCACTCTATACTTTACCATTACATACTCCTTACTAACTCTTTAAGTTAGTTATTAATCAAAAAAAATCTCAGCGGGGTTATCAACGCCAAGTTTTTCTGCAATATACTCCGCCTCAACTATTCCTATCGTATTTTCTTTAAGTTTTTTCTCTAATGTTTTTGACGACAAACCCAGTTCACACGCAATTTCCTCAAAGCACAAGCCTTTATCAAGAATTGCTTTTTTAATTTTTGCGACACGCATCCGTCCGACACATCCTTGCGCTGATTTTTATGCCTGTTATATAATAGCACATTTCTTATAACTTAGCAAGTCAAAAAGACAAAATTTATCATTTTTCTTGCAAATCATCAAAAACTATGTTACAATGTACTATGTAAAAGTGGGTGATATAATGGAAACAACAGGCGAAAGAATAAAAAAGTACCGTGAGGCATTAGGCATGACTCAGGAAGAGCTTGCTGCTAAAATCAAAACCTCTCCGCAAAATATTTATAAATACGAGAAGGGTATTATCCGTAATATACCTATGAAAAGAATACAGGCGCTTTCCGAGGTTTTCGGCATTCCTCCGACACAACTCGTCGGATGGGGCTCCGATTCTTGTGCAAAGCCTAGCCATCCTGTCCAAAAACACGATCCACTCAAACCGCTTGAGGTTATCGGTCTTTCCGAAGACGAAAAAACACTTATCGCTCTTTATCGTCAGGCCTCACCCGATTATCAGACTGCGTTACTGAACCTTCTCAAAGTCGGACAACAATCCGAACACGGAACTAAACGCGATCCCGAAAGAGTCATCGAGCCATCAGGCACGCTGAAGCTTGCTTCAACAATGCCACCTTACCGTTTCCGGGACAAGAACCAGAACGAATAATTTTTTTGTGGCTTGATAAAACCATATTTATCAATACCCTTAAACCAAAAGACCCTTTTCACGGGGTCTTTTTTTCATACTCACCTTTGATACTTTCTGCATTTTTTAAACAGTGAGTTGGAGCGTTTCCCGTAATGCGTTTGAACACCGTACTGAAGTAGTTCTGGTTTGAAAAGCCAAGCAAAGCGGCAATCTCCTTAACGCTCCTTCCGCTTTTCAGAAGGCGCGTTGCCTCCGCAATTTTCATACGGTTAAAATATTGCATAACACCGATTCCGGCATATTTTGAAAATGTTTTCTTTAAGTTTATCTCACTCATCCCGCACATTTTTGCGATATCTGCAATTGCCAGGCTCTTATCAAGATTATTCTCAAGCACGGTAACTATGGCATTGTAATTCCTTGCAGTACCTGTGCTTACCGACATCTTTGACACAGAGCACTGCGACAGCGTTTGCAAAAGGAACATTTCAAGGTCCTTCAGTGCAATCTGACAGTCGAGGCATGT
This sequence comes from Eubacteriales bacterium, assembly GCA_045539475.1. GTDB lineage: Bacteria > Bacillota > Clostridia > Oscillospirales > JAAYXM01 > SIG480. Next base: position 74,291 of record JAZQFJ010000101.1, on the reverse strand, counting down.
AGGATTTTTTATCTCTTTTACACATCCGCCGTTCAAAAGAAATGCTGCCTCAATCTCCCTCAGAACACGTCTTGGTATCTCCATATTACGAGCTTCAAAAAGCTTTGATGAGTATTGCGGCACATTGACCGCCTCAAAGCTGAAAATGATTATTTCCGGACAGGATCCGCCCTCACTCCACAACCGGTGAAACTCCATCGGTGCATGAACGATTGCCTGTCCTTTTTCGAGCAGAAAAACACCATTTCCTGAGGTTATGCCAATCTCACCGTCAAGAACAATAACAATTTCCCAGAAATTATGAGTTTCTCCCTCAAAGAAAAAACGGCTGTCACATTTCTTTGAAAATGCCGTATATATTTTTTTAATCTGAAACACATTTCTGATTTCTTCCGTACTGAACATAGCGCCACCAACTTTATACAAATTTATATACAATATATACTTTTTCATATATACTTTTGTTTTTATATACGCTATTATATTATCACACAGACCGATTGCGGTCAAGACGATTTTTATTAAGGACTGAAAAACATGAAGCTTTCTCTTTATTGCGGAGTGTCAAAAATCATAAGGGAGCGCGGATGGGAAGCCGCAGCAAAAGAAGCACTCAGCCTGGGATGCAATATGCTTGAAACCATCGACACACCTTTTTCCTCCGAAGAACCCGTTTTAAGCAGCATTGAGCAGGTGCGTGAGGCACGCAAAGCGCTGTACTTTCACGGCGTTTCGATATCGTGTTGCTCCGTGTTTGCAAATTTATACAACTCTCCCGAAACGGTTGAGTATCTTAAGTCATATGCGGAGCTTGCTTATGAGCTCGGCTCACCGTTTCTTCACCATACCCTTCTTCCGTGGATTGAGCCTTGCGCGGACATCCCGGAAGCAGAAGAGGCAATCGAGCGGGTTGTTGATGCAGCAGAAGAAATTGCAAATCACGCAGCAAAGTTCGGTGTAACCTGTCTGTATGAAGGGCAAGGCCTTATAGCCAACGGAATTGTCGGATATCACAAGTTTTTTGACGAGATGAAGCGCAGATGTAAGAATGTCGGCGTCTGCGGTGACATTGGCAACTCCCTTTTCGTCGATGTTTCGCCCAAGGATTTTTTCCACGAATTTATAAGTGATATAAAGCACGTTCATGTAAAAGAATACAAGCGTTTTCCGTCCACTGAGGAAAGGAAACCCGGTTGGATGCGCACGCGTGACGGTTCATACATCGCCGATGTTCCTCTTGGAACGGGAATTTGCGAAATTGACGAATGTATGAAAATACTCAAAGCCGCAGGGTATGACGATGTAGTTTCCATAGAATCTATAGACCCTCCACCGGCAGTTGCATATATGAAAAATACATATGAAACAATTTTCAGATAACAGGAGTGATAAATAATATGGCATACACAAATTCAATCGGAGTCGTTCAGGAGCTTCGCCACTTTTTCAACGCCGCAGAAACAGATTTGCTTGATATGATGATTGACGCAGGTGTCGAAACCGTTCAGGTAATTGCAAACACAAGCGTTCCGGATCTTGTAACGGAAGAAAATGCAGAAAAGCTACTTCGTATGACGGATGGGAAAATCCGCATAACCTCTGTCTGGGGAATGTGGAGCGGTCCGCGAAAATGGGACTTCATCGACGGCCCCTCAACGCTCGGTCTTGTACCCGAAGCGTATCGCGCCGGGCGCCTTTCAGACCTCTGTCGCTGTGCTGACTTCGCCCGCACACTCGGCGTTCACGATATGGCAACACACGTAGGCTTTGTTCCCGAGCAGCCGTGCTATCAGGGATACCGTGAGCTTGTATCGGCAGTTCGCTATATTGCGGAATATTGTGGTGAGCGCGATTTGTATTTCAACTTTGAAACCGGTCAGGAAACCCCGGTAACTCTTATGCGCCTTTTCTCGGACGTCGGTGCGGATAATCTCGGCGTAAATCTCGATCCCGCAAACCTCATCCTCTACGGACGCGGAAATCCGATTGATGCAATTGACATCTACGGCAACAAAATCCGTGGTGCGCATATGAAAGACGGCGATTATCCGAAAGGCAACTTTCACGAGCTTGGATGCGAGCGCGTTGTCGGTGAGGGCACTGTTAATTATCCGGTATTTTTACCTAAGCTTCTTGCAAGCGGTTACAAAGGCGATCTCTATATTGAGCGCGAAATATCCGGTGCGGAGCGTGCAGAAGACGTTAAGAAAACAGTTAAATATTTAAAGAGCTTAATGAGGTAGATAAGTCTGAATAAATTCAGACAGGTAAGAGTGAAGAGTTAAGAGGTAAGGTGCAAAATGCAATGCATTTTGATTTTATTATACATTGTTTTGTGCCTTGAACGCAGTGAAAGGAATGGTTATAACTATGTACAGATATGCAATAATAGGATTCGGAGGACTTGGCAAGCTACATCTCGGCAACCTTGTAAAGCTTGAGAAAGAGCGTGGTGACATAAAGCTTTGTGCCCTTTGCGGAGCAGATCCAGAAAGCTTTAAATCAAACGTAAAGCTAAACATCGGCAATGTTGACATCAGCTCAATCGACTTTTCCTCCTGCGGATTCTATCAGGATTACAAAGAACTTATAGATAAGGAAAAACCAGATTTTATACTTTCCACACTGCCTACATATTTGCACGAGGAAGTTGCCGTTTACGCTCTTTCACACGGAGTTCACGTATTTTCCGAAAAGCCGATGGCGTTGTCTGCCGAAAGCTGCAGAAATATGATTGATACAGCCAAGAAAAACAACAAAACTCTTATGATAGGTCAGTGTCTGCGTTTTGACTCGGCTTACCGCAAAATCAAACAACACCTTGACGAGCAAACTTTCGGCAAGGTATTCCGCGCAGAGTTCACCCGCTATTCGCAGACTCCGACATGGACATGGAACAACTGGATTCTGGATCCCAAAATGAGCGGCGGTTGCATCCTTGATATGCACATTCACGATGTTGACCTCATAAACTACCTGTTCGGGCTTCCTGTTTCCGTAAGCTCTATAATTACCGAAAACAAAGCGGAACTCGAATCTGTGTTTACGCGCTATTTCTATGACGGTTTTCTCGTCACATCGGCAGCGGACTGGTCATTTCCCCAAAGCTTCCCGTTTACCGCCCGATGCCTGATAAACTTTGAAAAAGCAACAGTGCACCTATGCGACGGAAAACTCACTGTATATACAGACGACGGTGAGCAAGAGGTTGAGATTGATGCCGGCGATTGCTACATGGATGAAATCCGCGCATTTCTCAATGAAATCTTTGACGGCAAATCATGTTCCATAACATCTGCCGAGTCTGTCAGTAAATCAATATCGCTTGCGCTTTGCGAGGTGCAATCCGCAAAAAGCGGAAAAACCATTATTCTTTAATATTGCAGCGTAAAGCAACACCGGCTAAGAATGGATAATCATTCTCAGCCGGTTTTATTTTAATTTTGAAAAAAGGATTACTCCGGAGGCATAGCTCTCCAAAGTAATCCTTTTTGTTTTACCTGAAACTATTTTATAATTATAACACCTTTGTAACAAAACAGCAATGGTTTTTGGTGAAATTTTGTCAAACTGACAATATTTCCGCCATCCCACTGCTGTTATCCGAGTTCTTTATTCAGTTTTATATTTCATTAAAACCAAGCTTTAATATGAGGTTTTCAAAATAGCTATCAAAACCGAGGTTGTTCGGGTGGGTTGTTTCGTCGCCGTAGAGATTTTTATCAAAAGGCACAAGCTCCCAACCGTTTATTATTGTTATGTCCGGAAGTCCCGAAACAGCCTTCTCTATAAGCTTATGAAGTTCTGAGGCGTCGCCCATCTCTTTTTCTTCTTCCCATATCCTTATCCATATCGGTGTTATGAGAATTTTCTTTGCAGGCGGATACTTTTTGCATATTATTTCCCAGAAGCGGCGGCAGTTGTCGATAAAGCTTCCCTTATCAGTGCCGAGCACCCAATCGTTTATGCCGTAAGCACCGATGATGTAATCAACTCCGTCGTAAGTCTCTGCCGCGGGAAGCGCCGGATTATACACAGCGCCGCCAACAGCCTTGTTTATTCCCTCGGCATTGAGGTAATCACAAAGTCTTACGGAGTATACCCTCGACGGTGAAAGTGCATCAAACCCCTGAGTGATTGAATCTCCGTAAATGAGCATTTTTTTCTCATAACGAACAGGCGTAAGATAACTCGCACCGGAAAGCTCAATTGAGCTTATTTCAAGCCTTACGGTTCCCGGAAGAATTATTCTGATGTTTTTTTCGCCGTCACCGAGAGAAAAACACTTTTCAAATTCTCCGCTTGGGAAATCATCTGCAGGATATCTTCCGTTCGGAAGGTCATCCGGATAATTTTTTATCTCTCCGACAAAAACGTCGTCCTCAAATACTTCTACCGAAAAATACGGGCGCGCACGCTCTTCCACTCTGACGTCGAGGTTTAACTTTTCGGCATCGGTTTTAAACTCAAGTCTTATTCCCGGAGTGGAAACTGCGCGGAGACGCTTTCCTTCTTCTGCGGAGTAAATAGCTTCTTCTTTCTCCGTAAATCGCGAAAAGCAAACTGTTCCGTTTTTTTCAGAAACTCTTTCGGCACCCAATGTTATTTCTTTGATCTGTGAAAACGAAAGCTTCATAATTACTTATTCCTTTGTATAATCCAATATTCGTTTGATAAGCACTGCAACCTCTGCGCGTGTTGTGTATTCAAGAGGTGCGACGAGACCGTTTTTACCATTGACAAGCCTTGCGGAGATGAGGGCGGTGACGGCTTCCTTTGCGTAAGGAGCGACAGTGTCAAAGTCCGGATATTGCGATAACACCTCATCCACCGCCGTTCGGAAGCCCTCCTTTTCCTCAAGAAGAAGGCTTTGGCTCTGCAGTGCACGGTATACAATCACCATCATATCCTGACGGGTAATTGTATTTCTCGGTGCGAATTTATTCTCGCCGATGCCGTTAACGATACCTGTGTTTCGTGCAATCGCAAGCTCGGATGCGAAATAGTCCGATGAGCTTACATCTGCAAAGTTCTCCGTGTTATCCGATTCCGGCGCAAACGCACGTACAAGCAACAGTGCAAAGTCTGCACGGGTGATGTTGTTTGCAGGCGAGAAGGTATTCTCACTTGTACCCTTAATAACTCCGCTGTCGGCAAGGCTGTTTATTGCATCAGCCGCCCATGCGTGGTTAGAAATGTCGGTGAAGCGGAGAGTTTCATTCTCCGTGCCCGTGTTATCAGCGTTTCCTTCTGTTTCTCCGCTTTCACCGCCATTGTTGGTTTGACTGTCATCCATTTCTGTGTCGTCCGGCTTATCAGGTGTCGGTGCGCCCCCGCCACCACCGCCGCCGGCGGGTGTTGACGGAGCTTCGGTTGTTTCGTTTTTGCTTCCGCCGGTGGTAGAGCCGTAGACCTCTACATAGAAGTGGACGGTTGCCTGTCTTCCCGACTCATCGGTTGCCGTTACGGCAAAGTGGTTTTTTCCGACCTGCGAGCTGTCCGGCTTCCACGTAACCGCTCCGGTTGCGCAGCTTAAGCTTGCTCCACGCGGAAGAGTATTTGCCGAATACGTTATCCCTTCGCCGAGTTCGCTTGTTGCTTTTACTGTTACGGAAATTGAACTTCCTGCGGAGACCGATAGCGAATCGCTTACAGGCTCAAACTCAGGTGAGTAATCCTCACTATACGAAAGAGGAATACGTATAGATTGACCTTCTTTTATGTTGAATACATATCCTTCCCCCGGATTGGTTGAATCTATATACTTTCTGATAAAGGTTACTTCGCCGACATCAAGTGTAAGCTTATCCCCATCGAGCTCTGCATTTTCTATCCGATATGCACCATTGCGCACGAACTCTTCACCGCTGTTATCGACAAAAACGTACTTACCGTTAAGCTTTTTAAGCGTCTCCTCTGATATTGCTCCGTCAAGTTCTACCGTCATTTCATTTTTATAAGAAACAACCTTTGTAAAAGACTGCACTTTACCCATTACTGCAACAGCGGTATTTTCCTCACTCAACTCTTCGCCGATAATGTCACCGTCGAGGTTATACTTATAGGTATTTACAAGGCTTCCGTTTTTATCCTGAAGAGTATATACGCCAACAAAACCACGGAAGTAAACTTTTCTTCCCTCATCCTCTACTTTATATGTAACAGTGTTGTTTGTGGAATAGAAGATGTAGTCAATTCTTCCGTTAACGTGAGTTACCTTTATTGCGCGGGCTGCATCCTCCGGCACCTCGCTTCCGCCAATAATTTCAAGCGTCAGCGGCTCTGTCTTTTCAAGATTGCGATTTTTCTTGTACGGTTCAAAAACAGAGGTGAATACTGCATCAAGATTTTCTCCCTTATGCTCAAGCAGGAAATACTTAAGATACTTAATCTGCTGATTTTCTTTCTTTGTGGGAGGATAGCCGTTCGCGATAGCTACCGAAGTTTCCACGCCGTTTTCCCTGTTCTCGCCGTCAAGAACTGTCATTCTCAAATGCAGATCCTTGCCATCTCTGAGATATTTTCTCCAATCCTTAATGTTAAAGTCGACAGTAAAGTTATCTTTTGCATCGTTATATCTGTCAACGTTGTCAAGCCATGTATATCCCCTTGGATATTTAAGAATTGCAGAGTTTGTTGAGTTGGTATTAGGATCCTTTCCGAACGGAGCATCGGCGCCTGCGTACGAACCGATGTACTTTCCGTTTTCATCAACCTGCGGTTTTACTTCTCCCATATTTACAGTTTCCGCAATGCTGTCCGCTGCTACATGAATGCTGTAAATATGATTGTCTCCGCCGAGGACTCTGAAAAAGTCCACCATGTACATATTCTCATCGTCAATCTTTATATTGAGAACAGAACGGCGATATTCCGAAACCTCATTGTAAACATTAGGCTCTGATACATCCATAACCTTGACCATTTCCGTTTCGTCGAAGTGAATTGCATCGCCTCGTGAATCCTGATCAAGCTGTGACTGCTCGTTTACAACAACCGTGTTGTGGGAAATTGTCTGATTTGTCCACTGTACGCGCTCCGGGTCCTGACCTGTTTTTGCAGGATAGCCGTGGTCAGGCATAAGCTCAAGACCGTGGGCGATAAGCCCGATATTGAGCGTGTCCTTGTGTGGGTGGGATGAATAAGGATTTCCGTTTGTTCCGAAATACATCCATGTAGCGTTTCTTGTATCAAGAGCTGTCGGTGTTGTACTGTCTGTATAGTCACCGCCGCTTTTTAGCATTGCCACGCCAAATCCTGCAAGCATATCACTTTTAAGCGTAAAGGTTCCGTGTTCCTCTATTACGTCTAAAATATCATCCTGAATCTTTTCAGGGTCACTTGTCCAAATGCCCGTGTTGAATCCGTCCACACTTCGTCCGTTAAGCTCATATGCCGCTTGGGCAAAAACAGGATCTCTGAACTTATCGAATGCATTGAGGACTCTCGCCTTACTCGTCCAGTGACCTTTTTGCCCCGTTCGTGACGTGTCACCTATGGTCGGTGAGAACTCACCTAACATCATGGCAATTCCCGAATAATACATTCTCTTAAGCTTCGGATGCTTATACAAGCTTTCTCCACCATATCCGTCATATCCATCAAGTACGTCCGCAACCGGCTGCATCCCGTCAATCCACATCAGGTTATACGTTGATGCCTCGTCTCCCTGACCGTCGGAGTCAATGCGGCTTATGAGATAGTCGTCAATTCCTCCGCCTTTAACATTTGTGGTTGTTGAGCCCTCGTTTGAGGCATAGAGGAAGTCTATCCACTGTGTTGTCTCAGGCTGTGAATCAAGCACAACCGCACAAAGCGCGTTTGTTTCCTGTGCAAGCCCGAAGTTGCCCGCAGCTTTCCCTGATGCAATGTTACTCAAGATTCCCCGGAGGAGTCCGTTTTCAATGTTGTGTCTTATCTGGTTTGGAGTTTCCTTTGCGTGACGGAATTTTACCTCATTTGCTTTCTTTGCGATATATTCCACTACTGCAGGGTCATCGAAAATGTCATAGACCATATCGTATGCTTCAGGGAATATGGGCGCGATTTGGGATTCTGCGATATTTCCGAGCAGCCCTCCCACACCGCTTCCGCCGTGAGCATTATATGCAATAAGGTCATATGCCTTAAGGTCATAATCGGGATAGAAATCAGCAAGTCTGTCAAGAAGCACTGCCACAACTACTGCATATTTCTTCTCACCGGTATAAACATAGGCGTGAGCCGATGACTGGATTGCTTCAGCAATCGCCTTGCCTGTTTTTCCGTCCGAGCGCCAGAGACCCGATGCAATAAAGCATCCGATATATGTATGGCGGTCGTTGTTTCCGTTTGATCCCTTTGTTTTGCCCGAATAGTAACCAAGGCTGTCGTCAACACCCCAGCGTTCCTTTGTTTCGCTCTCGGAAAGCTGTACCGGACATCCCTCATCACCGACTTCGGAATAAAGCTTGTTATAGAGATAGCCTTCCTCAATTCCGTAGCCGTAATATGTATACCATTCATTTGTATATTCCTTGCCCGGAGATTCCACGCTCATAAGCTTCTGCGTTACTGAGTCTATATTCTTTGCAAGAAGCATTTCACGGTGTTCCTCAAGCGCACGCATGCGGTCAAACTCACCGTATTCATTAAGACCGAGCTTATAGAAGCTTCCAAAATCGTTACTCGGGAAAAGGCGCTTGCAGTCCGGGCACTGAATTTTCCACGGACGAGCTATCGGATCAATTACCCACGGGAATGTCCCGTATGTTGCACCGAGATTGATCCCGCAATAACGGCAATACAGGGTCTTTGCATCATATTCCTCGCCGACACTCATACTTCTGAGAAGTCCTTGTGAGGTTATGAGGTCATAAAGGGCATCAACGTTGCCTACGTATTTATCCGCAATTGTTATATGCTTTTCTGCCTCGGCTTCCGCCCAGTCATATTTCTTGATATTATCCCTTGCGTTCTTGCGCTTTTGTTCCGTTATATAGGTAAATCCGCGCTTTGCAGGCGAAACGGTGAAGGTTGTCTCGGTTTCTCTTGTCCTTCCGTTAAGAGTTACACGAACTGTGAACTTTGCCTCACCCGGAGCTTTCGGGATAATAGTATCACGGGCTTCGTTTAAATCTGCAATTTCGGGATTATGCGCTGTCGCCTCAATAATTGCGCCGGAGGTATCAAGTTCGCGCCCGAGGTTTGATATTGCCTGAACATAGAAAGGCACGTGGTCATCGCCGTTGCCGGTAAAGCGTATGTTTGTATATCCGCCTGCCGTTGCACTGACCGAGGTCATCCCCTCAGGGAGAATATTTACTTTAAAATCAACATCCTTTTCCTGATCTGTGAATACGGTTCTGACATTTATAACTGCAGTTCCGGGTTTATATGTTTCAAGAACTCCGTTCTTTACATTTGCAATATCAAGCGTTTCCTCTGACGGAGTGAACGTAGTTACGGCATTTGCAGTATTCCCCAACACTCTTCCGCTTCTGAGAATATTTTGGACGATAAGCTTTGTCTTATCCCCTTCAAGGACCTCATCAGCTTCCGTTCTTACATCTATTCTCTCAAGCGGGTCATCCGTAACAGTTATGCTTTTTACTAAGGATTTTTCATCGCTTTCCACGCTTGCGGTCTGCGTGATATTTATGGCTTCTGCCTTTGCAGCTTTCGGTTTTATCGTGAAGCTGAATCTGCTTGAGTCATCTGCCGCAAGTGCAGGCGCCGTAACCTCAGCTGTGCCTGCATCGCTTGATGCTGCGGTAAAGCCAAGTGCCGCTGTGCTGCCTGAAACATCGTATTTCCCAAAATAGCGGTATGAGCCGTCACTCATTTTAACGCGTGAGCTAATCACCATATTCTCCTGCGGCACAAACTCATCCTGTATCTCGCTTTCAATCCCCGAAATAACAGGCTTTTCCGCAACGGGAGTGAAAGTGAGCTTATACGGAAGCATATACGTTGAGGAATAATGAGTTTTTGCAACACGGAAGGAAACCTTAACATATTCCTTTTCTCCCGGATCAAGGAAAAGCGTGTTTAACTGCTTTTCTTCACCAAGGACTGCTACGCCGTATGCTGCATCATAGAAGCTGTATTCTCCGGCATACTGTCCGTCTGCATATATGTAATAATCGGAGAAAGCGCTTGCCTTCGCGCCCCGGAATTTTATGCTGTAATATCCCTTTGCCTTCATCGGAACGGTTATCGTGAACATAACCGACTTGTCATTTGTCGACGGCCACGTTGTCCCACCCTTGGACTGTATCTGCATAAGACTGAGGTTACCCTGGGGAGTAAGCACTTTTGCGCCGTAATATCTTCCGGCACCGCTTGCGTCACTCTCGTGGGTTTCATCCCGGAGAATGGTATAACCCTCGGTTGTCCAGAGATAGGGGTTTACCCATGTTTCTGTTGTATTTGTAGAGGTTGTTTTCTCTGTAAAGTATACAACCGCCTCTTCCTGCGGTATTGCAGCCGTTGCCGAGAGCGTAACAGTTCCTTTCATATCCTCCGCTCCGTCAACTGCAACACAAGCTGTGATCTCAGCACTTCCCTCGCTTGCCACAGCTGTTGCAATGCCGGTTTGCGGATCTATTTCTATAACAGAAGGATCGGAGGATCCATAGGTAACCGTGCTATTGCCGGAATACACTTCATCATTTGAAAGGATAATCTCTGTCTTTGCCTGAGAGCTATACCCTTCGGGAAGCGGATTTCTTCCGAAAGATACATTTACTTGCTTAATATCGACAACCTCAATTTCCGTCTCTTCCGAGGAAACAGGAACATTGTCCACAAGCGCGGTTATCTTTACCTTTGCCTTTCCCAGCGCATTTGCTTTAAGGTTAAAGGTGGTTTTGCCGTCCGCGTAGGATGAAGAAACCTTTTGTATAACCTCAGTTCCGTCAGGGTTTATAATCTCGATATCAACCGTATTATTTGCGTCTGCCGTTCCGTCACCTGCAAGTCCGAAGAGACGGGTTGAACCGTCGTTCATTTTAACGGTTGCCGCAATCTCGTAGCTTTGACCGATAAGCATATCCTCTGAGATTTCGGCATCAATTTTCTCGGGCTTAAGCTCAGTTGTCTGATCCTCAACCGGGACAAGACGGATTGAATACGGAATTATCTGTACGCCATTGCTGTTTGTGGGAGCTTGCTTTAAGCGGAATGAAATCTCATTTGAGCCTTTTTTGAGATAGAAGGTATTGAGAGTTTTTTCATCGGAAAGTCTGAACTTTCCTGCCGAGGTTTCATTCTCATAGAAGGATTCATAGTCACCTGCGTATTTATCATTTACGTATACATAGTAATTTAACGCGGTATTCCTCTGTATTGCCTGAAGCTTCAAGCTGTATTTTCCGGCAACAGGAACATTGAGCGCCACTGTAAATGCACTGCCCTTTGTTGCATTACTTCCCTTCGGCCATACATTGGCAGCACTTTTCTTTCCGAGGTTTAATTCAACAAAGTTTGTCATAACCCCATCTATGGAAATCGCAAGTCCATTTTGGCAACGGCTTGATGCGCTTATAGTGCTTTTATCTTCAACTATTGTGAAACCTTTTGTTACTACCGTATCATAACTGAATGCGCTGTCTGTAAATTTAAGATTGTCGCGGATTAAAAGTGCTGAAATCTCACGCGGCACGCTTGCCTCTGTAATCGCCACTGACTTTGTTGTTACAGAGGTTTGCTCTCCACCAATTGTCGCTTGTATTGAAATGTCAGTACTTCCCACACTGCCCGCCTTAAGTGTTGCTCGATAAACGCCATCCTTCACGACAGCATCTTTGAGCATAGAGTCTCCGCTTGCGGAAACGGTAATTGAATCTGTTTTATCTTCCGTACCGTCAAGCTTGTATGCAGGATATGAATACGTCCCTCCATCGCTCATTTTTGCAGAGACCGTAATTTCTTTTTTTTCGCCCTGCTCAATGCTTTCAGGAATTGTATCGACAAACTCCGAAAACTCCGGTGCTTGATCTACTTTTGTGAGAGTAAGACGGTACGGAATCAAAAAGTTTGTATTTCCCGGTGCTTTGACCGCTGTTCTGAATGTCGCTTTAACATATCCGTCGCCATCCGGCGTAAGATAAACTGTGTTGAGCTGCTTTTCCTCGCCGAGCTTTACCGCAGATGCAGATGCATCAAAACAGCTGTATTCCCCCGCGAATTTATCTCCGATATAGAGGAAATATTCTGCACCCTGATTATACTTTCCGCCCTGCACTTTTACGGCATAATATCCGGCAGTGTCAACCTTGAATTTGAATGTAAACCACAATCTGCGATTTGTTGCTCCACCCGCAGGCCATGCTGCTTTTCCGCTTGTTATAAGCTTGAAGAGGTCTTTCTTGCCATCGGGAGTTTCAACACTTCCCGCAACACTTGCCATACCGGCGCTTGTGTAGTTGCTCTCTTCCTGAATTACCTCATAGCCGTCATGCTTTGTCCAGTTCTCGGGGTCTGCATTAGCAGCACCGAGCGTAGTTGTTTCGCTTGAAAATTCCACAACGATATCGCCGCCCGTTGTTGCAAAAGTCACCGGAACAACCGGTAACAATGCAACAAGCATTACCGTTGCGAGGATAAGGGATAATAATCTTTTCATTGTGTTGGTCTCCTTTCGAGAGAGGTTCACTTGTGTAAAGGGAGAATGAACGCCGTCCATCCTCCCCTTGCTGTCGTTAATTTAGTCTGCGTATAGCACCTTTATCTGTCCGTTGTCGCTATAAATCACATAGCCGCGTGCAACACTCTGTTTGTCGGTATCACCGGAGCTATTTACACAAGCTTTAAACTGACCATGATTATCCTCTATGTTTCTTGCCTTTGCGTTGGCATAGCATGAAGTAACACTTACATCTTCACTGTTCCCAAAAACAACACCTGCAGCTAAAACGATATAATCGCCGCCGTCGTATTCAAACATATAGGAGCCATTTCCAAGGTCATCAAGAATTGCTACAGGAGCTTTGGTTGTTACGGCATTTGTTCTATAGTTCAAAAGCACATTTTTAAATGCATAATGAGTATAGCTTGGACCGTAGAAAACGTATTTGCCGTCTCTATACCACGCGGTTGCTGCTCCTTCTGAACACACAATCGGTGTACCTATCGCAACAGAGCCGTTTATTTTCGGATTTCCATTAATTTTAATCGTTGCTGTTACAGTTTCTTCCGAAACATCAGCAAACTGTGCAACAGCATATGCAACACCATTTATTACCGCTTCATCTGCTATGCTCCAGCCACTAAATGTTGCACCATCATATACTGCAACCGGTGCATCATTCTTATAATCAGCAAAGGTCTTTCCGTTTTCTTTTTCAACAAAGCCGAGGAACTCACCGTTGCCGTTATAGAACTTAACACCAACAGCATCCGTTTCATCGAAATTTGCATAAACGGTCATATTGGTATAGGCGTTGAAAATATATGCACTGTCCTCTGAAAGCACCTTGCCATCCTTATCCGTCCAGCAAACAAACTTATATCCGTCAGCAGGCGTTGCCGTATAGGTCACAGTTCTTCCTGCAACTCCGGAGTTGACGGGTGTTTCAGCAATTGTTCCACTGACATCATTCATTACATATGCTGCAACAGTGGTGTTTGAAACAATCTCCGGTTCTGCAACTTCTGCAGCTTCTACCTTTTCAAACTCAATTAAATATGGGATAAAGTCAACTCTGTCAGCAGTTCCGTTTGTTCTGTCTGTTCCTTCACCTGCAAGGGCTTTGAAGGAAATCTCAACATAACCATTATCATCGCGTGTGAGCTTCAATGCCTTGAGATCGGTGTTATGAAGCTCTGCCTTTCCTACCGCTATTGCGTCGGAGTTCGCAGTAAAGGTTGCCTTATAATCTTCTATATTTCCTATATGAACACCGTTTGCATAAACTCCGATAAGTCCACCCTGGGAATTTGCTCCGCTTGATACCTTGATGTTATATATACCGTCGGAATTGAGCTTGTGCTTCAAAGCCAAACGCCCAAAGCTGGTAAAATGCTCCATGTTATCAACAACCAATTGATATCTGCCATACAAACCAAGCGAATTACTTGCATCCGTTGATGAATAAACATTTATGTTCGAGTTACGATATCTGAATAAAGCAGATGAGGTAGTTACATACATATCGTCGGCAAATTCCAGATATCCGGGAACCACATCAGCAGCATTGTCCGATGCGCTTGTTTTTTCAAAATGACAGTTGTCAATTTTGTCTGTTGACGAAACTACCTCAGGTGATGCGAAGCTGAAGGAAACTGATTTATCCGCGATTTCTTCTATGATAATTTGATAGATCCATAAACTTTTTTCAGAAGAGGAAGTTGTCGTAATCGAAAACGTTAGGTACCCCTCCTCGTCTGGCACGAACAACTTCTTTCCATCAGATTCAAAAACAGTGGACTGAATTGCAACCGGAGTCGTGCTAGCAGCAGAATTAAGGTTACTAAATGTTCCGAGTGCCGTTCCATTCAAAGAAAGATTAAATGTAGTTCCTCCACTCCACATTCCGTACTTTACAGTCACTCTGTAAAGTGCCGGTTTTGTCTGCGGTGCTTTGGTTTTTAATGTAACTGCAGTCTGGCTCTTTAAGTTAAACCGGACACCTTGCGTTTTTTGGCTATTTACATCATAATACTGGTTTACTGTATAAAAATTCGTACAAGTGTTTGCGTCTGACGGAAAATACGTTTCGTACTGATCGTAATCGGAAGCTGTGACATCACCGAATTTTATTACGTGGTAACCGCTGCTGCTCTTACTACTATTGTAAAAAACCTTATGATTACCAACGCTTTCCGGATTATCCTCATAAGTCTCTAATGTGAAATTATTTACATCTAAGGTAATAGTCTTCGTCGAAAGCACCTCTGCTGTCTCTCCCGTTGCAAAGGCCGCGGGGACAAGTGTTGCAACTATGCACATTGCAACGATAAGTGATGTGAGTTTCTTAAAAATACTGTTTCTCATGATTTTTACACTCCTTATAAATTTTGATTTATATAAATGTATTTGCTGACTAAACTTAGCTTGGTGTTGTAGCTACAACACCAAAGGGCATATGCCCTTTAGGCAAAGGAGGCTGTGACGCGTCAAAATGGCGTAGTTTTATATCCGTCCGTAACGACGGTTACATCCTCAATAAATGCAAACAAAGCATCAAAGTCTGCCGGTGTATGTGCGTGTCCGCCTTCTCGGAGACGGTATGCGATGTTTTCCGGCATGCCATACAAATCATAAACCTCTTTTGCGGCTTCATAAGTGACATATGCGCCTTTTGGGTTTGCCCATGTATCATCACATCCGTTAGTTTCAAGAAGCTTTCGTGGGGCAACAGATGCCTTTAAGAAATGCTGGTCAAACGGAAGCTCATGGTCACGCCCGACATATTCATGAAGCTTTGGTCCAAACCAATACGGAAACTCAGACAGAATTTCTTCAAGACGTTCATTTCCGCGCTTTCCATCGCGTGGCTCTGTCCTGTAGCGGAAGCATCCTCCGCCACAGCATCCGGAATCATTCGGGTTCACAACGGCAAAGCGTTCATCAATCGCTCCGGCAAGGAGAACTGCTTTTCCGCCGCGGGAATGACCGGTTATCGCAACGTTTTGCGTATCAACAAACGGAAGCGTTTCAAGAGCATCCATCGCACGGGAATATCCCCACGCCCAGGCGGATATTGCACCAAACTCCATATCGGGGTACATATCATAAATTCCGCCACATCTTTCTTCACCCTCAATATCCTTTGCAAACTCAACTCGGTTGAATACCGCCACAAGAAATCCGCGGGACAGGGCATTTTCAATAACTGCGCTGTTGCAATATCTGAAGCATGCATCACCCGTGAGAATAACGGGATATTTCTTTCCGTCGCAAAGCTTTTGAGGTTTGAAAATCTTCATCATAAAGTTGAAGGTTTCGTTTATGTATACCTTCATGCTTAAATCCGTTATGTCGGATTGAAGCTGTTCAACTCTTATGCTCTGCGGCTTTGGCGGAAGTCCGCCGTATTCAATGTCGATAAGCTGTGAAAGCAGCTCGCATCTTCTCGCTTCCCATTCCGCCACGGTGTTTCCCGGATTTATGGGCGGAAGCGGAAAAAGAAGTCTGTCACACGGAACGTTCACAATATCCCTCCTTTGAGGATCTACCAGCTTTTGTTCCATTTTTCGTTTTCTTCCAAAAGAACTGTATCTTCCTTAACTACCTTGAACATCTTTGCGATATAATCAACTCTTATCTCCGTATATGCCTTTGCAAGTCTTTCGTTTACATAAGGGAAATAAGTTGCAGAATAGGAATTCGGGCAATCGGCGAGGAAGTTTCCTCCGCTGAATATGCCAAACTCACGAAGATGTGCTGTTCTGAAAGTATCCTCGCCATCTTCATCGCCCATTTTTGAGATATCAATGGTTTCGGGCCTTTCGTTATATACAAGAAGAAGCTCATCAAAGTCTGCGTGACCTTTCGATTTTTCAACCTCGAGATATTTATCAACTATCCCGATGTCTTCATCGGTTATGTAGGGGAAATCTTCACGGCGTTCGGCAAATGCCTTTTTCATATCTGCAGGAGATGTGCCATAGGAATTTGCAAACATAACAACATAATCAAGCTTCTTTTCACGGTTGCTTCTGCAAAAGGTTGTGAGAAGCGGCGGATTTCCGCCGTGAGAGTTGAGAAGAAGTATTTTCTTAAAGCCGCTTCTTGCTATTTCTCTGCAAAGCTCTGTCAGATAATCAAAGAGAAGCTTCGTTGAAAAGCAGATTGAGCCGCGGAAATTCTGAAGCGTGTTTACATCCCCGAAACGGAAGGTGGGAAAGATTACGACCGGTTCTTTTTCTGCCGCAAGAATTGCAGTTTTCTCGGCAATTATGTTATCCGTTCCTACCGGCATATGCGCTCCGTGTTTCTCCATCGCACCGAGGGGAACAACACAGACGCCTTTTGATTTTTCTATCGCCTCAGAGAAATCAGGCTCTCTTAAATTTTCCCAGAAAATGGCATTTCCCATAACTGCCCATCTCCTTTTTTGAGTTATTGTTTTTACCGACAGGACACCGGCAGGAAAATCGGTTTTACTCAGATGGAGTTTATAACCGAGCTGAAATAAGCAAAATCCTGCTGTGCAAACCATATCCGATCACCTGAACGGGGAACCTCGATTCCTATAGCACCCTTAAAGTCAATATAATTTTACAGTTTATACATTTACTTTCCAATGTCAGTATGTTAGAATTAGATGTCACCATGTTTCATTTTTGGAGGTTTAATATGAACGAAAAACTATCTGTTTTCCTTCCACCTGTCGGAAACGAGAAGCAAAACGAAATCAATGTTTATATAGGTGGAAATCTTGATCACATAACAAAGGGGTTCTCCATTGGACCTTATATGCGTGATTTTTATATGGTTGACTACTGCACGCGCGGCGAGTTTACGATTTATATCGGTGAAAAATCCATAAAAATACGCGAAGGTGATTTTTATGTAATCCCGCCAAACACACCAATATCCAAAACTTTTACAGCCGATGTTTCTTCAACGATATATGTAGGAGCAAAAAGCGCCAAGCTTGCCCATTATTTTAAAATGCTCGGTTTTTCGGATGATAACTATATTTTTCCGTACAAGCTAAGCGAACAGGCTATTGAATATTTCGAAATGCTCATCAATTCTCTTGAAGTTCGCGAACATCAGTCAACCGAACCGGATCCGGAGCATCTTTCCGTCACCTTTTCCCAAAATCCAAATTATTCAAATCATCTTTCAAGCGAGGCTTCCCTTCGTCAGACTGCCTATTTTTCACTCTTTTTATCCGAGGTTGTAAGCATATACGGAAGAAACAATAAAGGTGCAAGCAAAAAGTCCGTACAACAGAAATATATTGACACAGCGGTAAGATACATAGAAACAAACTATCCGTTTGATATCACTGTAGACGATATAACCAAACATGTTGGACTGACGCGGAGCTATCTTTTCAAGCTCTTCCGTGATAATTTCGGGATGTCGGTTTACGATTATCTCATACAAACGAGAATGAGAGCCGCATGCGACTTTCTTCGTCAGTCCGATGTTCAAATCAAAGCCGTTGCTGCCTCTGTGGGGTATGAACCATATAACTTTTCAAAAATGTTCAAAAAGATCATAGGCATATCCCCCACCGAATACCAACGAAAAAACAGTAATTGCAATTCGCGTTAGCATTCAAACTGTATTTCTCTTTGAAGTCCTCATCTTTTACCATTTATCGTTTCTTGACATTTTAAGTATTTTTTAATATAATTGAACTAAAGATTAAATACCGAAGCCTTCTGTATCTAATTATAAAACACAGCCTTTAAATTGTATTTGTACAAAACAACCATTTTTTTATATTATTGGTTTAAAAAGAGGTGAGATTTGTGGCAGAATATGCAAAAACGTACCTCACGGACATTGTTTCTGTAAAGACCATACGTACTATCTTTCATACGGACCTTAGTAAGCGCCTTCTCATCCCAGAAGCGCATAACTTCTGGGAGTTTATTTATCTGGAAAAAGGCCACATCCGTGTTTTGATCAACGACAAGGAGTACCCGCTTGAAGGCGGTCAGCTTATCTTATATCCACCGCTCGCCGTTCACGGCGAGGCCTTCGTTGACGGAAGCGCGCCCGTTTCCGTTGTAAGCTTTGATTCCGAGTCTGAGGTTTTGCTGCCCATATCAAAAAAAGCCATTACGCTTTCCTCTAAGCAATGCAGAACGCTGTCTCAGGCTATGGAGCTTGGAGAAAAATGCTTTATGTTTGCACGATATTCAAACCCGGACATCCGAGGAATGGTGCCGCGAGAAGAAGCAGATCCGATTGAACTTCAGAACCTGAAAAACCATCTTGAGCTTCTTTTGCTTGATATATATGTAAACAGCGAAAATTCTTACACAAAGTTATACGCTTCAAACAACGAAAACCAGAACAGCGATATCTTTATTTTTATCACGAAATATCTAAAAAACAATCTCAACAAATCGCTTGTGATTGACGATATTTGCCGCGAATGCGGGCTTTCTCCGTCAAAACTGAAGCGCATATGCAACCGCGAATGCGGTATGTCGCCTATGGCATATTTCACTTTCCTTAAAATAAATGCCGCGAAGCAAATGATTCGCGACACATCTCTTAATTTTACACAGATTTCGCAGGCACTTGGTTTTTCAACCGTGCACTACTTTTCAAAGCTCTTCAAAGGAAAAGTAGGTATGTCACCCTCAGAATATGCAAAATCAATATAAAAAACAGTGCTCATTCTGCACTATTTTTATAAAATCCCAAAGGGATTGTAGCAAAATGCATTTCGCTACAATCCCTTTGATTGTTTATTCAACTAATCACATTTACCATACCCGCTTGCCGTTCACAACAGTCATAGCTGCACGAATTGCAGGGATTTCTTCTTCAGGGCAGGTGAAGTAGTTATTGTCAAGCACTGCAAAGTCTGCAAACTTTCCTACTTCGAGCGTACCAAGACACTCTTCGTCAAAGCAGACGCGCGCAGCTTCGCGTGTGTAAGATGCAAGTGCATCATCACGGCTTACTGCCGACTCTGCCCCGTATGCCTTACCGTCACGAGCACGGCACGTTGACATATTGTACATACCCATAAACGGGTTGTACGGGTTTACGGACTCATCAGGATCGTGCTTTACCATATGGTCACTTCCCGCCGCGGCAAGGTCAGCCTTCAGAATGGTTTTATACTTCATAAAGCGCTCTACCTCTTTGGGATGAAGGAAAAGCTCAACTCTGTGGGCATCCATATAATGCCATGCAGGCTGGAAAAGAACAGCAATTCCCATTGAGTTTGCATCAGAAATAGCATCATCGTCCATAAAGTCCGCATGGATAAGGCTGTGGCGCTCACCCTTAATCTTGCTTTCGGCGTCTACAATTTTATATGCATCAAGAAGTCTTTTGCTTGCTCCGCTTCCTACGCAGTGTGCGCCGTACTGGAGCCCATACTTTCTCGCAAGACGGATTTTATCTGCAAGCTGTTCCTTTGTAAGGAAAATCATACCGCAATTATCTTCACCGCCGGTCTCTATGCCAAAGATTTCCTTCATATTATGATACGGATATTCCATAAACGAGGTCGCAGTTAAAAAGCCTCCGTCAAGAAAATCCTTTGCGAAGTGGAGACGTCCGAAGTCCGGATTTCCCGTATCGATGCCCTTTGCCTCTTCGCAAACAGCATCGGATGCGGCAACGGTATATCGCACGCGCACAGTCTGCTTGCCGTCCTTGTAAAGGCGCGACACACGTCTGATATCATCCGGCTTGCACATTGCATCAACTGCCATGGTAATGCCGCACTTATTGTACTCATGCATAAGCGAAACTATTGCCTCATCAGGATCCCCTTTATCGTTATAAAAGAACTGATCGAGATATGTTTTTGCGCCTGCAAGAACTCCTGTGGGATTTCCGGCTTCGTCATACATAACGCTTGCCCCGGGATTGAGCTTATCAAGCTCTATTATCCGGAGAGCCGCGCTGTTTACCTGAGCAGAATAGTGACCGTTGACAATAACCGGGTTATCCGGGGCTATGGCATCAAGTTCTTCTTTTGTCGGATAACGAAGCTCATCGAGGCGTAGCGGATACGCGTTTTTATATATTATCCATTCACCCTTCTCCGCGTTCTTCACTCTTTCGGAAAGGTCTGCAAAAAGATCTTTATTGCTCAGCGGTGCAGGAAGAATGGTTGTCATTTCACTGTACGCAGACCAGCAAAGATGCGTATGCGTATCAATAATCCCCGGAATGACGCACTTTCCGCCAAGGTCAACCACCTCTGCATCCGGATATTTTGCTATAAGCGTCTCGCTGTCTCCCACATCTGCAATCTTTCCGTCCTCTTCAAGAAGAGCGGAGAAAACATTGAGGGATGTGTCCATCGCGTGAAATTCGCCGTTTATATAAAGTTTCATAATTATAACCATTCCTTTCACTGCGTTCAAGGCACAAAACAATGTATAATAAAATCAAAATGCACTGCATTTTGCACCTTACCTCTTACCTCTTAACTCTTCACTCTTACCTGTCTGAATTTATTCAGACTTATTACCTCAATTATATGCCGCATCGCGTGCGCACCTTATAAAAGGGCGCACGCGAAAGGTTAGATAAATCTTTAATTATGCCTTGATACCAAGGTCGATCATCTCGATATTGCCGTTCGGGCAACGGTTGTAGCACATTCCGCAAGCAACGCACTTATCCTTGTTAATCTGCATTGTGTCGTCAGCAACAACATCAACAGCAAAGTCTGTGCATATTGTCTTACAGAGCTGGCAGCCTTCACCGCATCCGCACTTTAAGCAGCGGGAAGCTTCCTTAACAGCCTCATCCTCTGTCATTACGCGACGGAAGGTGTCGAAATTGCGAACACGCTCTGCGCCTGCCTTTGTATCGAGATCAACAGCAGCGTTGTCTGTGAAGTACGGGTTACGACGGAGAACTGCATACGGGTCAACGGTGTTTGCAATCTGAACAACCTCAATCTTCGGGTTGCCGCCGCTAAGGTCAAAGTCGATGCAGTAAGCTGCACGGCGACCGTCTGCAACAGCAGAAATGATGTTGCGAACCTCAACAGCGTCACCACCGGCATAGATGAATCCGTCAACGGAGTTGCACTCGTCAACCTTGATCATACCGCTTCTTGTTGTCTTAAGGCCTTCTGTTGCGCATGTGCACGGAATCTGACCGATAGCAGCAACAACAGTGTCACACTTGAGAGTGAACTCAGCACCGCAAACAGCTTCAGGTGAGCGGCGGCCGCTTGCATCGGACTCACCGAGAACCTGAGTTGTCATCTTAATAGCAGAAACCTTGCCGTTCTTTGCTACGATTTCAGTCGGAGCAACAAGGTACATAATCTTTACGCCCTCTGCCTCAGCCTCTGCGATTTCCTCTGCAGTTGCCGGCATCTCGTCGCGTGTGCGGCGATAAGCGATATAAACGTTCTTTGCGCCGAGACGGCGAGCTGTACGTGCAGCATCAACAGCAGTAAATCCGCCACCGAGGATAACAACGTCATCACCGATTGCAATCTTCTTGCCGTCGTATACATCCTTAAGGAAGTCAACTGCGTTGTAAACGCCCTTTGCATCCTCACCTGCAATACCCGGGAGACGTCCTGCCTGAGCACCAACACCGAGGAATACAGAAGCATAGCCCTCAGCCTTAAGGCTCTCAGCCGTGATATCCTTACCGTACATTACGCCGGTCTTGAACTCTACGCCGAGCTCCTTGAGAACTGCGATTTCATCGTCGATAAGGCTCTTATCGAGACGGAAGTTCGGGATAGCGAAGCGGAGCATACCGCCGAGATAGCTTTCCTTTTCAAATACTGTTACGCTATATCCTGCCTTTGCAAGATAGAATGCAGCGGAGATACCTGCAGGACCGGAACCGATAACAGCAATTTTCTTACCGTTTGCCTTTTCCTTAACAAGATCCGGCTTCCAGCCGTTCTTCTTTGCCTGCTCGAGAGTAAATCTCTTAAGGTCACGAATCTGGATTGCGCGGCCTGTGATACCGCGGGTACATGAAAGCTCACACGGATGGCTGCAGACTACGCCGCAAATGCCCATAAGCGGAGCCGCACCGACGATAAGCTCGTATGCACGCTTGTAATCCTTCTTAGCAATCATATTGACATAAGCCTGTGCCGGAACGTTAGCCGGGCAAGCAGTCTTACACGGAGCTGCAAGAGTTCCCTTAATGTGGGAATATCCCTTGTAAAGTGTAACATCAGCAGCGGTGCGGACGTGCGGGAGAATAAGGTCGCGCATATCGCGTGTTGTGTTATAGCCGTGTGTTGCCATAAAGTCACGTACACCGTCGATGAGGTCACCGATAAAGTCGTAACCGGAGATGAGTGTCTCAGAGCAGATACCAACCATATCTGCACCTGCCATGAACATTTCGCAAGCGTCCTTCCAATTGCGGACACCGCCTGCCATCATAATCTTCGGCTCAGGACCGTTTACCTTACGGATTTCGTATGTATCACGAAGTGCAAGAGGCTTTACCCATGAACCGCAGTGGCAGGACATAGAAATCTCATCCTGGAGATGATACGGTGCCTTGCCCGGATTTTCAAGGTCAATCGGCGGAATTGCCATACGGTTTGATGTACCACCGACAGCGTCAGCGCCTGCAGCATAAAGAGCAGTAGCGATCTGAGCGATCTTGCCACCCTCCGGAGTAAGCTTAACAAAAAGCGGAATAGAAATTTCTTTCTTAATTGCACGAACGATTTCTGCAACAGCATCGCCGTTCTGACCAAGGCTTGCGCCGGTCTTCACCTTGGATGCATTGTCATCGCCCTGAGAAAGCTGAAGGTTAAAGGACATGTTCGGGCAGCACATGTTAAGCTCGATAACATCGGCGCCTGCCTTTTCAAACTCAACAGCCATGTTTACCCAGCCTTCAACGCCCTTATCGCCTGCATATGTAATGTTAGCGAAAAGCTTAAGGTCGCCCTTGAGTTCCTTCTTTGCATCACGCATAAGCTGGAGACCTTCTGCGAACTTAAGACGCTTCTCAACAGTGAAGCAAAGTGCGTTGCGGTCCTTGAAGATTGCATAACGCGGAACACGGTTGATGTACGGAGCGGGATCGATTGTGAGCTTAATGGAAGCTGCACCCCAGCCGCACTCTTCGATTTTCTTGAGCTGCTCAACCGACTTTGTGGTCGGTCCGGAAGCTACATAGAACGGGTTGCGGAACTTTACGCCGGCTATTTCTACCGGAAGATTAAAATTGCCTGTCATATCTATTATCCTCCTTAATAAATATTAAAGTCTGTCATTTTTAACAGCTATGCCTTCGCGTGCTGATTTGTAGATAAGGTTAATAACTCTGATTGCTTCATAACCGTCAACGCCACGGAGACCTACTTTTGCGTCCTTGTTATCGCGTGCAGATTCCATAAAGTGACGGATTTCGTTTACATAACCGAGGTTGAACTTCTCGTCAACAGCAGGACGTGACCAACCTGTTGTTATATCTGCTTTCTCAACCGTATACTTTGCACCCGGAATTGAGAAAAGGTTAAGAGCAGAGGAGAATGTAAGGTCAACATGGAGGCAACCCTGGTCGCCGTAGAAGTCGATAACGTCTTCCATACCGCCCTCTGATACATAGTTTGCCTCTAAAAGTGCTGTTGTGCCGTCTTCAAAACGCATAAGTGCTGCGCCCCAATCTTCGCCTTCCATTGTCTTATGACGAAGATTTGACTCACCGCCGCCTGAGGTCATAGCAACAACCTCTGTCCAGCGGTTGTTCTTAAGAGCGAGCATAAAGCAGACCGGATGAACACCGAGGTGAACCATCGAACCGCCGCCGCAGAATTTAATTGTCTGAGCAAACGGAGAGTGTGAACCGTTGTGGCACTCACGAGCGCGGACAAACATCGGCTTGCCGATTGCGCCCTCGTCGATAACTTCAAGAGCGCGGTTGAGAGCCGGAGCAAAGAGCCAGTCCTCAGCATAGTAAAGCTTCTTGCCTGCCGCCTCTGCAGCATCAAGCATTTCCTTTGCATCTTCTACTGTTGTAGCGAGCGGCTTTTCACTGATAACGTGACGGCCCTTCTTGAATGCAGCAAGAGCAGCATCGTGGTGAAGGAAGTTCGGCAGGCAGATGTCAACAACATCACAGTCGACCTCTTCAATAGCCTTGAACATATCGTCATATACAGCATAATCCTTAAAGCCGTATCTGTCTGCAAGAGTCTTTATGCGGCTTGTGTCCTTATCACAAATCGCAACAAGCTCTGCAATGTCGCCGCAGCGGGCATACCCCTCTGCATGCAAATCCGCGGAGAACGCGGCGCCGATGAGAAGAACTCTAACTTTTCCCATTTTGGAAACCCTCCGTAATATGTATTTGAACATTATTTGTCTAATACACAGTATACAACATTTTTTCAAAATAAACAAGCACTTTTCCCATCATATATTAATTACAAATGATTTTAAAAGAGTTATAGCTTTTGTTAATAACTCCGCTCTCCGTCTTTTAGTTATTAGTTATCCTTATGCTTTACAAGAGGCTCTATTTTGTGGTATACTAATATAATAATGTAAAAAAGACAGGGGTGCGTCCGCATTGAATTCCGCAATTGTTACAGATGTCCGTTACCGTATGAGCCTGCCGGTTATCCGCTCTCTCGGCAAAGAGGGCTTTCATATTACCGCCACGGAACGAACAGTATGCAAAAAAGGTTCAGAGCTCGGCTTTTATTCAAAATACACCTCGGAAGCTGCTTATATTTCCGATGCGGAAGAAAATCCGGCACAGTTTGTTGCCGATCTGCAAAAGCTTTCTGAAAGCTGCAATGAGCGCCCTGTTATTATTCCGGTGGGTATAACCTCACTTCTTGCAATGTGTGAAAAGCACGCAGAGGTAGAAGCGTTTGCTGATACAGCGCTTCCTCCCCTTTCTTCAATTGAGCTTGCAAACGATAAATCCCGCCTTATCCCTTTTGCAGAAAGCATCGGCGTTCCGGTTCCCGAAACAACCTTTTTGAAACAAAACGAAACGGTGGAGGAGCTTTCACTTCGCATAAGCTATCCCGCTGTGATAAAGCTTCCTGCCGGTGAAATGCTCGGGCTTTCTCCGGATGAAAGATATAAAATAGTAAACACAAAAGAGGAATTTTTGAAAAGCTATCCGAAATTTGCAAAGTACGGCGGTGACATTCTCGTACAGCAATATATCACAGGTGACGGCTACGGCGTTTCGGCAGTTTTTGGCAAGAACCACGAACCTCTTGAGATATTTTGCCATCACAGACTTCGTGAATACCCGGCATCAGGCGGACCGTCCTGCTTCTGCGAAAGTGCTGACCTTCCGGAGCTTGCAGACTTCGCTGTAAGGCTTTTGCGCGCACTTGATTGGGTAGGCGTTGCGATGGTTGAGTTTAAAGGAAACCCCGAAACAGGCTTTTATCTTATGGAAATTAATCCGCGCTTCTGGGGAAGCTCTGCGCTTGCTCCAAATTCCGGTTGCAATATTTCTCTCGCGCTTTGCCGCGCAGCACGCGGTGAAGAAGCCCCCGTATTCACGAGCTTCACGCCGCAATATAAGGTCGGGCATAAAATGCGCTTCCTGCTTCAGGATTTGCTCGCATTTCCTGCATACTTGCGGCGTAGCAGCAGTAAAATAAAATTCGCCCTTTCTTTTGTCTTCGGGCTTTTAAACCCACGCATTTCCGACGGCGTGCTTGATATCCGCGACATACGCTCGTCAGTCAGATATCTTAAATGCGCCCTGAAGAAAACAGACAGTATCGTGAGGTAACATATGATGAAATTTGATTTACACGTTCACACAAACCTTTCCTACGATTCGCAGATGACCTCCGACAAGCTTGTGGAAGCGGCACGGCGTGCAGGCCTTTCCGGCGTTGCCACCTGTGACCACAACGCTTTCAGGAGTCACAGCCAGCGCGATAATTTTTTCATAATCCCGTCTTGCGAATTTTCAACCGATGTCGGTCATCTTCTCGTTTTCTTTATGAAAGAACATATAAATGAGAATCTCTCCCGGGATGAATACGGACGTTTTTACTGGCGCGATATCTGCCGCGCGGCACACGAGCAAGGCGCACTTGTCTTTTATGCACACCCCTTTGCGCCGCCGCGCCCACACAACAAGGCTCTATACGAGCAGATTGACGGAATAGAGGTCTTTAACTCCCGTGTTGTCCATTCAAGACTACACTTGGCAAACAAGCGCGCACTTGAGCTTTGCAGAAAACACAATCTTCCCTTTTCTGCCGGAAGCGATGCGCATTGTCCCGGCGAGGTCGGCACAAGCTACTGGGAGTGTGACCTTCCTGAATCTGCAATGAATGAACCGGATTTTGAAGAAAAGCTTAAAGCGGCGCTTCTCTCCTGCCGTGGTCGGGTCTGGTGCGGATGTGCAAGTCCCGGAGTTGTTCTCCGTTGCAAAAGATACGGCTACAGGGTGGAGCGGCTCTACGGCAAATATATCAAAACTCTTTTTGCGCTTATCTATCTGGGAATAAAATATCCTTTCGCAAAAAAAGAAAACGGAAAATACGTCGAGGTATACAAGGAGGAAAGAAAATGATTTTATATGATCTTGCAAGACGCGCAAAGCACATTTTAAAAGAGTATCAGAAAAGCCGTGACTGTGAATACATCACACCTGTGCGCAGAATAGAAAAGGTTTTCCCCCCACATCTGCGCCGTGTTGTTGCGATGACTTTTGACGACGGTCCTACCGATGCGCAAACAAATCCGAAAATCACAGACTCCGGTCTCACTTTGCATCTTCTTGAAACTCTTGAAAGCTTCGGTGCGCGCGGAACGTTTGATGTTATCGGCACAACCGAGCATAACTATCCTGACGAAGCCGGCACTCACGGTTCTTTCACCTGGGGTGGCGTTAAATTCGACCACTACCCGGACATTAATCAGGATAGTCACGCAGGTGCAAAAAACAAGCCTGAGCTTATCTCTCGCATTCTTGCCGGAGGTCACGAGATATCAAACCACGGCTATCGCCATATCCTGTTTGGTAAAATGAAAATGGTTTACGGTGACCGCGAACATTTCAACAATGTCCACGAGGTCATTGCCGATATTATGGAGCTTGACAGTCTCCTTCTTGACCGCCACGGTTACAAGATGAGTCTTTCGCGCCCTCCGCACTATGTCGACAAAATTCCTGACGGTAAAAACTCATACGATGCTTACCGCTACGCCGGTTACAACTATATGGCGGCAAGCTTTGACGGCGGCGGTTGGCTTCCCACAGGTGATTTTGAATCCGATGTGGAAGCGATGGTCGCGCCGCTTCGCCGTGCTCTTGAGGATAACCCAGATTCTCTCAACGGGCAGATAATTTTCCAGAAGGACGGCTACAGCATGGCGCGTCTTACGCCTGTTGCCGCCGCACTTCCCGAGCAGCTGAAACTTCTCAAGAGCTACGGTTATGAAGTCGTCACCGTATCTGAGCTTTTAGCGCTCTCTCCGTTTGTTGATTGCTATGACGAAGATGCCGCCGCGCTCGTAAGCGCAGGATATACGGTTGCATATCGCAATAACACTCTGCAGCCTTCCCGAGCGCTTACCTTCGGAGAGCTTATCACTATGATTGCGCCGCCCAAAAAGGTAAACGAAGCCTACCGAAGCTTTGTGGACTCTGACTACTCCACAAAAGGGCTTGATCGCGCGTGTGCCGAAAGCTACGGACTCACACCCGCACATCCCTATTTTATTGCTTTCTGCGTTGCATCCGAGCTTGGCATAATCAACTGTGCAAACAAAGAAAAGCTTTCTTTTAAGTCTCCTGTGACCGGAGAGCTTTTCGCAACCGTTATGCGCAAAATCTCACCGGATTATGAATTCACTACAAAACCCGGAAAGCTTTTGCGCAAAGATGTTTTTGCACATATAAGACGAGCACTTATCAAATAATCAAAGGAATTGTTCTAACAATGACAAAACTTATAACAAAGCTTTTTATTAAAGATGCTGAGAACACGGGGAATCCTGCCGTGCGCACACGCTACGGCGTAGTTTCAAGCACGGTTGGAATTGTCTGTAATCTGTTTCTTGCCGTTCTCAAATTTATCCTCGGCATTCTTTCACACAGTATCGCCGTAACTGCAGATGCAGCCAACAACTTATCCGACAGCGCGTCAAGCGTTGTAACGCTCGTTGGCTTTAAGCTCTCATCAAAGCCCGCAGACCGCGAGCATCCTTTCGGTCACGGCAGAATAGAATACATCTGCGCGCTTGT
This sequence comes from Eubacteriales bacterium, assembly GCA_045539475.1. Classification (GTDB taxonomy): domain Bacteria; phylum Bacillota; class Clostridia; order Oscillospirales; family JAAYXM01; genus SIG480. Next base: position 45,460 of record JAZQFJ010000101.1, on the reverse strand, counting down.
CATCGCCTTTCTTGTTCTTCTTGTTGGCTTTGAGCTTGGGAAAACATCTGTAAGTCGCATTACGAGCGGTGCGAGCGCAACTTTTTCACCGTTTGTTGTTTTCGGTCTGTTTCTCTCAGTCTGCGTAAAGCTTTGGATGAGTGTTTTCAACAAAACGCTTGGCAGAAAAATCAGCTCATCCGCAATGGAAGCTGTTTCTGCAGACAGTCTTTCCGACGCTCTCGCAACCGGGGTTACGCTCATTTCTATAATCGCAGCTAAATTTACAACACTTCCGGTCGACGGATACATAGGCATTCTTGTAAGCTTTCTTGTTATGTGGGCGGGAATAGGCATTGTCCGTGACACGCTCACGCCGCTTCTCGGAACGGCGCCGGATCCGGAGCTTGTAAAGAATATCCACGATGAAATTCTCGGCTACGACAAAATTCTCGGAATACATGACCTTATCGTTCACGAATACGGTCCGGGGCGGATTTTTGCTTCTCTCCATGCAGAGGTTTCTTCAACTGAGAATATTATGGACAGCCATGGTCTTATTGACCTTATTGAGAGTGAGGTTTCAAAAAAACTCGGTATCGAAATTCTCATCCATATGGATCCTCTTGAGGTGGAAAACGAAGAGGTCTGCCGCATCCGCGACGGTGTTTACGGTGCGATAAGAAAGCTTGACAGCTCATTTTCAATGCACGATTTCCGCATTGTCCCGAGCGGGGATTTCAAGAACATTCTGTTTGACGTTGTAATCCCCATAGACTATCCTGCACCGGATGACACGGTATCCGCGATGGTTATAACCGCGGTTTCAGCACTTGATACAAGCTTTATCGTAAAACCCGTAATTGACAGGAATGGGCTATGACGGGTTTAAGCCTCACCTTGTTTACATAACCGGAGAACCGACGGATTATGATACGGGTTAACAGTTTTTAATGAAACATTGCCAACGGCGATATGATATTGCGCCACTTCGTGCCGAAATGATGCGATGTTTGCAATAAAATGTGGCGAAGCCACGCATCTTCTTCCCTATTCACTATTACTTATTACTTCCCAAAAATCGACAAGTCTATTTAGGGAATAGTGAAGAGTGAATATGTAACAAGTAAAATCGACAAGACTCGTATGAATCTTGTCGATTTTTGGTGCGGGCGGTGGGACTTGAACCCACACGTCGAAGACACTGGCTCCTAAGACCAGCGTGTCTGCCATTCCACCACGCCCGCGGATATTAATTTAAAATTGAAAACGGAAAATTATCAGTCCATAAGTCTTCTGCCTTCAATGGCGCGGGTAAGCGTCATTTCATCGGCAAATTCAAGATGCCCACCAACAGGGATTCCGTAAGCTAAGCGCGTTGTGCTTATTCCAAACGGCTTTAAAAGACGGGAAATATACATTGCTGTTGCCTCGCCCTCGGTGTCAGGGTTTGTTGCCATAATAACTTCCTTTATCTCGCCCTTTGCAACGCGAGTGAGAAGCTCTTTTATACGCACATCATCCGGCCCTATTCCGTTCATCGGAGAAATACAGCCGTGAAGCACATGGTAAAGCCCATTGTATTCGCGGGTTTTTTCAATCGCCGCAACATCCTTCGGGTCACTCACCACGCAGACCGTGGTCTTATCGCGTGCATTATCGGCACAGATTGAACACAATTCCGTATCAGTAAGGTTCTGACATTCACTGCAGAACTTTACCAGTTTTTTTGCATTTATAACAGCGTTGGCAAACCCCTCTGCCTCAGCCTCGGGAAGTGAAAGAATAAAGAACGCAAGCCGCTGTGCCGTCTTTCTTCCGACGCCGGGCAGTTTCTGGAACTGCTCTATCAAATTTTCAACCGGTGCCGTAAAAAAACGCATCATCCTTGCCTCCGTTATGATTAAAACATTCCCGGAATATTCATTCCGCCGGTAATCTTTTTCATTTCCGCACCGGCCGCAGTTTCTGCCTGATTCATTGCTTCACCGATTGCAGCAACAATGAGGTCTTCAAGCATTTCAACATCATCAGGATCAACAGCTTCGGGTGCAATTTTAATTGCTGTAACGCGGTTTTTGCCGCTGACGGTCGCCTCAACAGCCCCGCCGCCTGCGCTTGCAGTATACGTTTTTTCTTCAAGCTCCTGCTGCATACGCATCATATCCTGCTGCATTTTCTGAGCCTGCTTCATCATATTGTTCATATTCATTCCACCGGGAAATCCTCCGCCCGGAAAACCGCCTCTTGCCATTGTAATAACACTCCTTATTGTATCGTTATGTCCATATCGTCGTCAAGTCCTGCAAGCAGCTCATCAAGTCCGCTCGTCTCAACCTTGGGTGCTTCAACTTTTTTCCCCGCAGTAACCGTTATTCCCGGAGCCACCGAACTCGCCGCACTTCTTAGTATATCCAAATTTTCCGTTCTTGTCAACATCTGAAGCACAAAAGCATTGTCACTGGAAAGCGAAAGTGAGTTTCCGGAGAGAGTCGCCGCAACGCCACCAAACAGCGGAGCAACGCCGGGAGAAAGCTTCCCCTTTGCTGCAGAAAGAATGCTGTTCCACAGAGCTTTTGCATCACTGCCGGCCGGGGGCGCCGCACTTTTCTGTACCGCTGCCGTTTTCTCATTCTCGGAAAGCTTAGTTTCTGGCTTTTTATCTTCAGCGCGAACCGGTACCGGCTCTTCGCTTTTTTGCTGTGGCGGAACCTTTGCCGCTTCCGAGACCTCAGGTCGCGGCGCAGTATCTTTTGCCGGAACAGTTGCAAAGCTTCCGTTCTTTATCTTGTTTTCAAGCTCATTAACGCGCGAAATCACAGAATCAATGTCCGCAGAATCCGCTCCCTCGCAAAGGCGCACACAACACAGTTCTGCATCTATGCGCTTATTCGAGCTTGATGCAATCGCACCCGTTGCCTCCTGCAGTGCTTCAACTGCACGGCAAAGACGAAGTGTATCGAACTTATCAGAAAGAGAACGAAGCTCTCCGTCCGTATAGCGCGCGCTTAAGCGCGGAAGCTTTTCTCCTCCTGCGGTTTTGAGTATAAGAACATCGCGGAAAACCTCAGCAAGCTCAGTAAGCACAGAGCTTAAATTTTTACCACTTGTATAAATATCGTTTAAGAATGTGAGCGCTGCGCCGAGATCGCGGTCTGCAATGGCATTCGCCATATCAAAAGTCTGTTTCTTTCCCGCAAGACCGACGACATTTTCAACCGTTTCCGCACTGACATTTCCTTCGCCAACCGAAATACACTGATCGAGAAGTGACAACGCATCACGCATCGCACCGTCGGAAAGATTCGCTATGTAGCCGGCAGCATCGTCCGAAAGCGTTGCACCTTCACTGCGCGTTATAAACTGCAGGCGCTCTGCAATTACACTTTGCGGAATACGCTTAAAAATAAAGCGCTGACACCTCGAGGATATCGTTGCAGGAACCTTATGCAGTTCTGTTGTTGCAAGAATAAAAACGACATGCTCGGGAGGCTCTTCCATTATCTTGAGAAGTGCATTAAATGCACTTGTTGAAAACATATGAACCTCATCAATGATATACACACGTTTTTTTACGTTTGCCGGAGAATATATCGCCTCTTCACGAAGATCGCGGACGTAATCTACGCCGTTGTTGGATGCTGCGTCAATTTCCACAACATCAAGAACCTCTCCGCTCATAATTCCCTTGCAGGAAGGGCACTCATTGCACGGATTTCCGTGAAAGGGATTTTCACAGTTTACGGCTTTTGCAAGAATTTTTGCACAGGTCGTCTTTCCCGTTCCGCGAGAGCCCGAGAACAAATATGCGTGTGAAGTTTTCCCCGTCTCCACCTGCTTTGTCAGCGTGTCGGTTATAGCCGACTGCCCGACAACATCGGCAAAGGACTGAGGCCGCCACTTGCGGTACAGTGCCTGATGCATAGACCTACCTCTGCTTTATCAATCGTAATTTTGACCCATCGCACGACCGCACACCCGAACTTCGACAACAAGCACATGCGCGGAATTTATACAAACAACTCAAAGCCGGCACACCCGCGGCACACGAAGTAAACCGCTTAATGCTGCTCGGTTCCCCGCCTGACATGGTTCACAGCCCTACGCTGCGCGGGACCGACCTCTCAACACCGTTTGTATAACCCTGCCGCACGCACCTGCGCCTCGGAACGGGAATTCACCCCTGCTGTAGCGGATTGCAGGTACAGGGCACCGCTAACTCCCCGGTTAGTGCGGTCTTGCGACGGGTCAAAATTTTATTTCTATAATCTTTTAATAACCTTATAACAACTTTATTCCGTGTTCCTTGCAGATTTCTTTATCTGCCTTCGGCCAAACGGAAGACTGAACCTCTCCTATATGCGCACAATCAAGCATAAACATGCACAAGCGTGACTGACCTATTCCTCCTCCGATTGTATACGGAAGCTCGCCATTCATCAGTGCTTTCTGGAACGGAAGCTCAAGTCTGTCCTCGCACTCTTCGGCACGGAGCTGACGAAGAAGCGCATCCTCATCAACGCGGATTCCCATTGACGATATCTCGAACGGGCAATCAAGAAGCGGATAATACAAAACAATATCTCCGTTTAATGTCCAGTCATCATAATCCGGTGCACGTCCGTCGTGCTTGCCGCCGGATTTTAACCTGTCACCTATCTGCGCTATAAATACAGCGCCGTGCTTTTTGGATATCTCTTTTTCCCGTTCTTTGCCTGTGAGGTCAGGATACATTTCCTCAAGCTCATATGTTGTGACGAATGTAATCTCATCCGGAAGCTTGCGCTGTGTTCCGAACTTCTCGGAGACCTCGCGCTCTGCATCGCGGACCACCTCGTATATTTTACGCACAATGTCATATAAAAATTCAGTTTTTCTGCTAGACTTATCAATAACAAGCTCCCAATCCCACTGGTCAACATAGATTGAGTGAAGATTATCAGTCATTTCATCACGGCGGATAGCGTTCATATCCGTGTATAATCCTTCACCGACACCAAAGCCGTAATCACGCAGAGCCATTCTCTTCCACTTTGCAAGGGAGTGGACAATTTCATACACGCTTCCCGGTTGTTCAAGAAGGTCAAACGCAACAGGACGCTCAATGCCGTTTAAATTGTCGTTAAGTCCGGTGCCGCTTTTTACAAAAAGCGGTGCGCTGACACGCTCGAGATTAAGTGCCTTTGCAAGGCGGTTCTCGAACATATCCTTTATCATCTTGACACCGCGCTCAGTATCGCGGATAGACATTTTTCTGTTATAGCCCGAAGGCAAAATAAGACGTTCCTTCATCTATTCATACCTCTTAGTATTTGATGAGATATCTGTTTACCTCCCACTCATGCACGGTGGAGGTGTATTCTTTCCATTCGCGGCGCTTTGCTTCAATATACTTTGACGCAATATGGCTTCCTATAGTGTTCATGAGAAGCTCATCGCACTCAAGCTCGTCAACGGCTTCCGAAAGATTTGCGGGAAGTGCCTGGATGTTGTTCTCACGCAATTCTTTTTTTGACATCTCGAATATATTGGACTCGACAGACGGCGGCGGAGTGAGCCCACGCTTTATTCCGTCAAGACCTGCCGCAAGCACTGCCGCAAACGCGAGATACGGGTTTGCCGCAGGGTCAGGGTTTCTTATCTCGATGCGTGCGCCCTCACCCGTTGCGCTCGGCACACGGATAAGCGGACTTCTGTTCTTTGCAGACCACGCGATATAAAGCGGAGCTTCATATCCGGGCACAAGGCGCTTATACGAATTTACAATTGGATTTGTGAGCGCACACATTCCGCGCGCATGCTCGATAACACCGGCAATAAAGCAATATGCCTCACGGCTGAGTCCCAACTTGTCTCCCGGTGCGTAGAAAATGTTCTTTCCTTCCTTTGAAAGGGAGATATTTATGTGCATACCAGAGCCTGCAATTCCGAAAATCGGTTTAGGCATAAAGGTTGCATGAAGCCCATTCTTATGGGCGATAGTTTTTACAAGGAGCTTGAAGGTTATAATGTTATCCGCCGTTGTAAGCGCTTCGCCGTACTTAAAGTCAATTTCGTGCTGGCTGTCTGCGTTTTCGTGGTGAGACGCCTCAATCTCAAAGCCCATTTCCTCGAGATATTTACACATCTCACGACGTACATTTTCGTCCGTATCAACAGGACCGAGGTCAAAATACCCCGCACGGTCATTTCTTATTGCGGTCGGATTTCCGTTTTCATCTGTTTTAAAGAGGAAAAACTCTGCCTCAGGGCCGATATTTACGGTATATCCCATATCTGCGGCTTCGGAAAGCACCTTTTTAAGTACACAGCGCGGATCACCCATAAACGGATTGCCGTTTGTGTCATAAACATCGCAGATAAGGCGGGCGACCTTGCCGCCGTCCTTAATCCACGGCAGAATAACAAAGGAATTGAGGTCCGGACGCAAGTACATATCAGACTCTTCAACGCGCACAAAGCCTTCAATTGATGAGCCGTCAAACATACACTTATTATCAAGCGCACGGGCAAGCTGTCGCTCGGTAATTGAAATATTTTTCATTGTTCCGAAAATATCTGTAAACTGCAAGCGAATAAACTTTACATCCTGCTCTTTTACTATTCTTTCAATATCCTCACGTGTGTAACCCATAACCTGCCTCCGTTTTTTCTTGAATATTTATTTATTTTACCACATATTACCGCCGTTTTCAAGTATTTTTTAACCGAGATTTTGAAAACATTTGATAAAAAACAAATCACACTATCTTATGTTATTGTACGCATTCATAATTGTAATTACTGCCTGCTCACGGGTAATGTTATTCAAAGGCGAAAACGTTCCGTTCGCATTTCCGTTCATAATACCAAGACTTGTTACATAATCAACACCGGGCTTTGCATATGCAGAAATCTGTGCGGCATCTGCAAACGTCTTTGCGTTTCCTGAGGTGTCAGCCTCGAGGAAGCTTGCGAGGCGCTGGAGCATTATCGCAGCATCCTGACGCTTTATCGCATCCTTCGGGCGGAAGGTTCCGTCCGGATATCCGTTTATAATGCCAAGTGCGGCAATGTACGGAACGTAATAGTCATTGCTGTCTGAAAACGGTTTTGAAGCAACTGCTATCTCTCGTTTTGTACACGTATATTCAACCGACATATCTGTTTTCACACGGATGAAGTTTGCAATCAGATCACAGAACTCTTTTCTCGTGATATTTCGCTTGTAGTTGCTGTCGATATGCTCTGGCAGTATTTTCAGACTGCGCGCCGTGTCAACACTCTCTTTTGCCCATGAAGAAGGTCCGTTTGCCTCTGCAGAAACAGAAGTGTCCGGCTTTACCACTGCGGCAGTTTCATCAACTACCGCAAGCATAGTCGCAAGCTTTCTTCCTGCCGGAGTCACAAATCCTCCGTTTACATACATTGCGCTTGATGCACCGCCGTCCATAAACACCGCATCGCGCGCGCCGAGGGAAATGAGCGCATTTGCTATCGCGCGGAAGGAGCTTTTAACCGTACCGAGCATCAGTCTTCCGTCATTTAAAACAGCAACAAACGTGCGCTGTCCTGAAACATCAGGTTTCTGATCTGCCGCAGTTGGATTGATTGCATTATCAACCGCCGACACTCCGTTTTTGACGAGTATTCCGCCCGCTCCCATAACTGTGCGCATATTGTTCCACGCCGCTTTCTTTGAGCTGTCATTCGGCTCTGCCTTGTAATGGAAAACTGCGCTTTCCCCAACAACCGGTTGCGAATCCCACTTTGCCGCATTTGAGTATGCAGTCGCGCCGTAAACTACGGCAACCGCACCATCCGGCGTTTTGTAGCCGCCGCTTCCGTTTGCTATTGATGCAACGGTTTTATTCTTTATCGTTACAATCTTTGACGTTGACGGAATATCAACGGCATAGTCAAACTCCGGAGTAAGAACATATACCGCTGTCGCATCGTTGTAAACAGTATTTACGCCCCACGCCGCAATTTCCGTGTTACCGCGCAAAGTAATTGTCGGCGTAAGCTTTACTATGTCAATGAGAATGTTCCCGTCATAGTCCATACCAATTGCCGGAACCGTTCCGCCGTTGGCAATCACGCGCCCTTCCGATATAACGGTATTGAACACACGCGGATAGTTACCGCTCGCAACATTCATCGCGGCAGATGCGTTATAATACGAATTGAAAAAACCACCGTTGACCGCTGCAATAACGTTACCGCGCTTTACACCGGAAATTATATTCCCCGCCGCCGTGTCGGTGCTTATGCTGTTATTGGCAACAACCGGCAAAAGCACTCGGTTTTTCGCGCTCATATCAATATAAACAACATTTGCGGTCGCGCCGCCGATGTTTGCTGTGGTTTTGTTCACCCCGCCCGCCGCGAAAGCAGGAACAGAAAGTGCAAAAGCAAGTGCCACAGCAACCAGACGTTTAATAATTTTTCTCATAACACACACTCCATTTTTTGTTTTCTTATATTATAATGCAAATTATGCAGTTTGTCTATATAAAAAACGGAGCGAAAAGCCCCGTTTTTTATGTTATTTTACTGTATTACATCCGCTGCACGAAGAGCAGGAGCCGTTGCAGGATTTCCCGCTCGGACATCCTATGCACTTTACCCCACTTTTCTTCGCACGTATCACATATGCCGCCGCGCCGCCGAGTATGACAACAAGCACAGCAATAAGAATAATATTAACCAACAAAATCACTCCTTATTTCGAGAGCGCGTATTCCACCTTTACCTGTGCATCTGCTTTGTGTATAAGGTACGTAATAATACCTGCAAATACCGCTATGGCAACAAGTCCCGGAATAAAGCCTGCGCCGAAGGTTCCCGCAGTGATAAGCGTGCCAATCTGATATACAAGATAGCCTACCGTAAAGCCGATGCCAAGCTGGAGCCCTATCCCGCCCCAAAGCCATTTTGCGCTCTTCATTTCGGCGTTCATCGCGCCGATTGCCGCAAAGCATGGCGGAGTGTAGAGGTTGAACATAAGATATGCAAGCGCCGCAACCTTTGTTATTGCGATTAAGCCTGCCGCTTCTGCGCCTGCACCTTCAAGAAGAGCAAGCTCATCCATATCAATAAGATTTTCAAGACCAACGAAGCAGACAGCGAGAGTGCCGACAACGTTTTCCTTTGCGATAAAGCCCGTTACTGCCGCTGCGGCAAGCTGCCACGAAAGAACGCCTACAACCGGAACGAGCAGATATGCAAACGGACGTGCAATTGATGCAAGAATAGACGTATCCGCGCTTTCCGCAACAGCGAAGCTCCAGTCAAATGTCTGCATAATCTGTACCGCAGTATTGCAGAGAAGGATAATGGTAGCCGCCTTTACTATGTACGCCCAACCACGTGAGCACATCGACTTGAATGCGCCCCAAAGGCTCGGAATTTTGTATTCCGGAAGCTCGATAATAAAGAAGGACTTGCGTGCCTTGTAGCCTGTGATCTTGTTTATGAGAAGCGCCGAGAGGAAGATAAGAACGATGCCCGAAAGGTACATTGTCGTACTTACCCAGCCTGCATCATCAAAGAACGCGCCGGCAAAGAGCGCAATAACCGGAATTTTTGCACCGCAGGGCATAAACGGAGCGAGCATAGCCGTTGCGCGTCTCTCGCGCTCGTTGCGGATTGTGCGGCTTGCCATAATGCCCGGAACTGCACAGCCGATTGTGATAACAAACGGAATTACGGATTTGCCCGAAAGACCGACCTTTTTGAATATCGGGTCAAGAACAACCGCAACGCGTGACATATATCCGCAGTCCTCAAGAAGCGCGATGAGGAAGTACATAACCATAACGAGCGGCAAAAATCCGATAACCGCGATAACACCTCCGATAACGCCGTCAACCAAAAGCGCCGAGAGAAGCGGGTTTGCATCCGCAAGAAGCTCGCCCACCCAGCCCTGGAAGGTTTCAAGACCTGCAACAAGCCAATCGGCAATCGGCGTTCCAACCCAAACCTGGGATATCTGGAACACAAGATACATAACCACCGCAAAAATCGGAATACCAAGCCACTTGTTTGTGAGAACAGCGTCTATTTTATCCTGATAGTTCTTCTTATTCGTAAACACCTTGCGGGTTTCGACATCTGCAACAATTTTGTTTACAAAAGCAAAACGCGCTCTGTCTGCCTTTTCAACCTCTGCCTTATCAGTAAGGTCGATATCCGCCTGAGTGTAAGGTGCCTTTTGAGTCTTTCCGACAACGGAAACTGCAGTTTTTACAACCTCGCGCAGACCATCAGAAGATACAGAAACAGTCTCCACAACCGGACATCCGAGCTTTGCAGCCAGCGCCGCAACGTCAATTTTTGTTTCCTTCTTCTTATTCACGTCCGCCTTATTAAGCGCAACGACAACCGGAATACCGAGTTCTAAAAGCTGTGTTGTAAAAAACAAGCTTCGGCTCAAGTTCGTCGCATCAACAATATTGATGATAGCATCGGGGTTTTCACTCTTGACATAAGAGCTTGTGATGCTCTCTTCGGAAGTAAACGGAGACATTGAGTATGCACCCGGAAGGTCTACTGCAATAAGTTCTTCCTCTCCCGCATAAAACCCTTTCTTTATGGTGTGTTCTTTCTTTTCAACGGTTACTCCCGCCCAGTTACCTACCTTTTCATTTCTGCCGGTAAGCGCATTATACATGGTCGTTTTACCGCTGTTTGGATTGCCCGTCAAAGCAATTCTCATTTTTGATTCCTCCTTGATTTTTGTTTTTTATCTACAAGGGCGAACCTGAGGATACCGGTTACCCTATGCTAACTCACCTGTTTAAAGAAAAGCCGGAACGGTCCGGCCGTTTCTCTATCCTTCAATTTCTATCGCCTCGGCAAGCTGATTATCAATATTATATCTGCCGTCTTTAATCGAGACAACACAGCTACTCTTTTTTCTTGAAATAACCGTTATCGGTTCTCCGCTGTAGCAACCGAGAGAGAAGAGAAAAGAATTAAGCTCTTCATCGTCTGTTTTTATATTGGAAACTATGTATTCCTTACCTTCCAGTGCCGCCATCAAGTTCATTTTTCAATCACCTAAAAGTATTATTCTTGCAAGTTAGCATCCGCTAACCATATATATAATACACTCAACGGAAAGATTTGTCAAGCATTTTTATTTTTAATTTTTATTAACATTTATTCGTAATTCCCATATTTCTACATTGTATTTATGCTTTTGGTAACGGTTACAATGCAGTTCGTTCTCCGCAGCGCAAACCGCGACAGAAAGAGAATTCTTGCCGATGCAGAAAAAGAAACCGTAAATCAATAATTCATATACCGGATAGTACATATTTTCTAAGAAACAAGCGTACCGGCTTTTCCGTTACGCCTGTTTTTTATCTCAAATCACTATTATGAATTCTGTGCCTTTGCCGAATTCGCTTTTTACGGCAACTGTCCCGCCATGAAGTTCGATTATACTTTTCACCATTGAAAGACCTAATCCGCTGCTGCCATATTCATCGTTGCGGACATCATCCACACGATAAAATCGAGTCCATATCTTATCAATATGTTCTTCAGATATACCAACACCATTATCCGCAACAACAATTTCTGTTTTGTCACCAAGCTTTGAAGCAGATACTAAGACTCTACCTGATTCTTTGCCGTACTTAATACCGTTGCTGATAAGGTTTGTAATTACAGAGAGCAGCAAAGCTTCATCAGCCTCTGTAATAGTTCCTTCCTCAACATTTGCGAAAAGAAAAATCCCTTTTTGTGCTGCTGATTCTTTCATACTTTCAATTGCCACATCAACAATAACCCCAAGGTCAACCTTTTCCTTATTGAATTTCTGTCTGTTTTGATCTATTCTTGCGAGAAGCAGAAGACGGGATATCAGCTTCGACGCCTGATTTGCTTTATCAACAATCGCCTGTGCAAGTTCCCTCTCTTTCTCATCCTTTGCGATATCCAGAAGATACTCGCCCTGCGCAAGAATAACGCTTATTGGTGTTCTCAGCTCGTGGGAAGCATCCGATGTAAACTGTTTTTCCTGCTTGATAAGATTTTCAATTTTATCAAGCATTTTATTAAGTGTGACCGACAAATGATGAAGCTCGTCTTCTTTTGCATCGGGAGCAATTCCAATTCTCTTTGAAATATCTTTTTGAGCAGAAATATCATTTGCAGTTTTTACTATGTTGTTTACGGGATTAAACGCTTTCTTGGTAATGTAATATCCTCCCAGTGCTGTGAGTAACAAAATTAACGGTATTATAATAAGCATAATGATTATAGCAGACCGTCCCAAAAGCATTGTGGAGTTAACCGATTCAACGCCCCTTATCCAAAATCCCCCACGCATACCCGGCGGTCCCGGAGTGCGTGTGTCATAGACGATATAATCTTTTCCGTCTATGCTTTCTCTTCGGGGTACACCTTCTTCAAACGGAATATTTACAATATCATAATTATACTGTCCTACGATATATTTACCATTTGGTTCATATATAGACACATTTTTAAATTCTTCTTTGCTTTCAACTATTTCAAACACACCCGGCTGTCTTTTAGATAATTTTTCTTTTACCTGAGTTACCTGAAGAATAACATCTTTTTCCACACTATCTATTGAAAGCTGATAAGAAAGACCACCGATCAAAAAAAGCACAACTAATACAAGTACAAACATAAGTGATGTGTACCACAGTGTTATTCTTGTTTTTATAGAAACAGGCTTTTTCATCTCAATCTTCCTTTATCACATACCCCACGTTTTTGACGGTGTGAAGGAGTTTTTTCTCGTAGTTATCATCAATCTTTTTGCGAAGGTGGTGAATATACACTTTTATAACATCGCTTGAGCCTTCATATTCATAGTTCCGGATATTTTCTTCAATCTTTTCCTTTGAAACGATAATGCCTTTGTTGCGCATAAGATATTCTAAAACTGAGTATTCCTTTGACGAAAGCTCGATTACCGTATCTCCACGCTTTACGACTCTTGCCACAGTATCGACGCTCAAATCTGCAACTTCAAGTATCGCACCCGTAACATTTTCTTTCAGACGCAGCATTGCTCTTAACCTTGCACAAAGAACATCGAAAGAGAAGGGTTTGGTTAGATAGTCATTTGCCCCAAGGTCAAGTCCGTTTATTATATCTTCATCCGAATCTTTTGCCGTAAGCATTAAAACAGGAGCTAGAATTTTCTTCTCACGCATAATGCGAAGAACTTCAAAACCGTTTATTTTTGGCATCATAATATCAAGTATAATTCCGTCATACCGTGTGTTTTCTATATAATATAAAGCATCCTCGCCGTCAAAGCAATTATCAACAGTATAGCCGATTTTTGTCAGTCTTTCTGTTAATGTCTTATTAAGATGCTTTTCATCTTCAACAACCAAAAGTCGCATAGTTTCACCTCTTTTGCCGATTATTAAAGCTTTTCATGCTTATAGTATAGCATTTCAAGCTGCAAAAAACAAGATAACAGTTATATAAAGCAAAGTCAGGGCAGACAAGTTTAATGCCCGCCCCGCAAGGTTTTTTAATAACTTTTTCGCTTGTAGAAAATAACAAATACAAAAGCAAATGCCAATAATACAACCGAAATTATTGGGGTACTGTACATCTTAACAAATGTCAGAATTATATTTTCTGCTTTTCCCTCTGCTTCTTGTTCCTGCTCTGTCATGCCGGGAGGCATCTCTCCGTTTGGCATTTCGGGAGGTATCATTCCCTCGGGTAATTCAGGCGGTGCTTCACCGCTTGGCATATTGGGAGGCATCCCCATATTACCTCGTCCTCCGCCTTGAGGTCTTCCTTGACGATTGGGTATTTCTTCTGTGGCTTGACTGTTTTCCGCAGGTGTATCACCTTGTGTATTTGTTGCCGAAGCACTTATGCCGAATACTAATATCAAGCATAGAATTATCGGCAAAATTTTCTTTATCATTGCTTTTGTCTCCTTCCAAAATTACCTTCAGGTCTTTCTCCGCCGAAACCTCCGAATCCACCGTTTCGTGTCCCCGTGGAAGAAAAACCGCCGTTTGCCGTTATGCTTGCAGTTTCGGTTTCGTTAATAAAGAGAGTATATGTTTCGCCTTCGGTTAAGCTTTCGGTGCTTATACATATCCAATTGAACCGTTTACTTGAAGTACCTGAAATAATTTCATTTCCTGCACTGTCGGTTATTCTTATCGTGCTTCCTGATTCGTTGATTTCATCAAGATAGAAGGTTAAGGATTGCTGCGGAGAATTTTCTGTCGGATGTTCCGCCATTCCGCTGCTTCCTGCGGCAAGCAGACTTCCGCCATTCATAATAAGAACATATCCGCCATCCCCAACATCTATAGAACCGTTGCCGCTGTTTTCGGGACCATATATTTCAAGAAAGCCGCCATTCATAACTGCGGAGCCGTTTGAGTCAAAGCCGTCTCCTGATGTTTCAATATATATGTGTCCGTCATTTACGGTAAGCCAAATGTCTTCTTCTGCAGTTTTTTCTTCTCCTCCGCGCATTCCGGGTGGCATCATCATTCCGCCGTTAGAATTTTTACCTGCGGCATTGATTCCGTCATCGTTTGAAACAATGCGCATATCTCCGCCATTAATCGTGATGTATGCACCTTCTAATCCTTCATAAGATTTTGAAATATTTAATGTTTCAGGTTCAAGGACAAGATTCATTTCTGCATGAACAGCATCATCGCCCGATAAGATTTCAAATGTTCCTTTGTTAATAGCCACATCCTTATCGGAATGTATTGCATCCTCCGCACTGTCAAGCTTAAAGCTTCCGCCGTTTATTACGATATTTGTTCCCGCTTTGATAGCTTTTGTACTCGGTGTGTCATCGGCTGTAGAGGAATTATTTACTCCAAATCTGCCAAAGCCACCAAATCCGCCGCGCTTTATAACTGCATTTTCATTTCCGCCACCGGAAACAATATCAGCTTTTGTTTCATTCATATAGAGTGCAGATGAAGCGTAAACACCGTCACCGCCCGAGGTAACAGACAATACGCTTTCTTCAAAGGCGATAAATCCTTTTTCCTCTTCCGTATGTTCACACTTAATTGCATCTCCGCCTGAATTTATCGTCATTGAAGTATTAAGTGCGGCAATATAGTCATTGGCATTGATACCGTCATCAACAGAGGTAATTTTTATGCTTCCTCCGGTAATTTTTAAAGAATCGTTTGCTTTTATGCCGTCAGATGAGTTTGCGTTAACAGAAAGACTTCCGTTTCCGTTTATAACAAGATCATCCTTTGAGGAAATTGCAGCTGCTGTTTCTGCTCCAAGTTTTTCTTTGTTATATACACTTCCATCTGTTAAAATATTTTCAGTTCCTTCCGCAAGAGAAATTACCGTTTTTGCAGATTGACGTATATTTATCGTCGAAAAGTCAGAGGAAGTAATACTGACTCCGTTTAAGATAAGTCTCACTTCGGCTCCATCCTCAGAATCAACAATTACAGTACCGTCATCAAGCATTCCGGATAACACGTACACACCGCCGCCAAGTATAGTTACGTCAGTTCCGTCAATTTTTATATTGTTGCTTGAAGCTTCAATATAATCACCCATCAGGTTTATTTTAACAGGTGAGCTTTTGGCATAATCGGTATAGTAATCATCCTCGGTAATTGTTACGGTATGCAAATCGCCGTAATTAAAAACGCCCGTAGTATTTCCGGTTAACATATCTTTTGGAAGAAACATCGCACATACTGTGCCTACTAAAACCAATGCAGTAAGAACTATGGCGATTATATCAAATTTCTTCGAGCTTATCATAGGATTTACGACATATACTCGCCGTTATATGAAACGAGAACGGCATTGGTTACGCCCTCGCAGGCTGATACTTTGGTTACGAAGCCTGTATTGTCATTTTTAATACGAACCTCATAAGTAAGTTCAATGCCTAATTTATTTACTGATTTTGATTTAAGAACACTTTTCTTTGCGTCTTCCTTAATAAACGTATTTACCACATTTTCTGTTTCTTCGTCTGCGCAATTTACAACAAGAATATACGGAGTGTCACCGATTTTTCTTGTTGAGAAAACAACGATTACGATACCAATGATAACAGAACCGATAATTGCAAGCGGAAGAAGCCCTGCACCAAGCACAATACCTGCTGCAATTGCCCAAAACAGAAATGCTATGTCCATAGGCTCTTTAATTGCTGTTCTGAAACGAACGATAGAAAGAGCACCGACCATACCGAGTGATAACACAACATTTGATGTTACTGCGATAATTACAAGACTTGTAATCATCGACATTGCGATTAAAGATATTCCAAACGAATCTGAATACATAACACCCTGATAGGTCTTTTTATAGATTAAAAAGATAAAAAGACCTAAAACAAAGGAGAGTCCGAGTGCCAAAAGCACATCGAGTGTTGAAAAAGAATTGATGTTTGATAAAAAACTTGATTTAAATACATCTGAAAAAGTCATAATTATTTACTTCCTTCCATTAAGCATATTTATATTCTTATTGCCGCATATTTGGAGAAGGCAGCACTTCTTCTGGATTTAACCTGAACTGAGTCCCTTATAATCTGTGGAAGATATTCATCCCATTTCACCTCTAAAACCCCATCGTGATAAGTCTGTAAGAAAGGTAAATCCGGATTTAAGAATTCCTTTACATTATTACTGCCACAGATATTCATATCAAGAGTTACCCTGACATTACCGGGTGGATATACAAAACATTCACGGGTATATGCAACTATGCACTTCGGGCGAAGAAGTTGATATTTCATTTTTGAGTATAACTCTCGCGTCAACTCAAATTCACTATCTTTCATAAATTCAATATCGCCGTCAATAATTTTCTGACATTCTTCAGCGGTAATAGGGCAGCTTATTTTATTACATAATCCGTTAATCTTGCTTTTCTTTTCGAGCCTGATAAACGATGTGTCCGTTCCGTAGTACCTGATGCGAAACTTTTCTCGCTTGTTCACTCCGTCAACCTTTTCTCTGAGTGCTTTGTCCATATAATTGTCAAAGTACAAGCTTTTTACAAAATATGTTCCGTCTGCATCACAGTTCGAGTCGTGCCTTGCAACCGCCGATAGTCTCGTCCTGAGACTGTAAATATCAGCAAGGTTAATCCGATGCTTATATTCATGTCTGAATTTCAATTTTATCACCTCCGCAGCCGTATCAAATCCAAAGTATTTTCCTGATTTCAGCACTATTATAAAACCGGAAGGTTAAACTAACGTTAAATCTTTAAAAAACACAAGAACAAAAACGCACTTTGCCCAACTCATCAACGGGCAAAGTGCGTTTCTTGATATTTTTTCGTTCATATCTCAGGTACAATGTAATTACTGGTCTTAAGCGCCTTTTCTATCTTGTCAAGAACTTCAACAGATTCGGCGCGAACCGTATGATAATGATATCCACCGGTGACATTCATAAGTTCAGTTGATTTTCCTGTTCTGATGCCTTCGAGGAACTGCGCTATATGGTATCTTGACGCAATATTAAGCGGAGCAACCATTTTCCCATACACCTTGTGCCATACAAAGACATCAGCTATGGTCCCGCCAAAATCAACGATGATGTTAAGCTCGTTCTCTGTCTGCTCCTTGGTATGGAACACTTTAAACACTCTTTCGCAAAGCGGTGTTGTTTGCATAATATAACCGCTATGAGTTGCTATAATTTCGTAACCGGCAGCCTTTAAAGCAGAAATATCCTGTACTATGATTTGCCTTGAAACACCAAATTTCTCCGAAAGAGCTTTTCCTGATATTGCTTTCTTCTCAGACAACATTACATTAACTATTTCTTTTCTTCTCTGTTCTGCCTTCATACATATCCCCCTTATCAAACGGCATGAAGATTTTTAAGAGAAAGGTCAAGTATAGGTGCTGAATGAGTTATTGCCCCGCTTGATATATAATCCACTCCGATATCGACAAGCCTTGCAACATTCTCCTTTGTTACATTACCGCTGCATTCGGTTTCTGCCTTCCCTGCAGTAAGCCGAACTGCTTCTTTCATATCCTCTACACTCATATTGTCAAGCATAATTATATCCGCACCCGCTTCGAGCGCCTCCTTGAGCATATCAAGATTTTCTACTTCAACTTCGATTTTACGCACAAAAGGAGCATATTCCTTTGCCATCCTGATTGCTTGCTTAACTCCGCCGGCCGCTCCGATATGATTGTCCTTTAGAAGAATACCGTCACTCAAATTGAATCTGTGATTATATCCGCCGCCTACTTTTACCGCATATTTTTCAAACACGCGCATATTGGGTGTGGTTTTTCTTGTATCGAGAAGTTTTGTTTTTGTTCCCTTAAGAAGATCCGCGATTTTGCGTGTATATGTTGCAATTCCGCTCATTCTCTGCAAATAATTAAGAGCTGTACGCTCACCGGAAAGGAGAACTCTGATGTCTCCGCGAACTGTGCCAAGCTTCTGACCGTTTTTTACACATTCACCGTCTTTGCAATTAAAGGAAACTTCTGTCTTATCATCCAGAAGCTCAAACACCCGCTTAAACACATCAAGACCTGCAATAACACCGTCTTCTTTACAGATCAGCTCAACTTCACCCAACCTATAATCAGGCATAACAGAATTGGTTGTAATGTCCTCGCTTGTTATATCCTCTTTCAGTGCCGCAAGAATTGCATCATCGGCATTAAGCTTCATCGTAATATTATTCATGGTTCTTTTTCTCCTTTTCTATTGACTCCAAAATCATTTTCTTATATTTTTCCTCATAATTTTCATAGACCGTTTCATCTAAGCTGATTTCCATTGTGTTCTTTACATTGCTGTAGTTTAAATTGATATCCGATGCGGCACGCTTCGCAAAAACAAGGCTTTCCAGAAGCGAGTTGCTTGCCAGACGATTTTTTCCATGAACGCCGTTGCACGCAGTTTCACCTACAGCATACAGCCGCTCCATACTCGTTTTGCTGAATCCGTCAACATCTATCCCACCCATATAATAATGCTGGGACGGAACCACCGGAATGGGTTCTTTTGTTACATCGTACCCTTCTTCAAGGCAATGCTTATATATGTTAGGAAAGTGTGTTTTTATTTCATTTTCAGGAATCGGCGCCAATGACAGCCACACATGCTCACTGCCTTCTTTTTTCATTTCTTCGAAAATAGCTTTTGTAACAGCATCACGGGGAAGCAATTCATTCACAAAGCGTTCTCCCTTTGAGTTTAAAAGAATCGCACCCTCTCCCCTTACCGACTCTGAAATGAGGAACTCTCTGCCGTCCTTTTTCGTAAATAAAGTAGTAGGATGAATTTGTATGTAATCAATGTTCTGCAACTTTATACCATATTTAATTGCAAGAGCAATGGAATCACCCGTCAGGTGGCGATAATTTGTTGAATGTTCAAACAGACCGCCTATTCCCCCGGTTGCCAACACAGTGTAGTTTGCGCCTATAGCCTGATAGTTCCCGGCTTCGTCATGGCCAATGATTCCATAACATGTATTATCATTGCATATAAGGTCGACCATTGTAAAGTTCTCTATAAGAGTAATGTTTTTTCTGTTACGGGCTGTTTCCAGAAGATGGGAGGTGATCTCTTTCCCTGTTTCATCCTCGTGGAAAAGAATTCTCGGAGTTGAATGAGCACCCTCTTTTGTATAAGTGAAGGCTTCACCGTCTTTCTCAAAACGAACTCCGAAGGATACAAGGTCTTCAATAACCCCTTGTGATGACCGAATCATAATATCCACCGAATCCGGATTATTCTCATAGTGTCCTGCCTTCATGGTATCCTCAAAAAAAGCCCGATAGTCAGCTTCATCTCTTAATACGCAGATGCCTCCTTGTGCAAGGAACGAGTCGCTCCTTCGCGCCTTGTTCTTTGTCACAATCAGGATGTTTCTGTTTTCGGGAAAATTCAGCGCACAGTAAAGCCCTGCAACTCCGCAACCAACAATCAATATATCTGTATTCATATTATTTTGCACACTCCAACATCCTGTCAAGCGGAATTAAAGCCTTGCGCCGCGTTTCCTCGTCAACTTCAACCGTGTCGTTTTCCTTTTCAAGCACCGAAAGTATATTTTCAAGGGTGTTGAGCTTCATATCCTTGCAGCATGGCATCGGATCGACAAAAAAGAACCTTTTATCAGGATTATCACAGCTGAGCTTATATTCAACTCCCGTTTCCGTACAAACAATAAATTCTGTTGCATCGCTCTTTCCTGCATATTTAATCAGCTGTGCTGTACTTCCGATGTAATCTGAAACCTCAAGAACTTCATCCTCGCATTCCGGATGGGAAATAACCTTTGCATCCGGATGTAGTTTTCTCACAGCATCAATCTGCTCTTTGGTTATTTTTGCATGAATCGGACAACATCCGTCGTTTATAATAATGTTCTTTTCCGGAACCTGTTTCGCCACATACCGTCCGAGGTTACGATCCGGTATAAAAAATATATTTTTGTTCGGCAATGCTTTTACAATTTTGACTGCATTTGACGATGTAACGCATACATCACTCTGGCATTTAAGCTCTGCAGTTGAATTAATATAGCAAACTACCGCCAGGTCATCAAACTGTTTTTTCATCTCCTGAATCTTTCCCGGAGCTACCATATGAGCCATAGGACAGTCCGCAGACAGATCAGGCATAAGAACCGTTTTATCGGGATTCAATATTTTTGCACTCTCCCCCATAAAAGAAACACCACAAAAAACAATAATATCTGCAGATGTTTTCTTTGCCACTTTCGCAAGATAAAATGAATCTCCGACAAAATCAGCAACCCTTTGAGCTTCATCAGGTGCATAATAATGTGCAAGTATTACTGCGTTCTTTTCCTTTTTTAGTTTTTCAATTTGTTTTTCCATCTTTTGTATTCCACCTCAAAGTACAACAAATTTCCGCATATATATTAACACAGCAGTTTACATCTGTCAAGTTATCTGTAAACTTTTGTAAAGTTACACAAAAGAGTAATGACAAAATCAATTATTCATTGAAAATTCTGTCGAATGAATGATGAAAAATGAATAATACAAAACAGAACAATAATGATGTATTTTAGTTTTTAGTGAAATATTAACTCCGTTGATATGAAATAATCCTGACGGATTATAAAATATTTTCTTACAGAAAGATGTGAAATAAAATACGCCTTTTTATATGCCGTAAGGCATATTTCATAAGCAACGGACTATCCATAAACATCTTCCCATTTAATCAAACTCGCTTATGCGAGTTTGTACCTTACCTCTTCCTTATTCACTATTACTTATTACCTCCCAAAAATCGACAAGTATTTTAGGGAATAGTGAAGAAGGAATAGGTAATAAGTAAAATCGACATTCCTCTGTAGAAGAATGTCGATTTTTGGCGGAGAGTGAGGGATTCTACCCGCAGACTAAAAAGCGTGCCACCGGCACCCTTTTTGCACACTGCGGTGTGCCGTCCTGTTCGAACCCTCTCACTTCTTTTCCGCAAACCAAAAACGCACCAACCTCCGGCTGGTGCATTTCCGCTTTGGAAGAACCGAATGGTTTAGATGCCGTTAATTTTTTTCATAATGTTTTATCAGGCGGAAGGTAAATTTATCTGTTTTCTAATTTGTTGACAAATTCACATAGTCCGTCTATTATTTCGCAGCAAATTTTTTCCCCGAGTTCTTTTGTTGCCCGCTCAGGCAAACCCATTACTCCAACTTTGATTTCATCACGCTGGCCAACAGTTTCAATAACAAATGGTGAGTCAACCGGTTTTGTTCTCTTTTCGAACCAATCCTGATCTGTTCTCATCATTTTGGCATAATATTCTTCATCCTGAACTATTTCTGTTCCTACCAATTCGGGTGCCCAGTACATCATCAAGGCCGTCTCCATCATGCCGGCATGAAAATCATGTTCGGGTTCTAACGCAAAGCCCGACAACCATGTAGCTGATAACTTCCATGCTTCAACCAAAGACAAGGATATCTTTTCAGCTATATCCTTATTTCTACGCAGCAACATCTGAAGACTATTGCGAAGTGCATTTATATTATCTGTCCCTGCATGTCCCAACAGGATAATTATATTTTCAAAACCCATTCGAACAAATTCTGAAACAATTTCTGAGATATAAAGTCCAAACGTATTAGGACTTACGTTGACAGTTCCTAATAATTCTCCCCCCGAAAAGCAGTAATTTACCGATGGTGCAACAACAGCTTTAAGCTTATCTCCTGCTATAACTGTCGGCTTGACTGCATTTAATATATCTGTTGAAAGCGGAAGATGATATCCATGCTGTTCTACCACACCTGTAGGTATAATTACAGTTTTTGTCTGTTCCATTGCCTTTTGCATATCCTTCACAGTCATTTTTTCCATATAAAAAGCCATATTTTCCCCTCCTTATATTATTAAAAGCAATTAAAGTATAACAGAAATGAAAAATATTTCAATTAACTTTTCAACTTTTTATGGACTATATAACTGTAAAGTGTTATAATTATGGTGTGTAATAAAGCAAATATATAAGGAGATCTCATTATGCTGGCAGGCTACTTAAAATTCGATTCCATACCGGAAATAGGGTTTGCGCATCACTATTATTCAGACGGATATAAGTTTTATTATGAAAAAACGAATAACAGTTTTGAAATAGTATACATAAACTCAGGTACTATAGTTGCGGAATTCAACGACAACACCTTTTATGCAAACGAGGGAGATATATTGGTGCTATTTCGGCATCTTCCCATAAAATTATATACCTATGGTAACGAGGAGCAATCCCATTGCACGGTACAGCTGCAATTTGATTATACTTTTGAATTAATTGAACTAAGCGGGCAATGTCCTGATGATGGTATTATTTTACCTTTTATAACAAAACGAAGTGCACTCACTAAAGCAATAAAAAGAGACCTGTATGAAATAGTACATCAGGTATCCACAGCTCCAAACCGTTATAGTTTTAACTCCGCTTTGAAAACTGTTGAGATTATGCAAAAACTTAATACCACAGTAAGAGATACAATTAAAAAAGAAAATTATTCACACTCCAATATAGCTTCTTTAGTGGAAAACTATGTAAAAGACAATATTAATAAAAAAATTCATTTAAAAGACATCTCCGGTGCTATAGGAAAATCCCCTAACTATATCAACTTTGCTTTTAAAAATATAAAAGGATCTACCATAACAGAATATATAAACGAAGAAAAAATAAGTGTTATTACCACGCTTATGAGAAAACATAATGTTCATTTTTCTGAAGCCTGTAACTCTGTGGGGATTACAGATATTTCCTACGGATACCGCTTATTCAAAAAACATACCGGACTCACTCCAAGCATATTTTTAAAAGGCTCTATAATAAAAGTTGGGGTAACCAAGTAGAGCCTACGAAAAAAATAAAAACAGACATCTTCTTTCGAACATTCATAGTTCAAAATAAGGTGTCTGTTCATTTGGCGGAGAGTGAGGGATTCGAACCCTCGATACCTTTATAGGGTATACACGATTTCCAATCGTGCGCCTTCGACCAGCTCAGCCAACTCTCCGTATCTGTTATTAACTTAACTTTATATATTATAGCGGGTTTGATGCTAATAGTCAAGCTTTTTTTGAAAAAATTTTCCCGCAAGGAGCAGGAACACCTTGCTCCTTGCGGATTAAAAGCATTTTCGATAAAGCTTAAATTACTTAAGCTCAACCTTTGCGCCTGCTTCTTCAAGCTTCTTCTGAATTTCTTCAGCTTCATCCTTGGAAGCGCCTTCCTTAACTGCCTTCGGTGCGCTCTCAACGAGCTCCTTAGCTTCCTTAAGGCCGAGACCTGTGATCTCACGAACAACCTTGATAACGTTGAGCTTTGCGCCGCCAACATCAGCAAGAACTACATCGAAGGAATCCTTCTCTGCAGCTGCGCCGCCTTCAGCACCGCCTGCAGCCGGAGCTGCAACTGCAACAGCAGCTGTTGCGGATACGCCGAACTCTTCCTCAAGTGCCTTTACGAGCTCATTGAGCTCAAGAACTGTTAAGCCTTTTACTTCTTCAATGAAATTTGTGATCTTCTCAGACATGTTAATAACCTCCTGATAAATTATGTTTTTTAATTATTCTGCTGCGGGAGCTTCTTCTGCCGGAGCAGCTGCTTCCTCAGCGGGTGCTGCTTCTGCTGCAGCCTCTGCTGCGGGAGCGGAAGCCGATACCGGACCTTCCTTCTCAACCTTTTCTGCGATTGCCTTAAGCACAAGAGCGAGACCGAAAATCGGACCCTGCAAGCCGCCGACGAGTCTTCCGAGGAGAACTTCCTTGCTCGGGAGATTTGCAAGCGCCATAATCTCTTCTACGCTGACAACCTTGCCATCCATAAATCCTGCCTTGATGTTGTAAATATCCTCATTCTTCTTAGCGAACTCAGCAACAACCTTAGCCGGAGCGATGACGTCATCTGCACTCATTGCAAGAGCAGTTGTGCCTTCAAGAATGCCGTCAAGGCCCTCAATACCTGCCTCCTTCGCAGCAAAGCGAATAAGCGTGTTCTTGATAACCTTATAGTCAACATTATTCTTGCGCATCTCTGCACGAAGCTGAGTATCATCAGCAACGTTAATACCCTTGTAATCAACAAGGACACCGCTGCTTGCGTTCTTCATCTTCTCTGCAAGCTCTGCAACTATCTGCTTTTTCTGTTCTAAAACCTTTGCACTGGGCATGTGGATTCACCTCCGTCTGAAATTAATGGAAAAACCCATGCGCATTAAGACGCATGGGTTACAAATTACATAATAACACAAAGTTAATTATAACTTGCTCCTCGGCAGGCTCGATAAAACGATTACGCAAAACGCACCTGCTGTCTTAAGACGCATTAGATATTATAGCACATATTGACAGATTTGTCAACAGCTATTTTTTAGCCAAGCATTTTTGCAACGCTGACCTTGATACCCGGGCCCATTGTCGATGTAACGACGCAAGAACGGATATAAGTACCCTTAGCAGCTGCCGGCTTTGCCTTGATAACAGCGCCTACGAGGGTGTTGAAGTTTTCAGCGAGCTTTTCCTTACCGAAGGAAACCTTACCGATCGGGCAGTGGATGATGTTTGTCTTGTCGAGACGATACTCAATCTTACCTGCCTTAAGGTCTGTGATAGCCTTGGCAACATCCATTGTAACAGTGCCTGCCTTCGGGTTCGGCATGAGTCCCTTAGGACCGAGAACCTTACCGAGACGTCCGACAACGCCCATCATATCGGGGGTTGCAACAACAACGTCGAAATCGAAGAAGTTCTCACCCTGGATACGTGCGAGAAGATCCTCTGCACCTACAACATCTGCACCGGCCTCTTCTGCTTCTTTTGCCTTATCGCCCTTTGCAAATACTGCAACGCGAACGGTCTTACCGGTACCGTGCGGAAGAACAACCGCACCGCGAACCTGCTGATCGGCATGGCGGGAGTCAACGCCAAGCTTAATGTGAAGCTCAACCGTTTCGTCAAACTTTGCCTTACCGAACTTTGACATAAGCTCAAATGCTTCATCTACTTCGTACTGGACAGCACGGTCAACGAGCTTTGCGCTTTCAATATACTTTTTACCTCTACGCATTCTATAAACCTCCTTGTGGTAGTTTTCGGGCTTCTTTTTGCCCTCCCACGTAAGTAACATCGGCTATCGCCGTGTTCTGCGATTGATGATTACTCTTCAACCGTGATTCCCATGCTTCTGCATGTTCCTGCAATCATGCTCATTGCAGTTTCGACTGTAGCCGCATTAAGGTCGGGAGCCTTGAGCTCGGCGATCTTTCTGAGGTCTTCCTTGCTGATCTTTGCGACCTTTGTCTTGTTCGGGACGCCGGAGCCGCTTTCAATCTTGCAAGCCTTCTTAATAAGCACTGATGCCGGCGGTGTCTTTGTGATAAATGTGAACGAACGGTCCGCATAAACCGTGATGACTACCGGGATAACAAGTCCGATGTCGTTCTTAGTGCGCTCGTTAAATTCCTTTGTGAACTGAACGATATTAACACCGTGCTGACCGAGAGCCGGACCTACAGGGGGCGCCGGAGTTGCCTTACCTGCCGGAATCTGAAGCTTAATGAATCCTACTACTTTCTGTGCCATGATATCGCACCTCCTTAATAAAATGTGGTAAATGGCGGTATCTTCTGCGCAACGGAGACTGCTCGTCCCATGCGCGGATACCTCCCACGTCGGCTGCATTTGCAACCGAAGTTATGCAAAAGCGCATTGCGCCTGCATGCAAAAATTAATCCTCCGTAACCGGCTCGACCTGATCAGGCTCAAGCTCAACCGGAGTCTCTCTGCCAAACATTGAAACGATAACGCGAATCTTGTTCTTGTCAAGGGCGATTTCGTCAACAATGCCGACAAAGTCTTCAAGAGCACCGTCAATAATCTTGACGCTGTCACCGACCTTATAGTCGATAACAAGCTCGTGCTTTTCAACACCGAGATTTGCAACCTCTTCGTCGGAAAGCGGCACCGGCTTGCTTGCCGGCCCGACAAACCCCGTAACGCCGCGCGTGTTGCGCACAACGTGCCAGCTTTCATCGGTCATAACCATTTTCACGAGAACGTATCCCGGAAAAATCTTGCGCTCCACTTCCTTTTTCTTACCGTCTTTTATTTCCACAACGGTTTCAACCGGAATGTTGACCGCACAGATAAGGTCATGCAGTTTTCTGTTTTCAACTGTTTTTTCAATCGTTGCGGCTACAGTGTTTTCATAGCCGGAATATGTGTGAACCACATACCACTTAGCATTACCTGCCATTTCAGTTCTCCCCCGTTATATGTTGTGGAGAAGCGAAACTCCGTATTTGAGCACGATGTCCATAACGCCGGTGATAACAGCAAAAATTGCGCACACGATAAGAACGATAACGGTGTTCTTATACACCTGCGAAGCTGTCGGCCATGTAACCTTTTTAAGCTCACTCTTCATTTCGCGGAACCATAAAGCAATGCTGCCGCGTTTTTTCTTCTCGACTTTTTTCTCAGCCATTCTGTGCACACCCTTTCATTTGTAGTTGAGGAAAGAAAAACAGATTACTTGGATTCTCTGTGAAGGGTATGCTTACGGCAGAACGGGCAATGCTTTTTAAGCTCGAGTCTGTCCGGCGTGTTCTTCTTTTCCTTCATTGTGTCGTAGTTTCTGCGCTTGCATTCTGTGCAAACGAGCGTGATTTTTGTTCTCATAATTTTCGGCCTCCAAAGAATAATTTGCCTCCCTGACAGCCATAACGGCTTCGCGGAAACTTTTTGTTTCTCCCGCGTAGGTTTAAGTGCATCTTTTGAAAAAGAGCACGAAAAATAAACCTTTCACAGGTAATATACATTGTAACACAGGTTAAGGTGCCAGGTCAAGTGTTTTTTTTATTTTTTTTCATTTTTATTCCAATTCGAACATTCCGGTATATAATTGATAGTATTTTCCGCGCTGTTCCAAAAGGTCGTCATGCGTGCCGCGCTCAATTATCTCGCCGTTTTCAAGCACCATTATCGCCTTTGAGTTGCGTACGGTGGAAAGGCGGTGTGCAATAACAAACACCGTTCGCCCCTCCATAAGTGTGTCCATACCTTTTTCAATAAGCGCTTCCGTTCTTGTGTCAATCGAGCTGGTCGCTTCATCAAGTATCAGTACCGGCGGGTCTGCAACAGCCGCACGGGCAATCGCAAGAAGCTGACGCTGTCCCTGACTTAAGTTTACACCGTCGGAGGTGAGCACCGTATCGTATCCGTCCGGAAGATGCGTGATAAATGAATGGGCATTTGCAAGCTTCGCGGCACGGACAATCTCCTCATCCGTTGCATCAAGCTTTCCATAGCGGATGTTTTCCGCAACCGTTCCGGTAAACAGATGTGTATCCTGAAGCACCATACCGAGAGAGCGCCGGAGATCACTTTTCTTTATCTTATTGATATTTATTCCGTCATAAGTTATTTTTCCGTCCGGAACATCATAGAAGCGGTTTATAAGGTTTGTTATGGTGGTCTTTCCCGCTCCGGTAGAGCCTACAAAGGCTATTTTCTGCCCCGGCTTTGCATAGAGCGATATTCCGTTTAATACGGTTTTGTTTTCATCATATCCGAAAACAACGTCCTCAAAGCGAACATCGCCGCGCACTTCTGTATAAATCGTACCTCCGTCCTCACGCGGTTCCTTCCACGCCCAGATTCCCGTCCGCACGTCAGATTCTTCGAGCGTGCCGTCCTCATTTTTCTTTGCGTATACCAACGTAACCGTGCCGTTATCCTGCTCCGGAGCCTCATCGATAAGCTCAAATATTCTCTCCGCGCCGGCAAGTGCATTTATGATGGAATTAAACTGCTGGGATATCTGGGTTATCGGTTGAAAAAACGAGCGTGTGGACTGAAGAAATGAAGCAACAGTTCCTATGTCCATTACGCCGCCGACAGCGAGTGCCGCACCTATAGTTGCCGTAAGCGCATAGTTTATATAAGAAAAGTTGTTCGTAATAGGTCCAAGCACACTTGCAAAAGTATTCGCGTTTGATGCCGCATCAAAAAGCTCTTCATTTATTTTCGCAAACCTTGCTTTTGATTTTTCTTCATGACAGAAAACCTTTACAACCTTTTGCCCTTCAATCATTTCTTCGATATATCCGTTGACGGCACCAATTGCCTTCTGTTGACTTTTGAAATACTTTGCGCTCTGCACGCCGATTTTTTTCACGACAAATGTTATTACAAAAACCATCACCACAATAAGAGCAGTGAGAATCGGGCTCAATATGCACATCAACACAAACACACCGATGATAGTAACACTTGACGAGAACATCTGCGGAATTCCCTGACTAAGCATTTCACGAAGAGTGTCGGTGTCGTTTGTAAAACGGCTCATCGTTTCACCGTGCGTGTGCGTATCAAAATATTTTATCGGCAGACTCTGCAAACGTTCAAAAGTGTCCACGCGGATTTTGCGCATCGTTTCCGTCGATATATTAAGCATCAGACGGCTGTAAAGGTATGCCCCCGCAGCGCCGACCGCATAAACGCAGGCCATAAGAGCAAGCTTCATTGCAAAGGCGCGGACATCAAAGTTCCCGCTTTGCAAGCCCGCTTCTATTGAATTTATAACCGGCTTTAAAAAATACGTTCCCGCAACACCTGCAAGAGAGCTGCAGAGAATACCTGCAAACACCAAAACAAGAAGATGCTTCTGCCCGCCCATGTAGCCGAGCAGCCTTGCAATTGTTCTTCCCGCATTTTTTGGCTTCTGCATTCCGCGTCTGCCTCTCGGACCTCCCGGTCCCTGCATCGGTCTTCCGTTTGCCATTACTGCTCCACCACCTTTTGCTGAGATTCGTACACCTCGCGGTAAATATCGTTAGACAAAAGCAACTCTTCATGCGTTCCTATTGCATCTATTCTTCCGTCATCCAACACAATAATTTTATCGGCATCACTTACCGAGGTCACTCTCTGCGCAATTATTATCTTTGTCGTATCTGCAAGAGATGTCCGGAATGCATCACGTATTTTTTTATCAGTCGCCGTATCAACCGCACTTGTGCTGTCATCAAGAATAATTATCTTCGGCTTTTTTAAAAGTGCCCGCGCAATACACACTCTCTGCTTCTGACCGCCGGAGAGATTCACGCCGCCCTGTCCGAGATATGTTTCATACCCATCCGGAAATGCGGAAATGAAATCATGAGCCGCAGCGGAGCGGCATGCAGCCTCAATTTCTTCTTGGGTTGCATTTTCATTACCCCAGCGCAGATTTTCTGCTATTGTTCCCGAAAACAGCACATTATTCTGCAAAACCATTGCCACGGACTCTCTCAGTGCACCAAGGTCATACTCTCGCACATCGGTACCCGCAACAAACACAGAACCGTCACTTACGTCATAAAGACGCGGAATGAGAGAAACAAGCGACGTCTTTCCGGAGCCTGTTCCCCCGATTATTCCGACAGTCTCACCGGAGTTGATTTTAAAGTTGATTGAGGAAAGGGCATTGTTATTTTTGCCTTTGGAATATGCAAATGAAACATTTTCAAATACAATCTCGCCGTTTTCTACCTCTGCTTTCCCGGCGATGCTGTTCTTTATATCTATATCTTCATCAAGCACTTCACATATACGGGCAATGGATGCACGCGACATAACGATGCTCACAAAGCACATTGAAAGCCCCATAAGTGACATAAGTATCTGCGTGATGTAGCTTATAAAGCTTATAAGCTCACCTGTTTCCATATTGCCCACGGCTATAAGGTTGCCGCCAAGCCACAGAACGGTTATTATGCAGGAATACATAACGATCTGCATTATCGGCATATTCATAATAAGAACACGCTCTGCACGTCTCTGTGCGTTCATAACATTCTCTGCCGCTTTTGCAAATTTGCCGTTTTCATAGTCTTCCCTGTCGTACGCCTTTACAACGCGAATTGCAACAAGACTTTCCTGAACAGCCGAATTCATCGCATCGTATTTTGTGAACATCTGCTTAAAGCGCGGAAACGCTTTTGTGGATATAAATACAAGCGCTATCGCAAGAACGGGAATTGCAACAAAGAACACCCGCGCAAGCTCTGCATTTATCGAAACTGCAAGCACGGTCGCGCTGACAAGCATAACCGGAGAGCGCACCATCATACGGATTACCATCATAAACGCGTGCTGAACAAACGTCACATCCGTTGTAAGGCGAGTGACAAGCGATGCCGTGGAAAATTTATCGACATTTGCAAAGGAAAAGTCCTGAATTTTATCAAACATACGCTTGCGGACATTCTTTGCAAAGCCGGTGCTCGCAACTGAAGCATATTTTCCCGAAAGCACACCGAACATAAGCGAGAAAACGGACATAAGCACCATAAGCCCTCCGACTTTGACGATATATCCGACACCTCCGCCGCCTTTTATTCCAACGTCAATAATCTTTGACATAAGAAGCGGAATGAATATTTCCATTATGACCTCACACGATATGAATATCGGTGAGAGTATCGCCGGCAGCTTGTATTTGCCTACACAGCCAAGAAGCTTACGAAGCATTTCATTTCCTCCCCGTGAACTAAAACTTACGGAATTCCAAATTAATCATACTAAATATTTTATTACCTCAATTTTGCAAAGTCAATCGCATAAGCAAGAATTTACAGATTGTTTTATTTTGGAAGAAAGAAAAGCCGCCTGCTGTAATGCAAACGGCTTTGGTGTATGTTCTGTTTTAATTACTCAGCGTCAGCTGCTACTTCTTCAGCAGTCTCCTCGGGGAGAATGTCATTCTCTTCACCGGAGGTCGCAACGAGCTCTTCTGTATCTTCCGGAGCTTCTTCTGCTGCTGTCTCTGCCGGAGCAGCTTCGCCCGGGATAAGAGCACGCATTGAGAGAGAAATCTTCTGATTCTCTTCATCGACTGCGATAATCTTAGCCTCGACCTCGTCGCCTTCCTTAAGTGCATCGCTTACCTTTGCGATACGTGTGTTGGAAATCTGGGAAATGTGGATAAGACCGTCAACTCCCGGAACAACCTCTGCGAATGCGCCAAACGGCATAAGCTTAACAATCTTGACTTTTGCAGTATCATCTACATTGTAAGCTGCCTTGAACTTAAGCCACGGATTATCCTCTGCCTTCTTGTAGCCGAGGGAAATCTTTTTCTTTTCAGCATCAAGAGCGATAACAAAAACGTCAACCTCCTGACCTTCCTTGAACATCTCAGACGGATGACCGATACGTCCCCATGTCATTTCGGAAATGTGGAGCATTCCGTCAACACCGCCGATATCGATAAATGCACCGTAAGAAGCAAGAGAACGGACAACGCCCTTGTACTCCTTACCGACCTCGATATCTGCCCATACGCGCTCCTGTGCCTCACGGCGAGCCTCTGCCGCAACCTCGCGGATAGAACCGACGATGCGACGGCGTGAACGGTTGACCTCTTTAATCTTAAGCTGAACCTTCTTCTTGAGAAGCTCGTTCAGATCTGCGTTTCTCGGAAGCCCGGACTGTGATGCCGGAACGAAAACGCGGAGACCGCGAACGGTAACTACAACACCGCCTGCGTTCACATCCGTAACTGTTCCTTCAACAGTAGTGTTATCCTGACGTGCAAGCTCTACATCGTCCCAACCCTTGATAGCATCGAGACGCTTCTTCGAAAGCGTGATAATTCCTTCAACATCGTTTACACGGACAACGGAGCACTCAATCTCGTCGCCGACTTTATACTTATCAGCCGCGTCTGCATCTTCGCCGATTTCGGAATACGGGATATAACCGGCGTATTTTGCGCCAAGGTCTACCTGAATATCGGACGGGGTGATTGCTGTTATCACGCCGACAACCTTATCTCCATTATTAAAAGTTTTGAGAGAACTTAAAAGTAACTCCTCAAAAGATTCTCCCTCAAAGTTCTTGATTTCTTCGCTCATCTTGCCTTTTACCTCCTTAATTATCCAATCGGGTGTCGATGCGCCCGCCGTGATACCGATACGCTCTGCGCCGCGAATGATGGAAAGATCAATCTCTTCTGCATTCTCAACGCGGATAACCTTCGGACACACGGAAGAACATATCGCAACAAGCTCCTGTGTATTTGAGCTTGTCCTGTCCCCGATTACAACCATAACGTCTGATTCCGATGCCAGGCTTGCAGCTTCGGTCTGTCGTTTATCGGTCGCGAGACATATTGTATCAAATATTTCGCAATTTGTACACACTTTTTTTAAAATTTTTACGCAACTTTCCCAAATTTTTCTCCCGACAGTAGTCTGAGAAACGGCGCAAACCCGCTTGGCTCTAAGCTCGGTGCGGTTTTCAAAAAGTTTTGACATTTCTTCTGCCGAACCGACGATTTCTGAGTGAAAACACTGTCCGGCAATACCGAGAACCTCCGGATGCGATCTTTTCCCGACGATTATCACTTCATAACCGTTCTCGGATTTTTCACGGACAATATTGTGTATTCTCATGACATACGGACATGTGGCATCCGCATATTCAATTCCTCGTGCTGAAAGCTCGTCATAGACGCTTTTTGCCACGCCGTGTGAACGGATAACCGCAAGGCTTTCCTCCGGCACCTGCTCTGCGGAGTCCACACTCGGAACCCCCAGTGATTTGAGATGTTCAACAACGTGTGCGTTGTGAATTATCGGACCTATCGTGCACGCCTGCACTCCTTCACGCCCAAGCTTTTCCGCCATATCCACCGCACGCCGCACACCGAAACAGAAGCCCGCAGTTTTTGCAACTGTTACTTTTGCCATCAGGCTTCACCGCCTTTACCAAGTGCGAGTATGTCACCGAAAACCTTTTCTACAACAGCTTTATACTTTGCACCGCCGCTTCCTTCGAATGAATCGGTTTCAACCGCTTTTCCAACAATTACATTCACACGACCAAAAAGGCGTTTCCTGCCGCTTATAAACACAGGAAGCATAGTTACACCCGCGCGGCATGCAATCATGGCAGCACCCGTTTTTGCACCGGAAACATCAGCTTCACCGGAAACACGCGTCCCTTCCGGAAAAATAACAACTTTTCTGCCATTTTTCAAATGATTTATGGAATCACGAAGTGTGGACATTGAAGTTGACCCGCGGTCAACGGGAATTGCTTCAATCTTTCTCAGAAGCGCACCTATTACCGGAATACGGAAAAGCTCAATCTTTCCCATAAACACCGGAAGGTCAGTCTTATCAAACAGCATCACTGCAAAAAACGGGTCAAGCATTGATGTATGGTTTGCACATACAACCGTCGCCCCCTCGGGCATATTCTCCTTGCCGGAAATCCTTACGCGAAAGAAAAGACGAAAGACCGGAACTACAATGGAAACAAGAAATTTATAAAGCCTCATCAGCCGTTCAACCTCTCTTTAATTATGTTTTTCAGAAGCTCCACGCTCTCCTCAAGTGTGTTGCCGGTAGTGTCAACCATTATAGCATCCTCAGCCGCTGCAAGAGGTGCAACGCTTCGGCTTGAATCCTGCTTATCTCGCACACGCATATCCGAAAGCACCGTTTCAAAAGAAACACTTTGCCCCTTGAGAATCAGCTCGTCATATCTTCTTCGCGCACGGTCTTCATCCGTTGCCGTAAGGAAAATCTTTATTTTCGCATCCGGAAGCACAACCGTTCCGATGTCACGGCCGTCCATTATAACATTATCACGTCTTGCAAACTCACGCTGCATCTCAAGAAGAAATGCGCGCACCGCAGGAATCGCCGACACATCGGAGGCATATGCGGAAATAACGTGCTCGCGTATTTGCTCCGTTACATCATCTCCGTTTAAAAACAGACGCTGTATTCCGTCGCGGTGAGCTATTTCAATATTGATTTGCGGGAGCAGTCTTTCCACCTGCGCCGCATCCTTTGGATTTGCACCGGCACGCTTCACATAAACACCCACAGTGCGGTATATAGCACCGGTGTCCACATATGTAAAGCCAAGTTCCTTTGCAAGCAGCTTTGATATCGTGCTTTTCCCTGCACCGCTGGGTCCGTCAATCGCTATTGCACACTTGTTCATAACGCTCTCTCCTTTATTCCATAGCGGCATATGTTCCTGCCGAGTATGCCGTTGACCATGCTATCTGTAGATTGAAGCCTCCTGTATATGCATCAACGTCTATCACTTCACCGGCAAAAAACAATCCGCTTGTGATTTTGGATTCCATAGTTTTCGGATTTATTTCACGGACGTTCACGCCACCGGAGGTGATAATTGCCTCCGCTATCGGGCGTTTTCCGTCTATATCTATACGCAACGCTTTGAGTGTATCACGCAGGGCACGGCGCATTTCTCGTGTAAGTGCATTCGCCTTTACATCCGCCCGTATGCCGCTTTTTACAAGAACAATCGGAATAATACCGGACGGAAGGAGTCCTCGAAGAAGATTCCTCATATCCTTATTCTTTTTTTCCTCTATGTCGCGCAGAATTCTTTCTTCAAGCTTCTCATGCGTAAGCCCCGGTTTTAAATCAATCATCACATGGTATTTTTCATTTTCAAAATCCCGCATATGCGCACTTGCCGAAAGCACCAGCGGACCGGACAAACCGAAATGCGTAAACAGCATTTCCCCAAGCTCTGAAAACAGCACCGCTCCTTTTTCATTCTTTGCCGTCAGAGTAACGTTTTTAAGAGTAAGCCCCTGCGCGCTGCGGCACAAATCACTCTCGCCAACGAGCGGCACAAGAGAGCCCTGAGGTTTTCTTACCGTATGACCGCAGCTTTCCGCAAAGTCATATCCATCACCGGTAGAGCCGGTAAGCGGATATGACACACCACCCGTAGCAACAATAACCGCATCGCATAGATACGTATTCCCCTTCGTTTTAACTCCGGTTATTCTTCCGTTTTCAGAAAGCATACCACAAACTGTTTCGGTCTTTATTCTCGCACCGTTTTTCTTTGCAAAGGAAACAAGCGCATCAGTAACCTCACGGGCATTATCCGATTCAGGAAAAACCCGAAATCCACGCTCTGTTTTCAGCCGCACTCCAAGCTCTTCCAGAAGCTCCATCATATCCTGCGGCGAAAATGCTGAAAATGCGCTGTACATAAACCTTGGATTCTGCGGAATATTCTCTAAAAGCTCGCGGAAATCACAGTTGTTTGTTACATTGCATCTGCCTTTTCCGGTTATATTAAGTTTTTTTCCGGGTTGCGGATTTTTCTCAAGCACAAGAACATCCGCGCCCGCACGTCCCGCAAATCCTGCCGCAAGAAGCCCCGCGGCACCGGCACCTATCACTATAACCTTTTTATTCATTGTCTGCCTTCTCGTATACTTCGTATTCATCCCAGATGGTTTCAAGATTTGAAAGGGTTTTTACAACTTCATCGCCTTTTTTTATGCTAAGCGCCGCAATAAGTGCATTTATGAGCGAAAGAGGTGCAACAAGCGAATCCGCAAACGAAACCATACCGCTGCGCGCCGTCATCTTGTAATCCGCATACCGGCAAAGCGGAGAGCTTTCGGTATCCGTAAGCGCAACGACCTTTGCACCGCGGCTGTGGGCGAATTTCATCGCCTTGAGTGTTCGCTTTGAATACCTCGGGAAGCTTACCCCGATAAACACATCCTCATCGGATATGCGCAGTATCTGTTCAAACACTTCACTTACGCTTATCGTGCTTATTATATGAACATTCGGGAACATAAGATTTAAATAAAAACCTAAAAACTGCGCCAAAGCGCTTGAAGCGCGGACACCTATTATATAGATGTTCTTAGCACGAAGAATGCACTCGCAAACCTTATTAAATTCGCCCCTGTTGATTTCATCAATCGTAGCAAGAATACTTTCGGCGTCTGAGCGAAGAACGGAGCCGACAACATCCTCGCGGATTTTTTCACTTGACAGCTCTATTCTTTGCGTTGCCGTGAGCTTGTTCTTCACAATATCCTGCAGGTCACGCTGCATTTCGGGATATCCGTCATATCCAAGCTCTGCCGCAAAACGAACGACAGTGGACTCACTGACCCCCACGCGCGCAGCAAGACGCCCGGCAGTAACAAACGCAGCTTTATCATAGTTTTCGAGAATATATCCCGCAATAAGCCTTTGTGCCTTTGAATATGAAGGAAGTTCTTCTTCAAAACGCCTGAGAAGATTTTTCAAATCCCGCACCTCGCTTAAGTCCGCAGAATAGAGCCACTCGGCTTATATGCCTCTACTCTGTAAATATTCATTCCCTGCTCCATAAAGCGCGCTTCGTATTCCGTAACGACATTCGGAATCCCGCTTGCTACCAAGTCAAAGGTTATGTTGCGCAAACGCAGTCCGTATTCAGACATCGAATTAAGCGAGAACTCAAAAAGCTTTGAATTGTCTGTTTTGAAATATATAAATCCGTCATCGGAAAGCACCTTATCATATCTTGCAAGGAAATCTCCGTGAGTAAGACGGCGCTTTGCCTGCTTTTTCTTCGGCCACGGGTCGCTGAAATTTAGATAAATACCGTCTATTTCCCCGTCTTCAAATATTTCGCACAAACGCTCTGCATCAACATCAAGAAAACGCACGTTTTTTATTTCCTGCTCCATAGCCTTTTCCATAGCCATGACAAGAGCTCCCTGTTCTCGCTCAATGCCTATGAACAGAGTTTTATCATCATTCTTCGCAGTCTCTGTTATAAATCTGCCTTTGCCGCAGCCTATCTCTATGCATATCCTGTCATACCCGAAGATTTCCTTCCACTTGCCGCGCATTTTTTCCGGTTCCGCAGGGCAAACGGGCGCACATTTTGCAAGGCGACTTTCAAGGTTCGGCTTTTTCCTCATTCTCAAAGTGCTCACACTCTCCCATTGTATAATGTAATATTTTATCACAAACCGAAGCGCGTTTCAACATTTTTTTGGAGAAAATATTATCAAAAGCACTCTTGAACAATCACCCCGTGAGATTTTTCTCACGGGGTGACAATACTTATCACATATTCTTAAAAGCCTTTTTGCCGTTTTGCTTTATCTTTTCGGCGTCGAGCCCCGAAAGCTCTATGCGCAGAAGATTCGTTTCCATATAGTTGAACGGAGAGAGCGAACCGAAGCAGATGCACTCCTCCGGAATATTTTCCTTAGCTCTTTTGCAAAGGCTTGAGATAAGAAGTGCAGTATTGGTTGTGTCAAAGAAAATGTTCTTGCGCGATTTTGCAAGCTCACCGAGCTTTCCCGCCGCAAACATCGAAAATCCGGTAGCAAGGAACGGAACATCTTCGTACTTTGAAATCAGAGCGACATAATCATTTGCCGAAATATTCTCCGGCGTGTCGAGATCACTTCTGCCGCGGAAGTTTTCAAAGCTTGCGCACACTCTCACCGGAACACCGAGCTCAGATGCAAGCTCCATAACCTTTCCAGCACGGTGAACGGGGCTATACTCATCAAAGAGCATCTCGGGCGCGAGAGAATAGCCGTGATAAAGCGGAGCAAGCTCAAATCCGCAAAAGCCCTTCGCTATCATCTCCCGAGCATCGCGCTCCCATCCAGGATATGTGGGGTTTACAATTGCAAGCGGGATAAACTTTGTTTTTCCGTCATATTCTTCAAGCTCTTTTAAAAGCTCGAGATTTGCAACATTTGCATCCTTATAGAAAAGTCCGTTTACGTTTGCGACAACCATATGCGTAATGTCATACTCCCGGGCGAGCGCGTCAAGTCCCGCAAGTGTGTTGAATTCAAGGTTGCGGAACGGCCAGTGTCCTACATATGTATTGATATCAATAAACATAGATTACTCACCCTTCCTTTCGAGGAATCTTTCAAACGCGGTTCCGCGCAAAATCGTCTTTTTGTCCTCGTCGGAAATTCTTGCACCTAAAAGCTTTCCCGCACAGGCAGACGGAGAATTATCCGTGCCGAAAAGAATTCTGTCGGCACCAAGCATCTTCACCGCCTCCTCCATCTGCGGACGGTCATAAACGCTTCCGCTCATATCTGTATACACATTCGGGCAATCGGCAATTGCCTTTAAGGAATACTGCCACTCGGCGATGGTAAAATGCCCCATAACAAATGTTGCTTCGGGATAACGCTTTGCGGCGTTTGCCATATGCACACCGTCGGTTGCAAGCGGCTGGCGGATTTTGTTTGCAGCATCCATAAAGTGCATTGAGTGCTGGAGAATAGGAATATCAAGCTCTATGCACTTTTCAATTATCGGCGCATAGACCGGATCATCCATAAAATAATCGTAGTAAAGCTTTACGCCGACAAAGCCGAGTTCCTTTACACATCGCTCAATCTCCGCAACCGCCTCCTTTGCATATCCGGGATGGGCATACGCCATACCGTAAACTCTGCCGGGGAAACGCTTCACAGCTTCATATGTAACATTGTTTGCCGAAACAAAAACCTCGGACGGGCAACGCTTTATTGTGTTTACCGGAAGCGATGTTACAACCTTATCAACGCCGATAAGGTCAAACACGCGCATCATATCGTCTGCAGCGGCCGTGTTAAGCGTTTTGAAATCTCCGGTGCTCCAGAAATGCTCGTGCCAGGCGACAACAGGGTTGTCGTGCATTATTTTGAGTTTATCCTTTATATTCATATAAATCTCCCTTATTTGACGCTTTGATAATATGCAGAAACCTTTCTTATCGCCTCTATAGTCTCACGAAGATCCTGCTCCGTGAAATATTCCTTGCTCTCAAGACGGATGCAGGTTTTGAGAATCTTTTCAGCATTCGGGCAGAGACCGGTCTTATATTCAACCTTCTTTCCGTAATACGGACAGGAGAACGGACACTTCATCTCACCAAAAGCTGTCTGCTGTGTAAACATATCCATCTCATAAACGCACTGCGCAATATATCCGGCACCTGCCTGAACTCCCTCGGCACGGAGAGCCGCAACAAACTCTTCACGCGTGCAGCCAAGCTCTTTTTCATCAACTGTGATGAGATAGAACC
Source organism: Eubacteriales bacterium (assembly GCA_045539475.1). Taxonomy (GTDB): domain Bacteria; phylum Bacillota; class Clostridia; order Oscillospirales; family JAAYXM01; genus SIG480. The sequence continues at coordinate 6,078 of JAZQFJ010000101.1, read as the reverse complement.
AATAAGAGGATTTACAATCAGGATGCACCTTCGGTACATATATTCCGGGTAAATCACGGATACCCGCCGTAAGCGCATCGCCGTATGCATTGCGTTTTTTGCATATATCCTCAACCTTTTCAACCTGCGCAAGACCTACCGCCGCAACAAGCTCACTCATGCGGTAGTTCGGTGTAACATGCGGGGAGTTTCTCACAACATCCGCACCAAAACGGTTATAGTTTTTATCGGCAAACATAACTGCCTTGTAATAAAGCTCTTCATTATCGGTGATAACTATACCGCCGTCACCTGCGGAAATATGCTTGAAGTCGTTAAGCGAGAAGCAACCGATATCCCCGTACGTACCGACGTATTTTCCCTTATATTCACAGCAGTAAGACTGTGCACAGTCCTCGATTACATAAATGCCCTTGTCATGGCAAACCTTAACGATTTCGTCAACTTCGGCGGCGTTACCGGCAAGGTGAACAACAACTACCGCCTTTGTTTTGTCTGTTATCTTCTCCTCTACTGTTTTTGCCGTCATATTATATGAATGAGGATCAAGGTCTGCAAATATCGGCACTGCGTTCTGATAAAGAATGCCGATAACGCTTCCCATATCCGTGATTGGAGAGGTGATAACCTCATCGCCGGGGCCGACACCGCAAGCGCCGAGAGCCGTGTGGATAGCACTCGTTCCCGAGCTTGTTACCGCGCAGAATTTTGCGCCGTTAAGCTCTGCAAACTTCGCGCAAAGGCGCTTTGCAAAGCTTCCCTTCCAATAGAACAGGGTGTTTTGCTCAAGTGCTTCTTCGAGATATTTAAGTTCCTGTTTGCCGAAACGCTTTGCCGTTCCGTAAGGAGTTGTTTTTACGGGTGTGCCACCATGAATTGCCAGCTTTTCCATTGTAAATTTTCCTTTCTCACCGTTTCTTTCCCTGTTAAAAACACAGGATATGTTTTTGTACACTGAATCACCTGTTACGATTCTTTCTTATTATATTCCTTCATTAAATGTCAATTCAAGCAGACTTTGTGACAAATCGGGCAAATTTTGAATGATATCACAAATAACATTTTGACTTTTTCCATAAAAATACCCATAACAGAATTAAAATCTTTTTCAAACATATATCTTTACGATTGGGGCAAAATGTGTTACAATATCGTTATATGTATAAATAGATAGGAGAAGATTCTGATGAAAATTTCACCGTTACAGAAAGCAAGATACGAATATTCCCCCAAGCTTCCGCAGATGCTTCGCGGCGGCATCACTGAAATCAGCGTTTCCGAGGGTGCAGAAACAAAAAGCGTTGCAGATTGCGAGAAAATCGCGGCACTTTTCCCCAACACTTACGGAAAGAAGGAAATAGTTTTCAAGAAAGGCCAGAACACCTCCGCGGACAGGCGTCAGGTTGTCGGCGTTATCCTTTCCGGCGGTCAGGCACCGGGTGGTCACAACGTTATCTGCGGACTCTATGATGCGCTTAAATCCACCAATCCCGATAACGTTCTTTACGGCTTCAAGGGCGGTCCGAGCGGACTTATCGAAGACGATTATATAATCTTTGATGATGAGTATATCAACAAATACAGAAACACCGGCGGTTTTGACATCATCGGTTCCGGCAGAACAAAGCTTGAAACCAACGAGCAGTTTGCCATCGTTGCTGATGTCTGCAAAAAGCACGGCATCACTGCAATCGTAATCATCGGTGGTGACGACTCCAACACCAATGCGGCTGTTCTTGCAGAGTATTTTGCCGCAAACAACACAGGAGTACAGGTAATCGGTTGTCCGAAGACCATCGACGGCGACCTTAAGAACGAAGACATTGAGTGCTCCTTCGGTTTTGACACTGCAACTAAGACATACAGCGAGCTTATCGGTAACATCGAAAGAGACGCAAACTCTGCAAAGAAATACTGGCATTTCGTCAAGGTTATGGGGCGTTCTGCTTCCCACGTTGCTCTTGAGTGTGCACTTGAGACCCAGCCTAACATCTGCCTTATCTCTGAAGAGGTTGCCGCAAAGAAGATGTCTCTTTCACAGATTGCCGACTACATTGCTGATTCCGTAGCAGGAAGAGCTGCAAAAGGCATGAACTTCGGTGTTGCAATAATTCCGGAAGGCGTTGTAGAGTTTGTTCCTGAGTTTTCAGTTCTTATTGCTGAGATCAATGAGCTTCTTGCAGGAAGCCGCGCAGATGACTTTAACGCACTTCCGACATGGGCAGAAAAATATGCATTCATCGAAAACGGCCTCACAAAAGAGTCGATGGAAGTATTCGCAATTCTCCCGCAGGGCATCCAGCAGCAGCTGTTCTTAGAGCGCGATCCGCACGGCAACGTCCAGGTTTCGCTTATCGAATCCGAAAAGCTTTTCTCAGCCCTCGTCGCAGATAAGCTTGCCGCACGCAAGAAGGACGGAAAGTATAACGGTAAGTTCTCCCCGCTCCACCACTTCTTCGGTTATGAAGGAAGATGCGCATTCCCGTCAAACTTTGATGCAGACTACTGCTACAGCCTCGGTTACAACGCATTTATGCTTATCCAGTATGGCTACAACGGATATCTCTCCAAGATTTCAAACCTTTCAAAGCCCGCGGACGAATGGGTTGCGGGCGGTATGCCGATAACCAAGATGATGAACATTGAACGCCGCCACGGCGAAGATAAGCCGGTTATCAAGAAAGCTCTTGTTGAGCTTGATGGCAAGCCGTTTAAGTTCTTTGAAGCAAACAGAGACACCTGGGCAATTGAGACTTCATATGTATATCCCGGTGCTATCCAGTACTACGGCCCGGCAGAGGTTTGCGACCTCACAACAAGAACCCTCGCACTTGAAAAAGAATAATTGAATATATAACTCACACAGCCCTCCGGCAATGCCGGAGGGCTGTGTGGTATACGCAATACTTACACAGTAACAGGTCTGTTTATGTTCGCACCGATATCTCGCCGCCGGCAAGCCCCTGATAGTCATCAAGAAAGCCTTCTGCCGCCTTGGATGCACGGAATCCCACCTTATTTCCGTTAAACGAAAATGCAAAGGTCAGATTGCCGATATAATCATCTATAATATTGAAGCGAAGCAGAAGCTGTCTTTCATCCCGCCAGACTCCGGTGCCGACATAACGGTATCCGCGTCCAAGCGGAATTCCGATCACCTCTCCGGAATATTCTGTCTCCGGAAGCTCGCCTTCAAGATATTCACCTAAACCGAAAGAAAGACTTTTCTCTCCGCGTGCATTTTTATAACAGAGCGTACCTTTTCCGTCACAAAACTCAAAAGTCATCCACTCCCAGCCGAGCGAATTTTCGTTAAGGACATATCTTTTCCCGTTTATCTTTTCAATATACATGCTTGTTTTTTCGCCTTTCGGCATATTAAGCGTGAGATTTTTAAGCTTTTCCTTCAGTGCATTATACCCTGCCACATTTTCGGCGAGCGGGGCATCTGAGCATTTTCGCACAAGATGCTTTTTCACGGCGGTAAAAAGCACGCGCGCGGATTCCTGCTGTTTCCCCTGATTGTCTGCAGTGCAAACAACAAGCAAATCCTTATCCGGATAGCAGAAAGCATGCTGATTCCCCATCCCGTTAAAGGCAAAACCGTTCTCTTCGTTACGCCATATCTGATATCCGTAGCCGTGGGTGCTGTATATATTACCGCCATGTCCGTAAACATCAGTATCAATCTGCTTTGCTGTCGCTTCCTTCACAAATTCAGCAGAAATAAGCTGTTCTTTTCCGACCTTGCCACCATTTAAAAAAATATATGCAAATTTTGCAAGATCAAGCGTGGTGCAAAGAACTCCTGATCCACCCCAAGAATATCCGTCTGGAGACTGTATACAGCGAACATTTTTTGAAAAATCGACCTTATACAGAATTTTTTCGTACAGATAATCCATGAATTTCATACCGGTAACCCTTTCCGCTATAACATTAAGGATAAAAGATGCTGTTGTGTCATAGCAAAAGATGGTTCCTGCCGGTTTCTCAGGCGTCGCGGTAAAGAATGATTCCACCCAGTAACGCGTGTTGCGTGCATTTCCCCACAGCGAATATGTAAGCTCAAACGGACTTGCCATAATGAGCAGATCCCGCACAGTGGTTTCACGCGTGTACGGATGCAGATTTTCTTCCGGATACTCCGGAAAATATTTGCAAACTCTGTCGGAATGAGATATTCTGCCTTCGTCAAAAAGAAGCCCGATTGCACCGGCAACAAAGCTCTTGCTTATTGAATACATCCTGTGCCGGAAATCACGGTGAAACGGCTTCCAGTAGCCCTCTGCGGCTATCTTTCCGTGACGTATTACCATAACGCTGTGCATATTAAGTCCGTTTTCTTCAAGCTCATCAATAAATGCCAGAATGTCATCCGATGACATTCCGACCGTTTCCGGTGATGCATATGTAAAAATCTCCGCCATTTTTATTTTCCTCCGTGGTTTTTGCCGGACTTTGTGATGCTGTGCAGTGCCGCCTCGATAAGCTCGTTATGCGCTTCACACCGGAACAGATTTTCCATAGCCGCAAGAACGCTTACGTGATACTTTTCTCTTAAATTTTCCGTCTTTGCACGCTCTGCATTACGCGCATCCGAAAACGCCTCGCCGGAGGTGTCTGTGAGCATCGCAAGGTATTCATCTATCATACCGAGGGCGTATTTTTCATAGTTCTCCGCGATAAAACCCGGATTTTTTATTTCTTCACTGCGCTGCATAAATCCGTCAATTATGTCCCTGCTTCCGACGCCCGAGCCTTTATTCTCACGGCAGAGCGGTATGTACTCAACGTCCATTTTCTCGCCAAAGGTTACCTTGAGAATCATACCGGTTTTCCATTCCTCGCGGCTGTATTTATCGAAGATAAAGTTTCCCTGACCGTAGACTATGCGCCCGCCGAGATATTCTTCCTCACACCCGACGCAATGGCTGTGCTGACCTACAACGAGGTCCGCGCCACACTCAACCATCTTCCTGCATGCCCGCTGTACCTTCGGAGACGGATAACGGTAATGCTCCTTACATCCGTGATATATAACCACAACATAATCGCACTCTTTCCGAAGAGCACGGATATGCTCCGGACCGTCAAACACGTCAAACGGATTTGCACCCGGTTTATTTTCTGCCGCGAGGGTAAACTCGTGCTCGGCACAGTTATAAATACCTGTCTTTATCCCGTTTTTTTCAAAGATATACGGTTTCGCCGCTTCTTCAATATTTTTCCCCGCACCGATAAACGGAATGCCGTTATCCCACAAAACATCAAACGTAGAAAAAAGCCCCTGCACATCCTGATCAAGCGTATGATTATTGGCAAGCCCGACAAGCGAGGGTTCAAAGCTTTTAAGCCCTTTCACACACCCTGCTGGTGCTATAAGATTAGGCCCGCATTTCACAATCGGTTCTTCCTTATCGGTCAGTGGGACTTCAAGATTAAAAAATCTGAAGTCCGCATCCTTCATCTTTTGCCACAGAGCCTCGCTTATAAGTTTTTTTCTGTCCGCACTTATAAATTCGGCGAAATTGCTTTTCGTAGGTACCGTATCACCGCAAATTATCATAGTCACCTTGTTCTTCATTTTCGTTTTCTCCTTATAACAAGTTTACAACCGATTTAAAATACTCAAAATCCTTCCTTGCGAAATATTCGCGGTCACCCGGCCGCGGTGCTTCAATGCCGATAGGTCCTGAAAATCCCGCTTCACGAAGCTTTGCAAGATATATACGGTGATTAATCTCACCGTCCGAAAGTGCGGTTGGAAGTCTTTTGTTGGTGCTTCCCGGAACACAGACGGAGTTTTTAAGATGCGTGTAAAAAAGCTTATCTCCGTAAAGCTCAACCGTTTCTTCAACCGTCGGGTACTTAGGGAAATACACAGTGTTACCGTAATCCATAGTTATACCGATTGCAGGGCTGTCTATAAGATCGACAAGGCGTTTTGATGCTTCAGGCAAATCGTGCAGAAAAATCATATGTGTTTCAAACGCAAATCGCACACCGATTTTTTCAAGCTCTGCGCCAATTTTGCCAAATGCATCTACAGCCATATCCCAATCTTTTTCCGTTGCC
>JAZQFJ010000100.1:0-29839 GCA_045539475.1 Eubacteriales bacterium | reverse complement strand
TGAATCTTAAAAAGCTTGCAAAGTGGAAATGGAAGGCGAATAATATACCTTCAAAAATGCTCGGTTTTATCGTATTTTCAATAAAAACGAAGAAGAACCCGATGTTTGCTTAACGCATACTCAGGTTCTTCGACAGTCTGAAAATGTGCATACCATATAGGTATGCACATTTCACATTTCACATTTCGTTTTCCGACTGTTACTTTACTTTATCTCATAAGGAAAAACATGCTTTGCAGAATCCGCATCTATGTAAAGTATGAAGTCCTTATGATCCTTCATAATCGTTGCAGGAATCATATTTGTTACTTCTTTTGCTTCAAGAGTTGCCTTGATTGCATCCGCCTTTACCGGATAAGGTACACAGGAAACAATTCTCTCGCAAGCAAGAATCTGATGAACGGTCATGGAGACAGCCTGCTTCGGAACATCGTCAATGGTTGCAAACCAACCCTCGCCCATCTGCTGCTGCTTGCAACGGTCGTTAAGGTTAACAATATGGTATGCCGCCGTTGTTTCAAAATTTGCAGGCGGATCGTTGAATGCGATGTGAGCATTCTCACCGATACCGATAAGTCCGATATCAATCGGAGCCTTGCGGATTTCTTCCGTAAGACGTGCAATTCCTTCTTCTGTTCCATCAACAAAGTGAGCAGCTTTGAGATTCTTTACCTGATCAACAAAGCGCTCCTTAAGATATTTGCGAAAACTTGCAACGTGAGTTTCCGGAAGGTCTACATACTCATCAAGGTGAAACATCTCAACCTTGGACCAATCAACATCCTGTTTCACAAGCTCTTTGATTGTATCAAACTGGGATGCACCTGTTGAGAGAGCTATTCTTGCACAGCCTTTTTTTGCTATGCACTCGTTGATAACATTTGCTGTGTGTACCGCTGCAGACTTACCGAGTTCTGCAGGATTTTTACAAATACGTACTTCCATTTTCATTTCTCCTTTTTTAGTTTATATGCCCATTTTAAAATAATATTACCGTAATAACAAGATACTTTTCCGCACTTTTATCACCAAACTACTGTTTTTTTGCTATACATTTTATATTTTATATGGTATACTTATATATAATAACAAAAAACGATGGAGAAGAAAATGAACGATTATGCATACTATTTCCCAAACGAACCCGGGTTTTCAATCAGTAAAGCAAAGCGAACAGATGTCCATTTTGTGTCCGATTCACATTATCACGACACATATGAAATATATTATCTTGTTTCCGGAACCAGGCGGCAATTTGTCAATCACACGATATATGATATGAAAAAAGGAGATTTAATTCTCATTCCAAAAGGCTCTATTCATAAAACAGCGGCTATTGTTAAAAATCAACACACTCGCTATCTCATAAACTTTTCTGAAGAATACACAAAATCCATTTGCTCTGACATGAATTTAAGTTCGGTAGATGTCGTTTTCGGCACGACATTAATCTCCATTCCGGAATCGCGGCGTGAATATATCCTCAATCTCCTTGAAAGAATTGAAGAAGAATTTTGCGAAAACTACTCTGAAAAATACACTGATGCCATGATTAAAAGCTATTTAACAGAGCTTTTTGTATTTATATTGAGATATAACAACCGAAAAATCACCGATACAGTACCGGAAAGTATTCCTGAAAAAGAAATCCAGCTTGCAGCCAGATACATTTACGAGAATTTCGACAAAAAGCTCACACTCTCTTCTGTTGCGAGTTTTGTTCATATGAGTGAAAGCTATTTTTCAAAAAAATTCAAAGCTGTTACCGGTCTCAACTTCAGTGAATACCTCATCAGCACACGAATAAAAGCTGCAGATGAAATGCTTCTTGGAACAGACAAATCTATCTCTGAAATTGCAGAAACCTGCGGATTTTCCGATCCGAATTACTTTGGAGATGTTTTTAAAAAGCACAAAGGCGTTTCTCCTCGCAAATACAAAAAATTTAAAGCACGCATATGAATACATTTTATGAAATGCACCTCCAGAAGTCAGACACTTTTGGAGGTGCATTTCTATGCTGGTAGATTATTATTTTAAAAGTTCCAGTGGATCTCAATCGGCGGATACTTTTCGCCCTTCTGTCGTCTGCCTACAGTTATGTAATCAATCAGAATTTCCACCATATTGAATGTCTCTTGCTTGCTACAAACAGAAGTTTTTAATCAGTTTTCATGGGTAATGAGTATTTTATCGCATTTTAAGTAGTTTATCGAATGGATTTGATAAATTTATCTTTCAATCAAAAACTCAATTGTTTCCTGTAATTCGCTACTGAAATCTTCAATGTCTTTAAAATCAATTACTCCGTCTCTGATCAACTCTATAAGATCAAATATCATATTTTGTTTGCTCATTTCAATTAACACGCCTTTATGCCTTTTATCGTTCTTAATGCGTTTTTCCAGTGCCCAAAACTTTTCCGATGGAGCACCATTGCCTTGAAGAAGAACTATATATTCATGATTGAGTTTTTCCATATAAGATTCTTGCCAACCGGGAATTTTTTCACGAAATAACTTCCAGTCTTGTTTTAAAACTTCCATAATGTCCTCCACTTATTATATATTAGATGTATCCGACAAATTAATTGCACAAATCGGTCACTTCTTCAATCGCATAAAGAGGTAAATTAATTAATCCGTCTTGTACCTTATAGTCTGCCATAGAAGTACGGACAGAGCAATCCGGTGAAAATAGTTCACGGTAGACCTTTAAACTTTTTGCATTTAAATTTACGGATGCTTTTGCCTCTATTGGCACAACATCGCCTTTTAGTTGCACCACAAAATCAATCTCAGCATTTCCATTGCTATTTGTCCAATAGTATGTTGGTATGTTTTCAAGTGTTTTAAGCTGCTGCAAAACAAATTGTTCTGTGAGAGAACCTTTGAATTCTGTAAATATATCGTTTCCTTTTACTATCGTTTTAGTATCAAGATCTGTCAGACAAGAAAGAAGTCCTATATCTGATACAAATAATTTAAAGGCTTTCATATCTTCATATGCCTTTAATGGTAAATTGGGTTTCGATACACGACGTAGTTGATGTACAAGACCGCAATCTGTTAACCAAAGAAGAGCTGTTTCGTATTCTTTTGCTCTTGCACCTTCACGAATTAAACCGTATATAAATTTTTTGTTATCTTTTGCGAGTTGGGAAGGAATGCAGTTCCAAAGCATTCTGATTCTCGGCACTTCATTTGCAGGTGCATGTTTTAAGAAATCAAGTTCATATGCGGATAATATCTGTTTCTGAATTTCGCGTACTCTTACAAAATCACCGGTTTGAATATAGTCATTAACTGCTTCGGGCATTCCACCGATATAGTAATACTCTTTAAGCAAATCAATGTATTGATTTCTTAAAACGCTCACCATTTCAAAATCCTTCTCCGAAAGTAATGTGGCAAGATTTTCTTTTCCAACTGCACATAAAAATTCCTTAAACGATAATGGATACAAATCCATAAAATCTACTTTCCCCACAGGGAAAGATGTGCCGTGATGTAAGGCAACTCCCAAAAGTGAACCAGCGGCAACAATCTGGTATTGTGGTGCGTTTTCATAAAAGTATTTAAGACTTGAAAGTGCTTCTGGTACTTCCTGAACTTCATCAAAAATCAACAACGTATTTTCTGGATTGATTTTTGTACTGTAAACAAGTTCAAGACCTTTGATAATCCGCGAAATATCAAGGTCTCTTCCAAAAAGTTCTTTCATAGTTTCATTTTTGTCAAAATTAATGTAAACGGTATTTTCATAATAAAATTTACCAAATTCTTTCATCAACCAGGTTTTTCCAACCTGACGGGCACCTCTTATGACAAGCGGCTTTTTATTCTTATTTTCTTTCCATTTTTTTAATTTTTCAAGTGCAAATCTTTTCATTTTTCAAACACCTCAATGAAACTATAGCACATTGATTACAAAAAGTCAACGGACAACACAGGGGGTATTTACACTTTCACGATTGAGTTTTGAAAAGATTCAACAAAAATAGGTATGGAGAATGTGATAACATTAGTCATTTTCTCAAGATCTTATATTTTTGAATGCAAAAGTTCAAGAATCAAAATAAGATTTCTTGTAATATGGAATGGGTCTTTGACAGGAAGTGCAACGACCTTTTCTTGTGGCTTGCCGTCGCGTGTTCTAATCTGTACCCATTCGCGGATTTCCGGTTCCTTTCCGGGGAAGGTTTTGAAAACGTAATCAAACACCTTTTCGAACCATCCGAGAAACTCTTCATCTTCGTTGTTGAAGTAGCAAAGAAGCGAGGTGTAGAGCGCTTCGGAATGAATCCACCAAAGCTTGCTGTCCCAGTCCGAAAGCTGCTTTGTCATAGTCTCATTCTCTACTCCCACCATATTGCCGACAGGCTCACCACCATTTACGCCTGTGAAGTGGAGTATTCCGCCATAAGTTTCATCCCAGCCGTTTTCAAATGCTTTCTTTGCAACAGCGGCGATTTTCTCATTCCACTTATCCTCATTGCAAAGCTCCGCCGCTTCATACATAAACCACATATCCTCTATTGTGTGCCCCGGGTTCATATGCTGTCCTAAAATCTGCGGGAAGAATGAATTGTCCTCGCTCATAATTATCTCGTGCATAACGTTGTTTTCATCAACAAAGTGATTGAGAATGTCTTCTGTATAGTTATAAACAAGGCTACGGAGATATTCTCCGTATTCCGCATCAAGCTTATCTGCCGCAAGGCACAGTTCTTTTGTGGTATTTGACATTATCATCGGTATTCCGTGTGCGCGAAACTTTGGGGATAACGGATACGGAAGTGTGTTAAAAGTGTTCTTCTCTATCCGCTCAACACACGATGCGTGGAGTTTCTTCGCAAACTCATATTTTTCCTTGTCCCCGCTCACAAGAGCATACCTCGCAAGACCGATAACGGCAAAGCAATCGGCATAGATACTCATATCAAGCTCATCACATCCATCTACCTTTTTGGGTGAGCCATCGCGGTTCATAAGGAATACACAGCGCCAGTCACCTTCACGCATAAGGCAGTGGTCTGTCAGAAACTCTGCTCCCTGCTTGGCAAGACGGAGGAACTCATCCCGTTCTGCCTTCGTGAACATAACGGCAGGGGTGTCGGCAAGACGGGCAAACATCCACACAAAGCGCCCTTGACTCCATGTATATTTATCACATGAGACAAGCTTTTCACCCTTGTTGTCAAAGCAGTTTAAAAAGCCGCCGTATTCCCTGTCTTCGCATCTCGGCATCCAGAAGGACAATATCTGATTTGTAAGCTCGTTTTCAAAAAATCCGTGTAGTTTTCTTATTTCTGATTTTTGCATTTAACTTATCCTCACTTTCAAAATGGTAGGGGCAAATCTCCCTTGTTTACGTTACCCGATCATGGTTTCACCGACGACCTGTATACTATATGGTATATCATCTTCTATAATTATTTCTTTTTCAAGTCGTATATCTTGCGAAGATGCCCCAATATAGATGGTATATTTCCCCGGTTCTGTCACCCAAGCTTTTAAAAGCACATTGTAATATCCAAGGTCTTTTATATCAACGGTTAACGTTATATGTTCTGTTTCGCCCGATTTGACAAACATCTTTTCAAAAGCTTTCAGTTCCTTTATTGGTCTTGTGACTGTTGAAACGGGATCGCCGACATATAGCTGTACCACTTCCGCACCGTCTGTATCTCCCATATTTTTGATGTTAAAAGAAACTTCTAAATTATTATCTTTTCGCAAAACTTTTATATCGCTGTACTCAAACTTGGTATACGACAAGCCGTGCCCAAAAGGATAAGCAATTTCTTCAGGATGTATGTCGTAATACCTGTAACCTACAAAGAACCCTTCACGATACTTAATTGTATATTCATTCCCCGGATATTCAATATCCGAACGCAATTTTGTCGGGAAAGTCTCTGAAAGCTTTCCGGACGGATTGACAACACCGCACAGTACATCAGCAATCGCTCCGCCTGAACTTTCTCCGCCAAGCCACATCTGAACAATTGAATGCACCTTATTTCTCCAATCGCCGAGAATCATCGCAGCCCCTGACTGAATTACAACAACGACTTTTTTGCCGCTGTCTACTGCGTAGTTTATAAACATTTCATAATTGGGATTAAGCTCAGCACTTCTCCTGTCAAACTGTTCAGTATCCTCTGATTCCATTGAACCTACAAACATAAGAACCAAATCAGTGTCTTCTATAAATTCCATGAATTCTTGACGTTTTGACCAAAGCATTTCCGTTGCAAATGCTCTTTTCTGATACATCTCTTTGTATTTTAATTCTACAAGCTCAATATCCTATGTAGAACCCACAAGACAGAGATTAGGAAACGCTGTGCAATTTTTCCCACGACCTGTCCGCACTCCGTGAGGACCGTCTGCAAAGCTTTTAGCACGAAGTCCCAATCTGCCTATTTCTGCAGTTGCCATCGACCCCGCGCCCGTGAGGAGAGAAATCTTTTCTTCAAGAGTTAATTCGGACAGAATTTCGTCAATTTTATTTTTCATACAAGTATTTCTCCTTTGTGTCCAATCATTTTATTGTGAAACTATATTCCCGCTCTGAATCTTTCGATTTTCCTTATAAGACTTCTCCCCACCTGTTCTGCAAATTTCACGGCAATGGGAATAAAATCATCCTCCATATACGGACTGAAAAAGCTTCTTACCTCATATGTAAAGTCACCCTGATAGTCCATTTCCGCAAGCGTTTTACATATTTCATCCCAATTAAGCTTTCTCGTATACGGAAGTGTGTGATTATCACTCACGCAATCCACATCATGGATATGAAGCGCATAAACTCTGTGCCTCAGATTTGCAAGTAGGTTTGACGGTGTATCGCTGACCAAAGCCGCATGTCCGGTATCAACGCAAGCGACTATATATTCGCTATTAAGCGAGTCAATATACCTGCAGAATTCATCACTATGCGAACAAACGCTGCTTACAACAACATTTCTTCGCTTATCAAAGCTATATACATTCTCTATAGCTATTTTTATATTATTTTTTTCTGCATACGGAATAAGTGATTTATAAAACGCCATATTTCTTTCAAACAAAGCTTCCTTCTGCCATTGATAACCGTCCCCCTCATCCTTTATTGGATGAACAACAATAACCTTTGCTCCAAGACGAGCTGCCACTTCAATTGAACGCACAATTTTGTCATAAAATTCACCGCTTTCCCGACTTGGTGTCGGTGCGTGAGCCTGATTACAGATTATACCGAGCCCATCTGCATATTTTTTTATTTCATCTGCATATGCAAGGTACGAGCTTTCAGACAGCATTTTTTCTGCAGGGGTGTTGTAGCACATTGTAAAATCAAACGCATCAAAGCCCGCTTCTTTTAATAATCTTATTGCTTCTTTATCCGAAAATCTTTCCGCAAGAGTTGCGGTACACATAGAAAGTATCATATTTTCCCTTTCGTTTTATAATCATTTATAGGCTTCTGTATTATAACACACAGAAGCCTATATTTCATTTTATTTTACGCGGTTATAAGCCGATTCGTATGCTGAAAGAACTTCGTCAACGCCCATTTCTTTAAGGGTTTCTACAAAGGTATCAAAGTTTGCAATCGGTTCCTGCCCGAGGATGAACTTTATAAGCATTTCCTGAGTATATGTATGGCAAGCACTCTTATACATATCAAGTATATCCTTTTCTTCGTCATTGAAGCTCAGCCAAAGCGCTACAGGATGGTACGGAAGCGTGTGCTCAACAATAAGCTTTTCACTTTGGAGTGTTGTTTCTGACTGAACAGCCTCTGCAGCAAGCGGATCAAGACGGCAGAATGAACCGTAAAGCTGGAAACCGTACATAGTATTTGGTGCACTTTTTGCCTCATCGGTTATAAACTTTTTCTTTCCGTCAACAACCTCGTATGTTTCTCCTTCTTTTCCCCACGAAACAAGCTCCTTTGCTTCATCGGTATACATCCAATCCAAGAACTTTGCGGCGTTTGCAATGCCTTCCGCTCTGCCTGTATCCGGAATTGAGAAACCTATCATCTCAACATCGCCGCGTTCAACCATCGGTGCCCCTTTTCCGGCATTTGCAACCGGAGGCACCATTGCCTGAAGCGTAAAGCCGGGATTGTTCTGTGCGGCAAGCTGGTTGAAATAATCTATACGCAGCTGAAGATGCGGCATGATAAACGCCTTATTTGTAAGAACCATTTCTTCCCATGTTGCATTGTTTAAAGTGACAAAATCAGCCGGCATAAGCTTTTCATCAATCATCTTCTTGTAGAAGGTTATAACCTCAAGCGCAGTTTCCTCGGTTGCGCCCCAGCGCCATTCTTCATCATCAAAATCATAATAGGCCTCAGGTGACCACCATTTATCGAAGGAAGAACCGGGAACATCAAACCAGTATGCCGCACTTCTTGTGCAAAGCGGATAGGAATCCGGATAAAGGGTCTTAAGCTCTTTACATACAGCATAAAGCTCATCAAAGGTCTCGGGAACCTTCAAATTATGCTTTTTAAAGATATCCTCACGGTAAAGCCATGCGCGCATACGTGTTTTTCCCTCACGCCCCGTTCCCGGAGTATAGTATATTTTACCATCCGAAAGGGTGCGCGGTTTTACTGCTATATCATACTCTTCCTGAGAAAGAGATTCCTTCCATGCATTATATGTAGGCATAAATGCCTCAAGGTCATCAAATGCAATAATTCCTTGTCCTGCATACTTCATATGCTGTGTATTAGACGAAAATGCCATAATATCCGGCAAGGTTTCTCTCGCTGCAAACATAAGCGGATATTTTGAACCTGCATCAGAATCCGGAATTGATGTAATATCAAGAGTTGCTCCCGATCCTTCCGACATATACTCCCATATCTTCCAATCATCACGTACAGGCCAGCTCGGTGATGACGGAACGAGCATGGAAATCACATCGTCCTTGGTAAGCGGTTGTGCTGCATTTGATGTATCAATCAGCGTTGCACCGCCATTGCCGCATGCTACAAGAGACGCAAGCATAATCAACGCAAGAAAAAGTGCTGTAAATCTTTTCATTTTAGTTTTCTCTCCTTTATTTTTCTTAACTTAAAATATTTGCTGTTACGTTTTTAACCCATATATTACAGGAAACAACAGGATGCTCCGAATCCTTACAGGGTGAGAACGGAAGCCGTTCACGGCAGAGTTCATCAAGCTTTTCGACCTTTCCCGAGAGAAAGTCATTAAGCCGCTTAAGTGAAACCTCAAGTCTTCTTATCACACCACCGAGCTTTAAATCAAGGCTTTCAAGCCCGATAATCTGATTTTCGCGATTCCATTGCTCTGTTACCGAATCACAGAAAACGCGCATTCGGCTGATTATTTCAGGCAATATCTCTCTTGCAATTTCATTGAGTTTTTCTCTATCCCCTGCGTGATATGCGTCATACAGTTCTATGCCCACATCGCATTTAAGCTCAAGCACTCTGCATAAATCCCGTTGCAACTCAAAGAGATATGCCCATTTTGTATTTCTACTTGCATATGTGTCGAACGCCTTTGCCAATTTTGCAAAATGCTCCTTGTAATACGATGCTACGTGCTTATCAAAAAGACCCATAAGCACATCCTGATACAACAAATAAAGCTCGGGATTGAACTGTCCTTCCGTCGGGTCATTGTTCTTTTCGAGCATCCCCGGCATATCAAGGTTATAGAACTCATCATAAGCCGCCGACATACACGTTTTGAATCGCGTTCTGATATCTTCCGAATCGTTTCTGTAGCACAATTCTGCCCATAGCTGGAGATTCGGCATCATAGAATAGTTTGAAGCAAGATTTCCGTTATCTCCCCATGCTGTGACTATTACTTCTCTGATGCCGTTTTTCCTGCAGCATTTATGCTGAACCCTGCACGTTTTCTCCGAATAGCGGTTGTTTGGAGAAAAGCCGCTCCATTTCCATGCCCCCGGTGCGAACACCACGTTATCCGTTACGTCCTTATGAAGCCTGAACATACCGTCAACCAGTTCTTCATCGTAGTTGTAATAATCCCAGTAAACAAGCTCCACATCGTCAGGAAATTGCTTAATAAGTTCTGCATCCATAGGCTTGTCTATGTGGTAATACTCCTGTGTTGGAGATGTTACGCGGAAGAACATATCGCTCCACATCATCGGACGGAAACCGTATTTACGCGCGATTTCAAATACCTTTTTGCAATGCCGAAGCATAAGCTCAAGACGCGGCTTGTAGCCCTTGGTGTCAAGATATTTCCCAAGCCCCAATGAGTGCGCTTCATCAAGACCGATATTTATTCTGCGGCTTGTAAAGCACTCTGCCATCGTTTTGAATTCACACTCTATAAAGTCATATGTATCCGGGCTGTCAACAAGCAGAATAGCATCGGTATCTGCAAGCTTCTTACTTTCCGACCAACGGAGGAAAGAGGAGAGATGCCCTAATGTCTGAATACACGGTGTAAGCTCTATCCCGAAAAGCTTTGCGTATTCATCCATTTTTTGAATATCTTCTTTGGTGAGACGAGGTCTCATATATCCGAAATATGGATATTCTTTCATTTCATACGTATCTTCGGTGTAAAGCTGTATCATAGAATATCCCATAAGAGCAAGGCGACAGGTCATTTCCTTGAATGTTTCAAAGGTTACAACAGCATTTCTTGAGCAATCAAGCATAAAGCCGAGGACATCATAACAGGGATTTTCTGATATTCCAAACGCTTTCGTGCCTTCCTTCATTTTTTCAACCAACAAGCCTATGCAGCGGAAAATGTGGTGCGGCTTTGAGTAGAACACCTCTCCGCATTTTCCATCCCACAATATACGGATATCTCCGTCCTGTTGGGTGAATGTAACTTCAATCCCGTCATTGCTGAGTTCAATTTCAAGAATTGAACTCAGCTCTTTCACTCCTTTGAGTTGCAGATCGTCAAAACCTTTAAATTTAAACTTAAGCATAATCATTTCTCCCGCTATTTTTCATCAAAAGAATTAAGTATTCTGTTGATAAGAACCGCAACCTCGGCTCGTGTTGTGTAATCTGTTGGTGCGATACATCCGTTCTTACCGTTGACAAATCCGGCGGAGATGAGCGCAGAGACAGCATCGCGGGCATAAGGAGCAACGGTGGCGAAATCCTCATACTGCGGTTCGTCGCAAACGCCGAACCCTACATTGAGTTTCTGCATTGCACGGTACACAATCACCATCATATCCTGACGGGTTATGGAGTTTCGCGGTGCAAATTTATTATCACCTATACCGTTAATTATACCTTTGTTCCTTGCTATTGCAAGCTCAGATGCAAAGTAATCCGATGCCGATACGTCTGCAAAGTTTTCCGAATTTTCTGACGTGAGATTGAACGCACGTACAAGAAGTATCGCAAAATCTGCGCGGGTGATATTACTCTTTGGACTAAACGTACTTGCGCTCGTACCCTTTATTATTCCATCTTCCGCAAGCACGTTTATCGCGTCCGCCGCCCATGCGTGGTTAGAAAGATCTGTGAAACGGATATTATCCGTTTCACCCGACGCGTCGGGTGCAGTATTGACATTTTCGTTTTCAACGTTTTTGTCGGTATTCTCCGCATCATCCGGCTTATCTGTCGGTGCGGCACCGCCGCCACCGCCTCCTCCACCGCCGGCAGGAGTATCGGTAGTTCCGGACGGAGCTTCCGTTTTGCCGTTGTTATCCGACGAACCGCCGGTTGTTCTTCCGTATACCGTTACCGTAAAATGAACAGTTGTCTCAAGAATCCCATCGGTTGCAGTTATCGCAACGTGGTGAGCTCCGCCCTGCGAATCATCCGGCTTCCACGTAAGAGTTTTTGTTTCCTGATTGATGGTCATACCTCGTGGAATGCTTGTTCCTACCAACGTAATTTCCTTTTCGCTTGTAACGCCCAGAGGAATGGTTATCGAGCTTCCGGCGCTTGTTGTATAATCCGGCACCTGAGCTATTTTCGGTGCTGCATCATATACGCTGTTAAGCGGAATCCGCAGGCTCTGCCCTTCAGATATGTTGTATACATACCCAAGCGCTGAATTCAACGGATCAAGATAACCTCTTACTACAGACACCTCACCGATATCAAGCACAATATCTCCCTCTGCATTTTCTGACGCACCTTCAATCTTATATGCGCCGCTCTGCACTCCGTCGTTTTCGACATAAACATACTTTCCGGAAAGGGATTCAACATTCACCGTCTGCCCTTTTGACGGTGTGTAAACAATGCTGTTCTCAAGTGAAAGCTCTTCGGTAAATGCTTTAACCGTTCCTGTATATGCCGGCACTGCTTCTTCAGCTTCGGTATCGTCGACAAAGCTGAGCACCTCGCCGTCGCTTAGATAGCTGTAAACAATTTCTTCTCCGGTCTGTGTAGTTTCAAGCGAGACAACACCTGCAAAACCGCGGAAGTTAAACTTGTTATCCACAACGTAATCTATCCCGTTGTTGTTTGAATAGATAATATAATCAATTCTTCCGTTTTTCAATGTAACTTTAACAGCACTGTATGCATCGCTTACGCCCGGCTTCTGAGCTTCTTTGCGAGTCATCGAAACCTTTTCAATGCTTTCAATATACTTATTACTTGCATCATAGGGTTCAAAGACGGTTGTGAAGGTGGTGTCAAGATTTGTGCCTTTGTTTCTCACAAGCAGATATTCAAGCTCACCAACATTCGTATTCTTACCGGTAGTGGGAGCCTCACCTGTTGCAAATGTAACCTCGTCAAGCGGAGAATCATTTACCATTGTAAGGCGGAGCCTGATATCACGCTTATCAGAAAGCACTTTATTCCAGTCCTTAACTTTGTATTCAACAGCGAAATTGTTATCTATTGAATTATAAGTGCGGACATTCTTAAGCCATGTGTAACCGCGGGGATAGAATGTTTCATATGCTTCCGAACCTACGTGATTCGGGTCAGTGCCGTAAACTACATCTGCACCTGCGTACGTTCCCACAAGCTCGCCCTTTTCATTTTCATATGTCGGCTGCTCATATAAATCCGAAAGTCCGGATATCGCCGATATTTCATCCGACTGACTGTGGAAGCTGTAAAGATGGTCATTTCCGCCCTTTATATGGAAGAAATCAACACCATAAGATATTTCATCATTAACCTCAACCATAACAACCGAGCGGCGATATTCATCGCACTGAGAATAAATATCAGAAGCAACATCCATAAGCTTCACTCTGCCGGCATCGTCAAAATGCTGTGCTTTGCCGGTAAAGCCAACACTCGGCTGCTCTTTTTCATCAACCACAACCGTGTTGTGCGAAAGCGTTGTCTGTACCCATTGTAAGCGATTCGCGTCAGTTCCCGTAGCCTTCGGATATCCGAGGTCAGGTGCTACGTTAAGACCGAACGCGGACATATACAGATTCAATGTATCGCGATGACCATGGCCGTTGGTCATACCGAAGTACAAAGCAAAGTCACGCTGAGTGTTCGTTTCTGTGGCAGCATTTGCCGACTCGTTCATAGCTCCTGCACGAAGCGCCGCAAAACCAAAACCGGAAAGAAGATCGCTTTCAAGCGAGAAGCCCCCATCCTCGTCAACTATGTTCTGTATCTCCTGCTTGATTTTTTCCGGTTCTGCATCATAAATAGAGGTATGCAAACCGTCTACGCTGTTGCCGTTTTCCTTATATATAACACGCGCAAGCATGCGGTTTCCGGTGTACTTAAAGCCTGCAACACAGTCATCAAGTACAACGTTTGTGGTGGCAGTTGCCGTTCCGTCGGAGTCGCCTATCTGTGCCGAGTAATATCCACCGAGAGTGAGACGCGGAATAGCAGTAAACATCTTCACAAACTTAGGATTATCAAGCAGATTATATTTTTCATACTTTTCTTTCCCGGGTTGCTGCGTATATTTATAAAGTTTTTCTGACGTATCAAGCAGATACTGTACCCAGAATTTGTTATACTGCGGTGAGTTTTCGTTTCCGTTCCCGTCGCGGTCTACTGCTGAAAGCAGATAATCGATTGTATATGCGCCCGTGTTATTCGGCATCGGATTTCCGACAGTTGCGCTGTTGTATACTTTGCCTGTACCGTAACGCATAATCCAATCGAGCATCTCGCCTGTGTCCGGTTCGCGGTCAAGCACAATGGCAGCGGTTGCAACGGCTGCCTGATGCAGACCGAAGTTTCCGATTACTCTGCCGTGTTTTGCACCATCGAATATCTCAAGAAGGATGTTATCTTCCACATTCTTACGGAGCGCACCGGGGCTTTCCTTGAGATTTACCGGAATAAGATTTCCGTTTTCATCACGCTTCCATGAGCCATCCTCGTTCATTTCGTACTGAGGAGCTGATTTTGAAAGATACTCGACTACATACGGATCGTTATATATCGGCAAAAATGCATCGTAAGACTCTGCAAGCTCAACTGCAAGGTATGTAGCATCAACGGGATCACACACCGTTCCTAAATACGAGTCAGATCTGAAGGTACGCCATTTTGCCCATTCAAAATAAGGATAGAGGTCTGCCCACTTATCAAGAAGAATTGCACCCGCTCTGCCATATTTTGCATCACCCGTATAGAGGAATGCCTCACGAAGGCTTTTAAGCGCGCTTTTCATAATAGCGCTGCCTCGCCCCTTTGCCTGCCAGATTCCTTCAAAAGCGTAATTTGATGCAAATCTATACAGTACGGGACCTGTTCTGCTTCCATCCTTAAACCATGCATATCCATCCTTATCGAAATACCGAGGATCATATCCCGGCACACCTTTTTCATCCGCTTCTTCTTTTGAAATATACGGCTGACGGTAACCGAATCCGTCATCGACTGCCCATCCGCGAACACCAAGCTTTTCGTCCATTTCCTCATAAAGGTCGTTATTCAGATATCCACCCTCTACGCCGTAACCGTAGAACGCATACCATTCTTCATTTCTCGGGTCATTATCATACCACGCGATACTGCCCGGCTCAGGCGCGGAATCGAGCGGACGGACACATTCACATTCCCCTCCGGATTTGACACTCTCACAAACAAATTTTTCATGATGCTTCTGAAGAGCGAGCTCATAGCTCCAAAGCTTCTTGCTTTCTGTCATACCAAGTTCAAAGAACTTGCCGAAGTCATTTGACGGGAAAAGACGTTTACATTCAGGACACTGTATCTTCCACTCACGCGAAAGCGCCTCTGATGAAAATCCGTACTTACTGTACTTAAGCGTAAGATCTTCTTGGCAATAACGACAAACGTTGTTTGTCGGATCCCAGCGCATACCCGGGAAATAATAGCGCGGCATTCCCTCCGGCACTGCCATATTATAGATTCTGTCAAGATTTGCGACATAAGTATCCGCTTTTGAAATCGCAGCATCGCGCAGCTTCTTTGCCCACGAATACTTCTTTACGTTTGCCTTTGCATTCTCGCGGTCGGAAACCGTGAATATCTGCGGGTTGATGCTTGCATCCCATACGACATCGATTTCAACCGGAGAGACGCTGATATCCCCAATATTCTTCCACTCCGGATTTACCACAGGGATAACGACCGCTTTTCCGAGCTCTGTTCCGTAAACCGTGCCGTTTTCAGAGATTTCAACAATCTCACTCATTGCCTCATCAGCGAAAGTCCATGTGATATATTCATACGGAATTTTAACAGTTTTACCGCTGTTCATGATAACGGACAGCTCTATATTAGTTCTTCCGTAAACATATATCGTATCTTCATATGAAGCGTTCACTCCGCAGGACAAATCAACGCCTGAAGCATCCTCAACCGTTACGGAAAGAGTCGCACTGAAGCGTTTTCCTCCGTATGTGATGATGGCATTTATATCCGCCTTGCCGTCGCTTACGCCAACAATTTCTCCCAATTCAGAAACGGTTGCGACCGTCTCATCGCTCGATGACCAGGCTATCTTCTGTATATTTTCAGCTTCATATGCAATTTCAGCACCGTTCTTGTCATAAAGCTTTATACTTGGGATTAACGTTTCACCGCCGAGCGTTATAACAGAAGTTTCCGCTGTAAGCTTTGCTTCCTTTACATTATCTCCGGACACCGACGGCTCAACCACGTTAACCGTTACGATATCGCTTTCAAATGTCTTTCCGCGGGCAGAAACCACAGCTTTTACTTCTGCACTGCCGACATTCTCCGCAGTAAGCGCCGTTCCGTCAACCGAGAGCGCGACTGCGTTATCCGGGTTTGAAACAAGCTCAAAGCTTTTTACAACTCCGCCGGAAACAACCTTGCGGTCCACCTGCTCAAGCCTTACATCAACGGCAACATCCTCTCCGATTTCGTACTGAGTCTTCGGATAAATGTATGCGGCTTTAAGTGCGGCATCATCACTTACGGTTATTACATTCTCAAATGTGTATACGCTTCCACCGAGGATAACATAGCTCTTTACCGTCGCCGTGCCGTTTGACAGCGCAGTAAATACATTTCCGTCGTCGGACTGAGAAAGCACTCCCGTGCCATCCTCTGAAAGCTCATGCTGCACATAAGCACTTGAAGCATCAACCGGGGCTCCGGTCGCATCCAACAACGAAACACTTGTCTTTTCACCCGGAGCGATACTCTTATCTGAGAAAACGACAGTTGCCGCAGACGCGGCAGGGCTTCCAACAAGGTAGATTCCCTCAAATATCACTTTGTACTTTGTCGGAGCCTTCTTACTGTAGCAGGTTTTTACTATCATAAGATACTCGGCATAGCCTTTGCTATAGTCAAGATTTTCATCTGCAAAAAACTCACCGATGTTACCAAACCTTATAGTTTTTTCCGTAGAATCGTTGAAATCCGCCTCTCCGACGAAATTATCATCCGTCATATAGGTATCAATATCTTCTTTTACCGATGAGAAAGTCATTTCATCTTCATACGGCAGCATATAGATTTCTGCAAGACCTGCACTTGACCGCGTACGACCGGATATATCTACGTTGTATTTTCCCGACGCAGGAACTTTTACCTTGAATGCGATCCAATCTCCGGCCAGTCCGCAGGAATCCATACCATCGGAGTACTGGGTAAAATACTTTTTCCCGGGTCTTCCTTTAACCTGCGCCGAAACCATCCCCCACGGTCTTTCTTTCCCGTAATCGCGGTAAGGATAGGTATTAAACTCTTCCTCTTTAATATCTCTGCCCGCAGTTGTGTCCGTAACCTCTATTCCCTGATTTGCAGTCATATCGGAATGTCCTTTTATCGAGAACATATACGACTGATTTACATCTGCCCATGTAGGCTCAATTACTTCAATTGCTATTTCCTTTGAGATTGAACCGCCGTCAAGTGTTCCGGTAACCTTTACCGTTGCAGCTCCTTCTGCAATTGCGTATATATTGCCGTCAGTTCCTTCAAGCAGCGCCTCGTCAGGATTTCCGTTTTCTGCAATTTCAACGGTGACAATACCAAGGGTTCCATCTGTTTCCTCATCACCGCTGAACCATTTCACTTTTGGCGCAAGCTTTTCGCCTACATAGGTGTTTTCACCGAAGGAAGCCTCTATGTCTGTAAGAGCTTTCTTAGCCGGCACTTCATTCAACGTGAGTGAATTTATATATACCTCTCCTGCTTCATTCGTAACGAGAAGAAGCACATACACACCTGCTTCAAGCGTGATATTCTTTGAAGAAGCACCGCTTATTACCTGCGGAGTCTTATTTGTAGTGTATTTTAAACTTGCACTGTCAAGTACTTTGCAGGCTTCTGTATCTATGCCTGTAAAAACGAAATCAGAAAACTTTTTCGCGTTTTCTCTCATTGCGCCATACAAGGTACTTTCACCGTCTGTGGTTGTTATCTCCTTATATGTTCCGTAAACCCGGCTGTCTCCAAATGCCCCCTTAAGAGTTCCCGTATACTCCCCTGCCGTGACCGTTGCATTTGCAGGAAGAATATAAATATCTATATCCGAGCTTGCATTTGATACATGATACGGTGCTTTAATCTCAGCTTTATATTCCCCTGCTGTCGGAATTTCAACAGCAAACGCAAGCCATTCTCCAGCATTCCCTGCGACAACGCGCGTGCTCGAGTTGTGGTTACCTACTGCCATATTGTAACGTGTAGATTGTGCCCCGAAATTTGCAGACATGAATGATGCCCCTGTTCCGAGATACGCCCATTCTGTATCTGTCAGTGCATCTGTTGCAAGTGTATTGTTCTGCATTCTCCGCTCCTGCGTCGATACAAAGCCGCGTTCAAGCCAGCTTGCGTTTGTAAATGTGTACGTATACGAAGCCAACTCCTCACCGCCTGCAGACACCGCCGGAAAAAGCGATATAAGCATAGTAAATGCAAGGATAAGTGATAATATTTTTTTCATAAGCTCCTCCTGTTTTATATCCTATACGAGGGACATAAGACCGGAAAGTCCCTGTCCCTCGCTGAAGAGTTTTTATTATTGTGCAGAGGTCGCTACCGCGGTGGTGTAGATAACATAAAGCTTATTATCAGTTCCCTTATAGATAAGATATCCGCGTGCATAGTCATAGTTGCTTTCTGTGTTAGGCTTTGCGCAGAACTGACCGTGACCGTCATTTATACCGTCATCAACACCGTTTCTCTGTGAAGCTGCCTTTGAGCCATCAGTAGAGCCGATGTGTATTTCTGCAGTGCTTCCGAAAAGGATGCCGGCTTCAACGATTTCAGATGCATTACCCTTGTCGTATTCTATCATGTATGCACCGTCAACAGGTGTGGAATCAAGAACTACAAGCGGATTTTTCTCAATTTCTTCCACTCCGAAAGTGATGTCTTCCGCTCCGTCCCACTGATAGAAATTGTAAGTATTTCCGTAAGCTACGATATCATCACCGCGCTTCCAGTATTTTGCAGAATCATCGCTATTGAAAATTCCTTTACCAAAATCGCCGTAGTTATACTGTGCCACTGCGCGGGTGATACCTTCCGCAACATCATCACCTGCAAGAAGCTTAGTTGTTTCATTGAGCCACCAACCGTTAAGCTCTCCACCAACGACGCCATATCCGCTCGTCGGAAGAACTGCCTTGCCATCTGTTGCTGTTATTGTATCTACATATGCACCGTTTTCATCCCAGAACTCAACAGAGTGGGTTGCATTTGCTTCCGGAGTTGTGTAAATCGGTGTTAAGTACGTCGGAGACATAATGTTGAATTTGTATTCCGGATCGCTTGATACCCAAACACCACTGTCTGCAGTGCCGCGAACCCAACCTGCAAAGTTGGTTGTGTCGGTTACTTTGACGGTTACGCTGTCGCCAACCGGGATTTGTGCAGTGTTGTTTGCAGTGATGTTTGTGTAGCTGCCATCGCCAACTTTGTACTGAATATCCGCACCTGCTGCAAATGCAATATTGCCGATTAGTTCGGTGGGTGCATTTGTCGGTTCGTCTTCAATTTCAGTGGTAAGTGCAAGAGTAGAAATATACATTTCTCCCGGCTCATTCGTAACAAGAAGAACGACATGCACACCGGCATCAAGCGTAACATTTTTTGATGAAGTTCCGCTAATTACTTGCGGTGTGGTATTCTTCGTATACTTCAGGCTTGCACTGTCAATCGCTTTGTAGTTATCTGCACTTATGTCTTTAAATAAAAATTCGTTGAATTTCTTTGCATTTTCTCTTGTGCAAGTCGTGTCTCCTGTATTTCCGACATACTGTCCATACACACTGCTTTTCCCAAATGCAGGCTCGAGGTCTCCTGTATAATCTCCTACCGTAACCTGTGCATCTGTAGGAAGGATATAAACATCCATATCTGATGTTGCACTTGTATGATACGCAGCCTTAACCTCAACATCATATTCTCCGGAGGTCGGAACTTCTATCTTAAACGCAAGCCATTCTTCTACATTATTTGCAACAACGCGTGTTCCGCTATATGTGCCTCCATGTACCATATTGTACAAATTGCTGGAAGCTTTGCCAATCATCGCAGATGCGCTCGTTCCAAGATACGCCCATTCCGTATCTGTAAGTGACTCGCTTTCAAACGTGTTAATCTGATTCTTCAACACACGCTCCTTGGTTGATGTGTTTCCGCGCTCAATCCAGCTATTGTTGTAGAAATTATACGTATACGTTACCGTTGTTGCATCGCCGTCTGCTGCGAAGGCGGTGGGGATAAACGCCGCAATCATCGTGATTGCGAGGATAAGTGATAATATTTTTTTCATTTTGTTTTCTCCTCCAATTTTTATTTTTTGAGATCCTTCGACTGCGGGCTGTGCCCTCCGCTCAGGATGACACAGGTGGAACGGTTTCGCCTTCCGCTCAGGATGACTCAAATTTGATTTTATATATTAAAATGCCGTTTTTTTATACGGACATATTATTTTTTAAAGCTTTATCGGTTCGTCGTAGATGATGGTGTGTTTCTCATCCAGTTCGCGGTACTTGTGGCTGTGACCGCAATACCAATGCTTGAATGAAACATTCTCATCTATATACCTTTCAAGCGCGCCAAGTTCCGGACAGAAGGTTGCATCCGGCGGTGTCTGCTCATATTTATGAGTGAGAATATAATCAAACTTAAAATTATTTCTTTTTATTGTTTCATATGCAAGCTTAAGCTCCGGCTCTTCCGGCTCTTCCCCGGGATAATACAGCCCAAGCTCGTGCCATACTTTCGATGACTTACATCCACCGAACACAAAAAAGCTTTTCCCCTCTATTTCAAATGCATAACCACGCTTAAGATGAACTATATTTTCTGTAAGGCGATGCACCTTGCCACCGTTCCAATCCTCTTCGGGAAAGCTTTTGAGATAGTCGAAATTCTCGTGATTGCCGTCAACAATCGCAATGTTCTTTTTTATCGAAAGAAACCATTCGGTGAAGATTTTGTTTTCCTCTTTATTTCCAAAGCGGAGGCTGACGTCACCGAGAACAATGAGCAAATCGTTATCATCGGCTTTTTCTATATATTCATTGAGCCCTTTAAAATCAAGCTTACCGTGAATATCGCTAATCAGATATATCATCGTATCAGCTGCCCCTTCCCGCTTTTTACAAGCTCAACAAAATCCTCAATGGTTTTTATCTCATTTTCGGATTCCATCCCGCTCAGTGCATAATCGTCAATGCGGTGCGCATCGCTTCCGGCAGTCATATAAAGATTATGTTCTTTTGCCTGGACTTCCGCCAAATCAGTATAATTTTCATGGCGCGGACTTGAATTGTGAATTTCAAAGCCGTCAATGCAAGAATAATCAGAATATGTTCCACCGTCACGACGGGGGTGTGCCTGTACTACAAGCACTCCGTTTTCATGCATGATTTTATAAAACTCTTCGTGTGTAACCTTGCATATATCGGGGTAGTTATAAAGTATTTCGGGAGTTATGCCATACACGAGATAATCTCCGGGAACGGTTGAAAGATGTATCTCCGCACTCAGAATCACGTTTACTCCGATTTCATCGCCTTTCTCTTTTGCATTGCGATAGCCGAGAAAAAAACGGTCAACGGCATTTTGCCAGCATTCACTGTCGTATCCGTCAAGATATTTCTGAATGAAATGGTCGGTTACTATAACCGTCCTGTAGCCTGCCTTATGATAAAGCTCTATCATTTCCGCGGCAGAAAGCTTTGCGCACGGGCTTGATTCTGCTGTGTGCAGATGCGTTTCGATTTTATACATTTTCACCACTCCCTTCAACGGCATCATATCTTGCTTCTATTTTTATGCCATTCTTAGGTTTAACGTATATATGCTTGATGGTCTTTTCGGGATACGGATTTTTACAGGCTGTTCTGTAAAACATTCTACCGTTCTTCATTTCCGGATATGATGCGCCAAGAACTTCGATATATGACGTTGTGCGCGCTTCTTCCGAACCGCTGTCCGAAGTTTCCGTTTCGCTCGATGAACGGATATTGTATCCGTAGATAATCGGTAAATCCGCTTTTGTTCCGTCCGTATACACAACCTCGTGATGACCTATCAGCCAATCCTCGGGGACGATATATATTCCATCGTAAAACCAAGTGTATGGTTTGAAATAATCGGTCGTGTGAGTAAACTCAATGATGCTTTCGCCAAGCGATTTTTTATACCGCGCATACAGTTCATCTTTGACCTTCTGCATAACATCCCGGCTCTTATCGAAATCGTAGGCTCCGCTCCAGAAAACATATGCCGTAGAAATTACGTTAAAGTTCTGACCGTTGCGCTGCATATACTGTTCTTCAAAAGAACCCCAGTTGCTGACGAATCCTCCCGGAATGTTTTGGCTTCTTTCACGATAGTCTTTAAGCGACAACACCTGAAAGTTTCCAAAAACCATATCATATCCCATATCAAGAAGCTCCCTCTCAGCATCACCTGAGCACAGCGACCAGTACCAATGGAGCAAAATAACATCTTTCGGAACCTTGCCGGCACATTCCGCAAGGCGAGGAATATCCCAAGCTTCATCACCCGTGCCGCCGTAGCCGTGCATTTCATCACCCGGTCCCGGAAAATAAAGATTATCAAGAAGCTTTTCTGACCAGATAATTGTTCTGACATTCTTCTTTTTCAGATAATCTGAAATTTTTACAATATCTCCAACATACAGATCAACGGGATCTTTTCCTTTACACAACGGGCATTTCCCGAGCGTGTACAGCTCATCGTGTCCGATATTGATATATCGGGGCTTGAACACATCGCAAATCTCATCGAGGATGTCGAAAACAAGCTCGTATGTTTTCGGATTAGACGGACAATATGTATCAGGATACATATCCTCACATCTCTCGTTAAGCTCACGGTGCGCTCTCACGATATAATCACAGTGAGAAAGCGTCGGTACCTCCGGAATAACCTCAAGTCCACGCTCTCTGCAATACGCAATGAGCTTTCGCAGCTCAGTCTGTGTTATAAATGAACCTCCGCCGTTATCCGCGTGTATGGAATTCTTTTTCCAGCTATATGTTTCTTTCTGTATTCTTTTTGCTTCATTCGGGCTTTGGTGAACCTCGCGGCAAAACTCAACCCATTCCGTGTTAATTTCCGGATGCCGTTTATATTCCATCGCACCGCCGACTTCAATCATAATTGCATTATACTTATAGTATACAAGCAAATCAACCATTCGCTTAAAGTCGTCAAAATTCTCTTTTCCCGGTATAAATACGCGATATCCGCGCACTTTTTTATCGGGATAGTCATACAGAAGCATTTCACAGACATTTCCGCTTTCAATAAGCTGCTTTAAGGTTGAGACAGCATATATAAGCCCGTTTCCGGTCGTTGCGGAAAGAATCACTTCGTCTTCCTTAATTTCAATTGCACAGGCTTCATCGTCTTCAAAAAAGACCTCTCCGACAGCAGTTTTCACCGTATCGGATATACCAAGCTTTAGCTTTATATGTAGTTTCTTTCCGTCAGAGCTGCATTCCGACAAAGCCTTTTTTGCATATTCCGCGGCATAGCAATCAGTATCGAAAGCTATCTCAGAGTCGCGGGATACGCAAAAAGGCGTTCCAAATGTTTTTACATAACGAAACTCAAAAAACATATTCTCCATTTCCGGCATTCTTTCACCGCCTTATACATAAAGCAAGGTTTCTGCTCCATTTGAAACAGCGCCTATTCTGCAGTCCGGATTTTCTTCAATAAGCTTATCTATAACCTTTTGCAGATCTTTTATATACGCATGTTCCGTTCCTGCTATCTTCATTTCTTCAGGTGTCACGCCGTCACCGACGGTTATAAGCCGACGTCTGCGACGCAATTTTGCCATTCCGTTTCCTACTGCAATAGAGAGCGGATCTATCGGGAACTTTTCTCCTCTGATGCAGGCATTTACCTTTTCGTCTCCATTATCATCGCCCATACACTCGGCATAACCCGGGTGTGGTCCCATTCCCTCGAAGTTTGGGCTGACAAGGACGAGAGTGCCACCTTTGTCGCTCATAAACGCAGGCTCTGCGGCAAACATTGCCTTCGGCGACTGCCAAAAGTCCTGATCAGCAGGGTGAGAGCTTGTTATCATTATATCAGCTTTTTCCTTTACCTGATAGCCTATAACGCGTTTTCCCCGTTGTACACCTTCACGCTGCGCCTTTATATAGTGACCGGATACAACATCTGCTATCTCAAATTTTGAGTTGAGAACAACATTTATTATAAAATCAAGACCTATGCTGTCTACCCAGCCTTCCATCATCTCACGCACAGGCGTGCAATCAAGCCCGAAAAGCGGTTCATCGTAAAGGGATGCTTTGAGGTGGAAGTACGAAACCGTTTCCTCTCCGGCAATTCCGGGAAAAAGAATCTTTCCTCCTCCACCCCATCCCATTACAGGATGAGGTAGAAGGCAACCTACGCCTATATGTATATCTGTTTCCATAACAGCTTTCGTCGCCATTATGTCAACTCCCTCGGGTGTTTTACCGACATATACAAGTCCTTCGGGCTTTTTGAACTCTGAATTTATTACCTCGTATCTGTCGTACACTTCATCCCCCACGCGGCGGCGGAGTTCGTCTTCCGTCATATAGCGATGGCTGCCAAGCGCTGCAACTATGCGGATATTCTCCGGTTTTGCACCGGCTGCTTCAAGCCGAGGAAGAAGCAAGGGAAGGATTACCGATTGCGGTGTCGGACGTGAATCATCATCGATAATAACAGCGATTTTCTTTCCCGGCTTTACTATTTCGGATAATGGTTTTGTCCCAATCGGATTATCTATTGCGTTTTCTATCGCTTCGCGAAGATTCTCAAGCGCCGGAGTGAATTCCGGATCCATCATCCCGATAAAGTTTTTATCAGGTATTTCAAAGCTTACTTTTTCGTGTCCATACGGAAGTGTTACTTTCATTTTCCCACCTACTCAAGACCAAGCTTTGCACATACAGTCTTTTTTATAAGCGCTTTGCGCTCTTCGTATTCTTCATCTGTGAGATATATTCTCTCCTCGGGGTCGGGGAACATAACAAACGTCGTACCCCAGCCGAGCTTCCCCTCGTACTTCGGGCAGATGGTATAATGAACGTGGCGGCAACAGTCGCCGTAAATCCCATAGTTTATCTTGTCTGCGCCGAAAAGCTCTTTTATCGTCTGAGCTAATGCACAGACATCGTCCATATAAAGGTCGCGCTCCGCTTTCGGGATTTCGTAGATTTCTTCATAATGATCTTTAAACATTATCGTGCATCTGCCAGGCAATGTCTGATCTTTACAGAGAAAAATCTTTGATGCCTTCAAATCGCAAATTTCAAAGAGAAGCTCGCGAAAGCCCTCGTCACGGTCGCAGTAATAACAGCCTTGTTTTTTCATTTCTATCACCTTTCTGTCTTACAATTTCACAACATCCATCAGTTTTCTTGTCTTATATGCGCCGTTTGTGAAGTCAGGTATTTCAACAGGCGCACCGCCTTTAGCAATAGACTGCTCTGAAAGATACGCAATCGACATCCAAGCTGCCGCGTCATATACATCTATCGGCATTTCGCGTCCGGTACGCAGACATTCACAGAAGGTTTCAAATTCAAAGAAATCTATTCCGCCGTGTCCCTCTTCAAGCTCGGTTGGGTCTTTTCCCTTCCATATTTCCGGAAGATATTCGTCGTAATACTCTTCGGCGTTGTTTATGTATTTCTTTATAAAATCGAACGGATAGAATATTTCCTCGCATTTTCCGTCTTCTACAACCATATTGGCATCCATGTTATACATTCCCCGGGTTCCCCGAACGGTAAGCTCACGCGAATAATGCGCAGGAAGAGTTGTATCAAGCTTTAAGCTTATCATCTCTCCGTTCTCGCAAGTGATTATGGTTTCAACAATATCTCCCTGTGCAAATTTTCTGCCATGAAGCTCCGAAAGCTCAGTTTTTTCCTTAACATATTCAGAAAGTCCGAACGCCCCCGATGCACGTGAAACGAGAGACACCATACGGTTTCCGCGGTTTATGCCGAGAATTTTTGCAATCGGCCCGAGGTCATGAGTCGGATAATTATCCCGGTTGCGGGTTGAATATTCTTCAAGGCGATAATGGCGCTTTATGTTGCCGGTTGCAATCTCCTCGCGCAGATCGTGGCGGTATGCACCATGGCAATATACCACTCGACCAAAAACGCCGCGCCTTGCAAGAGAAAGGGCAAGAAGCTCTTCACGACCGAAGCAACAATTTTCCATAAACATAAACGGAGTTTTTGTCCTTTCCTGTACTTCAATGAGCTTTCTGCATTCTTCTTCGTTGTATGCTCCGCCGACTTCCATCGCAACGGCAATTCCACGCTCCAACGCATCAACCGCAACATCTATATGCTGTTTCCAGCCCGTTGCCACAAGCACTGCATCCGGCTTTTCCTTTTCAAACATCTCAATGTGGTCTGTATATTTCACCGGACGAAGTCCTGTACTTTGCTCAACCTCGGAGCAGAGGGCTTCTGCTTTATCTTCATATGGGTCGCATCCGGCAATTATCTCTGTGCCCGCAGCCTTTGGTATAGCATTTTTTGCCAAAAACACAGCTCGGTGCCCTGCGCCGCAAATTGCGAATCGGATTTTCTTCATAGTATCTTCCTCTCTGATTTGTACACTAAAATTATATAAAATTAAAAAAACAAAAACAATGTCAATTCTTGACATACACTCCACTTTTTTATGTGTTTTTTAGACAAACAATTGCTATGTAGTTCAATGTATGTTATAATAAATCATCATTTTTTTGGAGGTAAAATAGTATGATAAAGTCAAAAAACGAACTGAAGAACACCACCGAATTTAATCAAAAAGGTGAAATAAAGCTTTACCTTTCAGACCTTGCGGAGTTCGACATCAGAAACGATAAACTTCGTACATTTGCTCTTGCTCAGTTAAAACCACAAGAAGAGGTTGAGTTTCATGTGCACGAAGGTGAAGCCGAATATTACTACATCCTTTCCGGTACAGGTTTGTATACAGACAATAAAAGTAAGATTGATGTTACCTCGGGCACGGTAACTTTCACGCCTTCAGGAAGCGGTCACGGAATTAAAAATACAGGCTCAGAAATGCTTGAATTTATAGCACTGATTATTAAAGATTAATGTCCCACATGCAATATCCAATCATTGCAAAACGAATAAAAGTGCAAGGAGTAATCCCCAATGAATGTAGAACGTAAAAACAAGAGAATGTTTTTTAACGAAGTGTGGGATACATATTTCAAGCTCAGAAATATTGGTTATCATGACTTTCATATAATCCAGCCCACAAAATTCGCGCGTATATACGACTGGACATCTCTGCACTTTGTAGTAAGTGGTAAAGGAACACTGATAATCCGCAATAAAAAGTACAGGCTCCGCGCAGGCGACTTCTTTTACATTCCGGCAAACGAGCCAACTGCGTATTATGCCGACGATAATGAGCCATGGAGCTACTATTGGATTTCTTTTTCAACCTCTTCAGGTTTTAAAATAGCAGACAGCTTGAATTTGAGTGCAGAGTCACCTAAATTGACTGCTAAAAATCCAATAAAAGTGACAGAACTGTTTGACGAACTTTTTTCACTTGAGAGTTCCCCAACAGAGTTTTGTTATTTTACCATCTCTATGATAATGCAGCTTCTTGCCGCCGAAGCAACACACCCTGCTTCGCCTATTCCACAAAAAGTCTCACCGCAAAAAACAATTGCGACAATAAAGAGGATTATTGAACTCAATCACGCAAACCCGAATTTCAACATAAAAGAAATAGCACCTGTCATGTATCTGAGCACAAGACAGGTGGACAGGATTTTTAAAGATGAAACCGGCATAACGCCGAGAGCATATCTTATAGAGGTAAAGCTTCGCCATGCGACGAAGCTTTTAGCAGAAAACGACTATAAAGTAAAAGAGCTCTGCAGACTGGCAGGATTTTATGATGAATTTCAATTTATGAAGATTTTCAAGGCAAAGTTTGGAATGACCGTTAAGGAATATAGAAAACAATATGTACTCGAAAAAAATCAGGAATAAACTTTGACAACAAGGCGTGTAAAAAAGTCAATATCAAAGCGGTTAGATTATTATTTTAAAAATTCCAGTGAATCTCAATCGGTGGATACTTTTCGCCTTTCTGTCGTCTGCCTACAATTATGTAATCAATCAAAATTTCTACCATACCTCGCGTAAGGTGCTCAATATTCGTATACCGTTTAACCAATTCTGCCCTTGCATCTTCCTCGCGTAGCCCGGAGCGAAGCTTCTCTATTCTTTCAAGATTTTTTTGCAAAAGCTCCTCTGATAATACTTTTTCCTGAGAAAGATTCTTAGAAATCATTATAAAATCCTCGGTTGTAACGACACCTTTGGCTTTATCCATATACAGGTCGCTCAAGGCTTTGGAATACTCTTCCACTTTCTTTTTTTGCCTTAGCACTTCACTTTCCAATTTATCAATTTGCGCCTGCTCCGTATCGTAAATTTCTATCCTGTTTTTCAGTTCATCACGGTTCAGATAAAGTTCTGACAGTCTGCGCAATTCCGAAAGAACAACTTCTTCAAGCAAAGCAACAGATACAAAAGCGCCCTCACATGAATCACTGGCAATAGCTTTGCTTGCACATTTTAGATAATGTCTGTCGCGGTTTTTGCTTGACCTCATCACATATCCGCATCCGGCGCACCTCACCTTACCCGCAAAAATCCCGACCTTGCCGCCTCCGAAGGGTTTACTTTTTTCTTTAAGAATCTCTTGTACCCTGTCCCAAAGCTTCCGCTCTATGATAGGTTCATGGGTTCCCTCAACGCGAAACCATTCTTCCCTCGGACGCGGCTTGTTCAGTTTTGTTTTATATGAAACACTTCCGTATTTTCCCTGAACCATGTTACCTATATAAATCTCATTTTCAAGCATAGATGCTATTGCAGAGTATCGCCACAACGTACTGTTTTTTCTTTCCGGTGCCTTATACCTCAGCCCCTTTTGCCTTTTATACTCAGTTGGATTAGGTATGCCCCTGTCATTCAGGATACGCGCAATTGCACTTTTTCCATACCCCTGTGTAAACAGCAGAAAAACATCTTTCACGACCGTTGCCGCCTCTTCATCAATAATCAGGTGTCCTTTTAAGTGCGGATCCTTCTTGTATCCGTAAAGCGCAAATGCCCCGATATGAAATCCGTTTTTCCGCCTGCTGACAAGCACGCTCTTAATGTTTTCAGACATATCCTCAAGATACCATTCATTTACAAGACCGTTTATCTGCCTTGATTTTTTATTTCCCTTATTCGCCGTGTCTGCATTATCTACAATGCTGACAAAACGGATTCCCAATAACGGAAATAATCCGTGAATATATTTTTCAACCAGCTCCAGTTCTCTGGTAAAACGGGACTGGGTTTTACATAACACGATATCAAAAAGCCTTTTTTGGGCATCCTCAATCAGCCGCTTGAACTCAGGGCGATTTCTATCTGCCCCCGCGTAATCATCATCACTGTATATATTATATACTTCCCAACCTTGCGTCATTGCATATTCGAGAAGCATTGCCTTCTGATTCTTAATACTGTTGCTGTCATCGCTTTGGTTTGATTTGTTTTTATCTTCCTCGGACAATCTGCAATAAATTGCTACTTTCATCCCATTTCGCCCCTTTCATAACAAAACGCCCGCTCGAATAAATGCCGAGTGGGCGTTTTTATCTTCATTCCGTTAAATTATTTCAGCGAGCATAGCGTTTGACCGTTCGATGGAATTTATCATTCTCGCCATAGTCTCCGTAAAATGCTCCATATTCATTTCTTGCTGTTGGAATATGCTTTCACATACAGCTTTCTCGTTCATAAAAAAC
This sequence comes from Eubacteriales bacterium, assembly GCA_045539475.1. GTDB lineage: Bacteria > Bacillota > Clostridia > Oscillospirales > JAAYXM01 > SIG480. The sequence continues at coordinate 84 of JAZQFJ010000100.1, read as the reverse complement.
GCACTCCTTTCAAATTACTTTATGTGCCTGTTTGCACATTAATTTATATTCATTTCTAAAATAATATATCAATCTTTTTTGTGT
>JAZQFJ010000099.1:0-1952 GCA_045539475.1 Eubacteriales bacterium | reverse complement strand
AATATTTGTAGAGCATATTGGATCCTCCGTTCATGGTTTCTGGACAATTCCATTTTAACGGATTTCTTCCAAATATGCTCTACTTTTTTTAATTTTTTTCGTAGGCTCTACTTGGTTACCCCAACTTTTATTATAGAGCCTATTTTTCCAAGAAGAGAGAACCCGAGGCGCGCGGAGCGTGCCGGGTGAAGTCGCGAGCGTTGCTGGTGGCAGATAAAACGAGCGTAACGAAGTGCCGCGCTCGGAAAGAGAGGTGCAACTGCATCGAGTCGCCGGGCACCGCAAACGAGGGGAATCCCGTGAAAATACATATACATCATTATGCCTGCATTTTCTCACATGACCGGACAAATTACCTTTATGAGCTTCTTCAATTTTGTAACGCATTTGAAACCTTTCTTCTATTGACTTCGACAAAAACATATGGCATAATTATATATGTTAATTTCGACATTGCAGAAAGCGAGGTGTTCCGCGTGGGAGACGTATCAATCCGTCAGATTGCCAAAAACCGAAAAGCATGGCACGACTATAATATTGAAGATTCTTTCGAGGCAGGTATATCGCTCTGCGGAACCGAGGTTAAATCACTCCGCGCGGGAGCATGCAACCTCAAGGACTCGTTTTGCTCCGTAAAAGACGGTGAGCTTATCGTTCACGGTATGCACATCAGCCCTTATGAAAAAGGAAATATATTTAACAAAGAGCCGCTCCGCAACAGAAAGCTTTTGATGCACAAGTCTGAAATCCGCAAGCTTGCCGCGGCGCAAGCTCAGGACGGATACACGATCATCCCGTTATCCGTTTACCTGAAAGGCTCGCTTGTGAAGGTTCAGGTTGGCCTTGCAAAGGGTAAAAAGCTCCACGACAAGCGCGATGCGGCGGCAGCACGCGATGCAAAGCGCGAGATGGACAGAGCACTTAAGGAACAAAGACGTTAAAGGGGATACAGACAATGATATACGAAAAGATTTTTTTAAAAGATGTTTTTGACGGCATAACGACCGATGCAACGCTCACAACATATGTACGTTCAACAAGTCCGGCAATTGAGCCTGACCGCAAGCGTGCGAGCATTCTTATATGCCCCGGTGGCGGATATCATGGGGTGAGCGACCGTGAGAGTGAGCCGATTGCGCTCGAGTTTGTTTCAAGAGGATACAACGCATTTGTTCTGCGCTATTCAACAGCCGATATGAACAATGAAAAATACCCGACTCAGCTTTTAGAGTCGAGTGCGGCACTTGCATATATCAGAAGAAACTGTGAAAAATATCATGTAAAACCGGATTGCATTTCTGTTTGCGGCTTTTCGGCAGGCGGTCATATGGCAGCGATGCTCGGAACGCTGTGGAACGAAAGCGTTGTAACGGAGAAACTCGGCATTGAGTTTGGCGAAAATAAGCCAAACGGCATGATTCTTGGATATCCTGTTATAACAAGCGGCGAGTTTGCACACCGCGGATCTTTTAAAAATCTTTTAGGCGAAAATCCTGATGAAGAGCTTTTACACAAATGTTCACTTGAAAATTCGGTGGGAGAGCATACTCCCCCGGCGTTCATTTGGCACACACTTACCGACACAAGTGTTCCTGTTGAAAATTCTTTTCTTTTCGCAAACGCAATGAAAAAAGCAAACGTTCTGTTTGAGTTGCATATATATCCCGACGGACCACACGGTCTTTCTCTCGGCACACGGGAAACGCGTTCAACAAGAACGGATTTGGTAAATCCGCACGTTTATTCCTGGATAGGTCTTTGCGAGCGTTGGCTTGCAAAGTTTATCGATAAAGATATGGGGGCGTAAAGGTTTCGACGGGGATGTTGAAGCACGGGTAGCGGGCAGAGGCGCAGAGCCGCTTTAAAATCTGCAACTTAATTTTTATAAATTAAATAACAACAATAAACTTATTGCTGCTTAAATTATAAGCGGCCATCTTCCCCGGGAGGAC
>JAZQFJ010000098.1:0-3245 GCA_045539475.1 Eubacteriales bacterium | reverse complement strand
TTTGTGGTATTATCTTTTTAGACATCACAAAAAATACTCCTTTATGGATTTTTTTACCGAGAGTTCCCGCTCTCGGGTTTTTTTATTATTATACTCCAAAAATTTCCGAATGTCAAGAGATATCGCGCAACATTTCAAGCGTTCGGGGGAGCGGGGCGCGGCGCGGGTTTGCGGGCTTTTTTCGGCGCCGAATTTTCTTCAATCCTTGAATTGTTTCTAATATAGTATCAAGGGGACGCGCCCGCCGAAAATCGGCGGGTATTTTTTATGCAAAAACAGCTCATTTCCTCGCGGCTTTCCTCGCGCAAGCGCTGCGCGCCCTCGGTTGGTTTTACGGCGTACTTGTCTGTAGGTTGTACCGAATGCTGCTTATAAGATAAAGCTTGCTGCAACACCCACCCTAAGCGCATTTATAGCAACGTTGCGGCGTCCGCAACATTTACCGAACCGAGGCCGCAAGGCGCGAGGAACATAAACATTTTTTTCATTATTTTTTTAATGATTTTTTTCATTATTTTTTTGCTATCAGGGGGAGCAGAGCCTTATAAGCGGCGCTTGCGCCGCCGCTCCCCCTGATAGCGGAGAGACGCGGGGCGGAGCCAGGCCTTTAATCAAATAATACCTTGCTTGTCGGCCTGGGGCGGCCTGGGGGACGATATGCCTTTGCCACCACAGAAACGATATTTTGTCAAGGCTGCGGCGCAGCCGCACGGAGCTTGGCCTTGATAAAATTTTCTTTTCTGTGGTACGAGGGGGTGGCCGCCCCCCGCGTTCTCGGGCGCCGACAAAAGCCGATAGGCCGAGCACGGCAAAAAGAGACGCAACGCGGCGCTTTTTGGCAGCGCAGCCTTGAAAAAGCCCCCGCCCGCTGCAATTATCGAGCAGCAGCGGCGCCGCATCTGCAAACCAGGCAAAGCCGCAGATACGGAGCCGCGGAAGGGAAAGCAGCAACGGCGCGGGAACACACACAAAATAGGACTTGCCACATCTGCAAAAGGGGGCTTTTTTCAAGGTTTTAATGTCGCCGCATACCGATTAATGTATCAAGGGCTTTTTGCCCTTGATACGGCAGCAGCGCACGCCAGGTGCGCGGCATTTATGCCGTGTGCCTGGTGACCTGAATGCTGCTGCGCGTCTGCGCATCGAGCGCAGACAGCCCCGCCTCGAGGCGGGCAAATAAGAACCGGGAGCAAAGTTACATGGGCGAGAAGGACACCCTGCAGAGCGGCGCGGGTATTGAGGCGGCGGGCGAAGCCAGCGCGCAAGCGCCAATGCCGCCGAAGCAAGCGCCGCGGACCCGAGCAGCGCGGGGGAAAGGGGGCAGCGATAGCGGCGCAAGGCGCAAGCGCCCCCGTACCCGCCGCTGCGGCAGCGAAGCGGGCGAAGCCAGCGCGCCAAAGGCGCGGGGCGAAGCAGCGCGGAGCGTTCAATGTGAAACAATGCGTTTCATTATGGCCGAAGCGCGGTCTGTAGCGAAGCGAATCGCGCGCTTTGATTCAGCGTCAGCGGCGCGGCCATTAGCTGCCCGCCGAGGCGGGGCAGCGAGGACGCGCGTGTTTAAGCCGCGCCCGCAGCGCACCGCCAAGGCAAAGAAAAAGCCCACGCGAGAAACCCGCGTAGGCTGCAACAAAGAATGGAATTTAATGGCATCAAATGACACCAAAAAAAGAAAAAAGAAACAACAATGAGGACGGTTTGCGCCGCGTTCTCACCCGCGTGTCTGACCTTACACGCGCCCTAACGGCACTGTATCCGATGATTTATTATAACATTTTATCGCGTTTTTTGCAACAAAAATAACAACTTTTGGTTGTTTTTTATCATTTTTAATGATTTTTTTACACATTTTTCAAGGTTTTTTCCAAAGCGGAAACAACCAAAAGCCCGCTATATTAGCGGGCTTTCTGCGGTTTCTGTATTGAATTTATAAGCTCTCGGGCGTGTTTGCGGGCTTTTCTGCGGGCTTTTTCTACGTCAGCGACTTCTTTATCAAGCATTAAATAACGTCTTGTATTTGCCCGTTCTCGGGCTTCTATGTATCTAAGCCAGCATCTGCTGCAGATTTCATCGTCATATACTTCGGACATGCAGCAAAGGTAATGCTCCCGCTCTCCTGGACATTCATCGTATAGTAGCCCGCGCAAAATATCAAAGGGTATACTGCTCATAGGTCCCGCTGCCGAATGACCACTTGAATAATGCTTCTTGCATCTGCGTACCGCATCTGCTGCAGTAGTCTTTTCTGATTTGGATTTCATCTTCTGTGACCGTTTCAAATTCCAATCCGAGAAGCTGCTTTGCTTCTTTGAAAATCCCGCCGAAGCTTATAAGCCGCAAGTTCGAAATTTGCTCTGCAAGCGCTCTGAAAGCGTTAAGCGGCATACTCTCGACCTCTTTGCTTTTGACGGAGTATTTAAAGGTCTCCAAAATTGCGGGGGTAATGTCTTTTTCTTGTTCCGGCACCGCACTTTTTGTTTTGTGATATATCTGCCTAAAGTCTGTTATAGGATCATAATTTATGCGTAAGACCTCTTTCCAAGCTTTGCGAATGGCAAAATCTCCGATTGTTGCATCGTTTTCTACTGCGACAATAATGTGAAAATGCGGGTGGAATGTGCGCGCCTTATAGTTATAAGTGACCTCTACAGACCGAGCAAACCCATAAATTGCCTCTTTCCAAATCTTACGCTGAAGCAACCTATTCCACGCGGTCGACATATTTTTCACGGTCTCATTTAGACTTGTTATTCTGCAGTTTTTGACCGTCAAAGTGAGGAAATAATAATTGAACTCCCGCTCGTTGTATTTGCTTATAAAATCCATAATATGCAGCATATTTGCATACCGCTTCACGGATAATCGCCAACTGCAGATAGGACAGAGCCTATCTCTGCAGAGATTCGCCGTCTGAATGTGCGTATGACCGCATTCGCATACTCTTTTTGCTAAAATTGTACTGCACTCTCTCATTGCTAAACTCCTTTTTTTAAGCCCTGCGGCTTTCATTTTTTCAGAGATTCTTACTGCTGCGGCTTTCTTCTCGCGCCAGTTCTCAAAGCTACTGTCTTTGCAGCTCTCGCATCCGCTATTGACATCGGCGGGGGTTTGTGGTATTATCTTTTTAGACATCACAAAAAATACTCCTTTATGGATTTTTTTACCGAGAGTTCCCGCTCTCGGGTTTTTTTATTATTATACTCCAAAAATTTCCGAATGTCAAGAGATATCGCGCAACATTTCAAGCG
>JAZQFJ010000097.1:0-70254 GCA_045539475.1 Eubacteriales bacterium | reverse complement strand
CATCGTAAAACCTGCGAATTTTCTTCGCCTGCTCAATAGACGGTGATGTTGCTTCTATTCCTATAACATCAAGCACGTCGGATTGCTCCTTACTTCCTTGGTACGAAAGCTCAACAGCGGCATTAAGTGCGATTTCCTTATCGTCCACCATATCAAGTATCGGATCAATGAGATTTGTAAGGCGGATGTAACGCTGAGTTTGATTGCGACTTTCGCCTACTTGTTCAGCTAAAATATCGCTTGATTGTTTACCATTTGACTTCAGCCCAATTTGGGTTGAAGTTAAATCTCGCCGTTCTCCTTGTCTTTTCATCGCTTCAAGCTTCATCTGATAAGCAAAGGCTTTCTCGCTGGGAAGTATGTGTTCACGTTGCAGGTTACTGTCTACAAGAAGGATTGTTGCGGTATCGTCATCAAGGTCTTTGATTACTACCGGAATCTCTGTTATACCTGCAATCTCACACGCCTTTACTCTTCTGTGTCCCGAAAGGATTTCATATCCGCCGTCCTTATGCGGTCGGGCAACGATTGGTGAAAGTACTCCGCTTTGTTTTATACTTTCAACAAGCTCGTCCATACTCTCATCAAGCAGAACTTTAAATGGCTGCTGTTCAAACGGTTTTAAATCCGTTATTGCTATCGGCTTTATTTCTTCTGTGCGTCTGCCTTCGTCGGTCTTAAAAAGGTCATCGTATGATTTCAGACCGAGCTTTATTCCGTTGCTTGCCACTGTCCTTTACCTCCTTTGTAAAGTTCTTATACGCATCTGCCGCCTTGCCGTGACGGTCATATGTGTAGATACTCATACCTACACTTGATGCTTCCGCCGCTCGTGTTGACATAGGAATTTCCGTCTTATATATCTTTAAATGCTTTGAGTAATTGAAACGGATTTGTGTTGCCACATCTCTTGATAGATTTGTACGCTTGTCCGTCATCGTAAGAAGGATTCCTCCGATCTGAAGTTCAGGGTTTATCTGCCTTTTCACCCTGCTTACTGTTTTGAGAAGCTGTTCCAATCCTTTTGCCGGGAGATAGTGTGCCTGAACGGGAATGATAACTTCGTCTGCTGCAGCAAGTGAGTTTATCGTCAGCATACCAAGCGACGGTGTGCAGTCAATGAGAACATAGTCGTAATTATCACGAACCTTGTCTATGTATGTTTTCAATACTCTTTAGCGGTTCATTGTGTTTACGAGCATTGTTTCAATTCCCGAAAGCTCAATATTCGCAGGAAGAAGGTCAACTCCCTCTGCGTGGTGTATTATTCCTTCATCTTTTGCAAACGGTTCCTCGTTCATAACCTTTCCCATCATTGATGAAACTGTAATCTCAAGTTCATCGGGATTTGTGATACCGAGGCTTTCTGTCAAACTACCCTGTGCGTCGCAGTCAATGAGTAGTACACGTTTTCCCTCATTCACAAGTCCTACGCCGAGATTTACCGTTGTGGTTGTCTTTCCGACACCACCTTTCTGATTTGCTATTGCGATTACTTTGCTCATGTTATGTTCCTCCTTGTTTTAAGTCGTGTCTTACTTTTGCTGATATCCAATTATCCGCGGTTTCTGCCGAGCGGTAAATTGTTGTAATTAAAAAAGCCCGGATATTCCGGACTTTTGATGTGTTCTCCCGCAAGGCAAGATGTATGTATTCAATATGGGTTGTGTTTATTTGAAGAAATCTGTTTTTGACTATCTCGTGCGGAAAACTCTCATGATTTATGAGGACATACGGTGACTTCGAGCACACCACATCCACCATAATTGCGACTATTTCATCAAGCCAAATTTTGTCGTACTGCTCAAGCAGAATATCGTACTCAATATTCTCTTTAATCCGCCTTTCGTATTCTTCGCGCTCGCGCATCCAATCAATCATATCTTTTTTATTATATTCAGTATTACTATTATCAGTATTATTAGAGTATGATTTTAATACTTCTTGATGCGTGAAAATCATACTTCCAGAAGTTTGATTTTCATACTTCTGCAAGTTTGATTTCCATACTTCAGGATTTTCCGTATTTTCAGCATCAAAAACAGGAGGGATTTCGAGCAACAAATTATTTTGAGTGAAGTTTTTCACATAAATCACATTTGGTTTGCCAAGTCCTTGCCGCTTGCGTTCAATCAGTCCTACACTTTTATCAAGCTCATCGAGTAGTTTCGCTGCTTTCTGCCGGGCGCAACCTAAATCTGCAATTATATCCTCCATTGTGTAGATGATATACACCCGATTTTCATCATCGAGCCATCTGTTTTTTGCAGACAATCCCATTCGGTCAAGCATCAATCCATATAACACTTTTGCATCCGTTGACATACCCTTGAATCGTTCATCCGCAAACAGAACTTTGGGAATACGGAAGAAGGAAAACTGCTCGGCTTCGCTGCCATAAAAATACTCAAATTGCATCTTTGTTCACCTCTGTTTTTTGAAGTTGTATATAAAAAAGCACTGCATCTGCAGCGCCCTTAAATTGTCTGAAAAATATTATTGCTTTTATTTTAAGAATAAATAGTTGCCATTTTTCCCATACTCAAACATTTGCAGTACGCTCCGCCGAGCTGCGAAATAATCACCTTTGCCGCGGCAGGGTTCGGTTTTTTTATCTTTACCGGATACTGTAATTTTTTCTCATAAACCCACATATATTAGCACTCCCCTTCCCACGGCCACGGGCCCGTTATCCAATCCCACTTGCCATCGCTCTCGTTTCCGCAAATCGTTATCGGTCCAACAACCTTTTCATACTCAGCCGCAAGTGCAGCGCGCTCACGACGTAGCTTTGTATAATACGCAAGTGCTTTTCTGTTGTTCGGATGCGTATCAAGGAAGAGCGCAGTTTCAACTATCGCAAAGTCATACTCGCGAAGTTTTTTCATCAAACGGCGGCAGGTATTGTCTGCGCCGCAGTTATTTATCCGGGAATTTTTTGCGTTTTGCATACAATTATTAATCTGTCTCATCGCCACACATCCTCCCCGAAAAACGGCTTATCGAGGTCTGCAAACTGCGTACCCCTTGATAGTGCCTCGCACATATCATAGACATTATCCCATGTCTGCATCGGCACGTATGCCATACCCACGACCATATCACCGCAACGCAGCATATCTTCGCGGATATCGTCGTTATCTTCGTCACGTGACGGATTCATCATATATGGATTATCCATAAATACACGAGTCTCCTTATTTTATTATAAGGTTTCCCTTACAGCTTATCCTATGCAGAAAAGACAAGATGTGTTAATATCAATGCGCCCCGCCAAAGCGGAGCGCATTGTGTTTGGTCTTTTTTTAATCTGCATAGATTACGCGGGTCACGTTGTCAGGGTCTTTGTAAATAAGATATCCTCTTGCTTTTGTGTGGTTTGCGCCTCCCGGAAGTGATGTAAACTGTCCAAATCCGCTTTCCGGAATATTCTTCACGCTCGCCTTTGAATGGAAGCTCGCAACACGAGGAGTGCTCCCTTCTGTTCCGAATACAATACCGGCATCTACTATCGTGTAGCCCGTCGGCACTGAGTAAATAAGGAAGTTCGCTTCATCCGCACCGGTATCAAGCACAACTGTCGGTTTTTTTACAATATCCGTTTTATCATATACTGCGGTGAGCTTTTTGTCTGCTCCCCACAATGCAATTTTAATTGTAGGATCATAGCTGACTATTTCACCGTCAAGCGTCCAATAGTCGAAGCTATCACCGGTTGCGGTATATGTCACCTTTTCCCCGTATGCCCCGGTTTCTTTTGTATCTGTATCGGTGGCATCATCAAAGGTTATGCTGTACTCTGTAGCTGCGTCTTCAAACTGAGCTACAACACGGGTGAAGTTCTTCTCAAGGACACTCTCCGCAGTAAATTCTTTTTCATCTTCATCAATCCATCTGTCAAATGCATATCCGGTCATTTTTGCATCTGCTACCGGAATGTCATCAGAATTTACTTTTCCTTCGTTATTTGCTTTCTTTGTACCAAGCAAAACTCCGTTGCCGTTCCAGAATTCAACCTTCTTTTCTGTTGTTGCCGATTCGTCTACAACAACCTTGTCATACACAGCGCGAAGCGTGAAGTTGCTTGTAGCGATAAAAGTATACGGTGTCTCTCCGCTGACATATGTTCCGTTGCCGTTTGCCCAGTACGCAAACTTGTATGTATCGTTTCCTATCGTAACCGTAGGCTTAGCCTTTGCGGTAAAGCTTGCACCAAGCGGGTGCGAGCCTATGTTACCGGGAATGTAGTTGTCAACGGTTACTGCTCCGTTGAGTTCACTATTCTCCGCCGAAACGGTATATGTAATATTTTCCGGAGCGAGCATTTCATGTCCAAGTGCAAGCTCAATCGCCGCCGCAACGTTCAGAACACCGTGTCCGTATGCGGTATCATATCCGTCTCCCTTAGAGTCATCTCGCGCACTTTCTGCAAGGATGTCCATAATCTCCTCCGGAGTAAGCTCCGGATTTGCCTGTCTGATAAGTGCAACTGCGCCTGTTACAAGCGGAGCAGCAAGTGATGTGCCGTAAGTTTCAACATATATAAATGTTCCTTTGTCTGTCTTGTATCCCGGATCTGTTGTAACAATATATTCTCCCGGTGCAGTAATGAAAACACTGTCATTCACTTTAGAAAAGTGTGAAATACTATAATCCAACCAATCAACAGCCCCAACACCTATAACGTTTTCATACGCAGCCGGATAAAGGGGAGTATTATCAACTATGAACGTTGTATTGTCCAATACACTTCCGCTTTCATCTACCTCTCCCTTTTCTTTGACCTCATAATTACCTACAGCAGCAACAACAACAACTTCTGCTTTCACTGCATTATCAATCGCGTTTTTTAGAGTTTGATTGTAATCAGAGATTGCCAAGCTTATATTTATCACTTTGCATTCGTATTTTCCAACAGCATCATTTATCGCTCGAGCAATAGTTTCAGCTTCTATGTCGCTATCATTATTCCCGACCTTTAGCGCCACAATTTCAACCTCGGGTGCAATTCCCTTAATTCCAAATTTATCATGAGGAGCTGCTATAACTCCAACAACGCCCGTACCATGTGTTAGTTGATCATCCGCAACATTGTCATTATCAATATAATCCCACTGGTCTACAACACAATTTTTGAGTTCCGGATGCGTTGTATCAACCCCACTGTCTATTACTGCAACACGTACTTTTCCGCCCTTGTAGCCCTTATCCCATGCCCCTCTCGCTTTAATGGCATCTAAATCTTCTTTTTTGTATTGGTCTGTGTATATTTCATCATAGACAAACCACCCTCCACTATTCTCCTCATACCAATCTATCATTTCCGGAGCTTCTTCAAGAAGCATATTAAGCTCTTCTTCACCAATAACCATATATCTCGGCGTCTCTCCCTCCGCAGAAAAGAGAGAAACCGTTTCTTTCGGATAAACTATGTACGTTTTTCCATCTTCCACCTCTTCCGCAAATGCAAATGCAGACACTGCAAGTATCGCAGCAAACAATACAGATAAAGTTTTTGCAAATCTCTTCATTTGAGTAATCCTCCGTATATATACAAAATTACAGTATAATTTTACTACACACTTTTTCTCGTGTCAACCACAATTATCCCGTTTTACGAGAAAAGTTATTCACCAAACAACTTTTTTACGTTAAATCACTTGAAGTTTAGCTCATTTTGTGGTAAATTATATAAGATAGGTAAAAATCAAAATTTATATAATGAAAGGGTTGTATTTACAATGGCAGAAAACAAAGTATTGGTTGAGACCTCCTCACGTCACGTTCACGTTACAAAGGAGCATCTTGAAATCCTCTTCGGCAAGGGCGCAGTTCTCCACAACAAGCGCGAGCTTTCCCAGCCGGGACAGTTCCTTACTGAAGAAAAGGTTACTCTCGTAGGTCCGAAGCGCGAAATCGCAAACGTTTCCATCCTCGGTCCGGAGCGTCCTGCAACTCAGGTTGAGGTTTCCCTCACAGACGCACGTACACTCGGCGTTGCAGCTCCGATCCGTGAAAGTGGCGACGTTGCAGGCAGCGCAGCTTGCAAAATCGTAGGACCTGCAGGCGAGGTTGAGCTTACAGAGGGTGTTATCGCTGCACAGCGCCACATCCACCTCACTCCGAAGGAAGCAGCAGAGTTTAACGTTGCTGACAAAGAAATCGTTTGCGTTAAGATTGACAGCGCACGTTCCCTCGTATTCGATGATGTTGTTGTCCGCGTAAGCGAGAAGTTTGCTCCGGCAATGCACGTTGACACTGACGAGTCCAACGCAGCTGCTCTCTCCGGCGAAGTTTACGGAACAATTATCAAGAAGTAGGATTATATAATTATGCTTTATGATTTGGTTTTGAAAAACCGTTCATACCGCCGTTTTGATGAGTCCTTTGAGATTTCGGAGGACGTTTTGCGAGAGCTGTGCTCATATGCGCGCATCACGCCAAGCGGTGCAAACCGCCAGTTCTTCAAATTCCGCCTCACCCCCTCCGGTGAGGAATGCGAAAAGGTCTTTTCCACGCTTGCGTGGGCAGGATATTTAAAGGACGGCACACCGATTCCCGGAGAACGCCCGAGCGGGTATATCACAATCGTCAATGATGACACGCTCGGAAAAGGCAACGTTATGGACGTCGGCATTATGGCACAGACGATTCTTCTCCGTGCAGCGGAAATGAACTTAGGCGGATGCATGTTAGGCAGCATAAGGAGAAAAGAGCTGTCTGAAATCCTCGGGCTTTCGGACAAGCACGAGATTATGCTTGTAATCGCGCTCGGCAAGCCCGTTGAGACCGTTGTTATTGAAGAATCTGTTGACGGCGAAATAAAATACTGGCGCGATGAAGAACGCGTTCATCATGTTCCCAAGCGTCCGCTTTCAGAGCTTATAATCTGAAACTTCTCAGAATTATGTAAAAATGGCACATTGTTACATAATTAACTATTAAAAATGATGGTTTTGTAGTATTTAACTGTTTACTTTTGAGTGAAAAAGTGCTACAATATTATATTGGAAAAAAACTAAGGAGGAAAATAAACATGGCAAGAAGAAAAGTTTCCATGGACGGTAATACAGCTGCCGCTCACGTAAGCTATGCGTTTACGGAAGTTGCCGCTATTTACCCGATCACACCTTCCAGCCCGATGGCTGAAGTTACAGACACATGGTCTGCAACAGACAAAAACATTTTCGGAGAACCCGCAAGAAACATCTTTGGCGACAGAGTCAAGATGGTTGAAATGCAGTCTGAAGGCGGTGCTGCAGGTGCTGTTCACGGCTCCCTCGCAGCAGGTGCTCTCACCACCACCTACACTGCTTCCCAGGGTCTTCTTCTTATGATTCCGAACATGTACAAGATCGCAGGTGAGCTTCTCCCGAGCGTTATCCACGTTTCTGCTCGTTGCGTTGCTTCCCACGCTCTTAACATCTTCGGCGACCACTCAGACGTTTACGCATGCCGCCAGACAGGTTATGCTATGATGGCTGAAACAAACCAGCAGGAAATCATGGACCTCGGCGCTGTTGCTCACCTCGCAACAATCAAGGGCCGCGTTCCGTTCCTCAACTTCTTCGACGGCTTCAGAACATCCCACGAAATCCAGAAGATCGAAGCTTGGGACTACGAAGACCTCAAGGAAATGGTAGACATGGATGCGATCAAGGCATTCCGTGCACGTGCTATTAATCCTGAGCATCCGGTTCTCCGCGGCTCTGCTGAGAACGGTGATATCTTCTTCCAGCACAGAGAAGCATGTAATGAATACTACAACGCTCTCCCGGCTATCGTTGAAGAATACATGGATAAGGTCAATGCAAAGCTCGGCACAAACTACAAGCTCTTTAACTACTACGGTGCTCCGGATGCAGACCGCGTAATTATCGCTATGGGCTCCATCTGCGACGTTGCAGAAGAAGTTATCGACTATATGAACGCACACGGCGAGAAGGTCGGTCTTATCAAGGTTCGCCTTTACCGTCCGTTCGTTGCAGAAAAGCTTCTCGAGGCTATTCCGGCTTCCGTTAAGAAGATTGCAGTTCTTGACAGAACAAAAGAACCCGGTTCCCTCGGTGAGCCGCTTTACCTCGACGTTGTTACAGCTCTTGCTTCTCTCGGCAAGAACGACGTTAAGATCGTCGGCGGCCGCTACGGTCTCGGTTCTAAGGACACTCCGCCTGCAAGCATCTTTGCAACATTTGCAAACCTTGCTATGCCGGAGCCGAAGAACGGCTTTACCCTCGGCATCGTAGACGACGTTACAGGTCTTTCTCTTGAAGAGAAGGAATGCCCGGACACTGCTGCAGAGGGCACAATCTCCTGCAAGTTCTGGGGTCTCGGCGGCGACGGTACTGTCGGTGCTAACAAGAACTCCATCAAGATTATCGGTGACCATACCGACAAGTTCATTCAGGCATACTTCCAGTATGACTCCAAGAAGACAGGCGGTATCACGATTTCCCATCTCCGCTTCGGCGATAAGGCTATCAAGTCACCTTACTATATCAACAAGGCAAACTTCGTTGCCTGCCACAACTCTTCTTACATCCTTAAGGGATACAAGATTGTTGAGGACGTTGTTCCGGGCGGCACCTTCATGCTCGACTGCAGCTGGTCTGTCGAAGAGCTTGATAAGATGCTTCCGGCATCCGTTAAGTCCTACATTGCAAACAACGATGTAAAGTTCTACATCATTGATGCTACAACAATCGCTTCCAAGGACATCGGCAATGCAAAGGTTAAGAACACAATTCTCCAGTCTGCATTCTTCTCTCTTGCAAACATCCTTCCGAAGGACGAAGCAATTGAATATATGAAGAAGATGGCATACAAGTCCTACATCAAGAAGGGCGAAGCTATCGTTGAGCTTAACTACAAGGCTATTGATGCTGGTGCAAACGCAGCAGTTGAAGTTAATGTTCCGGCTTCCTGGAAGAACGCAGGCGAAGATGCTCCGAAGGCACCGGCAACAGGCACACGTAAGGATCTCGTTGACTTTGTCAACAACATCGTTGAGCCTGTTTCCCGCATGCAGGGTGACTCTCTCCCGGTTTCCGCATTCAAGGATATGGCAGACGGTACATTCCCGCAGGGTTCCGCTGCTTACGAGAAGCGCGGCGTTGCTGTTAACGTTCCGGTATGGCATCCCGAAAACTGCATCCAGTGTAACAACTGTGCATTCGTTTGTCCGCACGCAACAATCCGTCCGTTCGCTCTTACAGCTGAAGAAGCTGCAAATGCTCCGGCTGCTACAAAGTACACAGAGAAGCCGGTTCTCAAGACAGACTATAAGTTCACAATGGCTATCAGCCCGATGGACTGCATGGGATGTACTCTCTGCGTAAAGGCTTGCCCGGTAACAGCTAAGGCTGAGAAGGACGGCAATCCGGAGAAGAAGGCTATCGAAATGACAAAGCAGGCTACACAGCTTGATCAGCAGCCGGTATTCGACTACTGCGTTGCAAACGTTTCCGAGAAGCCCGAGCTTATCAACAAGACAATCAAGGGCAGCCAGTTCAAGCAGCCGCTCCTCGAGTTCTCCGGCTCTTGCGCAGGTTGTGCTGAAACCTCTTACGCACGTCTTATCACACAGCTCTTCGGTGAGAGAATGTATATCTCCAACGCAACAGGCTGTTCATCCATCTGGGGTGGTTCCGCTCCGGCTACACCGTACACCGTAAACCGTGAAAGCGGCAAGGGTCCGGCATGGGCTAACTCCCTCTTCGAGGACAACGCTGAGCACGGTCTTGGTATGTACCTCGGTCAGAAGGCAATCCGCGAGCGCCTCATCGCTTCTATCGAAGATATCGTAGCAGGCGACAAGGCATCCGCTGAGCTTAAGGCTGTAGCACAGAACTACCTTGATACAAAGGACAACGGCGAAGCAAATGAGGCTGCTACAAAGGCACTCGTTGCAGAGCTTGAAAAGGTTGCTGATAAGTGCGAGAAGTGTGCTTCCATCCTCGCAGAGCGTGATTACCTCTCCAAGAAGTCCGTCTGGATCTTCGGTGGCGACGGTTGGGCATACGACATCGGCTTCGGCGGTCTTGACCACGTTCTCGCTTCCGGCGAAGATGTAAACGTTATGGTCTTCGACACAGAAGTTTACTCCAACACCGGCGGTCAGGCTTCCAAGTCCTCCAACATCGGTCAGGTTGCACAGTTCGCAGCTGCAGGTAAGAACATCGTTAAGAAGAATCTCGCTGAGATTGCAATGTCCTACGGTTATGTTTACGTTGCACAGGTTGCTATGGGTGCTGATATGAACCAGACACTCAAGGCTCTTGCAGAGGCTGAGGCATATCCGGGTCCGTCACTCATCATCGGCTACGCTCCTTGCGAAATGCACGGTGTTAAGGGCGGCATGGTCAACTGCCAGGTTGAAATGAAGAAGGCTGTTGAAGCTGGTTACTGGCAGATGTTCCGCTACAACCCGACTCTTGAAGCAGACAAGGCATTCACCCTTGACTCCAAGGAGCCGACTGCTAACTACGTCGACTTCATCAAGAGCGAAACACGTTATGCACGTCTTGCACAGCAGTTCCCAGAAAGAGCAGAAGAGCTCTTCGCAAAGGCAGAAGCTGCTGCAAAGGCTAAGTACGATAAGTACGCAAAGCGCGCAGGCAAGTAATATTGCTTTAAATAATCTGATCTCCCGACGAAAAATTCGTCGGGAGATTTTTTGCAAACAAAAACCACGGCTGAAAACGGAAAACGTCCGATTTCAGCCGTGGTATGTATTTATAATCCGTCTTCCCTTTCTCTTTGCATAATCATAGGCTCGCTTTGTTCCGCTGTTTGGTCGGCAACTCGGAACAGAGCTGTTTTTACCGTTTTTTCTTTCAGGTGGTATGTAGTTTTCGTTGCAGTAAACAACACACCAAGCACTGTTGTCAATCATCTCGCAGTTGCGCTCAACATATACCGCCCGCCCTGCATCTGCAATTCGTTCCGGATAATACGTGTCCTCATAGTCCTCAAGAAGATATTTTTTATAGTGCTCTGTAATCTCAGGATATTCTGCCCTCACATAAATCCGCTTTATGTGAGGATATTTTTTGCGAAACTTTGACACGACTTCGCGGCAAAGAGAGTCAAACTCACTCTTGCTGCCAAAAAGGAAAATATCAACCTTTTTATTTATGATTAAATCTTCGATAATACTGGTCAACCTGATTTCCAGCTCTTCCCCATTTTCAATCTTCCTGTGTCCAAAAAAGCAACAGGCATGTTGTTTTGATTCCATAGATACCACCCCGTTTCTGACCAGTATAGCGGACAATATTTTCTTTGATTATATCATAGAATATAAATAATTGCAACCAATACTGGTCATTTTTATTTATGGGGTGTAATTCATGGAACAAAAAATCAGACGCGACCGTAATATGGGTGATAACTTAAGAAAGTTAAGATTTGCTTATGATATTTCACAAGAAAAACTTTGCGCCGAACTTCAACGTCGCGGATGCGACATTGGGCGAAGCACATACGCAAAATACGAAGCCGGAGAACTCAACATACGTGCCAGTGTGCTTATTGAATTAAAGAAAATATATAATTGTTCATACGATGATTTCTTTGAAGATCTTGATATTAAAATATAATATCAAGCATCTGTTCTTCTATATCTGCTACAGAGTTAATACCATTTCTTTTGAAAAGCTTACACCTACACAAGCTGATCATATTCTTGAAGTAGTAAAGGACCTTACGAAGAAATGACAAAAACACCCGCGCTGCAAAAATTTCGCAACGCGAGTGTTTTGTTATTCTATTTTATGCAAGTGCCTGCTCAAGGTCTGCAATGAGGTCATCAACGTTTTCGATGCCGACTGAAAGGCGAATAAGATCCGGATTTACTCCTGCAGCAAGAAGCTCTTCTTCGCTCATCTGGCGGTGCGTGTGGCTTGCCGGATGAAGGAGGCAGGTTTTTGCATCCGCAACGTGAGTTACGATAGACGCAAGCTTCAGCTTATCCATAAACGCAATGGAGGCTTCTCTTCCGCCCTTTATACCGAACGCGAGAACACCGCAGGTGTTTCCGTTCATATACTTCTGCGCAAGGTCATAGTATTCATCGCCCTCAAGTCCTGCATAGTGAACCCATGCAACCTTTTCGTGGTTTTTAAGATACTTTGCAACAGCAAGTGCATTGGAGCAATGACGTTCCATACGAAGATGCAGGCTCTCAAGCCCCAAATTGAGATAAAACGCATTCTGCGGCGACTGAATTGAGCCGAAATCGCGCATAAGCTGAGATGTTGCCTTTGTTATGTACGCGCCTTTGCCGAAGCGTTCTGCATATGTTATGCCGTGGTATGATTCATCCGGAGTGGTAAGCCCCGGGAACTTATCGGCGTGAGCCATCCAGTCAAAGTTTCCGCTGTCTACGATGCATCCGCCGACGCCGACGCCGTGACCGTCCATATACTTCGTTGTGGAATGGGTAACGATATCCGCGCCCCATTCAAACGGACGGCAGTTTATCGGAGTTGCAAATGTGTTATCAACGATAAACGGAACGCCGTGGCTGTGGGCAAGACGTGCAAACTTCTCAAAATCAAGAATTGAAACCGTCGGGTTTGTTATCGTCTCACCAAAAACAGCTTTTGTGTTCGGCTTGAAATACTTTGCAAGCTCTTCTTCCGGAAGCGTTTGGTCAACGAAGGTACACTCAATCCCCATTTTCTTCATCGTTGTGCCGAAAAGGTTATATGTACCGCCGTAGATTGATGAGGAAGCTATGAAATGGTCGCCACACTCGCAAATGTTGAATATAGCATAGAAGTTTGCCGCCTGACCGGAAGAGGTAAGCATTGCTGCAACGCCGCCCTCCATTGCGCAGATTTTTGCGGCAACTGCATCGTTTGTCGGATTCTGAAGTCTTGTATAGAAATAGCCTTCAGCCTCAAGGTCAAAAAGCTTTCCCATCTCTTCGCTGGTGTCATATTTAAAGGTTGTGCTCTGAACAATCGGAAGCTGACGCGCCTCGCCGCGTCCCGGCTTCCAGCCTTCGTGTATTGCCTTTGTTTCTATTTTCATTTGTCTCTGTCTCCTTAAATCATAAAATCTTTTTCTGTCAGATCAAGCTTCAAAAGCTTTACTGCATTCTTCCAGCAAATCTTGTTATAGACCTCCTGGCTTATATCTCCGCTCTCCAAAAGCTCGTCGAGATACTCCGAATGCTTCATATCACCATCCGGTGTGCAGATATCCTGACCGAAATAAAGTCTGTCTTGAAACTCGTTAAGGAACTCTATTCCAAATTTGCGGTCACGCGAAATTGCAATAAATCCGCTGCCGGCAGAAAGGTCGCCATGGAGATTTGGGTATTTTCTCATAAGCTCAACCACACGTCCGCCCGGAACAACCGGCTGACCTTTGGGATATCCGGTATGCATATCGTCTCCGGAAATCTCAACCCAGAAATCACCTGAATGGCCGAGGAAGGTGATGTCCTTCCACTTGATGAGAGCATTTTCAAGTCCGCTTAAATTCTCATCATCGCGGATTCCGTAATCGCCAAACTCCTTATGAGTCATATGGAAGATAAACGGAAGCTTATATTTGTTTACATACATAAGCATATTATCCATAAGCGGGTCATAGAACGTCATATTCTCGCACATTTCACCGACACCGCGTGCGCCCATCGCAAGATAGTATTCAATAAGCGCGGAGTAGTCGGCATCCGGTCTTTTATAAAAGCTGTGCGGGCAGAGGTTCATAAAGAAGCAGAACTTATCGGGATATTTTGCGCAGATTTCCGCAACCTCTTCAACGTTCTGAACCTCACCGGTCATACTTGCCTCATAATGCACTTCTGGAAGGATTAGACCGCGTGCAACGTTCTTTTTTTCAAAGATTTTGAACATATCCTCCGGCAATGGATAAAACGAGCCGTCAGGTCTCGGGAAGCCCTTTTCCTTATATACATGGCAATGTATATCAAGCTTTTTCATTTTCATAACGTGATACCTCCCTGCTTCTTCTGCTCGGCAACAGTCTTAAAGCCGAGGTTCTTTGCCGCGTTGTCCCAGCATATCTTATCGTAAACCGTCTGCGAAATCGAGCCGTCTGCAAGAAGATTATCCAAAAACTCCGAGAGAGTTACTTGTGTTTCGGGGATAAGTCTGCAAAGGTCAAGACCAAACATAAGCTGATCCTGGAACTTTTCCATAAAGCCCTTTGTGAACTCAATATCGCGGGTCATAGCATTAAGACCGCTTCCTGCGGAAACATCGCCGTAAAGGTGGGGATATGTCTCAAGAAGGCGAACAACCGGACCGTTCGGCTCAACAGGACCCTTGGGATAACCGCGGTACTGGTCATCTCCCGAAATACGGCTCCAGAACTCTGCCGAGTGCCCGAAGAACTTGATATCCGGATATTTGTTGAGCGCCCACTCAAGTCCGGAGAGGTTATAGTCGTCATAAATTCCGTAAGTACCGTACGGAATGGGAGAAATATGAATGGTGAGCGGGAGCTTATACTTGTTTACGTAAAAGAGCATATTGTCCATAAGCGGATGCTCCCACGGGAGGTTCACGCACATCTCGCCGACGCCGCGTGCGCCGCGCTCAAGATGGTATTCAATAACGCGCGAAAAATCAGCCTTTGGGTTATTGAAAAACATACGCGGGTCAAGATTCATAAAATAAAGGAACTTATCCGGATATTTCTCAACCGTCTCTTTTATTTCCTTCACCTTCTGAACATACGGAACTATTTCATAATGAATAAGCGGAAGCAAGAGCCCTGCTGTAATACCGTGGTCTTCAAACATCTTAAGATGCTGCTCTACTGACAGAAAATATGGGTCTCCGAGCTTTCCGCCATTCGGGATAAAACCATGACTCGGAAAAGCATGGCAATGAACGTCAAACTTCATTTTCTCATCATCCTTTCAAATAAGAAAAGTATTCAATTACAATAATTATACAACTAAATCATCGGCATTGCAACACTCAAATCACACTTATTTACGAATTTTTGAAAATCTAAAAAGCTGAATCATCGCAAAAATCGGGCAGAACGAAAATCATCGTTCTGCCCGATTTTTTTAACAGTTTTATTCAGAATCCGAACACTGCCGCAATCTCTACAAAAACTTCAGATCGTGTTTTTTTATAAATGACTCACATTCTTCCAAAGGCATCGCCTTTGAGTAATACCATCCCTGAATATAATCACATCCGGAATCCGACACAAGCGTGTGCTGTTCCTCGGTTTCCACTCCCTCACATATAACCGAAATGCCGAGTCTGTGCACAAGTGCAACAATTCCTGACAGCAGGGCTTTTCCCTTCTGGGTATCCGTTTTGAGGAGAATATCACGGTCAATTTTAACAACATCAATCGGATAATCACAGAGATTTGCTAAAGACGTATAGCCGCTTCCCAGATCGTCAAGATGGATTCTGAAACCAAGTTCTTTGCAAAGAAGAACATTTTTCTTTGCAGCCTCCCTATCTTTTTCAATGGCATCCTCTGTTATCTCTATTATAAGCTTTGATTTATCAAAATTGTATTTCTCTGAAATCTTTTTTAAGGTTTCCACAAGATTTCCTTCGGAAAGGGTTATTCTTGTGAAATTGCAGGAAACAGAAATATCTTTAAACTCCGTGCCGTTCCATTTTTCAAGCTGACGGCAAGCAAGCTCAAACATATAAAAGTCATGCTTGCTGATAAGCCCCGTTGTTTCCATATCTCCTATATACTTTACGGGCATTATAATTCCCTGCTTGGGATTATCCCACCTTGAAAGCGCTTCAGCAGAAACAATTTTTTTCGTTTTGCCGTCAACAATAAACTGCAGATACATCTTAAACTCACTGTTTTTGATGCCCTCCGAAATGTTTTCCGCTATTTTCCTTTCCTCTTCCCTGATGCGCAAATAGGTGCTTTGCTCTTCGGCATCTGCTTCATTTTCCTTTTTAATCCGTCTGCCACGAAGAAGTAACGCTACAACAATTGCAGATTGCGCAAAAAGCGCGAACAGAAGCATATTTACTATCAGTTTGTCCATTTTCTGCACTACCTCCTTGTACAATTTATTATATAAAAAATGTTACAGAAACCTTTTTATTTTCCCCTCACACTCTTCACCGAAGAAGATATTATATACTTCGGTCTGCCTTTGATTTCCTCATAAATACGCGCGATGTAATAACCTATGATACCAAGGCTTATCATAATTATGCTTCCTATGAAAATTGTGATAATTATAACCGTTGTCATACCTTCAAGCGCTCTGCCGATTATCTTATCAATAAGCGCCCATATACCGAAGATGACCGAGATTATAAGCATTACAACCCCCAAAACCGTTACGGTCTGCATCGGTGCGGTAGAATATGACGAAATATTTGAAAGCGCATATTTTATAAGCCCCCGGCTTGTCCACTTTGACTGACCATCTACGCGCTCAGCCACATCATATTCAACCGTTGTTTTGTTATATCCCACCCAATAAGATATCGCTCTGAAAAATCCTTTTTCGGGCATACGGTTCAGAACATCCACCACTTTTCTGTCCAGAAGCTTAAAGTCCGATGAGTTTGCCATATCAAAACCTGCCATACGGCTGATAACAGAATAGAAGATTTTTGCCCCTACTCTATACGTCTTTTTTTCCTGCCCACGCTCTCTTTTTATTCCTTCAACAATCTCATAGCCTTTTTCCCACAAACGGTACATTTCGACTATTTTCTCTGGTGGATGCTGAAGGTCGCAGTCGATTACAACGGCACAGCTTCCGCTCACAGCGGCAAGTCCCGCCGATATTGCCGATTCCTTGCCAAAATTTCTTGAAAACCGAATTCCGGATATATTTTCTTCTTTCGAAGAAAGCTCGCATATCTCTTCATACGTATGGTCGGATGAGCCGTCATCAACAAAAATAAACTCACTGTCAATATTATTCTCCGTAAGCACGGAATGTATTGCAGAATATGCGCGCTTAATGCATTTTTCTTCGTTGTATGCAGGAACGATTACGGATAACATAAAATCACCTTGCTATTTTTTAAATAGAGTTTCAAATTTTGCAACCGGCATCGGGCGGTAAAAATAATATCCCTGAAGCATATCACAGCCTGCCTCTATTGCCATTTCTCTGTGTTCCTCGGTCTCTATACCTTCACACAACGCCTTATACCCCAAATCATGTGCTGTCCTGATAATGTTCTTAAGAATCAGAGCTCCCGTTGGATTCACTGCATTCTGCGTAATTGCCTTATCAATTTTCACAATGCTTATATCAAAGTCTGACAAATCCCCAAAACCGGTATAGCCCTTACCAAAATCGTCCAAAAGAATAAGAACGCCTTTTTCTTTCAAACGGGATAGGTTTTTAACCATTACTCCTTTTTCTTCACCATTAAGGCTTTTATCCTCAAGAATTTCAACTGCTATGCACGAATAATTAATACCGTACTCTTCTACAATTCTTATTATATTGTCTGCCAGATTTGCATCACAAAGAGTGCTTCGTGAAAAATTGATTGTATATACATATTTCATACGTGTTTCTTTATCGCTTGAAATCCACTTGCAGTTTTTTTCAAATATGTAGTAATCAAATTTTTCATTTAGCCCCACATTGTTTACCGCCGAAAGGAAAAAGTTCGGTGTGAGAACTCCCTCTGTCGGAGAATTAAGACGCGACAAAACCTCAGCACCTATGATTTTTTGTGTTCCGGCATCCATAATCGGCTGATACTCAAGGAAAAATCTGTTGTTGTCAATTTCGTTGTGTATGCTGTTTTCTATTTTTATTTTTCTTTCAAATTCTTTTCCGTTGAGATTGTCCCATCTGCAATACAAAACGCCTTTGTCCTCAGCCATACTGCACGCTTGCTTAGCTCTTCCAAGCGCGGTTTTAAACGGCACATCTGTTGCACTTGTGCAATAATAACCGAAATTCGCACGGACAACATTTACCGCACTGTGCTTTACGAAAAGTGCATTAATCTCTCCAAAGCATTTGTCAATATATTTTTCCGTTTTCTCTGCTTCCAATCTGCTCAACACAATAAAATTATCTTTTCCGTAAATCGAAATTTCTCCGCCTGCAGCAATGCAAAAAAACTCAAGCAAAAGTTTCCTGAGCTGTTCATGCATCCTGCCGGCTCTCGATTCCGGATACAAACGCTTCATGTTGTCAAGCGATATTGAGATATATACAACACAGCGGTTTTGGCGTGCATTTCCCATCCGTTCAAAATCATTTTCTATTTTACCCATGCCGCAAAAACTCTTTTCCGGCGTTTCTTTTGCCGTTTTTACGGATTTTACAGTGAAGTACAGTCCTATAAGGCACATCACGAGAAAAACTATCGCAAGAATAGTTATAATCGCATATGGATATTCTAAAACGTGCATTTTTCAAACTCCTGCCGCTTGTTTTTCAAAAATTGGAAATTCTTTTGTTCCTGATATTTGTTTAAGTCCTATATTTTTTGCAACCTGCTTGCATTTTTCAATGTCTCCGCGGGCTGTTTTCTTTCGCCTGATAACTTCTTTTACCAAAAAGAAAGGGTTAAAGATAAGCATTGCCTTATAAACATCCATCTTTGCCGCGCCGCATCTTTTGTATTCTGCCAGAATCTCAAAAAGTGCATAATTCACTGCGCGCTTATCAAAGTTTTTACCTGCCATGCCCTTAAGCCATTTTGCATATTTAATAAATTTGTGTATGTCCGCTTGTTCTTTGAAGTAAATGCCGCTTATATAAAACGTCTGCATTTCCTCATTCATTTCCCGAAGAAGCGTTCCATAGTATTTTCGCTGTATTCTGAGCACTTCTGTGCGCTGTCTTTCTCGCGTTGTGCTTGTGATCTGCTTGTCGTGGAGACGATATATAAGAAGACACTCTGGAAGAATCTGCATTTTTTGATTTTCCATTGCCATCCTCGTCCATAGCTCAAGGTCTTCTGTACAGGTAAGGGTAATGTCGTAATTGAATTTTTTCATAACCTCAGCCTTTGCAATAACGCCGGGGTGTAATATTGGATTAACAACAAGAAGCATTGCGCGCAGTGCCTCAAAATCGCATCTGCCGCCCGCACCGCCTGATGCATACACACCGTTTTTAACCGTCATAAATCTGCAGGAGGATAATGCCACATCCGGATTCTCCTCCATGAATTTATACTGCCTTTCAAATCTTTCCGGAAGACAGATATCATCTGCATCCATTCTTGCTATGTACTTGCCTACGCACAGGGAAATGGCCTTATTAAGGGAGGCAGGCAGCTTCAGATTAATCTCGTTTGTATGAACCTTTATACGTTCATCTTTTGACGCAAAATCGGCGAGAATTTCAGCGGTAGAATCGGTTGAGCAATCGTTGATGACAATAAGCTCCCAATTCCGGAAGCTCTGATTCCTTACACTTTCTATCGCTTCCTTAAGGTATGTTTCACCGTTATACACACTCATAATTATTGATACATCCGGCTTCATGTGCTTCTTCATCCTTTCCTCAAAACAGTTTTTATGACTTTGCACATATTAAGGAAGAAAAACGCTAAGTTGTAGCGATTCCATTTCATAAGGGATATGGTTATCCGGCTTTTGAACGATATTTTTTCAAATTCCGCATTTTTAATTTTTTCGTTGTGCAAAGAACGCATGATATATGAGCGAATTTCGTTTATACTTTCAAAATGGCTCCCTTCGGCAGCCGCTGCAAGTATCGCAAAACACATAAAGCACGAATAACGGCACATCTGCTCTTCAAAATCAACCACTTTTTCTGTATTTATTTTGTATATTTCATTTATAATGTTCTCAACAAGATTGATTTGCTTTGCATTGAACCCCTTTGACATTGAGTTTTCTCTCACGGTGTACAAATACGCCGTTTTTTTGCTTATATACACACTTTTTGCATCAAGATAACACGGAACAACGCAGCACAGGTCTTCTCCCAGCGAAATTTTCTCATTCATATTAAGCTGGTGAGGGGCGAGCAGCTCCCGCTTTATTGCCTTGCCCGACAAATAATATGAAATATGCTTCATATTTTTATCCATCAGAAGCCTTGGATAAATATGTTTTTCGATATCGTCTTTTATGTAAAAACCTTCGTCCAGTCCGTCGTCTGTAATGTTTACTGTTTTTCCGTTTTTAACCCATTTGTACGCAAAAGCCACAATTTCGCAATCTGTTTCTTTTATCATCCTATGTGCACATTCAAGAGTATCACTTTCGATAAGGTCATCCGAATCCAGATTGAATACGTAATCACCCTCGGCAATTTTTATTCCGGATCTTCTGGCAGCAGCAAGACCTGCGTTTTCTTTATGAATAACCTTTATTCGGTGATTCTTTTTCTTGTAATCATCGCAAATCCCGGAACATGAATCCGTTGAACCATCATCAACGAGAATGAGTTCAAAATCGGAAAAGCTCTGCCCCAGAACGCTCTCAATGCAATCAGGCAAATATTTCTCAACATTATAAACAGGCACTATCACGGAAAAAAACATATTTTATCCCCTATCTGCTTCTTAATCGGACAAGTATTTTTAACAGAAAATACAGTCTGTACTTCACTCCGTATGCAAACACTCTTTGCCCAAGCGGCAATTTACCTATGGGGTACGCCTTCAGAGCACTGACGGTAAGGCTGTGGGTGCAAACGTCCTTAAGTCTTCGCCGGAGATCGGTATATTTTATATGTTCATTCTCAGCGTTCATTATCTCCTGAGAACACAGCACCCTGCACATTGCCTGCCAGAATCTATAAATGTAGATGCGGTATTCTTCGGGAGTTGCTCCATTATCGAATCTTTTTTTTATCTCTTTTACAAAAACAAGACTCTTTTCAAATCTGTCCTTTTTATATCCCTTTGAAATAGACTCGCCGTTTCTGCAATAATTATAGAACGCATCAGAAATTCCTGTTGCTCTTGTTATGCATGATATATAATCTACCATAAACAGCGCATCTTCTGAAAGGATCTCTCGCTCGGACCGGAAAAAGATGTTGTTTTTCTTTATTATTTCTGTTTTAAACAGGTTCTTCCAGATGCTCATTCCGTATTTGCTGTCATCAGCATCCCCGGGCAATGCTCCTATAATTCCGAAACGCAGTTTTTTAATCTCTTCTGCAGTCTCAAAATGAGTATCTTCGGTAAAATATGTTTTTCGGACACATCCACCGGCTTCACTGAACATATTCCCGTCCACAAATAAAACCCCGGACATCACAAGATCTGAATTATAGGTTTCCGCCCGTTCATGGAGAACTTTGAACATATCGCGCTCAACAAAATCGTCGGAATCAACAAAACCGATATATTTCCCCGAGGCAAACTGCAGTCCGACATTACGTGCCTTGCCTGCACCTTCGTTTTCCTTATGAATAACCTTTATGCGCGCATCTTCTTCAGCCATCTTATCGCACATTTGCGGTGATGCATCATTTGAGGAATCATCCACAAGGATTATCTCAATATCCTCAAGAGATTGATGCCTTACGGACTCCACGCATCTTTCAAGATATTTCTCTGCATTATACACCGGAATAATAATACTTACCTTCGGCTGTGCCACGGTCTCACCTCACAATCAGCTTTTCATATTCTCCGATTAAAATATCGCTGTATGTTTCAACGCTCAGGATATTATCCTTTTCATTTCTGCAATTTTCCCGAAGGCTCTTGTAATAATCCTCATTTTCCACTGTTTCTTTTATTTTCAGCGCAATTTTTTCAGGTGTAGGCTCATTTACAAGCGTACCGGTAACTCCGTCTTTTACAAGCTCTGCCATTCCGCCGCTATTCATCGTAACAACGGGAACACCCATAGAGTGTGCTTCAAGTATGGAAAGCGGGCAGTTTTCATAGCATACAGACGGCAAAAGAAGAACCTTTGCGCTTTTCATAAGCTCCGTCAGCGTTTCGCCCTCAAGAAACCCCTCAAGTCTGATATTGGGAATACTTTTGAGAATATCCGCATCGGGACCGCTTCCCGCCACCCTGAAAGTATATTCCGGCAAAAGACGTGCCGTTTCGGCAAGATGCCCAATGCCTTTTTCATTCGAAAGCCTGCCTGCAAATACAATGTAGTCGTCTTCCTTCCGGTCAGATGGTGCGAATGCTTCTTTGTTTATAAAATTATGTATTGTTTTTGTTTTTCCCTTGTAATACTTCTTTGCCACAAGGAGCTTCTTTTCAAGAAAATTACTCGGACAAATAAATAAATCAACCTTTTTATAAGTGCGAAGCCACGAATAAAGCTTTGCCTCGACGACACCCAAAACGCTCTTGACCGCAGATCCATGAATGCATTTATTCTTTATGCAACTGATAAGTGAACCGTTAACACACTTTTCGCAAGGGCAGTTTTTGTCAAAATTGTAAAGAAGGTGATTCGGACAAATCATCTGATAATCATGCACGGTCTGAACAAGCGGAATCTTTTTTTTCTTAATGCCGTAGATTATCGAGGGGGTAAGCTGGAAATTTATATTGTTCATATGTACTATATCCGGCTTGAAGCGTTCTATCACCTGCATTATTTTTTTCTTTGCTTCAAAGGAATAAATTATCTTGAAAGGATAGAGAAATCTCCCTGCTCCGTTTGAGTGAAAATCCATATTCTGTGTATACTTTTCCGCCGAGTTTCCTTTTGTATTCTTTTCATCATACATCCCAAAATACTCTACCTCATGCCCCATCTTTTCAAGATGTGCCCCGAGAGACAGCATATAGCTTTCGCTTCCCCCGCGGGGATACAGAAACTTATTTACCATCAGAATTTTCATAACAATGAGTCACTTTCCTCTTCCCTGTTTTCCTCTGAAACATAATGAAACATTTTAAGCTCGGTATCGCGTACATTTTTTTCAAATCCGTTTCCCATCATCAGTATTGCAAGAACCCCTGTGAGAAGCGGATAGTTCATTGTGTTGTCTGTTGTGGATACGATTATAAGATAAAGGGTAAGCATAAATGCAACAATTGCATTCTCTACGTTGCCACGCCTTCCGAAATACCACACTCTGACCAACGTCATTGAAACAAGCCATATAATATATCCCCAGAAACCAAGATCAATAAAATGCTGGAGAAAATCGTTGTGAACAGAGGCAACACCGACATTCATAAACGTGTTGAGCTGATATGTAAGAAATCCTATTCCATTACCTAAAAAACCGGGATTGAATTCGTAAAAATCGTCTACCGCATTATAAATTTCAACGCGTCCGCTTGTATTTATTCCCGCTTTTTCGAGAAGTTCAAAGGCATCTGCCTTGATAAGTGCAATATAGCTTATGAGAAGTATTATCACAACAAGCGTAAGGAATGTAACAAGTCTGCTTGCTGTTTTTTTATTGTATCGCGCAATGAATTTTAAAAGATACCCAAACACAAGCGCTATTGCAATTGCGATAATTGCAATTCGCTTGAATGCCGATAAGAAGCAGAAAAGACTTAAAAGAAGCAGTATAAAGTATATTATATCCTTTTTCGGTTTGAAAAGCATATAAATCAGATACGCTCCAAGACAGAATGCAAGCTCATGAATTTCTGCCTGAACTATAATATCTCCCGTCACACCTGCAAAGGTAGTTATGAGGGTTATGAATTCTGAAATATAATTTCCAAGACCGTTCTCGGCAATAACTGTTACAATCATAAGGATGTTCGCAATCAGAATAGCCGCAAGATTATACCACACGCCGCGTCTGCCAAAGATATAGAGCATTGCGCCGGCTGCCAGAGCAAAGGACAACATATTCGCATATATAAATGAGCTTGAAAGTCCTCTCGAAATAACTCCCACATCCACAGTTTCCATAAACCATATGAACAGAGAAACCACAGTTGTGACGGCAAGCGGAACGCTGTAAACGCACGCATCGCCAAAAGCCGTAACGCCCCTTGCAATATTAGGTTTATAGAGAAACAGCAGCGCTGCAGAAAAGAAGAGAACAAGAGCGAATGCATGGCGGTATGTAACGTGCAGACCTATATCAATGTATTCATTGAGAAAATAATACATCATCACAGCCACAACCATAAAGTAAAAAACTTTGGTTTTCTCAAGAATTTTACTTTCCAAACGTCTGCCCCCCTTCTCTTAAAGCTGATAATTACGCTTTTATACCTTCTGTTGCTCGTTTTTGTTCTGCTCAAGGAAAGAAACATAACCTTTTTTGCTTTCAATTGCTTCGGAAAGCAATTTCCTTGCCGTTTTGTTTTCTTTAAAGGTTTCAGCAATACCAATCTTGTACTCAATAACGACATTTCTGTGTTCTTCTCTTTCATCAAGACGCAGTCTGAACAGCCGCATAATATCTTCAACGGTGATGTAATCAGCCTCTTCCGTCAACATAACAAAGCTGCCGTTTCCGTTATAAATATATTCAGTCTTTGATTTGCCGAAAGTTTCTTTTATGTAGCTTGCGAACATCTTTATAATCTCATCGCCCACATCCCTTGAGTACTCTGTATTAATGTGCACCAGATTCGATATATCAACCAAACAGTACACAACGCCGTCATCAAGAAGCTTTTTATCCTTTGATTTTAAGTATTTATCAAGATATGCTCTGTTGTTATATCCGGTAAGATGGTCTGTATAGAAGATGTAGTTTATTATATCGCCCGCACGGCCTAAAACAATTGCACCTCCGCAGCAGAGAACCACAAGGAAGAAAAATGCAATTGCCGTATACAACGGAACATTAACGCTTTCTCTTACAGACGCCGAAGACAGCACTGAAATATAGCTTGCACCGAGGTATTTGTTGTATTCATCGTTGGTTTTCATGGTTATACCGTAAAGAGCGGTCAACTCGTCAAGAAGCGTGTTGATTTCCTTCTCAACATTCTCTCTTATGGCGGCATATTGGGTGTTGCAAAGCTCTGTGCAGGTCTTTCCCGAAGTTTTGCACTGCTCTCCGCAATTTCCTGTGCAATTCGAGAACGTGTTTATTACATAAGAGCAATATGCAGAATCAATAATTGCATGTTCGCGGCTTTCATTATGATCGCGCCAGCTGTAAATCAGCTCATCGTATGTTACTGTCTGATCACCGACATACTCCTGCAGATTCCTCTCGTGGAGATTATCAAGGATATACTCATATGTGATGTTGGTATTCCCCGACTCGCGCATTTTTTTGACATAAGCATCAATTACGGTTACAACATCTTCTACGATGCTCGCATCTTTTGCATTAGAAATGTTGTTGTTATCTATTCTTGTTGTATAGTCTGAAATTAGCACCGATTTGTCCTTCGTTATCTGGTACTTGTAAATCTTGGAAAACAGAGACGAAACCTTCACCTGTCTTAAATAATTAAAATCATCTGCAAGCTCTGCAAATGAGACCCCGGTTTCGGTTGATCGGTAATAATTGTTCTGCTCCATTCTCTGATACAACGTACTGAGCGTGTTGTCAATACTTGTATCAATCAGCTCCATCATCTCAATAAAATCATAATCATTTTTATCAAGATTTTCAATGGTATTGTTTGCAGGAGCAACATTTACATACTTTTGGCTGAAGCGTTCAAAATAAACATCCAGTGTTTCATCAAGTATTGTTCGGGCAAAATCCGGTCCTTCCCCGCTCGTTGCCGCAAAGGAAACAATAAATGTGCTTGGCTCATATATGTATTCCTCACCCTCTTCAAGCTTTGCCTCTTTCTGAGCAACTTTGTCTGCGTCTTCAATAGGCGTTATGTTTATTCTTGAAATAAGGCTGTCAACCGAATAAATACCCGTAAGCCCCATCTTGTCAACAACCTTTGACATTACCGCAGATGATTTAATTTCGTTTACATCCAGCTTATCACCGGTGGGAGCAAGGCCTTTTTCTGCCTGCTCGTCATTATAATGGATAACCTCAGAAGCTATATAAGAATTAGCTCCTGAAAGCTTGAAATAAACAGCATATGTCGCCACCAAGCAAAAAACTATTATCAGTGGCAAAAGTTTTTTTAAATATCTTAAAATCTGAAAATTTTTCATCATTATCCTCCCTCAGCCCTTTATGCCTTTTTAGGGAATTTCTTCGAAATATGACGCAAAATAAGCGATACATACACAAATGCTGCAAAAAGCAAAAGCGTTTTCAGCTCATTCATAAGCGAGATGCCGTAAATGGTCACTGCAATGCACTGGTTCATTTTGTGGCTTGAATATTCTCTGCCCGCGTTTATCGCTTCTTTTTCAAATCCCTTGATGCTGTTATAAATGGATTCTATCAACGAATCCGCCGACGCATAAAGTCCGGCATTAGGAGTCTTTTCAGCTATCTTATTGATTATAAGATTATTGTCCATAATCTCCTTCTCGTTAGATGCCACATAATTGCTGAAATTTGTTGCCATAACGGACAACTCATCAACGCCGACCTTTGTTCTTCCCATATAGTATTTGCCGGATTGATCCCATGTCGGAACGAGAACCACCCTGGTCATTTCCTCGCTGTACATTTCAATTGCCTGGTTGCAAAGATTATAGGAAGCATTGTTTTTCCGGCGGTCAAAATCAACATTTTTATTTTGATACGCCAATCGGTCGATGTATCCACCCTTGTCCCTTACAACTCCGTTCTGCAGGATAAGAGACCTTAAATTCTGATTTATCTGGGTCTCCTTAAATTGATACACCTTGCCTGCAATGGAATTGAAGGTGCTGTTGTTTTCAGTAACGAAGCTCGGGTTCTTTTCAGCCATACCGTACAAATAATTAAGAACAGCGCCCGTTTCCTTATCAAGATACGATACTATATCCATATACTCCATTTTTGCAAAATCCGGTTTCTCAGAAGACAGGCTGAAATTATCAGTATATTTTTCTATATAGTATTCCTTGTAAGCCGCAGTTATCAGTTTAATAACATTTTCCGAATCAAGATGGTCTGTATCCTTTGATGCGTGATACTCTACCGCAAACTCTGTGGAAATATGATATTCAGACTCATCTCCGACACCGCCCTGCACACACGGATAAACCACAAGGCAGCTTTTAAGCTGTTTTACCGTCACATCCTCAAGTGCGCCCTTTTTTATAGCTCTGTCCACAACCTCATCGCTGATAATTTCTGCCATATTATATCGGGTGCCGTTGGAGTTGAGCGCTTGCGATGCCTCGGAATAGTTCAGCGAGATAATTGCGTGAACAGACTTTTTAAGTTCATAGTGATTGAAAATCCCATACACCATCGTCGTGATAAAGCAGATGAGAATTATCCACGCATTAAGATATTCTGCCGTTTTGAAAATCTGGGTGCGCTCTGCGCGATTTACATTTTTAGAACGGAAATATATCAAAGCCGCCGATGTCAGAAACAATACACCGACAATTAAAATGATTAATTTTTGAAATAGTGCAGTAACCATTCTCTCTATTCCTCACAAAATTAAAATTTATTAATATCGATAATGACCAGCTCCGGCTGATTATTTATACGGAAAACATTCAAATTTTCAAGTCCGCCACTTACGATGAGAGGTTTTCCCGCAGCGTCATATCTTCCGTAAACAAAGTTTCCGTCTCTTTCGGGGAAAAGGCCATCCTCGTGCGTGAAAATCGGTCCGAGAAGCGGCACGCGCACCACACCGCCGTGAGTATGCCCGCAAACCATCAAATCTCCCCAAAACTCAGGCTGGAACTCCTGGAAAATAAACGGCTCATGCACTGCGGTTATTTTAAGATTGTCTGTGTTTTCATAGATATAATCCGCGAAGGCTTTTTCCGAATATGACCAGAATGAGGACGGATTCGAGGTTAAAACTCCATACACATCAATCGTCATGGTTTTTACCTTTATTGTGTCCTTTTCGTTTTTCAGAACCTTTATCCCGGTACTCTCAAGTGTTTTTTCAAAAGAATCTTCGATTTTCAAAAGTGCTGTTTCGTCGCGATTATCCTTCCGAAAGCCGAATTTTCGATCAAGCTCTGCTTCATTAAGCGGAAAGCCGTAAATGCTTTCAACCTCGTTGTTACCGTATATATAATACGAAGGTGCAATCTTTGCAAGCTTCTCACCTAAATCCGCAGCGTAATCAACGTCATCACGCGCCGAATTAACAATATCGCCGGTGCAGATTATTATATCAGGCTTCAAAGCTTCAACACGAGAGAGCAGCTTTGCATTCTTTTCACCGTAGGAGGAGCCATGCAAATCAGACAACTGAATAACGCGAACCGAGCTGTCAACCTTAAGGCTACTAACGTTGTAAAAAGTTTCTCTGAAATCCCGATTGCCGATATAATTGCACATAACAACGATGATTGATGTTGCAAAAAAGACAAATATCATACCTATAACAAAGAATTTTGCAGCCCGTATTTTCTTTTTTGCTTTGTGGTTTGAGCTTTTGTGACTTTTCTTTTTTGATATTTTTATTCTTTTTTTATACCCCATTATCGAATAAATGCAGAGCGACAGGGGTTCTTTGCATTCTTTTTTGAATTTTTTGATACTCTCAGCACCGTGATATGTAACCAACACCTGCTTTTCGTCGGCATACTCAATCTCAAACGTTTCTGCCCATGTATCATAAAACTCAGCCGGTACTAATTGCCGAAAAAACTCTTTCACTCTTTCCCTGCTCGTTTCCATTTCTTCAAAATTTGTTCTGTTATACATATCTAACAAACCCTTACTTTAATTTTTCATAAAGCCTGCAGGTCGCCTTCGCAGCATCCTGCCAGCTGTATTTGTTTAAAATAAACTCATCCGCACCATCTCTTAAGTTTTCCACAAGATGTCTATCGTCACACAAAACCTGAAGCTTTTCTGCCAAATCCTTAACATTTCCTTTTTGAAAGTAAACCGCCTTATCCTCTGCGACCGACGTGTTCTCCGGAATATCCGAGCACAAAAGTGCGTTCTTATATGCAAGAGACTCCAAAAGGCACAGCGACATTCCTTCAAGGTCAGAGGGCAGCACCGCTATATACGCATTTGAATATATTTCAGAAAGCTCATCACCCGATATAAAACCTGTAAAAATGATATCAGGGTTCCCCGCAGCCTTTTCCTTCAGCATCCCTACATAATCATCCGTATCGCTTGTATCTCCTGCAATAACAAGCTTTTTGTCCGTTCTGACTCTGCTGTATGCATCAATGAGATAGTGAACACCTTTTTCTGCAGTGAGCCTTGATACAAGACATATGTATCCGTCTTTGCATAGTCCGTACTTTTCTGTGATAATGCATGCGTCGCGTCTTTCCGGACGGCTTATCCCATTGTGAACAATTACGGTTTCACGGTTATACGTTTCTTTGAAGTAATCACGCGCAGCCTGACTTAACACAATAACTTCATCTGCATATTTTGCAAGAATTTTTTCCCCGAATTTTATGTACTTAGACGCAAAACCTTTTCCCCATTTTTCTCTCTGCCAATCAAGGCCGTGAACCGTTGCCACGCATTTTTTGCCGAAAAGCTTAGGAATCCACAAAGCGGCACACGGTCCCTCTGCATGAAAATGGATAACATCGTAATTTTTAAACGAAGCTGCTATCGCCGCAGTGAAGGATGCTATCATTGCGGCAAAGCCACGCACGTTCAGTGTCCATGCATTCTTGATTTTTACGCCCTTATACATCCCGTTCTTAACTGTTCCCACATATTCGTTTTCAACCTTATCTGAAGATCGGTTATAACAGGTGACATCAAGCCCCATCTCTACCAATATCGGGCACAGCGTTGTGAGCACATTTTCTATACCTCCGCGCCGCGACGGAACAACCTTATGCCCAATCATAGCAACTTTCATTTTCTTCCCTCCGGATTCCAATCACCTGCCGGTAGCTGTAAGCATAACTATCGGCGTTTTCAGCATTATTTTCAAATCATTGAGATATGTTCTTGTCTGTATGTATTCGATATCCATTTCAACCCACTGTTCAAACGGAATATCATTTCTGTTTTTTGAAATCTGCCACGTGCAGGTTATGCCGGGCGTAACAAGAAGACGCAGCTTCTGATAATCCGTATAGAACTCAACCTCTCTCGGAAGAGGAGGTCTCGGACCCACAAGCGTCATATCACCCTTAAGAACATTGAAAAACTGCATAAGCTCATCAAGAGAAACTTTTCGCAGGAACTTTCCCGCTCTCGTTATTCGCGGATCCTCTCTCATTTTGAAAACCGGTCCGTCCATTTCGTTACGTTTAGCCAGCTCCTCAATCATCTCATCAGCATTAGCCCGCATAGTCCGAAACTTATACATATAAAACTCTTCCCCGTGGCGTCCAACTCTTATCTGCCTGAAAAAAGGGCCTGCGCTTGGGTCGTCAATTACGATTATCAAAGAAATAACTATCATAAGCGGCAGAAAAAACAACAAAATCAGCGTTGCAAAAAAGATGTCGAAAAGTCTTTTTTTCCTCCAGTAAGAGGCATATGATTTTTCAATAATTGCCTCAAGTTTTTCTCTTGTCTTTGCATCCACCTTATCCTGTTCGATGTAGGGCATTACAGCACACTTCTTTCTGATATTTTCATAACAGAATCAAATTCTGTTTTTCTGTTTTCCGATATATAGAATTTTTCGAACACTACATTTTTTTCTTTAAAACCAAGTTTGTTTTTGTCTATATATCCCGGATGGAACAAAACCTCTATATCCTGTCCGTCTTTTTCTGCCATTTTAACGTACTTCGGCAGAATTTTGCTTACTCTTTTTTCATCCATCTTTCCCGAAAAAAGAATCCCGAAAAAATGCGATACCGGTATTTTATGTTTCTTTACCTGATTTTTATTCAGCAGCCATAAGAAGCTCAGCAGCCATTGTTTGATAACATTAACCACACTGTATGTGAAATATAGTGACGGTGTTTTTATGTATATCCAAAACGGTTCAGCGGGAAGTCTTATGTGTTCCGGTTTGATTTTTTCGTCACATAGAACCTTAAGCAACGCCCTGAACACGGCAGGAATCATATGCGTATGCTGATGGCTGTCTATGCAAAAAGGAACATCTTCTCCTATCGCCTTTTTCCAAAATAAAACCTGCGCCCTGATTTCCTTGCACACCTGCGCTTCAAACTTTTTTCTATGGATTAAGCTATGTACCAGCAGTCCGATAAAGGTTTGCTTAAAATTCCCTTTCTCATCTGCAAGCAGGGGAATTTCATAAGCCTCTGACATACATTTTCCCTCGACAAGGTTGAGATGCAGGGACATACGGATGTTTTTATTATTCCGTATCTTCTGCAAATCCACCGCGTCAAAATTCGGGAAAACGCTGACCTTATTAAGCGCACCCGCGTCAATACACCGCTGTATGTGTTCGGAGATTTCTTTGCACAATCCGTAATCATCGGCACAAAGATATACCACTTAACACTCACCTTCTGTTCCAAGCTTTATCACTATCGTGCCATCCACTGCTACCACACAGTCCTTTGCCGGCCATTCGCCCATAGCTTCAATCTTTTCGTTCTGTGCCAGCATCTTTTTTTCTTCTCCGCTCACAATCTCGTAATCCATTTCACAATAGTCGCGGAGTGCGCTGCTGAGCACGCTCTGACCTACCGTTTCATCATCTGCGCGGATTATATATCCATCCGTTATTCCGGTAATGTCCGGCGAGAGGTTAACGCTGTATCTTTCGCTGTTTTTAAGTGCCCCGATAACAAGAAGCCTATCGCATTTTTCCGCACCGGGCGTTTTTTCTATGCGGTCTGCTATACGCATAAGAACACCGTATGACTTTTCATAGGCGATTTGCGCCTTATGATAACTCACATTTGATATAACAACCTGATTTGTGATTATTGCCGCCGATGCTATCAGCACAATCCAGCACTTGATGCAGGTATGTCTTTCGTTTGTATCGTTTCCCCTCTCATAAAGGATAATGAAAAATATATAAAAGACGGAATAACCCATAAGCATAAGATTGTGATAATCAATTTCCGGATTTGCAAATGCCAGCGCACCGGCTCCGAATATAAGCGCGACTGCTAAGAGTGCAACAGCAAAAACATTAATGGTTTTCCTGTAAATTTCATTTCTCACTATATACTTAACATAATGAGAAAGTGTGAACAGCAAAATAAAAACATTCAAAACAACATATACATTTACGCCTTCCGATAAATCAAAAAAGCAGTTAACAAAAGTTTCTTTTACTGCATAAAGCGAGCCGGGCAGGTCTATATTCGCCAAAGATACCGTTGAATTTATTCCCTGATAATCAAGCAACTCTGCAGAAGAAACACCAAGAATCACTTTTAGAATAATGCCATACAGTACCATACCGGATATTCCGGACAGCATCATACACACGCTTTTTTTCAGAACATTCACGAAAGCTTCGTGATTATAAATTATTTCATCAATCAGCCAAAATAAAACAAGCATTATTGTAACGGTAATATACGCCTGATAAATACCCACTGACAACGCGATAAGCACAGCTGAGATAATATATCCGTTCTTTCCTTTAGTCATATGCAGCGCCGCGAGCGTTGAAAGAAAAAACGCTATACTGTAGCCGTCTGCCACGTAGTTGTACATCATAACAGATGTAACCGTAGGAAACGAAACAATTACTGCTCCTATTAGAAATGCGGTAATTTTTTTTCGGACATTGAGTATTCTGCAGATACAAACAGCGCCGAGTGCATGAAACAGAATTGCCACAATACCGTTTAAAAATGGTAAATCATAAAACGAACTGAACGAACAGACAACGGGCAAAAACCACCGTCCGAGACCAATCATATTCTGCGAATCGTATCTGAACACAAGCGAATCCCAATTAGGAAGCCAGTTTGTTATTTTATACAGATGAGAAAGTATGCCAACCACGAGAGCCGCAAAAAAACAGACCTTCCACTCAGGCAAAATATATGCATTAAGTTTTTTCAATGCTCTCTCAGGCAAGTTTACCACTCCAACCACTTGAATTTATGCAAAAATTTTCCGTACAGCTTATCATACAGCTTTACACCGACAATCCGTTTTACAAACAGCGTTCTCTTTGCTGTCGGAGATATCCACGATGCACAAAAATGATGTATTGAATACGTGTT
Source organism: Eubacteriales bacterium (assembly GCA_045539475.1). GTDB lineage: Bacteria > Bacillota > Clostridia > Oscillospirales > JAAYXM01 > SIG480. Next base: position 37,227 of record JAZQFJ010000097.1, on the reverse strand, counting down.
TTCGGTTATTATTTTTCTTCCGCTGTAATATTTCATCGGACATAGATAATCTTCAGGCAGCATCCGCATTCCCATAAACACCTGATCTTTATCGGCAATGTCCATTCCGAGCTTTATCAAAGTTTCTGTGTTTCTCTCAGGACAGGGGGTGATGTCATATGTGCCGTCAGGAAGAATAAAAGGGATTCCTTCATAATCCGCAAGCAACGCGGCAATTAATTCACTTCCCTTTTCGCATGCAAAGCCGAGTCCTGTTGAAATTATTCCGTTATCGTCAAAGCCCATATATCCGCTTTCTTCAACAAGCTTATCAAGAGGCTTTATAAGCTCAACGTCTGTATCCAGATAAATTCCGCCATTGTCATAAATCACACAAAGCCGGGCATAATCGCTGACAAACGCCCACTTACCGGCTTTATATGCCTCCGCGGCATATCTGTTCTGACTCACATCAAAATTCTCTTCATTTATGCAGACTATTCTGTAATCGGGACAGTATTTTTTCCAGCTTTTTATACATTTTTGTGCAAGTTTCGGAAGTTTTCCCTTTCCAAACCAGCAATAATAAATCACTTTAGGAATGCTCATATGCCCTTTTCCCCTTATACAATTCAAAAAGCGTTTTAAACGCAGACCTGTTAAATGCAAAATTGACAAGCAAGTATACCCCGGCAATCCATATTGAATGGATTATTCCATTCAGCAAAAGCCGCAGAAAAGACATATTGCTGAATGTATCAACAAAAAACACCGCCATAACCAAAGCGAAAACTGCCCAGTTTGAAATCAGGATTTTGTATGTACAGCTTTGTTTTCTTTTCAGAATTTTCCTATTTGAATAATAAATCGTTACTATCCCGCGATATACAAGCGCTGCAATTGTTCCGAGAATTGCTCCGCATATTCCCATATATGCAATTGCCACAACTGAAACTGTTATATTAATAACCATTTCCAATATTGCATGAGAACGGGTTTTTTCAAAAGCTCCTGAATATTCAATGATACCTGTTGCAGGAAGCTTGCCGCACGCAAGCAAATTCATTATTGCAAACAGCAACAACAGAAATGTATTTGTATACTCTGCATCATTTATTCCGCTTGTATATATCTGTATCAAAGGCAGCAAAAACACCGCCATGAGCGTGTAAATCACGCAGGTTATCATTATATAAAAGGTTTCATATGCATTAAACAGCTTGTCAAACTTTTCTCTGTCTGTATTAAACATCTGTCCCAAAGCAAAAGTGAAGGACGAAACAACATTCGTTATGAAATTCTGCACCTGTGAAAAGAAGATATTGTATATGGCATAGATACTTACTGCCTTAAAATCACAAAGGAGAGAAATGAGTATCACATCGGTGTTGTTGAACACCATTCCCGAAAGCTGATGCACCAAAACAGAATTTTTCTGAGAGATGGCATCAAAATCCGGCTTTGCCTTTAAATTAAGCCATATATATCTGCGCTTTGCGTATATATACAAAAAGCCAAGCTGCAAAAGAGCAATTATGCAATAAACCAATTGGATAAGAACGAGGCTGTCAGTAAGGAGCAGAACAAGTATTTTCCCTGCGTTTGAAGCAAGTTGAAGCACTGTTTCAGCATTGTTAATTACATACCTTCTGCCATCCACCTCCATAAGGATTCTGTATTTTGCCTGAACAAAATAACTGAACAGGCTCGGAATTGCATTCAATATAATGATAAAAAACAGCACAGCACTGTTTATTGATGTCGATACTGCGCAAGAATACACTGCCGCAATGACAAAAACAATAAGGAGGTATACTATTCCGGTTTTAATGTAATAAACGTTGGTCGCCGAAAGAACCGAGCTTGCACTCTCGTAATCCTTTTCGCCGATTTTCTTATACAATGCCTGAGTTGTGGCAAGCCCCACGCCAGCCTCAAGAAGGCACATATATGTAAAAATCTGCTTGATCGTAGAAAGAACTCCATTGACCTCTGAGCCAAAATTCTCAAGGTACAATCTCGGCAAAAGAAAGCTGAGTGTTATAAGCACAACCTGATACACAAGCGACGATACCAGATTGTTTTTAATTCTGGAGTCTTTTTCTTCCACCTTGGCACCTCCCTACCCTGAAACAAACTCAATCCGGATTTTATACGCGGTTACAGACGTAATCTGCAGTTGCATTTTCTTTGGAAATTATTTTTCCGGGGTTTCCTATGACAACACTGTGGTCCGGAACATCGAAATTGACATAGCATAGCGGCGCGATAAGAACGTCACTGCCGATTTTAACATTTCCAACTACAACGGCATTTGTTCCAATCCAGCAATTATCACCGATTTGCGGCGCACCTTTTCTTTTTCCGCGATTTTCCATACCTATTGTAACACCTGTGCCAACATTTATATTTTTACCTAAAACTGCATCGGGGTGAATTACAACACGGCCGAGATGTCCGATATAGAAGCCTTCTCCGATGCGCGTTCGCGCCGGAATCTGAATATGTGTCCTATGCGACAAATACATAAGCCTTAACATATAAAAAATCTTCAGAGGCAAAACTTTGCACATATTTGCTTTTCTGAACACAGATATGTATTTTAATTCAAGCGGCGCGAATATCTTTTTCAAAAGCGGAGCTCTGTTTTCGCCGTAATATCTGTATAAATCTTTTTTGAAAACATTGTTCATAACGTTTCACACTCATTTTCTCTTTGACTCAAGAAACATTTTTCTTGTTATGAAGTTATAAAACGGCACAATTACCATAGCAAAAAATTTCACTGCAAGGTAATATACGGACGTAAATTTAACACCAATCCACAAAATCAACTGATTTAACATCAGTCCTCCAAGACTAAGCAATACAAAAATTATAAATTCATAAAGCTTACTTTGATTTTTACCTTTAAAAACAAAGGTCATACTCAAAAAATAGTTTACCGTGACGGAAACGCAAAAAGAGATTGCGGAAGAAATAAGGACATCCACGCACAAAAGCTCTTTTAATGCAACAAGAACTCCCACATCCACAAAAGCGGAAATTGCTCCCACAATTGCGAACCTGATTACTTGCAGTGTCAATTCATGATTCCTCCGTTTGCTATCGACTTTATTATTTGGCAAAAACCCAAAGAGTATCTTTTACATTATCTTTATCGTTGGTCAGGTTGTATACGCTGAGCGTAACCGTTTCGCCATGTGTCTTTTTGTATGTAATTGACGGTGTTTTACCTTCCGAAATCTGCCTTTTTATTGCATCATAATTCAAGAAGCTCATAACAGCTCTGTTAAAATCAGGATGAACAATATCGTGAATGTATTTTGAGAGCAACTTTGAGAAGTTTTCTTCATCCTCCTTGTAACCGAGATAAGCAGGCATAAGAATTCTGTGAGCATTGTCACTTTCAAGCGACACTCTGTATATGCCGTTGTAATGCTCTTTCATAACGGATATCATAGTATCAATTTCTCTTATTCCTGTTTTCGTGTAAACATAATTTTTGTCTTTGTCTTCAGAAATGCTTATCTGCTCTTTGTTCTGATAATACTGAGCCTTTGCTTCATACATTCTTACTTCAGCTTCTCTTACCATTTCCTCGCAGTTTGTGTTTTTCATTCTGTAAGACATACCGATAGCCACATTGTAACCCATAGGCTTCAATTGCTCAATAAATGTCTCTATATTCTGCTTGACATCGTTCTGTGAGATTTTCTTTGTGAATACTAAGAACTCATCGCCGCCCATACGGTAAATGCTATGTCCGAAGAACACTTCTTTTAACGAATTGGCAATATAGATAAGCATCTCATCGCCTGCGGCGTGCCCGTACTTGTTGTTTCTGATGTGAAGCTCATTAACATCAATATAAATGCATGAAAATTCTTCCGGTTTTTCTTTATCAAACATCAGGATATCCTTTTTGTATGCAACACGGTTTAAAGCTCCGGTAAGTGCATCCGTTGTTGCGGCAAGCTCCGTTCTGTTAAGATGTTTTTTGTTGTATATAGCGATTGAAAAGCAAATTACAACATCTTCAATAAGCTTTCTGATATCGGAGCTTCTCTTGGGATTTATTGTTCCCAGGATGCTGACATGGTTATTTTTGTCAGTTATAATAGCAAAAGATACATCTTTGATGCTGTTATTTAACAAAAAGTGATATAATTCCGGATTCGTTTTCAGAAGATGTCCGTTCGGAATAATTCGCATAAAGCCTGTAGAAGAATCGCCGGTATGGATTTTCGCGGCATACCTGAAAAGCTCACCGATAAAATATTTTCTTTCGTCTCCCAACAAACGTTTTTCTTTTAAAGAAGGTCTGATATAGTAATGATCTTCTCCGTCGGTATCCGCAAAAAAGCAGGAACGTGCACTCGAAAACTCTTTTATTCGCTTTAAAGCCGAATTTATGTTTTCGTGCTGTTGGTTTATTTCTAAAAGAAGATGTCTGATGGTTGAAGCTTCTGAATTTAATTTTGATCTTTTCTTTTCGCTGTTTAATATCAGCTCAAGGTAAATTAATACAATCAGAATGATTGAAGCAAAAACAATAAACAGATTGCGGGATATTTTATGCGTTTCCGCAAACACCTGATTTTCATAACGTGCAAGCATAAGTCCCCAGCCAAAATCCTCAAGGGTGGAATAATGAATGTACAAATCCTCCCCTGTAAGTATCGACCTGAACGAAGAATAGCCTTTATCATTGTTAGCTAACTCTTCATAAGAATATCCGTTATTATATTCTCTGTCCTTAAAATCCGACAGTTCGCCGGGGTTTTTACCCAGTGTGTCTATAACAAATTTTCCTGTTTTTTTATCATAAACAAAAAGCTGAGCATCAAGCTCTTTTGCCATATTGTTATATTTTTCACCTATCGTGTCAAGCGGAATTACACCGTATAAAATGCCAACTGTTTTTCCATTCACTTTAATAGGAACTGCGCTTCTTATAAGTTCTTTTCCATCACTCGTAAGATCGGGGATTCTTCCGCTTATGTATTCTCCGCGCGCAGCTTCCTCCGAAAAAGAAATTTTGCCGTTCAGATTAACCGAGCCCATTTTTGTAACAAAGGTATTATCGGGATTTAATATACCAATATTAGAAAGCAAGCCAATGGGTTTAAACGATTCAAACATAAGGTTATAGCTTTCACCGTCTGAGTAAAGCTTTGCTGCAAAGCTTGCCATCGTAACAAGATTTTCTCTGTCCGATTTTAGCTGCAAGGTTAAATCGTCTTTTATCTGCTTTGTCTGGATATGAAGCATTTCATAAGCATCGTCCTCAGCCTTGATGTAAAAAGTCGTAACCATAGCCAAAAAAACCGCACATATTAAAACCGCAGTGATAATTGTGTATAAAATGTTACTGTGCTTTTGCTTTTTTCTTTCATAAGTTATTGCCATTTTTATCTGCATCTTCTTTCTTCTAATCATTACATCACACAAAAAATTTTGTGTGATACACGCCCGCAATATATAACTATGGCATTGTATTATATATGCTATTTAATTATAGCACACAATTTGCACAAAATCAACATCCAGAAGCACTTGTACTTGAAATTTTTGCACATTTCAAGTATAATAGACATAGTTCGACATAAGGGTGATGGGAATATGAGAAAATATATTTTATACAATCCGCACGCAGGAGATGAACACGGTGCAGAAAATGCAAAGAAACTCTATGCGCTGTATATCGGTCACGAGCTTATTTACCAAGACCTTACGAAGATTTCTGACTGGGATGTTTTTTTTGCTTCACTTGATTTCGAAGATGAAGTTATCATCTGCGGCGGTGACGGAACGCTCAGCCGATTTGTAAACTCTATCGACGGAATTGAAGTGAAAAACAATATTCTCTATTATGCAATCGGCAGCGGAAACGATTTTCTGCACGATCTTGACAAGCCAAACGGTTCTGAGCCTTTTTGCATAAACGAATACATACGCGATCTTCCGTATATGTGTCTGGACGGACAAAGGCGCAGATTCATCAACGGCATCGGCTACGGGCTTGACGGATTTGTGTGTCAGCTCGGAAATGAGCGCAGAAAAAAGACCGGTAAAAAGATAAATTATACCGCCATTGCCGTCGAGGCAATTCTCTTTAAATTCAAGCCGGTAAACGCAACCGTCATTCTCGACGGTATTGAGCACCGCTTCGAGCGCGTTTGGCTTACCCCGACAATGAAAGGACGATTTTTTGGCGGCGGAATGATGGTTGCGCCGACGCGCCGGCGTGAGGACGAAGAGCTTACCGTCCTTGTCGCTCACGGATGCGGGAAGCTCCGCCTTTTGACAATTCTTCCCACTATTTTTAAAGGCGAGCATATAAAGTTCAAAAAATACATAAAGCAATATACAGCAAAGGAAGTAACTATCATCTACGACAAGCCGTGCGCTATGCAGGTGGACGGCGAGACCGTAACCGGTGTAAAAGAGTATTCCGCAAGTGTTTCTGAAAAAGTAACGGTATAGCAAAAGCCGCCTGATGGGCGGCTTTTGAGCTTTTTAACCTTCTTTTTCTGCGCGTTTTATTTTCCTTGTTACGAAAATCATTATCGGCACGGCGAGCAAAAGCGTAAGAACATCTGCCACTGCCTGTGCGGCGGCAACTCCCACTGCACCGAAAATATGTGCAAGAGGATATAAAATCGGTATGAAGCAGCTTCCCTGCCGCGAGGTTGCAAGCAAAAAAGCTCCGCCGGCGTTCCCGAGGCTGTTGCACAGCATATTGACAACCGCCACCCATGCGTGTATCGGAAGCGCAATACACTGCAGGCGTATGCACAAGGCGCCTATTCTGCGCATTTCCATATCAGTTCCGGCAAACTTCACGATAAGCCAGTCTGCAAATACAGCAAGGACAATCCCCATGGTAATTGAGCCGGCAAGCGCAACCGCGGAAGAAAAGCCATAGCTTTTACGCACCCTGTCATACCGCTTTGCGCCCCAGTTGAATCCCGCAACCGGCTGAAACCCGCTTCCGAAGCCGAGAATGATGCTGAACGGAAACATCATTATCTTAGTGCAGACACCGATTCCCGCAAGAACGGAATCCGAAATGTTTCCTGCAAGATCATTGAGCATAATGCTTGCAACCACAGCCAGCCCGCTCCTGGACATAGAAGACGATCCGACAGTTATAACCTCATATACAATATCCTTTGTCGGGCTGAAATTGCGCAGCGATAAATGCAGCATACTGCGGCGGGTGATGTACGGAAAAATCAGAATTGAAAAGCTCACAAGCTTTGAAATTGCAGTTGCAAGCGATGCACCCGCAACGCCCATATCAAGCCCGAAAATAAAAATCGGATCAAGGATGCAGTTGAGAATTCCGCCAAAGCCCATTCCTATCATCGAAAGCGTTGCACTGCCTTCAGAGCGCAGACATTGATTCATAACAAAGCTTGACGCCATAAACGGAGCCGCAAGCAAAACATATGCGGCATATTCCACAGAATACTTTTCACACGTGGGCGTCGCGCCTAAAAGCCGCACCATCGGCGTTATAAAGATACTGCCGAAAACTGCGAGGAGCAGTCCTATTCCGAGTGCCGTAAAAAAAGACGTGGATAAAACGCAGCTTGCCTTTTTGTCGTCGCCTTTTCCGAGAAGACGCGCAATATAGCTGTTAGCGCCAAGCGCAAGCATTGAGCCGCACATCATTATAAGCTGATCGAGCGATGAATTGACGCTGACCGCTGCCGTGGCATTCGTGCCGAGCGAGCTTACAAAATAAGTATCGGCAAGCGAATAAATCGAGTTTATCAGAAATGCTACAATCGTTGGTATCGCCATCTTCGGTATAATCTTATGTATCGGCTCGGACAGCATCATTGTGCGCCGCGCTTCCTGTCTTCTTTCGTCTTGCACCGGGCTTCCTCTTTTCTCTTTTGTCTATTGATTTTATTATACTCCTTTTGTCGTTTTCAGTCAATAAAAAGGCATAGGGAAATTTGACAAGGAACCTCAAAATGTTTATAATGTTTATAGTAAAACAAAAAACCCACCGTAGTGGCAGGTCTGTCTTCACATCAGTGAAAGTCGCAAAGCGACGTTTTGAAAAAATTTTATTTGAACTCGTAGTGTAATCTCATATAGCAATCAGAGATTAACTATAATATATCACATTAAAAAGGGGATGTCAAGTATGAAAAAGCAATATGGCGATTATTATTTAGGATTGGATATCGGAACGGATTCCGTCGGTTGGGCAGTAACGAGCCCTGAATATGATATTCTGAAGTTCAACGGAAAAGCAATGTGGGGCATCCGGCTTTTTGACGAAGGATCAACAGCAGTTGAGCGGCGTGCATTCCGAACCGCGCGACGCCGCACTGCACGGACACATCAGCGGCTTATGCTTTTGCAGGAACTTTTCGCCGAGGAAGTTTCCGGGAATGATCCCGGTTTCTTCCTCAGATTGAAAGAAAGTAAATTCGTCGCCGAAGATAAGACAGCGCATCAGTTAAACGCCCTGTTCAACGATGCAGATTTTTCAGACCGCGATTACCACAAGCAATATCCGACAATCTTTCATCTCAGGAAAAATTTCATTGAGGGTTCTGATATAAAAGACGTTCGTCTTCTGTATCTTGCAGTAGCGCATATCATCAAAAACCGTGGTCATTTTCTCTTCCCCGGAGAGGATATGAGTGCCGCATCTGACTTTGGTACAGTTTTCACTGCATTCAACAATTCACTTGAAGATGAACTCGGTTTTTCTTTCTCGGATGCCGATGCGGATGCAGTTTCCGAGTGTCTTAAGAAAAAAGCATCAATCACATCCAAGAAAAAAGAACTTTCTGCCATTCTTGACATCGGTAAGAACAAGCAGATGACAGAGCTGTGCGCCCTTCTTTCAGGCGGAGCCGCTAAACTTCACGTTCTTTTTGACGAAGAAAAGCTGGAAGAAGACCTCAAAGCGGCGGAAATAAAAAGCTTTTCGCTTGCAGGAGATTTTGACGCAATCTGTGATTCGCTTTCAAATGTTCTTCAAGACAAAATGGTCGTCATCGAATCCGCGAAAGCTATTTATGATTGGTCCATTCTTGCCGATATGCTCAAAGGAAACACATACATATCCGAAGCAAAGGTGAATTCTTTTGAGCAACACAAAAAAGATCTGGCTACACTTAAGAGAGTTGTTAAAAAATACATAAAATCTACATACTATTCCATTTTCCGTTCTATTGAAACAGCGGATAACTATGTTGCTTATACGAAAAGCGCATTGCAGAATGGCATAAAACATAAAAGAGTTCTCAAAACTTGCACCCAGGCTGCCTTCTGTGATTTTCTCAAAAAACAGTTCAAAAACATTTCAAATCCCGATGATAAGGAGCTTTGCTACATTCTTGACGGCATCGAAAACGGAACGTTGCTTCCAAAGCAACGTTCGAACGAAAACAGTGTTGTTCCCTATCAGCTTAACCTTGCGGAGCTTCGTGCAATCCTCCAAAATGCAGAAAAAAGCTTCCCGTTCCTTTCCGAAAAAGATGAGCAAGGACTTACGGTTTCTGAAAAAATCATAAAGCTTCTTTCCTTCAAAATCCCTTATTACATAGGTCCGCTTAACGATGCACACAAGGATAGCGGTAATTGCTGGATCGTTAAACGTTCAAGCGAAAAAATCACTCCCTGGAACTTTGAAAGCGTTGTCGACACCGAGCAAAGTGCCGAAAACTTTATCCGACGTATGACGAATAAATGCACGTATCTCATCGGCGAGGATGTCTTACCGAAGCACTCAATTCTTTACAGTAAATATATGGTTCTCAACGATCTTAACAATGTAAAAATCAACGGCGAAGCTTTGCCTGTTCCTCTTAAGCAGAAAATATACAACGAGCTTTTCCTTACTCGCAAAAAGGTTAAAATGAATGACCTCAAACATTTTCTCACAATCAATGCAGGTTTCGATAAATCTAAAGACGAAATAAGCGGAATTGACGGTGACTTCAAATCAAGTATGGCTTCTTATATTGAGTTTTCCAGTCTCCTTGGAAAAGGTTTTAACCTTACCTGTGCCGAAGAAGCAATCAATGCAGTTGTTCTTTTCCACGATGATACCGAAATTCTGAAATCCCGCCTTTCTAAAATCGGCGACGGATATTTCTCAACCGATCAGATAAACAAAATTTCAAGAATGAAATTCTCAGGTTGGGGAAATTTCTCATATGCATTTCTGAAGGAAATTCCGGAGGTTAATCCTTCAACCGGAGAATGCACTTGGTTAAGTATAACAGATGCACTTTGGAATACTCAGGAAAACCTTATGCAGCTTCTCTCGGGTTCACACTTCTTCACAAAAAACATTGAAGCAAGGAACGCAGAATTTTCCGGAATCCCGACATTTTCTTACGATTCTTTGGTAAAGGATCTCTATGTTTCTCCGAACATAAAACGCGGTATCTGGCAAACACTTACCATTATAAAAGAAATAGAAAAAATAACAGGGCATCCAGCCAAGAAAATATTCATCGAGACAGCGCGTGGCGGCGGAGAGAAAAAACGTACCGTTTCTCGCAAAAATCAGCTTTTGGAGCTTTATAAAAATTGCAAAAAAGAAGCTCCGGAGCTTTTTGAAAGCTTATCAAATCAAGACGAGGCATCCCTCCGCGGAAAAAAGCTGTATCTTTACTATACCCAAATGGGTAAATGTATGTATACCGGAAAAGCAATTCAGCTTTCGGATCTTATGAATAATAATATTTATGACATAGACCACATATATCCCCGCTCAAAAACAAAAGATGACAGCCTTGATAACCTCGTTCTTGTCAACCGTAAGGAAAATATACAAAAATCAGACTCATATCCTCTGGATGCAATTACGCGAGAAAAAAACATCTCGCACTGGCGCCTGCTTTTGGCAAAAGGCCTTATCTCAAAGAAAAAATTCGACCGTCTTACGCGCGTAACCCCTTTCTCCGATGAAGAACTTGCAGGCTTTATCGCACGCCAGCTTGTTGAGACTCAGCAATCAACCAAAGCTGTTGCCGCAACGCTGAAAAGACTTTATCCCGATACAGACGTTGTTTATGTCAAAGCGGGCGTAGTTTCAGATTTCAAGAACGAAAACGACCTTCTTAAATGCCGCGAGATAAACGATTTGCACCACGCAAAGGATGCATATGTAAACATCGTTGTCGGCAACGTGTTTGATACAAAATTCACCAAAAATCCGATAAACTTCATACGCAGCCGCGACCGTCAGCCGTACAGTATGCATAAGATTTTCGATTATGATGTCGCAAGAAACGGCGTTACCGCCTGGAGCGCGGGCGAACACGGGACGATTGAAAAGGTTAAGAAAACATACGAAAAGAATAACATTCTGTTTACAAGATATGCATATGAAGAAACAGGCGCACTTTTCAATATCCAGCCCGTAAAAAAAGCGAAGGGTCTTATGCCGCTCAAATCGGACCCGAGGCTTGCAGACACCGAAAAATATGGCGGCTATAACAAAGTTTCGTCTGCGTATTTCTGTCTTGTTGAACACACAAAAAAGGGGAAATGTGTTCGCACAATTGAATACGTTCCCGTTTATCTTTCCGAGCAGATAGCAAAGGACAAAACTGTTCTTGACACATTCCTGAAAGATAACCAAAACCTCATCGACCACCGCGTTCTCATTCCCAAAATCAAGCTGAACACTCTTTTCTGCATTGATGGATTCTATATGCATATAAGCGGAAGAACAGGTGATTCTTTAGTTTTTAAAAATGCAATGCAACTTATTCTTGATAAAGAGAATTACGCCTATGTAAAAGTTGTCTTAAAATATATCAACTATGTGGCAACAACAAAATCCACTATATCTGCAGAAGAATATAATTCCGAAATCAACAAAGAAAATAACTTACACCTTTTTGATGCACTTGTTGATAAAATGAAGACTGCTTACGCTCCCCAATTTGGAGAAGCAGGCAAGAAAATCAACGAATCAAAATTTGAAACAATGTCGTTATCCGAGCAATGTGATGTTTTAAAACTTATTCTTATTGTCTTAAGTTGCGATGCTCGGTTTGTAGATTTAAGCTCTGTAAACAGCAATAAAACAGCAGGAAGAATAATTATACCCAAAAACATAACTTCACTAAAAAACGTCGCTATTATCAATCAATCTGCAACTGGTCTGTTCAAACAAAATCCCATTGACCTCAAAACATTATGAGCTGGCGAACGGTTGTAATCTCGCGACAAGCGCAGAGCATATTCAAGATTTCGCAAATTCCTAATTAAAAGCGGATTTATTATGGTCCAAAACTCTGTTTACAGCAAGCTTGCCCTTAACATAACTGTATTGGAATCAATAATGAAAAAAGTTCGTGAAGCTTCACCTGAAAAAGGAATTATACAAATGCTTGCCATAACGGAAAAGCAATATTCGAAGATGGCGTATGTTCTCGGAGAAAAGCAAAGCATTGTTATTGATACCGATGAAAGGTTGGTGGTTTTGTGAAGCTCTTCCATTCCGTCTTTGGTGAACATTTCCCCTTGCAAGATGAGAAAGCAAATGTTATAATAATAGAGAACAGTTCTCTTTTTTATTCACTTATGAATGAGTTATCTCTTCAATGCGACGGCAATGAAGGAGAATTCATTCTTTCCGATTCACACAACGAGCGTCCTGTAGAGAAGAACATCACCTTCGTCGGAGATATGTTCGGTTTCTCGGTAAACGAGCGAAAACTTGCAACAAAGCTTCTCTCACGTCTTTCGGAAAAAGCATTTGATGGCGAACTTTTCGCAAAAACATCGGAGCTTATGTCCTCGATTGAGCAGTATATGCTTGAGCTTATTTCTGATTTTGATATTTCCGTGCACCTTGAAAATTCAATAGATATAGCGATGCTTCTCAAAGCTGCACCTGTAACTGTGTCGGATATCCATTCGTCTTTGCCGGAAAAAATCTGCAATTATGCGAAGGTAGAAAACGAATTTTTCGGAAAAACTGTTTTTGCTTTTGTTAATCTTAAGCAATTTCTTTCGGAAAAAGACATAGAAGACGTTTATAAGTTTTTCAGATACGAAAAGCTCTATCTGCTTCTTTTTGAGGGGTATTAGAAATATAATTCCAAAAATGAGCACAAGCTTATTATAGATAATGATTTGTGCGTCATATAACACTGCTTGCTATATGAAATTACTCTTGTTTTGTAGGGCAAGATTACTCCGCCATCATGAATTTGAGGTTTGAGAGTAGTGTAATTTCATATAGCAGTCAAACAGTGTTAAGCGCATTTTTAAGGTGAATAGCGTTTGAGAGTAGTGTAATTTCATATAGCAGTCAAACATCATCCCAAAACCTGTCATACTCCGTCTGGTTTGAGAGTAGTGTAATTTCATATAGCAGTCAAACAGGTCGCTTGTTCCGCTCTGCTTGTAGGTGGTTTGAGAGTAGTGTAATTCCATATAGCAGTCAAACTATGCGACGACGACAACGCAAGCGAGACGGGTTTGAGAGTAGTGTAATTTCATATAGCAGTCAAACCAACAAAACGGCTCGTTTTCGTCTATCTTTGTTTGAGAGTAGTGTAATTTCATATAACAGTCAAACGCTATCAGAATGTTTATTTCATTTTGATAGCGTTTTTCGTTTCTTTTACGACAATTCCCGAAAGGGATATTACGGCGATCAGGTTCGGCACCATCATCATTCCATTGAACATATCTGCAAGTTCCCACACTGTATCACCGTGCATAACCGCGCCCAGAAAAACTGCCGCCGCAAACAGAGCTCTGTACGCTTTTGCGATGCTCTGTCTGTTTCCGCAGAGATAGCCGATACAACTCTCGCCGTAATACGACCAGCCGAGAATGGTTGAAACGGCAAACATTACCGTTGCAGTTGCCACAAATACACCGCCGAAGTGCCCGAAATATTTTTCAAACGCAAGCGTCACCATCCCCGCACCGGAAGCTTCTCCGAGATGCGTCCCGGAGCCGATGATAACAACCGCCGTCACCGTGCATACAACAATTGTATCGACGAACACCTCAAATACGCCCCACAAGCCCTGCTGCACCGGACCTTTTGCATCTGCCGCAGCGTGTACTATCGGAGAAGTGCCAAGTCCCGCCTCATTTGAAAAAACACCTCTTGCAACGCCATAGCGCACGGCGCTTCGTACCGCCGTTCCCGCTGCTCCGCCGTATATTGCACACGGTGCAATAGCCGAAGATATTATCTCGCAAAAAGCTCCGTATATATCCCTCGGTGAAATACATATAATGACTATTCCAGCAAGTATGTACATTCCTGCCATTATCGGAACAAGCGCCGATGTCACGCTTGATATGCGTGCAATTCCCCCGCTTACTGCAAGAATTGCAATTATTGCGAGAATTGCACCGCACACAGGCTTTGATATATGAGTATACGGTTGTATCACGGCTGCAATTGAACTTGACTGATTCATAGCCCCCATACCGAGGCAGGCAAGCATTCCCGAAAAAGCAAACATCACGGCAAGCCATTTGTATCCCTTTCCGAGACCTTCTTCAATGTAGTACATAGGTCCGCCGTGATATCCGCATTTATCCTTGCGCCGGAATTTTACGGCAAGGAGTATTTCTGCATATTTTATTGCCATTCCAAAGGTTGCCGACACCCACATCCAGAAAACGGCACCCGCACCGCCCGCAGCAATTGCCGTTGCAACACCCACTATATTCCCTGTACCTATCGAGGATGCAAGCGCAGAGCTGACAGCGCGATACGGCGAAATCCCGTTCCCCTGCCCGTTCTTTTTCCTAAACAACGAGCCGAAGGTTTCTCGCATCCACATACGTGCACGCGTAAGCTGAAAAGCGTGCAAAGCAAACGTAAGATACACCCCGCATCCCATAAGCAACACGAGCATCGGCACTCCCCACAGAGCACTGTTTATCGCCTGTATAATTTGCGAACCTGTTTTCATATCCTCACTCCGTTCTATGTGAGAATATGAAATTTCCCCGCAAAGTATTACCTTTCTTAGCTTCAAAAAATTTGTATATTGCAAAATACGTGCTGAAACTGTATAATATAAGGTGTAAAGGGGTGACTTGCTTTGAAAAAAACAGTGACTTTAATCCTTATAGTGTGTATTTTCACTTTGCTGTTTGCGTTGCCGGCAGGTGCTGACGGTGAGGTTTTTGTTGCCGCAGGAAACACGGTGCTTCCGCTTACCGATGCGATGCCGATACGTTCCAGCGGCGTGTGGTACATAGATTATCAGTGCTTCACAAAAGGAAACCTCAATGTAAACAGCTCTTATAACGCGGCAGAACGAATGCTCGTTTTGTACACATGGGACACAACGCTTATATTTGACCTCAACAAAACAGTTGCGTATACCGCCGCAGAAAAAATCCCGTACAAAGCTGTTTCCTTTGCCGCATCCGGAACGGTTTATGTTCCTGTCCAGTTCACGGCTCAGATGCTCGGTTTTGAATATACGTATCTTTCCGAGCTTCCCATGATACGTATAAAGCGCTCAGGCGATATCCCGAACAATATGTTTATATATATCGCACAGAACGAGATCCCGGATCTTCTCGCCGCATACAAAGCGAGCAAGGAACAGCAAAATGCCGGCAGCGCTGCTCCCCAACCACAACCGCAACCGGATGATGATCCCGAGGAGGAAGTGACACGCAAAAACATAAGGCTTTCTTTTAATATAACTGATGGTAAAAACTTCAAAAGCATACTCGACTCGCTTTCACGTTACGGATATCGTGCAACCTTTTTTGTGCAGGGCAATGTAATTCACGAATATGATAATGAGCTGCGCCGTGCTTTCTCGGCAGGGCACGCTATAGGAACTCTTTCTCAGAACGGCGACTCTGACTTTTCCACCGGAGGCGATACGCTCTCAACGGCGCTTGACCTTGCAAATGAAAATCTTTTTGAAGCTGTAAAAATAAAAACACGCCTTCTGCGTGTTCCCGGTGGCAGTAAGTCGCTTTCCGAAAACACGGTTGACCACATCATATCGCTCGGTTACCGAATCTGGGACGGACATATATCCCCGCAGGGAAATACCTCATCACGCGTGTACAGCTCCGCAATTTCACGCCTCGAAGCAACCTCTGCCTCTGTTCCGGTGCTTACGCTTTCCGACTCGGATATTCATACCGGTGCGTTGACTCGCATTTTGCGATATCTTAACACCAACAATTACCGCACCTACACCATAACATTCCTCGACTCTCCCGTAAACGACATCTCTGAAAAAAGATAAAAACAAAAAAATAATCAACCCGCACGGTCGGAGATTTTCCGATTGTGCGGGCATTTGTTTTTCTTTTTTATGAGTTCTGAGGCTGTTCTTTGAAAGAATCAAGCATCCTCGCCTATGTAATCAGGCGGTGTGAGAAGAAGCTCCGGATTTTTAACGTAATGCTTAAACAGCTTTATGGCAGATGCGAAATAATATCCGTCACAAATTCTCTCATCAAGAACAAAGCGCATATTTATAACATGCTTATGCTCAAGCGTTCCGTCACGGTTTAACGTATTCACAATTTCTTTTTTTCCGATTGCCATAAACATAGACGTTGTACCAAACTCATACAGATGATGATACACCGGATTAAGCCCGATTGAACCGACATTCGTTACGAACACGGACGAATGGAACGGGCTCACCTTATTTATTATCTTCGGCATAAGTCCGACGGAATCGAGAGAACGGATTGACCACACCACAAATTTTATAAGAAACCCGGGAAGGTAATTCAACAGCTTTACTATGGCATCCGTATCATTCCCGCTCGCTGTTGCTTCCTCCTCAGCCCGCACCTCTGCAAGCGCGGCATTAAACTTTTCCGTTACATCTTGCAATGTGTCGGTAGGTTCAAAATCCGGCGTGAGGTTTCCCTCCTCACCGTCTTCATGCATAGATTTTTTCACGGTAAGCGATACTCTTATGTAGTTCCTCGCAAAAATTTTTCTTCCGCTGACAAAGCGGTTTACGCGAGGACGCTGTGCAACGGTTCTGACAAGCGCCGCAACAAAAAAGTGATACATCGAAAGCCCCGGTATATCCTTTCGGTTCTCGACGATGAACTTGCGAAGCCCTGAAATATCTATCTGCTCTTCAAAAAAAATCTGACTGTCAAGCCGCGTGCGCATAATATGAGGAATAACAGTAAAAACAGGGTCTAAGTTTTTTACCCTGTAACCGTCATAACGATCCCCAAAGCGGCGCCTGCGCTTATTTTTTTCTCCCATAAATACTTTATCCCCTTAATTTGCAATTTTCACCGCATATACTCATCCCACAAATACGCTTCCAATTATATCATATTTTTCAACTTTTTTCAACAGAATTTGCTTTTTTTCGCGGAGATACACTCTTAACCTTCTTTTTTCTGCGGGTTTTCCGCATTTCTTCCTTCTTTGCTCGCTTTGAATAAAACAGCGCCGCACCCCCGCCAGCCGCGTAAACAATCTTTGACACATTGTTGATAGCTCCGCTCTTCGTTACGGTCATACGTGCAATATATTCTCCGTGCTCCGGACATGAAGCCAGCGTAATATAACTGTCGTTTTTTTCGCTCACCCATTTCTTTACATCCAAGCACTCTTTTCCGCATTCCGGGCACCGGACACTTGTTGCCTCTTTGTCGCGGAATATCTCACGGCGCAGCTTATATCCGGAATACACTTCTGCAAGAAGCGGCTGTGTTTCATCAAGGACGGTGCGCCGGCGCTCTGCCTGAAGAAGATCTGCTATTCCCTGTATGATATCAAGCCGCTCGGCAACGAGCGCCGTGTAATAAGCGTCATTGAGAGCATCGTGAAGAGGTTCTTCGGGCACGATACTAAAATGCTCCATCGCAGTTGCAAGGGATTTTTGATTATCTCCGGATTGAGTCTGGATATTGTATATCGCCTGAAGATTAAACCACGTTTCTGCCCACGAGGAATCATCGCCATACATTTCTATATTACGTCTGAGAATCCTTATATCATCGGGTCCCCATGTGAGGAATGCAAAATCTTCTCCGCACCATGCACGAAGAGTCTGCATCGCATTCCGGAACTCTTCTCCTTTTTCAAGATCATCCTGATTTATGCCTGTTATCTGGCGCACTTTTCTGTGAATCAGCTTATAATACCTCGGGCGCACATTTATTTTCAGCTCATCCGCAATCCTCAAGTCCGCTCCGAGCTTTACAGCTCCTATCTGAATTATCTCCCCGTAAAGCTTATTGCCCGCGCTGTCTTCAACGACATCGCGGTTGCTTCTCGCTTGATTCCATTCAAGGTCGATTACTATATAGGTCAATACAATTCCACGTCCTTTATTTTCATCCAATGTATATTATATATGTATATCGCAATTTGTGCAAGTATATATTTCGGGATTTATTGACAATTTTATCCTGATAATATATAATTTTTATAAAGGTGATGACTGCTATGAAAAATAAAATCAATTGGAAGCGCGGTATCGGCATATTTGTTTTTATCACGCTTTTTCTGTCAATAGGCTATTCTGTTATAAAAATTGCAATAACCCCTGAACATGTTGCTGCTCCGGATGTGGGAACTCATCTGCGCAGTGACTATGTTCTTATGCTTATCCAATGCTGTCTCGGTCTTCTTGTTATCGGTCTTCCTGCGCTTATTGAGCGCAAATGGTCGTTTGAACTTCCAAACTATATGAGTATTCTTTATTTTATCTTCCTGTACTGTGCCATATACCTCGGCGAAGTAAGAAACTTTTATTATCTCATCCCCCACTGGGATACCATTCTCCATGCTTTTTCAGGCTCCATGCTCGGTGCCCTCGGCTTTACGCTTGTGCGAATACTGAATGACTCCGAAAAAATACACGTCACCTTAAGTCCGCTTTTTATATGCTTGTTTGCTTTTTGCTTTGCACTCGCTGTAGGCGCGCTGTGGGAAATATACGAATTTACCGGCGATGCAATTTTCGGTCTGAATATGCAAAAATTCCGTCTCTCTGACGGAACCGAGCTTATCGGTCACGCCGCCCTCGGCGATACTATGAAGGATATCATAATCGATGCCATAGGTGCTTTTGCCGTAACCCTTATCGGATACTTTACATTGCTCAGCAAGCTGCAATATAAACAGCGTAAAATGGCAAAAACAAATATACAATCATCCCAACCGGAGGAAAAGTTATGAGCAGCTACACTTCACTCGCAGAATGCTACGATGAGTTTACCGGCGATGTCCGCTATTCGCTATGGGCAGACTATCTCACCGGTCTTTTTGATAAATATTCCGACAAAGACGGAGTACACGACGTTCTTGATCTTGCCTGCGGCACAGGCTCTCTCTCGGTAATTTTAGTCGAGCGTGGGTTTGAGGTCATCGGCACGGACGCCTCTGAGGATATGCTCGCTGAAGCTCAGGCAAAGGCGTGGACAGTTTCCGGAACTCCGCCAATGTTTCTGCACCAGAGCATGGAAGAGCTTGACCTTTACGGCACCGTTGATGCCGCGGTGTGTTGCCTTGACAGCATAAATTATCTCACAAGCTATGAGCTTCTTAATCAAGCTTTTGCTCGACTCAAGTTTTTTATCCGTCCCGGCGGGCTTTTTATATTCGATGTGAATACCGATGAAAAATTCCGAAATCTTGACGGCTCAGTGTTTCTTCGCGAAAGCGAGGATTTCTTCTGCACATGGAGCGCGGAGTATGATAAAGACTCGCAGCTGTGCACGTTTTTTTATGATATATTCAAAAACTGCGGCGAGCTGTGGTCAAGAGAACAAGAGGAACACACAGAGCGTGCCCATTCATACGATGAGATAAAAAACGCGCTTGAAAATGCGGAATTTTCCCTTCTCGCTGTTTTCGGAGAGCTTTCCGAAAATCCCCCCGCTGATGATGAGCAACGCATTTTCTATGTTGCAAGACGAAATTGACATCAAACTTATCTGAAAGGAGAAAACCGTGCTGATAACGCGCGCGGTTATCTTATTTATGAGCGATACAATTGCGGCGGTTGCAACCCCGCCTTCCAAAAGTGCAATAGGCATAATACGCATCTCAGGCGATAACGCCTTTGAGATTACAAAAAAAGTCTTTTCCGGCGATATTTCCGAACCGCGCAAAATGGTAACAGGGAAAATGCTTTCGGAAAGCGGCGAGGTCTGCGACTACGGCATGGGCGTATTTTTCAAAGCCCCCGCAAGCTTTACCGGAGAGGACTCTGCCGAGCTTTACTGCCACGGCTCAACCGCCGTTCTGAGAACCGTTCTCTCCTCCCTCTTTCACGCCGGTGCGCGCCCCGCAGCTGCAGGTGAGTTTACCCGCCGGGCATTCTTAAACGGAAAAATGGACTTAACTCAGGCAGAGGCTGTAATTGACCTTATCGACTCGGAAACCGAGCTTGCCGCAAAGAATGCCGCCGAGCAGATGAACGGACGGTTAGGCTGCGAAATTTCCGCAATTTCGTCCTCTCTCACTTCCATAGCTGCGGAGTTTTACGCGTTTGTGGATTATCCCGATGACGAAATTGAACAGACAGAGCGCGATGAGCTTGCCGCAAAGCTATACTCCTGCGCTGACAGCGCAAAAGCTCTTGCCGGAACATATTCCTCAGGCAGGATTTTCCGCGAGGGAATCCGCGTTGCGCTTATCGGACGGCCGAATGTCGGAAAATCCTCACTTCTGAATGCACTGCTCGGCACAGAGCGAAGCATTGTTACCGATATAGAGGGAACAACGCGCGATACGGTTGAGGAATCCCTGCGTGCAGGAAACATTGCGCTTCATCTTATTGACACCGCGGGACTCCGCAACGCCGACACCGAACCTGAACGCCTTGGTATCAAACGAAGCGAAGCGGCGGCACGCGATGCCGATATCGTGGTTGCGGTATTTGACGGAAGCTCACCTCTTGATGAATATGATATGCAGACACTCGACCTTGCAAAGGGCGCGAGAAGCCTTTGCGTTATGAACAAGAACGATCTCGGCACGGTTATCGACAAGAGCGTTTTCGGTGACCTTCCGGTTATCGAAATATCCGCAAAGCTGAACACCGGAACACGCGCCGTTGTTGACAAGATATGCGAAATTTTTAACGTTTCAGATATTCCCTGTGACGGGAGAACGCTTACCAATCCCCGCCACGCATCAACGCTTAACCGTGCGGAAGACCGCATACGCGCCGCCGCAGACGCATTTGCCGGCGGGATTTACGCTGATCTTGCCGTCAGCGATATTGAGGCTGCAATAAACATTCTCGGCGAAATAACCGGCAATTCTGCGCAGGATACGATAATCAACGAAATTTTCAGCCGCTTCTGCGTCGGGAAGTAATTAACTTAAATAAGGTGTGGTGAGCTAAAATCACCACACCTTATTTTGCTGTTTTCAGTATTCCTGCAAGTTCTTTTCCCAAAAGCTTTACGGATGCAATCGCTTCTGAGAGCGAATTTGCGCTTGTTCCCACTTCAACGAGCATAGACCCCTTCGTCGCGTGCATATTAAAACGCTCCTTGCGCAGATTTATCGGGCGCATTATATCCGGGTATTTACTTGCCATTGCATTCTGAAGCTTAACCGCAAGCTTTAAATTCTCCGCCCAATCCGGATGCGGCAATCCGCTCTCGCCGGTAGACATAACGAGCATCATCTGAGCTACGCGCTGACCGTTCACCTCGGCCACCGTTCTGTATTTTGTTCCGTCGTTTGCCGTCATTGCATCGCGGTGAACGTCTATCACAACCTTGATTGACGGATTTTTCTTTAAATGTGCGCCTATGCTTTCAAGAGTACGTGTGTATGAGCCGTTATACGACGGACTGTCGTAAATATTACGGTCATGCACAACAGATATCCCCTCTGCCTTTAATGCCGCTTCAAGCTCGTCCCCGACGCGTATAACATTGTATTTTTTATCCGATGTGCGCTCCACGTCCGTAAGGGTATATGTGTCCCTGCCTTGCGGGAGATAGCTCTCGCTTCCGTGAGTGTGCACTATAAGCACATGCGGGCCGCTTCCCGTAAGCTTGAACGGAAGCTTTGCAGAAAGCAACCATTTAAGATCAATTCCCTTTGTGCTGTCATTCTTTACCCATATGCTTTCGTGATGCACATATCCTTTATCGGATTTCGGACTTATGGTTGTATTTTCTATCGGATATGTCTTCTCCTTTTTCTCACCGCCCGGGGTATATTCCCACACCGTGAGGCTTTCCTTTTTTTCTTGTCTTGCCTCCGCTTGCTCAAGCTCCGGCTCCGGCGCGTTTTCCCCCTTATCATCCGTATACGGCAGTTGAGAAGCAAAGGCACGCAAAACTTTTTTCTCTCCGTCACTGTGGATAAGCGGTGTTTGCCCCGACATTGCATACCTTACAAATTCTTCATCAGACAGCAAGTGAACAAGCTTTTCTTTTATATATCTTTCCGCGCCGCTTGATGACAGCAGGCGTATCGCTGCGGCACTGAGCATAAACACCGTCGCAAGAAGCAATAAACCTCGTTTTTTTCTTCTCTTTCTCATTTTTAAGTATCTCCTTTTTTGTTGACACTTAATTATATTAAAAAGTTCGCGAAAAAATACCGGGCAAGACTGCAACAATCTACATTTTGTTGCAGTCCTGCCCGGACTTTAGTGCATTGGTTATCTGCGCGGACGTCTGCTTGCCGCTTTTCTGTCTGAATACTGCTTAATCCCGGAAATCTTGCTGTCGCTGTCCTGCATAAACTGCTTGAGCTTATCCTCAAACGACATTTCCGACTGCTCACGCGCAGGATTGCTCCTCGGTTGGAAGCTTTGCGCAGGTCTTTCAGGCTTCGGCTCGGCTTTTCTTATCGACAAGCTTATGCGCTTGTTCTCATCAATACCGATTACCTTTACCTTTACTTCCTGACCAACCTTCAGATGTTCACTTATGTCATTTACATAAGTGTGCGAAATTTCGGAAATATGTACCATCCCGCTCTTTCCCTCTTCAAGCGAGACAAACGCTCCGTATTTCGCGATAGATGTGACCTTTCCGTTACAAATAGTACCTACTTCGAGTCCCATACTCCGTACTGCGTCCTCCTTTGTATTTTTAGAAAGCCTTTCTTTTTATCAGCTTCCCGAAACATCTACAAAAACGCGCTCATTCGGCGCGGCGTAGCCCTGGCTCTGCGCTTCTTTCGTAACATAATCGTCATCTATTTCAGCGCTGAGAATCTGCTCGAGCTGAGCTTTTTTCATTGATTCCGTAGCTATAAGCTCATCAAGAGCACTTGTATCACTCTCAAGCCGGTTTATCTTTATCTGATTGGATATAAGAATCCCAGCAGCGTAAACCACAAACACAAAAAGGAGCAGCTTAGGAAACAGCCCTGTTCTTTTTTTTCTTTTTTTTGCTGCCATCACAAACCGCCTTTCTTTTTTCCATTCTTCTTTTTCTTATTTCTTCGCGCAAACGCGCCTCTGTTTTTCGTTCCGTTTTCTTCGCACTTCTCCAGATATAACCGAGAAGCAGATATATCGGCCGCGTAGTAAGCCTGAGAACCTTTTTTGACACAGCCACGGCAGAAACGAATATCTTATATATAATTTCGCTCAGTGCCGCCATATATACGAATCCGCCGCAAAATGCCCCCGCAAGTACATACCAACGCATTTTTCCTCCGGAAACCGTCATAACAAATCCGAGAAGGGATATAACTGCAATCAACCAGAACAATACGTCAAATATCGCTGTTATCACGCGTTTTTTCGGCATATACGCACGGACAGTACGTATAACATCAAACAAAACACCGAGGTAAATCCCCAAAAGCGCAGAGAATAAAAACTCTACCGTTTGTGCAGAAACTGAATTTATCACGGCAGCTTACCTGAAAAGACGCGACCAAAAGCCACCGCCCGGCTCAGCCTCGCTGTACTCAACGCCGTCAATGGTTCCTTCAAGAGCAAGCTCGCCTGTTTCAAGGCTTAGCCGTTCTATATGTAACCCCATACCTTTTACGGTAAGCAATCCGCGGTTTGTGTATAGCACAACGGAATTTTCATCAAAGTTTTCAACATCCGAAACCCCGGAAACACTCATCCGCGACCTGTTTTCAATGATGATGTTCTGCGGAACATCGCGTAAAGCATTTTTATCGTCAAACTGCATATGCGCACCTCCATACTTTTTAGTAAAGTATATTGGGCGATGCACAGTTTTATTCTCAAAATCAAAAATCAGCGCACTTCTTCATACATAGTGTGCGCCTCGTCCTTGTTCATATGCTCAGAAATGGCAAGCACACGGATTTTAAGTGTGCGTGTACCAAAAGAAATCTCAATAATATCAGAAACCTTAACGTCATAAGACGCCTTAACCGGTTTTCCGTTTACCGAGACTCTGCCGTTGTCGCATGCTTCATTTGCAACTGTTCTTCTTTTTATAAGTCGTGAAACCTTGAGATACTTATCAATTCTCATAGCGTAATTCTTACAACCTTCATTTCGCCTATGATCAGATTTAGCGGTTGCCAAATCGGGGCAGGAGCTCTCCTGCCCCGATAAAGTCGCCGAAGTGTTTCTTACTTCGAAACAGCGTCCTTAAGAGCCTTGCCTGCCTTGAATACCGGGCTCTTGGAAGCCGGAATGGTAATGGTTTCTTTTGTGCGCGGATTGCGGCCCTGACGAGCTGCACGAGTCTTAACCTCAAATGCACCGAAACCTACGAGCTGAACCTTATCGCCAGCTACGAGTGCTGCTGTGATGGAATCAACTGTAGCGTTGATAACCTTCTCTGCGTCCTTCTTGGAAAGACCTGCCTTCTCAGCAACTGCATTTACCAATTCTGTCTTGTTCATCTGTTTTGCCTCCTATCTTAATTTATATCTAAAAGGCGTGAACTGTCATCCCCACCGTTTAGTCGTACATAAAAATCAAAGCCTGTCCTCATTTTGCGCAAGAAGAACGGCAATATCGCCATCTTCATTTTCAAGCGCTTTAAAAGCAGAAAGAAACTGTTCGTTGCGGCGGTCAAGTGCTTCTTCCGGATTTACACCGAGAAGGCGCGATACCCGGACAACATCCATAAGTACGGTTCCGATATCCATTCTTTCTCCACGCGCAAGCTCTTTTGAGATTTTCTCCGAAAGCTCGGAAATGCTCTTTTGCGGAAGCCCTGCCTTTTTTGCCTTGCTCTGAAGCTTCTCCGCGCGCATAAGCGACGGAAGGCTTCTCGCCACGGAATCCATTGCCGAGAAATGAGTCTTCTGCTTTTTTTCCCGACGCTTAATGTCATCCCAGTTTTTCAGCACCTGCGCCGCAGTATCTGCCTGTATATCGCCGAACACGTGAGGATGGCGCTCAATAAACTTTTTGCAAACACCGTCAGCAACATCTGATATATCAAACCGCCCGGCCTCAGTTTCAAGCTCTGCGTGAAAAACGACTTGCGCGAGAACATCGCCGAGTTCCTCCAGTAGCAGAACGGGATCGTCATTGTCGATAGCCTCGCATGCCTCATAAGTTTCCTCGACGAAATTCATACGGATGCTTTTGTGGTCTTGCTCGCGGTCCCACGGGCAGCCTTCATCCGAGCGGAGAATCTTTGTGATTTCCACCAGATCCTCAAAGCCGTATTTTTCTTTCCTTAAAAAATTTATCATATTTATCGCTCTCCTGCAAGTATTTTTTTCAAATACCTAAATTTTTCAATCATTATTAAAAAATTTAGATATGTTTTTCTCTCCAAAAACGAGTTTTTTCTCTTCTTTGCTTACCGCCCCGACACAGAAAACGCAGAATATATACACCGCAATTCCTGCAAAAACAGACAAAATTGTCGAAATTCTACCATCAATCAAAGAACTCAAACGGATATACACCCGGCTTGCAGTTACAAAAACAGCTATGCCGCAAAGAGCCGGTTTTATGAAAATCTTAGAGATACTCATCTCAATAAACGGATATTTTTTTAAAGCAACGATATTCAAAACCGCGATTGCAGCATAGCAAAAAACAGTGCTTACCGCAGCGCCGTATATGTTTATATCCGCGAGTCCGACAAGAATTAAATTTGTAATCACTTTTACTGTGGCACCAGCTGCCATCGACACAACCGGCACATTCTGATGTCCCAAAGCCTGATGAATTGCATTGGTTACAGTGACTATTGCAAGAAGCGGAATTGCGTACGCAAGCTGCGTCAGAAGCCTTGCAGAAACGGCAATACATTCTGCAGTGATCCCCACGCCGTAAAGAAGATCAACGATCCCATAAGCGAGTGCCGCAAGTCCGAATGCCGAAGGAACGGCAACCATCATTGCAATGCTCATCGCAGAGTTTGCCGTCCTGTCTGCCAGAATATAATTCTTTTCCGCATAAGCAGATGCAATTGCCGGAATAAGCGACACCGCGAGGGTGGTCACAAGCGCAGACGGAAGATTGAACAGCGTTGCTGCATAGTTATATGCTCCATAAAGCCACTTCGCACGCTCGCCGGCAAAACCGTTTTTCGCAAGCAGATTCATAACAAGCGCACTGTCAATAACATTAGTAAGGCTTATCACCGCAGCACCCGCAGTAATCGGAATTGCAAGAGATGCAAGCTCGCGCAAAATACCGCGCTTACTCCGAAGCCTTCCGCCGTGCGGCAGCTCTTGTCTCTTATCACGCCGGAAAACAAAATATGCTGCCGACAGAAATGCACCTACGCTGACACCCGCCACAGCACCTGCCGATACAAATGCCTCGTTCATTCCGAGGCTCTTTATTATCCATGCAAGACCTATGCCGGAAACAAGCTTCCCCGCCGCCTCAATCACTTCAGAGATTGCAGTTGGATACATATTCGCCTTTCCCTGAAAATATCCACGGCTCACCGCGGAGACCGACACGAAGAACACAGCCGGTGCTATCGTACGCACGGACATTGCCGCATCTGCGCTTCCCATTAAAAGCGCAAGCCTATCAGCACAAAAAAACAAAAACAGTGAGCCGACAGCTCCCGCACCGGCAAACGCAAAAAAGGCTATACGGTATACTCTCCGTGCATCATCACTTCTTCCTTTTGCCTGTGCTTGCGAAACCATTTTTGATACTGCGGCAGGTACTCCCGCTGTTGACAGCACAAACAAAAGCGCGTAGATATTATACGCAAGCGAAAAATTTGCCATCCCGCAAGGACCAAGAATTATCCCGAGCGGAATCTTATAAAACGCTCCGATTATTTTCACTGCTATTCCGGCACCGGCGAGAATGACAGCGCCCTTTACAAAGCCTTGCTTTTTTTCATTGTTCACACAAATCCACACCTTTTTGTCTTATATGTGAATTTATGTATATTTCTTATTTTTTATGACTTAACAGACGCTTTTGCGCGCTCTATGTCTATAGTTGTGAACACTCCGTTCTCATAGAGCACCTTTCCCGCAACCATCGTCATCACGACATCGCTTCCGCGCGCGGCATATACGGCGTTTGATACCACATTGTGACACGGAATAAGATGTGGACGGTCAAAGTCGAGCATAATCACATCGGCATCAAAGCCTTCCTTTATTCTTCCGCAATCATTTCTTCCCTGTGCAATGGCCCCGTTTACTGTTGCCATCTGCAATGCGGTATACGCATTTACCGCTGTTGGATTTTCACTTATTCCCTTATGCAATATAGCCGCAAGCTTTATCTCTTCAAACATATCAGTGTTGTTATTGCTTGCAACACCGTCTGTTGCAAGACCTATGTTCACGCCCTTTGCAAGCATCGCAGGTACCGGCGCAATTCCTGAAGCAAGCTTCAAGTTGCTTACAGGGCAATGCGCCACACTACCGCCGGCACTTTTTATTATTTCCATATCGTTTTCCGTTATATAACAGCAGTGGGCGAGAAGCGGACGTGTGCCTTCAAAGAGCCCTTCTGCAAGGAATTGTTCGGTAGGCGTCTTTCCGTATTTCGCGATGCAGTTCTCGTGTTCGGATCTGCTTTCGGAGGTGTGAATCTGCAGAATTTGCCCTCTTTCACGCGCCATTTCCGCAACTCTTTGCCTGCATTTTGTTTCCGATGTGTATTCCGCGTGGATGGATGCATCGGCACGAAGCCTTCCTCCATCTGCCATATGAATGCGCGAAAAAAGCTCTTTTGCCTCCGAAACTGACGGCATGGCATCAAAATTTTCTCCGTCACCTACAATTGAGCGCGAGAGATTTGCACGAATCCCTGATGAAAGCGCAACATCTGCAATGGCGTCAACAAAGAAATAGCTGTCGGAAAAAGAGGTTGTTCCCGAAGCTATCATCTCGGCAACGGCAAGCTCTGTTCCTGCGCGCACGGATTCCGAGGTAAGCTTGTCCTCAGCAGGCCAGATGTGCTCACGCAGCCACACGTCAAGCTCACAGTCATCCGAGAGCCCGCGGAACAGCGTCATCGGAACATGAGTGTGCGTATTGATAATTCCCGGCATGAGTACCTTTCCGCGTGCATCAATCACACGCTTTATCTCACCTTCAGGCTCTGTATTTCCTACATACTCTATTTTTCTCCCTTTTATCCCAACAAACGCATCTTCAAGAACGGGGCGGGCATCATCCATGGTAATTACCGTTGCATTTTTAAAAAGAATATCCATAATATTTTCCTCTGTCATTCACATAGCGGTGTGCTGTTGCACACCGCCGCATAAGATTAATCAAGCTTTTCGCCGCAATTGGAGCAATACACGCTGTCAGGCTCATTCTTTTTCCCGCAGGCTTCACATTCTTTTTCGCTCTTGCGGTTCTCAAGGCAAGCCTTAAGATCCTCAATCTCGCGCATTTTCTCATCAATCGCAAGCAGACGCGCCTCAAGCTCTTCTGTCGAGGACTCCTCATTTGTATGCGCTGCATAGATGAGCTTGCCCACTTCTTTGTAAAGAATGTCAATATCAGTTGTGAGATCAAAAATCTTGAGATTTATTTTTGAAGAATTTACAACATCTTTCGCTTTTTCGCCGGCATTTTCCGCAGTTTTTGTTGCAAACTCTCCGGCGCGAGATGCCCCTGCACATATTTTCTCCCATATAGCTTTCATTTTCTCGTTCATAAGATAACCTCCCCAAAATTTATTTATATTCTCAGTATACTACCGTTTGCGCCTAAAATCAATACTCAAAGCTTCCTCCGCCGATAAATTCGCGCAGAAGTGAGTCTCCTGGCACAAACTTATCATCAAGATCATCAAATCCGTTCAGATTATCAAGCATACGCATTACCTCATCATATCTTGCAATACCCGCAGGTACTGATTTTACTGCTTTTTGCAAGTGTTTTTTTAGCACCGTTATTTCATAGTCGTGCGTGGAATTAATGATGACATCTGCTCTGTCCTTGAACGGAGAGATATACATTTTTTCACCGCGGCGAATTCCGTCCCATATAGAAAGCGTGAAATCAGAGTTTGCACCGCGGAAAAGGTCGTCCCGGACAATTCTTCGGGTTAAGCGAGTCCACGTTCCTTTATAAAAAACACTTCCATCCTTCATAAAGTTGCTTCTTGCAGAGATATAAAGCTTAAGCCCATGCTCTCCCGCCGCACCGGTTATGGCGTCGTTAAGCGCGTGGATGCCCTCAAAAATTACAACCTCGTTCTTTTTAAGGCTAAGCGGTACCGCCACTTCCGCGCGGCACTGATTTGCAAAATCAAACTTCGGAACAAGGATTTCGTGTCCCGCTATTATATTCTTTATGTGGTCATTCAGAAGAGGAAGATCAAGGCACAGCGGCGATTCATAGTCAATATCCCCTTTTTCATCCCGCGGTGCCGTCTCAGCCTTTACCGTCCTGAAATAATCATCCAGCGATATCAGCGCAGTGCCTACACCAAGTGACTCAAGTTCCCGCTCAAGCTTCATTGCGGTAGTGGTCTTTCCTGAACCTGACGGCCCCGAAAGAAGAACAACGCAATTGTCCGAAACCTTATCGGCAATCTTTTTAGCCGCCGCTTTTACGTTTTTACCGTAGCTTTCCTCACATTCCGAAACGAAAGCTACCGGATCGCTTTTTATTCTCGCGTTTATCTCTCTCACATCAAGTGCCACCCTCACGCACCTCCTATTCATTAAAGAATTCAATTATTCTTTGCCTTGTTGCGGCAATTTTTTCGTCTGCATTATTGTATTCATATGGGTATTTGGGATTAAATATTCTCTCAACCCTTGCGTTTTCGCGGTCGATAAGCTTTGTCACTCCGCCCGCTCCCGCAGAAATAATTGTATGGAGCTCATCCATTATATAATTATTGTAATCACTCTCATATCCCGGCAAGGAATATCCGACGTTTTCGAGATTTCCGGACATATATTTCTGACGGTACAGATAATACGGATTGTAACCTGCATCTCCCAGCGCCTGCATTGCATACTCCACCATCCGCGCAGTTTCGTCACCATCGGGCAACATATAGTTTTCACGATGCAGCTCTGAGCCTTTTTTTACCGCAAGCGTATGAACGGTTATGTTCTCCGGCCGGAGTGCAATAAGTGAGTCAACAGAAAGTTTAAAGCTTTCAAAGCTGTCATTCGGAAGTCCTGCAATAAGGTCTGTGTTTATCGCAAGGCCGCCCACGCGCCTGACATCCGAAATTGCCCGCACTACATCTGCGGCTGTATGCCGTCTGTCCATTTGCCTGAGAATACCGTCATTCATCGTCTGAGGATTCACACTTATTCGCGTTGCACCGGATGCCGCAATCGTCCGTATTTTTTCAATACTGAGTGTGTCCGGCCGTCCGCCCTCTACGGTATATTCATCAATATTTCTTATATCAAAATTTTGGGATATACAATCAAGAACAAAAGAAAGCTCTTCATTTGAAAGTGCAGTCGGCGTTCCTCCGCCGATATATATTGAACGGAGATTCAGTTCTGCTTCTCTGCAAGCCCCGGAAATCCCATCCAGTTCCTTTTTCAACATTCCGAGATACGGCAACACAAGATGCTTTGCTTTTTCTATGGAATGACTTACAAATGAACAGTATCTGCACCGTGATGCACAAAACGGTATTCCCGCATAGAGCGACATATCTCTCTTTCCGGTGTTTTCTGCCATCCGTTCCGCACGCGCGGCACACTTTGCCGCAAGAAGCGCACGGTCATTTGATACAAAATAATCCTCCCGCATAAGCTCTGCCGTTTCCGGAACGGATTTTCCGAGATTTATATACTTTGCCGCAACCTTTGACGGGCGTACGCCCGTAAGCGCACCCCACACAGGCGCTTTTGGAAGGAAAGCAAGACTCGCCCTGTAAAACGAGGTCTTAATGGCGCGCTTCTTTATTCGCTTTATCTCTTCCGCATCATGCTCTTCTTCAAGAGAAAACTCCGCTTTTCCTACACTCTTCTTTTCTCCGATGCGTATCTGTGTTTCGGAAAATGCCGTATTTTCAAGAATTGATAGCGACGATTTAATGAAATCACCGCAACACGGGCACACGTCCGCAAATTCTGCATGGGAGTTCGGAAACATACACATATATATCTGTTGCACGGCAAACTCAAAATCATGCCCGTCTAAATATACCTTCAACGTCTCATCGCCTCTGCCATATAGGGATTATACACACGCTCGTGTGAGAGCATTGTTTCTCTTTCATGTCCGGGAAGTACACGCATATCCCCCGGAAGCTCGTAAAGCAGCTTCAGGGAAGTGAGCATTTCTTCATAATCTCCTCCGGGAAGATCGCATCTTCCGCAGGTTCCGGCAAAGAGCGTGTCACCGGAGAACATAACATTATCACATATTATGCACATACTGCCTTCAGTGTGTCCCGGGGTTCTGATAAATTCAAAACGCATTTTCCCGACATCAAGTGCACCGCGCTCATCTATTTCCACATCCGCATAAAGCGGGATAAACTTCTGCTCACCAAAAGCTCCGCCGCCGGAAAGGCGTGCGTCACACAATCTTTGCTTTTCTCCGGTATTTGCCACAAGCACAGCCCCGGTCTTCTTCTGTATATCCGAAACGGCAAGCACGTGGTCAAAATGCGCGTGGGTAAGAAAAATACATTTTATCTCTACTCCGGCTTCATCTGCCGCGGCAAGAATTTTTTCCGCATCCTCTCCCGGGTCAATAACCACCGCATCGTGCCCGTCGTGCACAAGATAACAGTTTGTGCCGAGATATCCGACAGGGATTGTTTTTATGTTCATTTCTTCTCAACCTTTCCGAACACATCCTCTGTATCCATTACCACGGTAACCGGTCCGTCATTCACTGATTCAAGCTCCATATACGCACCAAACACACCTGTTTCCGTCTTATACCCCGCATCGCGAAGCAGAGCAACGAAATACTCATAAAGCGGACGCGCAAGCTCCGGACGCGCTGCATTGACAAAGCTCGGACGGTTTCCCTTCTGAGTATTTGCATACAACGTGAAGTTTGACACGACCATCATTGATCCGTTTACCTGCGAGCATGAGAGATTGAGTTTTTCCTCGGAATCCTCAAATATACGCATCTGTGATATCTTTTTTGCAAGATACTCTGCATCCGCCGTAGAATCGGAGGTTGATACACCGAGAAGAATAAGAAGCCCGTTTGCTATTTTTGAATGAGTTCTTCCGTCTATCTTTACCTCTGCCGATTTCACGCGTGTAATTACTGCTCTCACTTTCTTTTCCTCCTCGAAAGTTTGTCTTTTCCCGACTTAGCTTATCGAACGCTTTACATCTATCACGCCTGTTACGCTATGAAGCTTGTTCATCACAAATTCAAGCTGTTCTTTGCCGTTGGTGTTCATTACTATATTGATAACTGCATATCCGTCACCAAGACGGCGTGCATCAAGCTGATGCACAGGAATTTTTATGTTGTTCAAAACCGCCGCAATATCCATAACAAGGCCGTTGCGGTCTTTTGCAGATATCTGCAGAGAGGTCTGGAACTTATCCTTGATATCATCTGCCCACGAAACCGCAATCCAGCGCGTTAAGTCGTTTGCATCCCTCATTGCGTTAACAACGTTCTGACAGTCAGAACGGTGAACGGAAACACCGTATCCGCGCGTTATAAAGCCGATAATGCTGTCACCCGGAATCGGCGTACAACAGCGCGCAAACTTTACAAGGCAATTTTCAACTCCCGGAACAATAACGCCGGAATTTGAAGTTTTCGGCTTCGGAGATGCCGCAATCTTCTCTCTTACCGCTTCATCCGCATTCTCCGGTGGCGGCGCATTTCTCGCAAGCTCTGACTTAACACGGTTTACAACGCGGGAAATCTTCGTTCCTCCGTATCCGATGCTCGCAAAAAGCTCATCAACCTTTGAGAATGACATTCTGCCCGAAACGGTCGCAATTGCAGCGACAACCTCTTCGTCCGCAAAATTAATTTCTTCGCGGCGAAGCTCCCGTTCAAGCTCCGTGCGTCCGCGGAGAATGTTTTCTTCACGGCACTCTTTCTTGAACCACTGCTTTATTTTATTACGCGCTTCACCTGTTTTTACAATTTTAATCCAGTCGCGGCTTGGTCCCTTGCCTGCATTTGATGTAAGAACCTCTACAATTTCACCGTTCTGGAGCTTATAATCAAGCTGAACCATACGGTTATTGACCTTTGCACCAACCATTCTGTTTCCGACAGCGGAATGGATGGAATACGCAAAATCTATCGGCGTTGAACCGGCCGGGAGGCTTATAACGTCGCCGTTCGGCGTAAAGACATATACCTCATCGCTGAACATATCGGTTTTGAGCGATGAGACAAAATCTTCATCCTCAACCTCCTGATTTTCAAGAAGCTGGCGCACCCACGCAAGCTTCTCCTCAAGATTTGTCTTGCCGACACCGGATTTGTATTTCCAGTGCGCGGCGATGCCGTACTCCGCCGTCTGGTGCATATCACGCGTGCGAATCTGCACCTCAAACGGAATACCCTCGCGCCCGATAACCGTGGTATGGAGCGACTGATACATATTCGGTTTCGGCGTGCTTATATAATCCTTGAAGCGTCCCGGTACAGGGTGGTACATATCGTGAATGAACCCGAGCACGTTGTAACAGTCAGCAACGGTCTCTACGATTACGCGCATCGCATAAAGATCGTAAACCTCATCAATCGTTTTGTGCTGGGTGTACATTTTTCTGTAAATGCTGTAAATATGCTTAACTCTGCTCTGCAGGGTAGCGGATATTCCTGCTTCATCAAGCCTTGATACAAGGCTCTCCTTTATGTGGCTTAAAAACTCGTCGCGCTCCTCGCTTCGCTTCTCAAGCTCTTCCGTAATCTCGCTGTATCCCACAGGGTCAAGACAGCGCAGAGAGCGGTCTTCAAGCTCCCACTTCACCTTCTGCATACCGAGACGATGAGCGAGAGGAGCATATACCTCCATCGTTTCCAAAGCCTTTTCGCGCTGTTTATCCGGCTTATGAAACTCAATGGTTCGCATATTGTGAAGTCGGTCTGCAATTTTTATAAGGATAACGCGGATATCCTTACCCATATAAAGAAACATCTTGCGAAGGTTCTCTATCTGGGCTTCTTCCTTACTGGTATATGGCATACGGGTAAGCTTTGATACACCCTCTACGATATCCGCAACCTCTTTGCCGAATTTCGATTTGATTTTGTCATATCCGAAGTCTGTGTCCTCAATACAGTCATGGAGAAGCGCAGATACAACGGAATCGGTGTCAAGCTCCATATCCGCAACGATTTCCGCCACGGCAATCGGATGAGTTACATAATCACTGCCGTCGCGTCTTTTCTGCCCCTCGTGTGCCGCGGTGGCAAGGTCGTATGCATCGTGAATCCTCTGCTCATCCGCATGGGGCATATATCCCTTTATTTTACTTATCAGTTCATGATATTTTCCTTCGGGCATCATAAGATATCATCTACTCCCACAACTTTTAAATAGTTTATAAGTCTTTGAATCATTAAGGTCTACTTTATTATTATGCTCTGCTATTTTTATACGTACCCTGTAATTGCTGATTTCATAGCTCATCAGGTCAACCTCTGAGAATATCTGCATGGCAACAAGCAGCTTCGGAAGCGTTATGGTCCGCGTTACGGCAAAAGCGTGGCGCTTTACCGCAAGCAAAGGCGCATCGGTAACAAAGTCCGCACGGGTTATCATTCTCCATATTTTGCCAAGCTCCTCATAGCTTACCTCGCCCTCAGCTTTCTTTCTGCCCTCTTCTGCTGCTCTCAAACATTCAAACGCAAGCTCAAACTCTGAAATATCCGCCTGGACAGGTCTTAAATCCTTTACGTGAAGCTGAACGCTTTCACCGATGAAATTGTTTATCTCCGGCGTGAACACGATATCTGCCATATCGCCCTCAGAAACCGGAAGCTCCTCTGCACGACGTCCGAAAAACACGCACTGGAACTTTCCCGCACACTCAACCGTAAGCTTTGTGTGGCGGTTATTCCCTATCGGCACAATACGGGTTATTCTGCATTTATTCAGGCGCAGCTTCGGTGCTTCATTATCTTTCCCATACGGTTCCATGACCCGAAGCCCGTGAAGCTGGGAAAGAGTAAGCTCCTTTGCATTTGCTTCAAAATCAATATTGAGCACCGGAACATACTCGCGCATTTCTTCATGCAGCTCTTCGTTTAAAAGCCGGCGAAATTCTTCTATATTCTCGCGCCTTACCACCACTCCTGCGGCAAGGTCATGCCCACCGAATTTTTCAAGAAGATGCGAGCATCTTCCGAGAGCGGAATGAAGGCTTACTCCCTCTACACTGCGCCCCGAGCCGCGGCACTGTCCATCCTCTTCCGAAATAAGAATTGTCGGCTTGCCGAACATATTACAAATTCTTGATGCCACAATTCCGAGAACTCCGTGGTGCCAGTTTTCTCCGGAGAGAACAATGGCGCTTCCGCTGTTATACTCCGGATTCTTTTCCATTACCGCAAGCGCTTCTTTTACGATATCGCTTTCACACTTCTGCCGCTCGCGGTTCTTTTCTCCAAGCTGCGCCGCCAAAGACATCGCCTCTTCACCTTCTGCAAACAGCAGCTCAAGCGCAAGCTCTGCGCTTCCCATACGCCCGGCGGCATTCATTCTCGGTCCAACAAGAAATCCTATTGCGCCTGCTGTAAGCGGCTCATCCTTTTTTGTCCCTGCCTCATCCAGAAGCGCGGAAATTCCCGCTTCGCGCCGCTCATCAATGAGCTTAAGACCGTTTGAAACAATGATTCTGTTTTCATCTATAATCGGCATAACATCCGCAACCGTACCTATACATACATACGGAAGGTATTTTTCAGTGATTTCCCGCACCCCGCCGCTCATCGCCGAAATAAGCTTGAACGCAACGCCCACTCCGGCAAGAGTTTTGAACGGATATGTGCAGTCCTCACGATTGGGATTTACAATTGCACACGCTTTCGGCAGTTCTTCCGCGCACTTGTGATGATCTGTTATAACAAGGTCAAGGCCAAGCTCTGCTGCATATGCAGACTCTTCAATTGCGGTTATTCCGGTGTCGACCGTTATAACGAGAGTGACCCCCTTTTCCGCAAGCATTTCAAGCGCGCCGCGCGATACGCCGTAGCCCTCCTCAAACCTGTCCGGAATGTGGTAGGTTACATCTGCGCCGAGAGACCGAAGAAAATGTACAAGTATGTATGTAGACGTAACGCCGTCCGCGTCATAATCACCGTAAACGGCGATTTTTTCATTGCCGGCAATCGCCGAGCCTATCCTGTCAACCGCCTTTTGCATATCACACATAAGAAAGGGGTCGTATAATTCCTCAATATCCTTTTTCGTAAAAGCAACAGCCGCATCAGGTGTAGTTACTCCTCTCACGGAAAGAAGCTTTGCCGTAAGTGACGAAACGCCGAGAGCTTCTTCAAGAAGCGCAACCGTGGCTTCGTCATATTTTCCCGTTATCCATTTGGTATTTTTCATATCATTGTTTTCCTTTATTCTTTATGCTATATATTATAACAAAATTAATCAGAAAATACAATATAAAGTATTTGCATATAAGAACATTTTACAATTAACACGCATTATATGCTTTTCAAACCAAAGCATATGGTGTATAATAACTGCATAAGCAGTTATTATACCGTTTTAAAATGCCATTTTGCTCGCACTTATGGTATAATAAAAAATGAGGTGAGATGCATATGCTAAACAAACCGAAAAGGCATATTTCCAATCCTTGGAAGATTGTACGCGAGCTTTATTCGCGTTTCCGCAAACATAACATAAGCTATACTGCCGGACAGATTGCATATTTTTTTATTTTGTCCGTATTCCCGTTCCTCATCTTCGTAAATGCGCTTAT
>JAZQFJ010000096.1:0-12320 GCA_045539475.1 Eubacteriales bacterium | reverse complement strand
GTGGCACCAAATCCTCTATACTTATCATTTCTATTTGATATCTGTTTTCGTTGCTTTTTTGCATCATCTTTCATCACCATTGATATTATACCATAAAACGATGAAAAAGCCCAGCTTTTGCTGGACTTTTTCGACAGTCTGCAGAAGCTGCGGGAAAACCGCAGCTTCTTGGCATATGTACTATTTTTTTCTGAGATTGAGAAGTCTTACAACCACCGGACTGAGAATGATGTTGCTTCCAAGCTCGAAAAGGAAGTTGGCACCGACAAGCACGAAAATCATATAGTAGGCAACTCCGCCACCGAGACCTGCGGCAGCTGCCCAACCGGCAACCGTGTCCATAAAGAACAGCAGGCAACCGATGAGAAAGATACCGGTGTTTACAATCGGACAGACAATTGCCGCAACAAGCACCGCTATGTACTTGTTATTTCTTGAAAGAAACTTAAGCACACCCGGCGGGCAAGCATCGCAAAGTCCATACTCTTTTTTGATACGCCCGATAAGCTTTTCGGAACGCTTGTCAAGAAGGGCGAGAACACCCTTGTAGGCAAGACCTGCAAAAAGTCCGCAGGCAACACCTTTTGCGAGAACGGTGATGATTGTTCCGGCAACGTTGACGACGAGAAAAGCCGCCGCATCTCCGCTTATCAGAACCGTCACGCCGAACACCAATCCAAGCCAGGCAGCAATGCCGACGCCGCACGTTGCCGCACCGATGACAATCGGTATGAGAACGAGCGAGATGGAAAACGGACCCAATTTGATGAACGCGCCCATCATCTGAAGAATGATGACAAGTGCCGTCAGAATTGCGCCGAGTACCATAGTCTCGGTTGACATTCCTTTTTTAGTCTTTTGCATAATAATTCCTCCTTGCTGTCGTTCACAAAAGTGATACAACGCATTGAAATTTATTTATATTATCTCCTTGCGGAGTAATATACAAAAGGCAGTTATTTGTTTTTCTTGTAAAGGATATTAAGTCCTTTCAGGATAAGGTCGCGGTCAAGTGTGATATCATGCTTGCAATGGGGAACAATCGTATGGGAAAGACCGCCGGTTGCATACACGGGAAGCTCCTTGCCGATTTCATCACAGAAGCGGTCAATCATTCCGTCAATCATAGCGGCGTTTCCGAAAACAACACCGGAACGCATACAGTCCACCGTGTTTTTACCTATCACGGACTTCGGTGCTTCAAGGCTTATCTGCGGAAGCTGAGCCGTGCCGCTTGCAAGAGCGGAAAGTGCAATGTGTACACCCGGAATGATGGAAAGCCCGGAGAAGGTTCCGGAATCTTCCATAATCATAATCTTGGTTGCAGTGCCCATATCAACGATAAGCGACGGACTGCCGTATATATGATGTGTCGCAACGCACGCACAGATGAGGTCGGCACCCACGGATGCGGGATTGTCACAGTGAATGTTGATGCCGGTTTTTATACCGGGACCGACCATTAGCGGTGTTGTGCAGTAAGCAATCTCAATTGCGCGCTTCATAACTGAATTGAGCGGGGGGACAACAGAGGAAATTATCGCACCGTTTACAGCCTCTTTGTCAACGCAGTGAAGCTTTAATATGCTGTGGATTTTCGTTGCATATTCATCCTCGGTCTTCTTTGCATTTGTGGCAATGCGTGCAACAAAGCATAAGGTGTCGTTTTCAAACCCGCCGATGACGATGTTTGTGTTACCTATATCTATTGCAAGTATCATAATAAAATTCCTTCCGAAACGGCGAATCTGCCGTATTTTCCCATCTTTAGTATAATCCCGATAAAGCCGTTTTGTCAAGCGGAAAGTGAGGAATGGGAGAAAATCTCTTTTTTCGTTGACATTTTGTGAGGTTTGGGATAAGATATACTTATAATACAAAGAAAGGGCTATAGTGATGTGCGATATATATAAAAAGCTTATTTCGGCAAGGGATTATGTTCGCGGCAAGGTGAATTTCATTCCGGAAATTGCGATAGTTCTCGGCTCCGGGCTCGGCGGGCTTGCCGACGAGATAGAATGTGTCGGAAGCGTGCAATACAGCGATATTCCGGCTTTTCCTGTATCCACCGTTGCGGGACATGAGGGAAGATTTGTGTTCGGATATCTTGAGGGTGTTCCGGTTGTTGCAATGCAGGGAAGAGTTCATTTCTATGAGGGATATGACATACACGATGTTGTAGCGCCTGTTCGTATTATGGGGCTTTTAGGTGCGAAGAAGCTTATTCTTACAAATGCGGCGGGGGGTATAAACCAAGGGTTTGCGCAAGGTGCGCTTATGATGATAACAGATCACATATCAAGCCTTGTTCCGTCACCGCTTGTCGGCAGAAATATTGAAGATCTCGGTGTCCGTTTTCCGGATATGAGCGAGGTGTATTCAAAGCGATTCCGCGAGGTTATAAGGGTGTGCGCCGGAAAGCTTTCCATAGATATAAAAGAGGGCGTGTATATCCAGACCTCCGGACCTAATTATGAAACGCCTGCAGAAATCCGCGCGTATGAACGGATGGGTGCAGATGCCGTCGGAATGAGCACTGCGGTTGAGGCAATGGCGGCGCGGCATATGGGGATGGAGCTTTGCGGCATAAGCTGCATAACGAATATGGCGGCGGGGCTCAGTCCGCGTCCGCTCACTCACGAGGAGGTCAAGGAAACTGCAGACCGCGTAAGCCGCGATTTTAAGGCGCTTGTGCGTGCAATAGTGTCGGAAATAAGTAAAATAGGTTGAATAAGGCACAAGAATATGGTAGAATAAAATATATTCATAAAAAAGGGTGCATTCTGATGAATATTGAAGGCATTTGCAGAACATTTTGCATACGCGGTGAGATTGTCGCGTGTGACGTTATAAAAAGCGGGAACATAAATGATACATTCAAGGTAACCTTTCGCGACGGT
Source organism: Eubacteriales bacterium (assembly GCA_045539475.1). Taxonomy (GTDB): domain Bacteria; phylum Bacillota; class Clostridia; order Oscillospirales; family JAAYXM01; genus SIG480. The sequence goes on along the minus strand of JAZQFJ010000096.1, from coordinate 9,420 downwards.
GAGGCGGAAAGCTGCTATATAGTTCAGCAGATTAACACATATGTTTTCCGTGAGCCGCAGAAAATGATGGAAAACATCTCGCGGGTTACAGACCATATCGCATCAAAGCTCGGTGATGGGTGCGAGCGTATGGTGCTTAAGTTTTTAAAGACGGAAAAAGGAGACAGCTGTTTCTTTGATGATGAAGGAAAGTGCTGGCGGGCGTATCGGTTTATCGATAATTCCGTAACCTTTGACTCGTGCGAGGATCCCGAGATTCTTTATCAGGCGGGATTGGCATTCGGACGTTTTCAGATGGAGCTTCAAGATTTTGATGCGTCACGTCTTTACGAGACCATTCCGGATTTTCACGATACGGAAAAGCGAATGAACACGCTCCTTTCGCACGTTGATGAAAACCCGCTCGGCAGAGCGTGCGATGCCGAAGATGAAATTGCGTTCTTCCGTGAGAATTTTGACAGGGCGGTAAAGCTTACGAGAATGCAGAAGCAGGGACTTTTGCCGCTTCGTGTTACGCACAACGACACGAAGTGCAATAATGTTTTGTTTGATACGGAGACGAAAGCAGCCCTTGCGGTAATAGACCTTGATACGGTTATGCCGGGGCTTGCTCTCCACGATTACGGTGATGCAGTCCGCTTCTCGGCAAATACTGCAGAGGAGGATGAGCCGGACACATCAAAAATTGCGCTTGATGGCGAAAAGTTCCGCGCGTTCACGGAAGGATTTCTCTCAGCCTGCGGAAATGTTTTGACTGAGCGGGAGAAGGAGAATCTTGTAGACAGTGTAATTGTAATAGCAATGGAGCTTGCGGGAAGATTTCTTGACGATTATCTCACGGGAGATAAATATTTCAAGACGGATTATCCGGGACACAATCTCGTTCGTACCCGTGCGCAGGTAACTCTTGCACGGGACATCATTGCAAGATATGACGAGCTTAATTTGATAGTAAAAGAAATACTATAAATAACAAAAAGGAAGGTAGAAACAAATGGGATTTTTAACAGGTAAAACAGTAATCATCACAGGCGCAGGACGCGCAGTGCTCTCCGACGGGAGATGCGGCTCTATCGGCTACGGTATTGCAACCGCATATGCAAAAGAGGGTGCAAACATCGTTATAACGGGAAGGAACGTAAAGAAGCTTGAGGATGCAAAGGCAGAGCTTGAAAAGCTTTACGGCATCAAAGTTCTTATCCTTCAGGCGGATATCGCATCCGGTACGGACAACGAAGCCACCGTAAAGAAAGTTGTTGACGAAACAATGAAGGAGTTCGGGCGCATTGACGTGCTTATCAACAACGCTCAGGCATCTGCTTCCGGAGTTCCGCTTGCAGAGCATACGACAGAGCAGTTTGACCTTGCAATGTACTCCGGTCTTTATGCAACCTTCTATTATATGAAGGCGTGCTATCCGCATCTTAAAGAGACAAAGGGCTCGGTAATTAACTTTGCTTCCGGCGCAGGTCTTTTCGGAAACTTCGGTCAGTGTGCATACGCCGCTGCAAAGGAAGGCATCCGCGGTCTTACCCGCGTTGCTGCAACGGAGTGGGGCAAGGACGGAATAAACGTAAATATCGTTTGCCCGCTTGCATGGACGGCTCAGCTTGAGCAGTTTAAGAATGCATATCCCGATGCGTTTGACAAAAACGTTCATATGCCGCCGATGGGACACTTCGGCGATGCAGAGCTTGAAATCGGACGCGTATGCGTACAGCTTGCACATCCGGACTTCAAGTATATGACAGGAGAAACCCTTACGCTTGAGGGCGGTCTCGGTCAGCGTCCGTAAAAATACGAATAAACCACTGCCGCCGCGGGAAATTCCCCGCGGCGGTTTTGTGATTGCATATAAGTTTTTTACGGCGTGACAACGCCTTTTTGAAGCAGAATGTTTGCGTAAAGTGCGGTTTCGCCGGTTGCGACTATTGCGTATGCTTCTTCGGCTTCGCGGTAAAACTCAAAGCGCTCAATCTCGCCGATGGCATCGGCACCACGAGAGTCGTGACGCTTCACAATCTCGCAATACTCATCCCAGATAGGTGTTTCAACGTCATCACCCGGCATAACCTGCATAAGATTTACCGGCTTGTCAACATAGGTGTCGAGCGGGAAGAGCGTGAGAATGGCATCGAGCAACTCGCACGCACCGTGACCGTCGGCTCGGATTACAATTGCATCTTTTCCGAGTGCTTCGGCAGGGAAATTACCGTCGGCAATTACGATGCGGTCGCTGTGCCCCATTTCGCAGAGAACCTTTAAAAGTTCGGGGGAAAGAATTGGCGGGATGTTTTTTAACATATGTATCGTCTCCTTACGTAAACTATTCTTTGTTAATTTTGGCTTTAAATTCGCGAGGGGAAATGCCTTTGTATTTTTTAAATGTACGCGAAAAATGCGAAAGCTCATTAAATCCGCTTTCGTATGCCGCATCCGTGACGCTCTTGCGGTTGGTTGACATCTCAAAAGCCGCGCGCTCAACCCGCAAACGGTTTATGTATTCAGTCGGTGGCTGGCCGGTGAACTCGCGGAACACACGGCAGAGGTATTTTTCGTTAAATCCCGATTGTGCGGCGAGGTCTGCAAGCGTGATTTTTTCGGTGTAGTTCTTCTCAATCCAGCTTATCAGTGATGCAACAATCTTCTTCTTGTGTCCGCGCAGATTCTTTTCTGATTTGCGTATGCGTCCCTCTGAGAGAAGTTGGAAAAAAAGATTATTCAGTATCCCGCACACGGCAAGCTCGTAATATTTATCGGCCGCACACATAGTTTCAAAAAGCTCGACTGTGGTTTTGTACAGCGGCGTGCTTTCGGGATGAAGCTCTGGAACAAGCTCGGCATCTCCGGCAAGAAGAGGGTCAAGATACCCTGCCGCTTTGCCTTGATGAAAGCCGCGAATCATATTCAGGTCAAAGACAATGCACTCGTAAACGCAGTCCTCCGGCTCTGCGCGGGTGAGAGTGTGACCGCTTACGAAGATGATGTCACCGGTTTGGGCGAGATATTCCTCGTTGTTGAGGAAAACTCGCAGCTTTCCGGCAAGAACACGGATAAGCTCAAATTCCTTGTGCCAGTGAAGCTGCATCACATAGCGTATATGTCGGTGGTCGACAAAATAATACTCTATCGGGAAATCCGGTGAGCCTTGCTGTTTTGTTTCTTCATAGTCAATAATATTCATACAAAGCCTCGAAAAGTGAAAATACATCAAGTTTGAAAAAGGATATGACAAGTATTTTGCGGTAAAAGATACTATAATTCAAATATAGCATATAATATGTGAAATTTCAACCTTAAATATATTTTCAGGAGGATTTTATTATGGCAGAGAGCAGATTGATAGGGGAATATCCCGTAATAGGTATTCGTCCGACGATTGACGGACGCCGCGGACCGCTTAAGGTGCGCGAGTCGCTTGAGGTTCAGACGATGAATATGGCAAAGAGCGCCGCCCGGCTTTTTGAGGAAAATCTTAGATATTCAAACGGTGAGCCTGTGAAGGTTGTTATTGCCGACACAACAATCGGACGTGTGGCAGAGGCTGCTGCGTGTGCAGATAAATTCCGCCGCGAGGGCGTTGACATAACGCTAACCGTCACTCCGTGTTGGTGCTACGGAGCGGAAACTATGGATATGGATCCCAACACGATAAAGGCGGTGTGGGGATTTAACGGAACCGAGCGCCCCGGTGCGGTATACCTTGCATCAGTGCTTGCAACCCACTCACAAAAAGGGCTTCCTGCTTTCGGTATCTACGGAAGCGAGGTTCAGGATGCTGATGATACAAGCATCCCGGCAGACGTCACGGAAAAGCTTTTGCGGTTTGGCCGTGCGGCTGTTGCGGCGGCGACAATGCGCGGAAAGTCATACCTCCAGATAGGTTCTATCTGTATGGGAATCGGCGGCTCAATTATTGATACGGATTTTATCGAGGATTATCTCGGAATGCGCGTTGAGTCTGTTGACGAGGTTGAAATTATCCGCCGTATGACAGAAGAAATATATGACAAGGCAGAATTTGAAAAGGCACTTGCTTGGGCTCGTGAAAACTGCATCGAAGGATTTGATAAGAACCCCGAGAATATGCAGAAGGATCGCGCGAGAAAAGATGCCGATTGGGAATTCGTTGTCAAGATGATGATTATTATAAAAGATCTTATGAACGGGAACAAGAACCTTCCCGAGGGTTGTGAGGAAGAGGCTGTCGGTCACAACGCCATTGCCGCGGGTTTTCAGGGACAGCGCCAGTGGACGGACTTCTATCCTAATTGCGATTTTCCCGAAGCTCTTCTTAACACATCGTTTGACTGGAACGGCGCGCGCGAGCCGTACATACTTGCGACAGAGAACGATGTTCTCAACGGTCTTGGTATGCTCTTCATGAAGCTTCTTACCAACCGCGCACAGATGTTTGCCGACGTGCGTACATACTGGAGCGGAGACGCGGTAAAGCGTTGTACGGGTTATGATATAGAAGGGCACGCAAAGGACAGTGACGGATTTATTCATCTTATCAACTCCGGCGCGTGCTGCCTTGATGCAAACGGAGAGGCTCGTGACGAAAACGGAAATCCCGTTATGAAGCCGTGGTATGAAGTCAACGAGGCAGACCGAAAGGCTATTATGGAAAACACGACTTGGAACTATGCAGACCTCGGATATTTCCGTGGCGGCGGATATTCCTCGCGCTTTGTAACAACGGCTGAAATGCCGGCTACAATGATAAGGCTTAATCTCGTAAAGGGACTTGGCCCCGTTCTCCAGATTGCCGAAGGCTGGACGGTTGAGCTTCCCGATGACGTTACCGATACTCTCTGGAAGCGTACGGACTACACGTGGCCGTGCACGTGGTTTGCTCCGCGCTGCACCGGCAAGGGGGCGTTTAAGAGCGCTTATGACGTTATGAACAACTGGGGTGCAAACCACGGCGCAATTTCTTACGGCCACATCGGAGCTGACCTTATCACGCTCTGCTCAATGCTCCGTATTCCGGTATGTATGCACAATGTTCCGGAAGAAAAGATTTTCCGCCCGAGCGCGTGGAATGCTTTCGGTATGGATAAAGAGGGGCAGGATTACCGCGCCTGTGCCGCATTCGGACCGCAATTCAAAAAGTAGGTGAAAGATTATGCAGAATTGTCTTGCAATTGATATAGGTGCATCCGGCGGCCGCCACATTCTCGGCAAATTGGTGGACGGACGGCTTGTAATGCGTGAGGTGTACCGTTTTGAAAACGGCATCGAGGAAAAGGACGGAGTTCTTACCTGGAATATAGATTCGCTTTCCGAGAATATTATCCGCGGGCTTGAAGCCTGCCGCGATGCGGGAGAAATCCCCGATACTGTGGCAATTGACACGTGGGGTGTTGATTATGTTCTCCTTGATGAGAGAGGCAAGCCGATTTATCCGTGTGTTGCATACCGAGACGGCAGGAATGAAGCGGCGATCCCCGAGGTTGAAAAGATAATTTCATTTGACGAGCTTTATGCGAGGACAGGCATCCAGAAAGCAAGCTACAACACCGTTTATCAGCTTATGTGCGATAAAATAAGCGGAAAGCTTGCAAAGGCATCGTATATTCTCCTTATGCCGGATTATTTTTCATACGTCCTTACGGGCGTGATGAAGAATGAATATACTATGGCGAGTACATCCTCGCTCGTAAATGCGAAGACACGACAGTGGGATATGGAGCTTATTGAAAAGCTGGGATATCCGAAAAAGCTTTTCCGTCCTCTTTGCGAGCCGGGAACAGCTGTCGGTCGCTTCTCACCGGAGATTGAGGCGCGCGTCGGCTTTTCGGCAGAGGTAATCTTTGCACCGGCGCACGATACACAGTCAGCCGTTCTTGCGTGCCCGATAGACGATGAAAGCGTATACATCTCATCCGGCACGTGGAGCCTTGTCGGAACGGAGCTTGAAAGCCCGGTTTCGACGGATGCCGCAAAAAAAGCAAATTTTGCAAACGAAGGTGGGGCGGCGGGGAGATACTGCTTCCTCAAAAATATAATGGGTATGTGGCTTTTCCAGAGCATCAGGAAGGAAATCGGCAAGGATACATACAGCTATGACGATATGATGCATATGGCAATGGAAAGCACATATGACCGCGCAATTGACCCGACGGACAATGCATTCCTTGCGCCGAAAAGTATGGTTGAGGCAATTCGCGAATATCTCGGTGAGACTGAGCTTCCGATAGCGGATGTTCTGCGCTCGGTTTATCTCGGGCTTGCACGGTCGTATAAAAAGACGGTTGACGAGATAAGCTCGGTTACGGGCAAAAAGGTAAGCCGTATATGCATTGTCGGCGGCGGAAGCCGTGATGAATACTTAAACCGCTTAACGCACGAGGTCACCGGCTGCAGAGTAAGCGCGGGACCGACGGAAGGCACTGCGGCAGGAAACATCCTTTCGCAGATTATGGCGAAAAATCCGGTCTTTACTCTTGCTGATGCGCGAAAGTGCATAAAGGATACATTTGCAATCAAAGAAATATAAAGAAAATGCTAAAAAGCTCCGGAATGCAAAGAAAATAAACTTTTTGCAAGAAAAATCCAAAACATTGTTTTGGATTTTTCTTGCAAATGTAATGTGTTTATGCTACAATATAGGGTGGAAATTAATCAGGAGGTCTTTTATATGTCAGGAAAAGTCATCCTCGGTGCTCAGTGGGGCGATGAGGGAAAGGGTAAATTTATTGATATTTTCGCATCGGAGGCAGACCTTGTTGTTCGTTCGCAGGGCGGTAATAACGCAGGTCACACGGTTATCGTCGGTGATAACGTGTATAAGCTCCATCTCATCCCGTCGGGCATTCTCTATTCAGGAACAATGAATGTTATCGGTTCGGGTGTTGTGCTTGATCCGAAGGTTATTCTTGCAGAAATGGACGAGCTCGCTTCAAAGGGTGCGCCGCTTGATAACCTCTTTATCGATGAGCGCACGCACGTTATAATGCCGTGGCACATCGAGCAGGACGGTCTTGAAGAGGCTGCCCGCGGTGCAGGCAATATCGGAACAACCAAGAAGGGCATCGGCCCGTGCTATATGGACAAGGCTCAGCGCATCGGCATCCGTATGCATGACTTCATCTCAAAGGATAAGTTCTTTGCAGCGGTAAAGCGCGTGGGCGAAATGAAAAATAAGCTGTTTGTAAGCTACTACGGTGGCAAGGCACTTGATCTTGACGCAATCGCAGAGGAATATTGGACATATGCCCAGCGTCTTGCACCGATGGTGCGTGATACAAGCGTTATGGTCTTTGATGCAATCAAGGCAGGAAAGAAGGTTCTTTTCGAGGGTGCACAGGGTACGCTTCTTGATATTGATATGGGAACATATCCGTATGTTACATCCTCTCATCCGGTTGCGGGCGGCGTTTGCGTAGGCGCAGGCATTGGCCCGACTCTTATTGATGAGGTTGTAGGTATCTTCAAGGGTTACACCACACGTGTTGGTCAGGGTCCGTTCCCGACAGAGCTTGATGACGAGGTGGGCGAATACATCCGTCAGGCAGGTGCAGAGTTTGGCGTAACAACAGGACGAGCACGCAGAACGGGTTGGTTTGACGCAGTTATGGCGCGCTATGCAGTCCGTGTAAATGGTCTTACTTCTATTGTAATCAACAAAATTGATCCGCTTCGCGGTCTTCCGAAGATTAAGCTTTGCACAGCTTATGAAATGGATGGTAAGATTATAAACGATTTCCCGGCAGACCTTGATAATCTCGCAAAGTGCAAGCCGGTTTATGAAGAATTTGACGGCTTTGATGAAGATCTTTCCGGAATCAGAAACTACAACGATTTCCCGGAAAGTGTAAAGACATATATCGACGCTGTTGAGAAGGCTTGCGGCTGCAAGGTTTCCATTGTTGGTGTAGGACCTGACCGTGAGCAGATAGTTTATAAGGATTAGGAGAGATTCTTATGTCTAAAATAAATGTTGTAGGCCTCGGGTATATCGGACTTCCGACTGCGCTTATGTTTGCCTCTCACGGCGTTGAGGTTGTGGGAACAGACTATAACGCAGAGCTTGTTGCAACGCTTAACGCAGGGAAAACAACCTTTGAAGAGGATGGGCTTGACGAGCTGTTTGCCAACGCTCTTTCCTGCGGAATAAAGTTCACTACGGAGTATATCGCAACGGACGTTTATATCGTTTCGGTGCCCACTCCATATGACAAGGCAAGCAAAAAAATTGATCCGAAATACGTTATCAGCGCGGTTGAGAGCGTTATGGCGGTTTGCCCGAAGGGGGCGACGGTTGTTATTGAGTCAACCGTATCACCGGGAACCATCGACCGCTTTGTGCGTCCGGTTATCGAAGCGAACGGCTTTGTTATCGGGCGTGACATCAATCTTGTTCACGCGCCGGAGCGTATTATTCCGGGCAATATGGTGTACGAGCTTGAGTATAACTCAAGAACAATCGGCGCGGACAGCCAGGAAATCGGCGAGAAGATAAAGGCTCTTTATGCTTCCTTCTGCAAGGGTGAGATAGTTGTTACCGATATCCGCACGGCAGAGATGTCAAAGGTTGTTGAAAATACCTTCCGTGATATCAACATCGCTTTTGCAAACGAGCTTGCAAAAATCTGCCGCAGTGACGGTATGGACGTTTATGAGATTATCCGCATTGCAAACAAGCATCCGCGCGTAAATATTCTCCAGCCCGGCCCCGGTGTCGGCGGTCACTGTATTTCCGTTGACCCGTGGTTCCTTGTTGGTGATTATCCCGGTCTTGCAAACATCATTCTTGCGGCTCGTAAGATAAACGATTCTATGCCTGAGTTTGTGCTTGAGCGCATACGCGAGATTATGGATGAAAACAACATCACCGATATTTCGCGTGTCGGTCTTTACGGTCTTACCTATAAGGAAGACGTTGATGATGTGCGGGAAAGCCCAGCACTGCAGATGCTTGACAGCATGAAGCGCCATCTCGGCGGAAAGATTTGTGCTTACGATCCGTTTGTTAAAACCCGTTTGTGTGACGGTCAGGTATTTGACTTTGATGAGTTCTTATCATCAGTTGATATCGTTGTTGTGCTTACATCGCATACACATATAAAAGAAAACGCGGATCGCCTGAAGGATAAGATTGTTTTCGACACACGAAACATCATTTCCGGCGAAAAGGTTTATAAGCTGTAAGAAAAGTATAACTATGCCCGTAAAAAGCCTTTGGCTTTTTACGGGCGTTTTACATTTTTATATCACTCATCCTTCGCTGCAATTATGCTGTTAAGCTCGGCGCCGAGAATGAGAATCATCCCGGCAAAGTACATCCAGAGCATAAGAAGCATTACTGCACCGACAGAGCCGTAGAAAAGGGAAGAAGATACAATATGGTTTACATAGAACGAGAATCCGCCGGTAAGAATGAGAAATCCGACAATTGAAAACAGCGTTCCG
>JAZQFJ010000095.1:0-3846 GCA_045539475.1 Eubacteriales bacterium | reverse complement strand
GTCGTTGCGTATTAAAGCTCCGCATTCCTCGCAGGTGGTGTAGTTGTTCTGATAGCATCTTGCACATAAATCAATTGCATCATTTCCGTGAGATGCAGAACAGCTTATGCGCTCACCGCAGCAGTCGCAGAGTGTTGTCTCAGCATCAAGGCATGATGCACACATTATCTGTCCTTCAAACTCGTTTGCTGTTTCCTTTGTTAATCCCGCTCCGCATACGGAGCACACTAATGGTTCCTTCATTTTTCAATTCCCTCCGTTTTGTTGGTTTGTGGTTTCTTATGCGAAAACAATGTTCTCAGCGACGCACGATACAACGAATTTGAGTAGTGCGATCGCACCGCGTATGACGCGATTGAAAAACCGGTTCCAGTTAAACCTCATAGCTTTTGCCCTCTCTTTCTTTTGGATTATCCGATACGCTTTGCGTATCATAGATATAGTATCTAACCGAAAGAGCGGGCTTTAACGGCGAGCACAACAATTACCAAAACAACGTTATCAGAGCTGGTAACAACAAAAAGGCTGAGTGGCATGTACACTTCTTGCAAGCGGTGATATGTCGGTTGCCGATATTGTCGAACATATAAAAATGTTTGACTTCTGCGTAGAAAAGTAGTATAATGAATTCGATACAGAGAATAGGAGACGTATCAGAACAAGGTTGTACAAAAGTACTGCCTTCGTTTTGGTACGTCTTTTTGCGTTTTTCAGGAAGGGATGATTATAAGTGTATGATGTTGCCGTAATCGGAGCGGGCGTTGTCGGTGGAATGATAGCAAGAAAGCTTTCATCGTTTGAGCTGAAGGTTTGCATATTAGAGCGTGAGCACGATGTTGCAATAGGTGCAAGCCGTGCAAATTCCGCAATAGTCCACGCAGGCTTTGATGCAAAGGAAGGGAGCCTCAAGGCAAAGCTTAATGTCAAAGGCTCGGAAATGATGGAGAGGACTGCCGTAGAGCTTGGTGTGAAGTATAAAAGAAACGGTTCGCTTGTTATCGGATTTAACGGCGAGGATAAGAAAATGCTTTATGAGCTTTTGCTCCGAGGTGAGGCAAACGGTGTCCGGAATCTTCGCATTGTTGAGGGAGAGGAGCTTTTTAAGATAGAACCCAATCTTTCAAAGAATGTTGTTTGCGCGCTGTATGCGCCGACAGGTGCGATTGTGTGCCCGTATGAGCTGAACATCGCGGCTGTTGGAAACGCCATGGATAACGGCGCGGAATTAAAGCTCGATTTTGATGTTAAGAGTATATTGAAAATTCCGGGCGGTTACGAAATATGCTCGGGAAACGAAGTTGTGAAAAGCCGTTTTGTGATAAATGCGGCGGGTATATATTCCGATAAGATAGCGAAGATGATAGGAGATAATTCTTTTGACGTACACCCGCGCCGCGGTGAGTATATACTTCTCGATAAAGAATGTGGCAGTGTTGTAAAAACAACCGTGTTCCGAACACCGTCAAAAATGGGCAAGGGTATTCTCGTAACGCCGACTGTTGACGGAAACCTGCTTCTCGGTCCGACTTCTGAGGATATGACGGATAAAGAGGACAAGTCAACCTCTCCGGACGGTCTCGCGAAAATAATCAAAGAAGCGGGAGAAAACGTTTGCGGAATACCGTTTAACAAAACTATAACCTCGTTCTGCGGTCTTCGCGCAGTGGGAAGCACGGGCGATTTTATAATAAATATACCGGTTACGGGCTTTATAAATGTTGCAGGGATTGAGTCACCGGGACTTACTGCATCTCCGGCGATTGCAGAGTATGTTGCATCGCTTTTAGAGAGGCTTGGAGCCGATTTAAAACCAAAGGCGGATTACAACCCACAGAGAGCGCCAATGCACGCTTTCCGTGATGCAAATATTGCAGAGAAGAATGAGATAATAAAGCGTGATAAAAGCTATGGCCGCATAATTTGTCGTTGCGAGGAAATAACCGAGGGTGAAATTATATCGGCGATAAGGACAAATCCGGGCGCACGTGACCTTGATGGCGTAAAGCGCAGAACGCGCGCACAGATGGGGCGGTGCCAGGGTGGATTCTGCTCTCCGCAGATTGTGGAGCTTATTTCACGTGAGCTTGGTATACCGTATGAAGAGGTAACGAAATCCGGCGGAAATTCACGCATAAACATTTCAAAGACAAAAGGCGGTGCGGACATATGACGGATATGGTTATAATAGGCGGCGGACCTGCGGGAATGAGTGCGGCGATTGCCGCATATGAGAGCGGGGTGCGGGATATTCTCATCATAGAGCGAGATACCGCGCTCGGCGGGATTTTGCAGCAGTGTATACATAACGGCTTCGGGCTTCACCGTTTCGGAGAAGAGCTTACGGGACCTGAATATGCATGGAGATATGAGGCGCGCGTGCGTGAGCTTGGAATCCCCGTGAGGCTCGGGACGACCGTGCTTGATATTACACCGGAAAAGGTAATAACCGCAACAAATCCTGAGGATGGAATTTTTGAAATAAAAGCGCGTGCTGTTATTCTTGCGATGGGGTGCCGCGAGCGTCCGCGGGGCGCGCTGAATATCGCCGGCAGTCGTCCGGCGGGAATTTACAGTGCCGGTACCGCGCAGAAGTATGTCAATATGAAAGGTTATCTTCCGGGAAAGGAGATAGTTATTCTCGGCTCAGGTGACATCGGGCTTATAATGGCGCGAAGAATGACTCTTGAGGGCGCAAAAGTAAAGATGGTGTGCGAGCTTATGCCTTTCTCGAGTGGTCTTGCGAGGAACATAGAGCAGTGCCTTAATGATTTTGATATTCCGCTTCGCCTGTCGCATACCGTGGTTGAAATTCACGGAAAAGAGCGTGTGGAAGGTGTAACGGTTGCGCGTGTTGATGAAAAACGAAAGCCGATTCCCGGAACGTATGAGTTTGTGCCGTGCGATACATTGCTTTTATCTGTAGGTTTGATTCCTGAAAATGAGCTTACAAAAAAAGCGGGGATAAAGCTTGACCCCACCACAAACGGCGCTGTGGTGGATGAGAATCGTGAAACATCAGTTCCCGGCATATTCGCGTGTGGAAACGTGCTTCATGTCCATGACCTTGTTGATTTCGTCTCTGAAGAGGCAGAAACTGCCGGAAAAGCGGCGGCGAAATATGTTTTGGGAGAGGAAAAGAAAATGTCTTTGATAGAAATCGAAACAGATGGAAAGATAAGATACACCGTTCCGCAGAGGATAACGCGCGGCGGTGATGTGGATGTGTTTTTCAGAGTCGGCACGGCGGCAAGAAATGTTCGGATAAATGTATACAACGGAGAAAAGCTTGTGTTTTCGAAGAAGAAAGCACGTGTTGCGCCGGGTGAAATGGAGAGTATAACTCTTTCCGGAAGAATTCTTGAAGATGCGAAAGTGCTTAAATTCCGAATGGAGGAGCAATAATGGAAAGAAAGCTTACTTGTATTGTGTGCCCTCTCGGGTGTGAGCTTCGGGCGGAGATTATAGACGGAAAGGTGCAGGCAGTAACCGGGAATACCTGTCCTCGTGGGGCAAAGTATGCCGAGAGTGAAGTTGTAAATCCTCGGCGCACGGTTACGTCGACGGTAAGATGCATTGACGGCAGTGTGCTTCCGGTAAAGACCGACCGGGAAATTCCCAAGGGTAAAATGGCGGAGTGTATAAAGATAATCAATAGTACCGTTACAAGGTTGCCGATTTGTGTTGGGGATGTTATAATAAAAGACGTGTTCGGTGCAAATATAGTGGCAACGCAGAATAAGTGAGAACAAAACGCCCATATATTTGTTCGGAACAGGAGTATGAAAAAATGGTGAGTGTTATGGAATGTATAGAAAAAAACAGCGTTATAGCTGCTGTGAGGAGCAG
>JAZQFJ010000094.1:0-18665 GCA_045539475.1 Eubacteriales bacterium | reverse complement strand
AGCATATTTGAGTCCTCCGTTCATGGTTTCTCGTCAATTCCATTTTAACGGATTTCTTCCAAATATGCTCTACTTTTTTATTATTTTTTTAATTATTTTTCGTAGGCTCTATTTGGTTACCCCAACTTTTATTATAGAGCCTAAAAAAACTGCATCTAAACCGTTCTGCTTTTGTCAGCAAACCTTTCAAGATTTGTGAAATATCTTAAAAACATGAGATTTTGCTTCGAAAAAGGTAAATATGCATAACCAACTGCTGAATAATAAAACACCTTAGTGAAACACTATCACTGAGGTGATTTTTTATGGATGAAAACATGATAGAACAAGATACGATAAAACTTTTAAGAGAATGTGATGCAGGTGTCAAGATGGGAACATCATCTATTGAAGATGTGCTTGATAATGTAAGGAGCAAAAAGCTTGGAAAACTTTTGACAGATTGCAAAAACGAGCATAAAAAGCTGGATGGGGAGATTCAGCAGTTGCTTGATAAATACAAAGATGACGGAAAAGAACCCGCTGTTATTGCAAAAGGTATGTCCTGGGTAAAAACCAATATGAAATTGGCAATGGAAGACTCTGATGCCACTATTGCCGATTTAATGACGGACGGTTGCAATATGGGAGTAAAATCTCTCAATAAATATCTTAATAAATATAAAGCTGCAGATGAAGTATCCAAAGATATTACCAAACGGCTTATAAACTTAGAAGAAAAATTAGCGGTCGATATCAGAGCTTTTTTGTAAAAAATATTTTATTTGACCTCTCCGTGTGTTTTAACGCATGGAGAGGCATTCGCTCACCCGAGAAAGAAGTGGTAATCGCATACAAGTATGTGATCGAAAAACGGATTTTTACATCTCTCTGTTCTCAATCGCGTTGATGCCGTATCTTACGGCGAGGAGAACTTTTTCTCGTTCTTCTTCATCCGCGCTCTCGTCGAGGAGCGCTTTCATTTTGGTAAGGAAAACACCGCGGAGCGTGTCCTCACCGAGTCCTTCCCACAAATTGCGCGGCGGAACAGTTTTGTCCGTTATCTGAAGCCCGGCGTATTTTGGAGAGAGCTTTTCGTACAGTGCGTCAACGTCGGGGGTGGCGCATTCTCCGGTAAGAGTGAGCCGCAGGTGAACCCGTCCGACAGGGGAGGGGAGTGCGGCTTCAACGTCGGCACAGTCTGTGAGATTAAGCGATATTTCCCGATAGCTCACATCGGAAACTGAGCGGCGATTGAGCGTGACGCTGCCGTTTTCTATCGTGACAATATAAAAACCGCTGTCGTAGCATTCTCCAAAGTCGTGTGCCTCAAGACAACCGCAGTATGCGTAATGCGTCTTGCCTGCCTTTAAAAGCTCTGTCGGCTTGTGGACGTGGGCAAGCGCAATGTAGTCTGCACCGCTTGCGGCTATTTCGTCTGCGGATACGGGGCTGTAGCCGTCGGTATACAGGTTTGAGTGCAGCGCCAAAACGTTTATGTACCCATCGTCAGGTACACTGAAACCATCGAGAATCCGTTCGTCATAAACCTCGCTTCTGTAAGCGGCACCCCATATGCGCGCCTGCTTTTCCGGAAACTCAGTAAAAGATAATGCCCCTTCCGTAAAGATATGTACGTTGTCGGGGAATACAAGCGTTCTGTAGGGTGAATCCGGCGTGTATGGGTCATGGTTACCCGGAGTGATAAAAACAGGCGCTTTTGCACGCTTTAAATCCCTGAGAAAGCTTTCTGCAGTTTCGGGACGTATGGGGTATGAATCAAAAATGTCTCCGGCAAGGATTATTGCATCAACATTCTCGGTGTTTGCAGTATCAATCACCTTTGAGAAAAGCTCACGGGATTCTGCGCGGCGCCCCCGAGCCTCATCGGGCGAAAGGGAAGAAAAAGCGCAGTCCAAATGTATGTCACCGGTGTGGAGAATTTTAAGCATAGTGCATCTATCCTTTCAGAACGGTGTTTATGCGCTCGACGGAAATGCATTTTCCGTTATCATCTATATCAAAGCACGCACCGTTTATCATTGCAACACCATCGGCTTCCGCAAAGCGCTCAGGCACAGAGCCGAGAAATGATTTGAGCGAAGTTTCCGGAGAACAGCCGATGACCGAGCTGTATGGACCGGTCATACCGAGGTCGCATATAAATCCCGTGCCGCCGGGGAGAATTTTTTCGTCCGCGGTCTGGACGTGCGTGTGAGTACCCCACACAGCAGAGAGACGACCGTCAGCATAAAAGCCGAACGCTTGTTTTTCGCTTGTCGCCTCGGCATGGAAATCACAGACGGCAAAGTCGTATTTTCCGGCGCAGTCGGCAAGGATTTTGTCAAGCGCAAAGAACGGACTATCCGCACCTAAGGTCATTCCGCATCTGCCAATGAGATTTATAACGAGGGCGCGGCGCCCGAAAGCATCAAAAATCCCGTAGCCGCAACCGGGCGCGTTACCGGGAACGTTGTGCGGGCGAAGCAGGGACGGCTCGTTTTCGATATATGGAGCAATGCGGTTTTTGCCCCACATATGATTGCCGAGCGTGATAACATCTGCTCCTGCGCGAAAAAGCATATCCGCGCTTTCGGGCAGGATTCCGACCATATCTGCATTTTCTCCGTTTATCACACAAAAGCGCGCGTTATATTCTTTTTTCAATGCGTTTAAGTTGGCTTTGACGGCGTGCACGCCGCTTTTGCCGACAACATCTCCTATTGCAAGAATTTTCAATGAGGTTACCTCTTTCTAAAAAATAAGTGGTGTAATCTATATGATATTGTATCACAAATATCCGGATTACACCACAGTATTTTTGAATTTTATTTTGCGTAGTCGATAGCGCGGGTTTCACGGATAAGGTGAACCTTAATCTGACCGGGGTATTCAAGGTCGCTTTCTATCTTCTTTGCAAGCTCGCGGGAGAGGAGAATGAGCTCATCGTCATTGACCTCATCCGGCTTCACGATAATGCGGACCTCACGGCCTGCCTGAATTGCATAAGAGCTTTCAACACCCTTGAAGCTTGTTGCAATTTCTTCAAGCTTTTCAAGACGCTTGATGTAGTTCTCAAGGTTTTCACGGCGTGCACCCGGGCGTGCGGCGCTGATTGCGTCTGCAGCCTGAACAATGCAGGCGATAACCGTTCTCGGTTCAACATCGCCGTGGTGAGCGTGAATTGCGTGTATAATCTCTTCGCTTTCCTTGTACTTTTTGGCAAGGTCAACGCCGATTGATACGTGAGAGCCCTCAACTTCGTGGTCAACGCTCTTTCCGAGGTCATGCAAAAGACCTGCGCGCTTTGCCATCATCACATCAACACCAAGCTCTGCGGCAAGGAGACCTGCGATATGGGCAACTTCGATGGAGTGTTTAAGAACATTCTGCCCATAGCTTGTACGGAAGCGGAGACGACCGAGGAGTTTTATAATCTCGGGATTTAAGCCGTGAACTCCGGTATCAAACGTTGCGCGATCACCCTCCTGCTTGATTACATGGTCAACATCGCGGCGTGCCTTTTCAACCATTTCTTCGATTCTTGCCGGATGAATACGACCGTCGGCGATAAGCTTCTCAAGAGAAATGCGAGCGACCTCACGGCGAATCGGATCAAAGCTTGAAAGCGTGATTGCTTCCGGAGTATCGTCGATGATGAGATCAACGCCTGTAAGAGTTTCAAGCGTTCTGATGTTACGGCCTTCGCGACCGATGATGCGTCCCTTCATTTCGTCATTTGGAAGCGGAACGACAGAAACAGTTGCTTCTGCGACGTGGTCTGCCGCACATTTCTGGATTGCAAGAGAAATAAGGTGACGTGCCTTTTCGTCTGCCTCATCCTTAAATTGTGCCTCCAAATCCTTAAGACGGACGGCATAATCGTGGCGAACCTCTGATTCAAGGTTCTGAATGAGATACTGCTTTGCTTCTTCGACCGTATAGCCGGAAATTTTTTCGAGCATTTCAAGCTGACTGCGCTTTATCAGCTTAAGCTCTTCGTTGAGTGCATCGTTATCTTTGATTTTCTTTGTAAGAGCTGCGTCCTTCTGCTCAACTGCCTCGTGCTTTTTGTCGAGAGACTCCTCTCTCTGGACTACGCGGCGTTCCTGCTTCTGGAGCTCTGCGCGGCGATCCTTCATTTCGCGGTCGAATTCCGTTCTGCTTTTGTGGATTTCTTCCTTTGCTTCGATAAGCATCTCGCGCTTCTTGCTTTCTGCTGTTTTGATGGAATCATTTACAATTCTTTTTGCTTCATTCTCGGCACCGGAAATAGCTTTTTCAGCTGTTTTTTTACGGAAAGAAATGCCGAGGATAAACGCAACAACTGCGAAAACGGCGACAACCGCCGCAATTACGATCCATGCGATGGGGGAAAGTTCGGAAAAATTCATGTTGGTTGCATTACCTCCTTAGTCTGATGATTGTTTTTAACGTTTTGTTTCAAATCATTATGTAATAAATCAAGTTATTGTAAAAGTGAAATAAATTTCACACAGCGCAATCAATAACAACGATATTATCCACTTATATATTTTAGATGTAAATTGTCAATATGTCAAGGTAATTCGTGTGGATTTTAAAAAAAATTTCTGTTTTTTTATTCTTGACATTTTCTTCACGAGAAGATAACATAAAAGCAGACCATATTACGGAGGGAAACAAATGCTTGACGAACTTGGTATAAACGGCTTTGTGATGGAGCAGGATAAAAAGTATTTAAAGCTCGGTACGGATGCAATGCTCCTTTCGGAGTTTGCGCGAATAAAAAAGAATGATAAAGTCTGCGACCTCGGCTGCGGGGCAGGCGCGGTTTCGATTCTGCTTGCGGCAAGGCATGAAAGTATAGAGCTTTGCGGTATCGAAATCGTGAAAGGCGCGGCGGAGCTCTGCCAACGTAATATAGCGCACAACAATATCGGAAGCAGAATGTCGGTTTGTCACGGTGATTTAAAGAACGTGCGCAGCTTGTTTTCGGCAGGAAGCTTTGATGCCGTGGTGTCAAATCCTCCGTTTATGCAATCAGAAAGCGGGTTGCACACGGAAATCGAAGAGCTTCTTTGTGCCAGAATGGAAATATGCTGTACTATTGATGATGTGTGCGCTGCGGCAGCATATCTTCTTAAATTCGGAGGAAGCTTTTCTCTTGTATACCGTCCATCACGGCTTGCGGATTTGTTTCGGGCATTGGAAAAGCACGACCTTGCACCTAAACGGATGCGGCTTGTGCAGGATACTGCAACTGCAGAGCCGTCCCTTGTGCTTGTTGAAGCGCGGAAGGGAGGAAAAAGCGGCATAAAGAATATGCCGGCGCTTATCCTCAAAAATCCCGACGGGAGTGAAACCGAGGAAACGAAGCGGATATACCGGAGAAACTGATGTTCGTTATTTTGACGGTTTTGAAAGCGCGATTTTGTTTAAAATGACGAAATTGCGCTTTCTTTATTGATTATCAACAAAAGATGCTTGCAATACGAAGGAAAGTATAGTATAATGTAATTAATCCAGTGACTGAATTAAAAAAGAAAGAGGTTATGTAAAATGGCAGAAGAAAAAGTAATGAACGGTGCCGGCATTGCAGAGCTTGGCTTCCCGATGTGGCCGGAGCTTGCTCCCGAGACACCCGATCAGGTTGCAGACCTTCTCAGAACAGGTAAGGTTTGCTATTGGACAGGTCCGGTAGGAATGCAGTTTGAAGAGATGTGGGCTGAGTGGATCGGCGCAAAGATGGCTATCTCCACAACAAACGGTACTGCTGCTCTTCATACAGCTATTTCAGCTCTCGGCATCGGCCCGGGCGATGAAGTTATCGTTCCGTCCTATTCCTTTATCGCATCTTCCTTCTCTATCCTTCAGGCAGGTGCTATCCCGGTATTCGCTGATGTTACCGACGATCACACTCTCGACCCGAACGATATTGAGCATCGCATCACTCCGAGAACAAAGGGTATCGTTGTTGTTCACCTCTACGGTGGCGTTGCAGATATGGGCCCGATTCTCGAAATCGCAAAGAAGCACAACCTTAAGGTTATCGAAGACTGTGCACAGTGCTTTGGCGGTGAATACAAAGGCAAGAAGGCTGGTACCCTCGGTGACGTCGGTTGCTTCAGCTTCTGCCAGAGCAAGCACTTCACAACCGGCGGCGAAGGCGGCATGGTTGTTACAAACGACGAAGAAGTGGGCTGGGAGTGCCGCTCCTTCCGCGATCACGGCTACGATGTTAAGAAGCGCATGAGCATGCTTGCTCTTGAAGAGAAGCTTCCGTACATCCACAACCGCGTTGGCTTTAACTACCGTATGACAGAGATGCAGTCTCTCATCGGTATCAACGAGCTTAAGAGACTTGACAGCTGGAACCTTGCACGTCGCTATAAGTACGCTAAGATGTACGACGATGCATTCACAGGTCTCAAGGGTATCAAGAAGCTCCCGACAAACACAGCAGAGCGCAAGAACTCCTACTGGTGGTACACAATCAACCTCGACCTCGATGCACTTGACATCAAGGCTGACGGCATGATTAAAGAGCTTATGGCTATGAACATCCCGTGCTACGGCATTCAGTGGCCGGAAGCATACGAAGAAAAGGCATACAAGGAGCACGGCGGATTTGGTGCAGCTAAGTTCCCGTTTGAATCTTCTGAGTACACAGATCCGAAGTCTGCAGATTACACGAACGTTCTCTGCCCGAAGGCAAAAGCTCTTCGCGATGAAACCTTCTCCCTCTTCCTTCATCCGTCATGGGAGCCGGTACATATCGAGCGTTGCATTGCTGCAGTAAAAGAAATCCTTGCAAAACACACAAAGTAGAGTTATAATTAATTTATGCAGTGAAAAAACGGACGCATGTCCGTTTTTTCCGTATAGATTTGTATGGGTGAAGTATCACCCCGAAAGGAATGAAGAAAATGAGAGTGCTTGCTGTCGGATGTCATCCTGACGACCTTGAGCTCAGCTGCGGCGGAACCCTCGCCCGTATGGTAAAGGAAGGTTATGAAGTATACACCTGCCATGTTTGCAACGGTGATATGGGGCATGCTGTCATTATGCCGAAAGAGCTTAACGAAATGCGTACAAAGGAAGCTGAAAATGCTGGTGCTGTTCTCGGCGTAAAGAAGGTTTATAATGTCAATGTAGGGGATTGCATGATCTATGCGGACAACATTGATGCCCGCCGTGAAATGGTAAGAATTATCCGTGAGGTCAACCCTGATTTTATAATCACGCACGGACCGGATGATTATATGAATGATCATCTTCAGGTCAGCCAGCTTGTTTTTGAAACGAGCTTTACTGCAACCGTCGGACATATGTTCCCGGAAACCGGAGCGCCGACGGGCGGCGTTGTTCCGATTTACTATATGGATAATCTTGCAGGAACAAACTTTGTTCCCGAAATGTATGTTGACGTTACGGACTATATCGATCAGAAGCTCACAGCGGTAGAATGCCATGAAAGCCAGATTGTCTGGATGCGTGAGCATGACAAGATTGACTTTATCGAGTTTGTAAGATCCTGCACGCGTGGTCGTGGGCTTCAGTGCGGCGTTATGTATGCTGAGGGATTTAAGACCTGTAAGGCACACCTTCGCCAGACAACAATGAGACATTTGCCGTAAGGCTTATTTTAAAGGAGGATAAAATTTATGGATTTCATTAGTACAGTAAAAGGCTCCCTTTTAGAGGGATTCTATCCGGCAGGCTGGGATTTCGAGAAGATTGACAAGTGCTGCTCCAATGCACCTGAAGAGATTTTTGAGCGTCAGAGCTTCTGGAACCCGGATTTTAAGCCGGTACAGTGTGACAACGTTGCAGAATTCGATATGATGATGGGCCATGAGATTGCAAACCAGATTAAAATGGCACGCGATGAAGGTATCAAGCTTGCAATGATTCTTCCGGCAGGCCCGATGGGTATGTACCGCTGGGCTGCATACTTCCTCAATGAGTGGGATATTGATTGCTCTCACGTATATGGTTTTAACATGGACGAGTGGTCTGATGCAGACGGCAACACGCTTGATCCGTCAAACCCCGGTTCGTTTACATATGCAATGCGTGATGCATTCTACAGCAAAATAAACAAGACAGTTCCGGAGAATCAGAGAAACTTCGCAACGAAGGATAATCTCCCGACATATCCGGAAAAGATTGCAAAGCTTAAGGCTGAGGGCGCACGCCTTATCACAACCTTCGGTATCGGCCGTATGTGCCATATCGCATTTTGGGAGCCGCAGTTTGCAGCAGAGTTTGCAACAGAAGAAGAGTGGAAGAATCAGATGTATCGCATCGGTGCAAAGCTTCATCCGCTCACAATCGAGCAGAATGCTATCACAAGCTTCAAGAGCCGCACAAGCCTTGTTCCGTGCCGTGCAAACACAATCGGCCCTGGGTTGTTCCTCCAGTCTGACCGCATCATCGGCGGTTGTGACGGTGCTCTTTCCCGCGGCATGCAGTGGCAGGGTATGTCTTTGTGGATGACTCTCCGCTATGGACCGACTCCGTGGATAACTTCTTCTTATATGCCGACTCTTGCAGGAAAGCTCTTCTTCCTCAAGGAACTTGCAGGTCCGCTCGTTGCAGAGTGCAACTAATTGATATTTAAGTGAGGTAACATATAATGAAAAAAGTAAGATGGGGCGTTATCGGCGCCGGCGGTATTGCTGACAGACGAACACTTCCCGGTATGATGCTTTCCGAAGAGGCAGAGCTTATTGCCGTTATGGAAATCAATGACGAGCTTGCAGAAAAGCTCCGTGAAAAGTACGGTGCGAAGCGCGCTTACACTGACCATAAGGCACTTCTTGCAGATCCTGAGGTTGATGTTGTTTATATCGCATCACCGGTTAATTGCCATAAGGAGCAGGCTATTGATGCCGCTCGCGCTAAGAAGGATATCCTTCTCGAAAAGCCGATTTGCCTTGATATTGCAGACGGTGAAGAAGTTCTTCGCGTTTGTGAGGAAGAAGGCGTTAAGATTGCAACAGGCTTCCTTATGCGCTTCCATGCAATAAACGCAAAAATCCGCGAGATTGTCCAGTCCGGTCAGATTGGTCAGATTATCAACTGCCGTGCTCAGTTTTCCTGCTGGTATCCGGAGATCCCGGGTGCATGGCGTCAGGTAAAGGCTCTCTCCGGCGGCGGTGCGCTTATGGATATGGGCGTTCACTGCATTGACCTTCTCCAGTATATCACCGGCTCGAAGGCAAAGAAGGTTGCATCCTTCTGCAAGACAAACACCTTCTCCTATGAGGTTGAGGATCAGGCTTCTCTTATGATGGAGCTTGAAAACGGTGCAGTTGCATATGTTGAGTCTAACTTCAACATTCCGGATGCAGTTCCCTCAAAGCTTGAAATTTACGGTACAGCAGGTTCAATCGTCGCTTACGGCACACTCTCTCAGGAAGAGGGCGGAACGATTGACGTTATCGCTGCTGACAGCTCTCTCGGCTATGACGCACAGCAGACGAGAGGCGAGGTTAAGAAGATGGAAGTCAAGGTTGAGTTCGGTAATATGTATACCAAGGAGCTTGACAGCTTCGGTCGTTCTCACCGTGACGGTGCGCCGATTGAGGTTCCTGCAGCAGATGCAATTTACGCTCAGCGCGTAATTCAGGCTGCATACGAATCTTCAGAAACAGGAAAGTTTGTAGAGCTTTAATACAATAACAAAATACCTCGCTTTTTGCGGGGTATTTTGTAAAAAAAGGAGAAAAAACAATGTTGAAATTCGGCGTTGCAAAACGTGACATAACCCCGGAAATTGATATGGTTATTCCGGGATACTATTCAAAGAGATTTGTTTCCGGTGTTATAGATAATCTTTATGCAAAAGCAATGGTTTTTGAAAATAATGGTACAGTTGCCGTTGTTATCGTGTGCGATACGATAAACCTTCGTCGTGATGATGTTCTCCGCATCCGCCGCGGGATTTATGATAAGTGCGCTATACCGGAGAAAAACATTTCAGTCTCCGCATCTCACACGCACACCGGCGGCCCGTCATGGCAATGGTATGAGGCTGGTGAGCATGACCCGATTTATATGAATAAGCTTATCTCTGCGGCAATTGACGCAGCGGTTGATGCTTACGAAAAGCGTGTGGACGCAAAGCTCGGCTTTGCAAAGTGTGAGGTTCCGGGGTATACCTTTATCCGTCGTTATCTCATGAAAAACGGAAAGGTTAAGACTAATCCCGGTGATATGAATCCGGATATTGTAAAAGTTATGGGTACACCGGATGAGTCGTTTGTTGTAGGTAAGGTGACAACGGCAGATGGAAAGCCGCTTGCATTTATTTCAAACTACGGAGTACACCTCGATATGGTCTCCGGAAATAAAATCTGCGCCGATTATCCGGGATACCTTGCAACACTCGTTGCGGAAAAGTTCGGCGAGAATGTTGAAAGTGTGTTCTTCACAGGTCCCTGCGGTAATACAAACCACTTGAATCCGCTGAATATTCCGGTAAAATCAAAAATTGAAGAAACAAATCCGGAGCTTCCTATCCACAAGAAAACGGCACATGCGCTGTTTGATGCGCTTTGCGAAATTGAAGGTAAAATCCCGCTTTCGGGAGATGTTTCTCCGGTTGTTTCGCGTGAGTTTGTGTCAGGACGTCTCCGTGTTCCCACAAAAGAGTATGTTGATACTGCATACCGTTTCCTCCACGGCGAAGATGTTATTTTTGAAGGATACAGTATGGAGCATCTTGGTCCTAAGGAGCGTCGACATATAGCACTTGCAACCGTTGATGCATTCAATAACCCGATTAAGATGATTGATGCGGAGGTTATGACGCTTACGCTTGGAGACAGCGCAATCGTTACATGGCCTGCAGAGGTATTTGTAGAGTACGGCAAGGCAGTCCGCGAGAAGTTTGCAGATAAGAATATCATTATCGGTGAGCTTTCAAACGGCTCCTTCGGTTGCTATCTCCCGACCGAGGATGCGATAGAGCAGGGTGGCTATGAGCCGACCATTACTGGCGGAACAACTCCCGAGCCGCGCATCGGTACCGATATGGTAAATGCTACAATAGAGCTTTTGGAAAAATCCGGTCTGTAAAATCTAAAAGTTAATAATCTTTATTGAACAACTCGCACCGCCGCAAGGATGAAGATTCACTCTTGCGGCGGTGCTGCTTTTTCCCTTTTTCTGTATTTCAGGGGGGATATGCCAAACTTTTTGTTGAAGAGATGTATAAAATAGCTTGCGTCATTAAAACCCACGTCCAATGCAATCTGCGTAACGGGAATATCGGTGGAAGTGAGCAGCCTTCTCGCGTCCTTAAGCTTTAAATCATTGCAGTATTCGCTTAAGGATATTCCGCTTCTGTTTTTGAACATATGACTTATATGAGATTTGCTTCTTCCGAAATGCTTGCATAGCTCGGAAAGCGTAATGCTTGAATGAAATTCGTTCAAAAACTGCAGAATCATATTGTATTCATCACAGGGATCGTTTACAAATTCCGTAAACAGCTTTTCAAGCATAAGACCGAGCGGGGGAACGGCAGAGTTGCATAGCTTCGTCGGGAGCTCGGAATCGCTTAAATACTCATTCCAAAGCCTTTCGTCAAAATCCTTCTCCGGGGGATAGCACCGTCTGTATCCGCTTACAGCTATGAAACCGATCATATCCGCATCATTCAACACCGGGTATATGTATTCATAAACTCCGGCATAGCAGGTGCGGCAAAAAGCTTCACCGTTTTTGCAGATTTTGCGAACATCTCTTTGTGACTGTCTGCACTTTTTATGATTTACGGTCTTGATAAACATGCAATATGGATTTTCGTGTGAATTGTACGGCAAAAGCTGAGCCCAGGCAGAATGCGGCAGACGCTGAACGTGTGCTTCGTCAAAGTGTATGGAAATGCTCAAACCGCAATTCTTTTTCAAAAACTCCAGATACAAAGTTATGTTGTGCAGAAGCTTATCCATTCAATCACCCCTAATTTGTTCATATTGCATTATATTTATATTTTGTTGCAGATATTTTAAAGAATTTGCCTTTAAAATATAATACAATATAAATAAAAAAATGTCAATAAGGAGAAGATAACCATGCTTAACAAGAAAAATACAGAGTGTGATTTATGCGTAGTCGGCGGCGGAATGGCAGGACTGTGTGCTGCAATTTCGGCAGCGCGTGAGGGAATCGAGGTTGTTCTTATGCACGAGCGCCCCGTGCTTGGCGGAAATGCCTCATCGGAAATCCGTATGTGGATAAGCCATGCAAAGGGAAAGGATAACCGCGAAACCGGCATTCTGGAAGAAATATATTTAGAGAGCCTGTACCGCAACCCGACAAAAAGCTTTGCCGTCTGGGATACGATTTTATATGACTTTGTGCGCCGTGAAAAAAATATTACGCTTCTTCTTAACTGCACATGTATGGATGCGGAAACAGAGAAAGGAAGCTTTGCTGACGGGCGGGAGACCCGGATAAAAAGCATTACCGGATATCAGATGACCACACAGTGCTTTATTGAGGTACGCGCAAAATTTTTCTGCGACAGCTCAGGAGACAGCATTCTCGCCCCGCTCACGGGTGCAAAATTCCGCATAGGGCGGGAGGCAAAAGATGAGTTCGGAGAGGACACTGCGCTCACAGAGCCGGATAATATGACGATGGGAATGTCGTGCCTGCTTCAGGGGCGAGAGACTCACCGGAAGGTGAAGTATATTGCGCCAGAGTGGAGCGCAAAGCTTAGTGAGAAGGATTTTGAGAACAGAGCACCGGATAAGGTCTGGGAGAACAGCGCTCCGGATATATATGATCCCGCAGAAAATTTCTGGTATCTTGAGCTTGGCGGAGACCGTGATTCTATCGCCGATACGGAAGAAATAAGGGATGAGCTTTTGGGGCTTGCGACCGGAACGTGGGATTATATAAAAAATTCAGGCAATTTCAAAAGCGAAAACTGGGAGCTTGATTTTCTCGGCTTTCTTCCCGGAAAGCGCGAATCGCGCAGAATGTGCGGAGAATATATGATAACTCAGCGGGATATATCGGACGGGAGAGTGTTTGATGATGAAGTTGCATTCGGCGGCTGGCCGATTGATGACCATTATCCCGGCGGCTTTTATCACAGAGGCGTGCCCAATACCGATATTCAGACTCCCGCGCCGTACTCCATACCGTACCGCGCGATGTATTCCGGAAACGTTGAAAATCTGTTTTTTGCAGGGCGCAATATCAGTATGACGCATATGGCGATGAGCAGTATAAGAGTTATGGCAACGTGTGCTCTTCTCGGCGAGGCAGTGGGAAAAGCCGCGGCGATTGCAGTATTGAGAGGCACAACACCGCACGGCGTTTATACGGATAACATCAGGCTTTTGCAGAAAAAGCTTCTTAATGAGGATTGCTTCCTGCCGTCCAAGGTTAGAAGTATATCCGAAATCTGCGCGAGCGCAGTGCTCAGTGCAGGAGAAAATGTGTTGAGAAACGGAATTGATAGAGCGCACGATATATATGGCGAAAGAGACTTTTGCTATTATGCCGGAAAAGGCGAGAGGATAGAATACGCTTTTCCGAAGACTAAGGTGACGGCTGTGCATATCGTATTTGACAGTGACTTAAACCGCGAAACGCTGCCCGGACATCCGGTGGAGCAGCGCCATATAACCCGTGCCAACATGCCACTTGACAGCCCTGTAATGCATATGCCGAAAACGCTCTGTAAAGAGTTTGCGCTTTACGGAGTAAACGGGGATGATTGCGTGGAACTTTTAAAGGTTGAAAACAACCGAAAACGCGCATATCACGTGAGAACGGAAGGGATTTTTGAGAAATTCATCCTTGTTCCGCTTGATATATGGGGCGAGAGCGAAAAAATACCCGTGATATCGTTTGATTTTGAATAACGGAAAAAACTTTTTTAAAACCCGATTTGTAAACACTTTTGTTTGAAGTGAGAGCAGAAATTGCATTAAAATATAGATACAAAATACATAACGGAGGTTTTATGACTATGAAAAAAAGAATTACGGCATTACTTCTTGCAGGCGTAATGATGCTCTCACTCTGCGCCTGTGGCGGCGGACAAGCAGATGTAACGGGTGAAGCTGCAAATGACCCGCTGACAAAGGATGATGTTATAACTATGCTTGTTCCTTCAAACGCAAGCTGGCCGTACCGCGAGGACTGGAAGCTCTGGGAATATATGTCCGAGGGCTCGGGCGCAACGCTTGAGGTTTCTTCGCTCCCGTCTTCCGACGCAGTTACCAAATGGTCGCTTATGTTTGCAGGGCGTGACACGCTTCCGGATATAATGGCATTTTCGATGGGAAGCGATGCGCTGAAATATGCAGGAGAAGGTCTTATCGCTCTTGAAGACCTTGAAGCGTATATGCCGGTTTACAACGCATGGAAAAACTCGCTTTCGGAAGACGAATATGAGATTATAATCAAAAACCGCATAACCGCAGACGGCAAAATTTATTACACTCCGGCTACCGGACGCGAAGGCAAAACACGTATGCGCGGATGGCTTTACCGTGAGGATATTTTCAAAAAGCACGATCTGAAAGCTCCGGAAACCTTTGATGAGCTTTATGAGGTATCTAAAAAGCTTAAGGAACTGTATCCGAACTCCTATCCGTTCAGCACACGCAGTATGTCATATGTTTTTGACATCATCGGCTCATCGTTTGACAAATGGTGGGAGTATGATGCGTATTATGACCATGACGATGAAGAATGGCGCTGGGGCGCAACAGAGGATACCGCGCTTGAGGTGGTAAGCTTCTATAACAAGATGATTAGCGAAAAGCTTGCTCCGGCTGATATGGTTACAATGAACAACAACAGCTTTGAGGAGCTTGTTCTTACCGACAGAACCTTTATAATGCCGCACCTTCAGCTTCGTATTGACTATTTCAACAACCTCGCAAAGGATAAAAACCCTGAATTCAAGGTTCAGGCTTTCGTTCCGCCGGTTGCAAACGCAGAAAAGGGCGTTGCAATGATAGAGCGCGGTGACGTTGAAACTATGGGACTTTCCGTTTGCGACACAGGAAAGGCCGAGGGCATTGCAAATGCGGCAAAGTTTATAGACTGGATGTATACCGATGAAGGAATGGAGCTTCTTTCGTGGGGAAAAGAGGGCGAGACCTATGAAGTAGTGGACGGCAAAAAAAAGTTCATTACAGACGAAAACGGAAGCGCGCCAAACGCACTTTACGGTTTCCAGCTTTACGGCTCGTTCACACGCCTTGACCCGCTCGCTGCAGAAGCAATGCAGACAGAAACAACTCTTGAGACCGAGGCAATGCTGCGCGAGCATACTCTTCCGTATTATCCGGTAACGATGTGGCTTGATTTTAACGATGATGAGCAGATGATTATTGATACATACAACACAGGGCTTAAAACCTACACTCAGGAAATGCTTATGAAATTTATGCTTGGTCAGGAGCCTCTTTCAAGCTTCGATACGTTCAGAAAAACTCTTGAAGAAATGAATGTAGCCGATGTCCTTGCGGCATACGAGTCTGCATACAACCGCGTAAAGTAAAATATCAGAAAAAAAGGGGAATTAAAATGTCTAAGCTTGCACTTTTCGGCGGAGAGCCGGAAGTAACATATGTCGGAACAGGAAAGACCGACGGCAGCGATATGTTCAAATGGCCTGTAGTTACGGATGAGGACCGCGAGGCGGTGCTTGACGTTATAAACAAGGGCGCAATGAGCGGAACGGATATCACGCGTGAGTTTGAGCGCGAATTCTGCGAATGGACGGGTGCAAAATACGCGCTCGGTACGAACAACGGAACAGCGGCGCTTCACGCGGCAATGTTCGCCTGCGGTCTCGGGCGCGGCGATGAAATCATCTGCCCAAGCATAACCTTCTGGGCAAGCTGCACAAGCGCATATTCGCTTGGCGCGACAGTCGTTTTTGCGGATGTTGATCCGGAAACGCTTTGCCTTGACCCGAAAAAGCTTGAAGAAAAGATAACAGATAAAACAAAGGCAATTATGGTTGTTCACTATTGCGCGCATCCGGCAGATATGGACGCAATTATGGCAATTGCAAAAAAATACAACCTCAAGGTAATTGAGGATGTGTCTCACGCACAGGGCGGTAAATATAAGGGCAGAATGCTCGGCACAATCGGTGATATCGGTGCGGCATCGCTTATGTCCGGAAAGTCCTTTGCGATAGGTGAAGCAGGAATGCTCTGGACCAATAACCGGGAGATATACGAGCGGGCGGTTGCATTCGGCTCATACGAGCGCTTCTATACATACGAGGTACAGAACGAGGAACTGAAAAAATGTATGGGAGTTCCGCTCGGCGGCTTTAAGCACAGAATGCATCAGGTCAGCGCCGCAATGGGCAGAGTTCAGCTTCGCCACTACGACGCACGCTGCGCAGAGATAAACAAGGCAGTGAAATACTTTGAGGCGGGAATTAAAGATATTCCGGGAATTAAGCTTGTCCATGTAGACGAGAGCGACGGCTCAACCATGGCGGGCTGGTATGTTCCGGTAATCAGGTATAACCCCGATGAGCTTGGCGGGCTTTCTATAACCCGCTTCTGCGAGGCAATGCGTGCAGAGGGAGTATCTGTCAATCCCGGCGTAAACCGTCCTCTTCACACCCATCCGGTTCACACAACAGCAGACGTATACCACGACGGTAAGCCGACCTATCGCGCGTTTTCCGACAGAGATATCCGCGAGGGCGATAAGAACTTGACTGTGTCTTCAATCATTAACGAGCGGGCATTCTTCCTGCCGTGGTTTAAGCACTACAGACCTGAGATAATCGACCAGTATATCGCTGCATTTAAAAAG
This sequence comes from Eubacteriales bacterium, assembly GCA_045539475.1. Classification (GTDB taxonomy): domain Bacteria; phylum Bacillota; class Clostridia; order Oscillospirales; family JAAYXM01; genus SIG480. The sequence continues at coordinate 1,877 of JAZQFJ010000094.1, read as the reverse complement.
GTTGTTGAAAACCATAAGGAGCTGCTTGCAGATGACAAGGGCAATCAGGGAGCTCTCGGCGGATGGTTCAGATTTAACCACGCTAAAAAATCGTAATTTAAACAATACATTTCAAAAGGGCAAGACCGTCGTTTTTTCGACAGTCTTGCCCTTTTAAAATCAGTTATCCTCATTATCTTCACGAAGCCATTTCCATCGCTTCTGATACATCCGATGGCGCTCCATAACTCCGGGAGAATTCTTTTCAAAATATTCCCTGTAACGTATCGGCGGCATCCCAAAGGCTTTGGTGAACGTGCGGACAAGGTTGGTTTTATTATACAATCCGGTTTTGGCTGCTATCTCATTCAGATGAATTTCTTCTGTCATTACCATCGGCAGTGCACGGCTTAACCGCACTGCGGTAAGAAAATTTACAAACGTCATTCCTGTAATGGCTTTAAACTGCCGCGTAAACAAACTGCGGGACATTGCCGTGACGGGAACCATATCATCAATTGTCAGCTTTTTGCTGAAATTTTGTTCTATATAATTGACTGCATTGGTTATGCACTGCAATGTTTCCGCCGTGATAGGTGAAAGCGGCTCTGCCGGAACCTCGGATGCTATCATGCGGAAAAATCCGGCAATATATTCGGCAAGAAGGTCAAATGACATCTTTTTGCCGTTCTCGAATTCTGCGGTTATAGTACGGATAATACGTGTTGCTTTTGCTCGGTTTTCATCTGTGAATGTCACAAAACCGGGTAGTGTTCTTTCTTCAAAGCGAAGTGTCTGGTTGTAGTGAAAAAAGCGGTATCCGCGTTCCGTGAGAAAAGAGTTTTCAAAACGGATGTGCACGACTATGGGTGTGTCCTCAGAGTCTCGCGTATCAAAGGAATGAAGCGCAAACGGTGCGGCGATAACGCATGAGCCGGCGGGAAAGATATGTTCCTTTCCGTCGATATATCCGCTTGCCGTTCCTGCAATAATATATGCTATGTGGGTGTATTTGTGAATGTGCAGGTCGTTGTCAAGGCAACGATAGCAGAGCGTGGAAACGCTGAGCGGCAGCTTGGACAGAACCGTTGTGCTTTCTATCTTACGGGACTTTCCTATGATAATACACCTCTCTTCGTATATATGATATTTTTAATATATCACATATGAACCCTCTTGTCAAAGCAGAGAAGAAGTTACCAATTTGAATTATCCGATTTGTAAACGCTTTTAGTGGAAATGGAGCGCACCTATAAGTTAAAATATACAATATAAGAATGTAAAACCAAAAGGGATATCCCTTTTTCAGTGTGTTACCGCACACTGAAAGGAACTTAAATGAGTAAAAATGCCAAAAGGCTTTTGAATATATAAAATAAAAACAAATTACAGGAGGCAAAGCAAAATGAAAAGATTTTTATCAATTTTCCTCGCATTAACAATGATTCTGGCAATGATGCCAACAACCTTCGCAGCCGTGGACGCGGAAACAGGCGCAATCATGTACAACTTTGTCGGTGAACAAACCGCCAACATTGAAAATATAGACGGTACTTGGGTTGATGCTTATAAAAGCTACCCTACATCCCCTGCTGACGCAGGCGCAAACTGGGCATACCATGGTACAACTATCAGCGCTCCCGATAGCGACTCGAGATTTGTTGTCATTACAACTCAGTACATCAGAACAGGTAAGGCAGCGGCAGGTGAGTGGCTTGCGCTTCGGATAAATGTTCCCGAAGACGGGGTATATACTGTAACAGCTAAAGGTATGAGGAATAAGTCTTATTTAGCAAGTGCAGATTTATACATCGCTCCTTTGACAGACGAGCTTGAAGAAAAGTTGACCGAAGGCAATGAAGCGACCTACGGGAAAGTTGCTGACAAAGCCCGAACAG
>JAZQFJ010000093.1:0-72116 GCA_045539475.1 Eubacteriales bacterium | reverse complement strand
GAAATGGAAAACGGAAAAAAGATTAAGCTTGAGCTTGACGCTTCGGCTGCTCCGATTACGGTGGAAAACTTCGAAAAGCTCGTCCGCGACGGCTTTTACGACGGACTCACCTTCCACAGAATTATCCCGGGCTTTATGATTCAGGGCGGCTGCCCGCTCGGAACGGGTACCGGCGGCCCCGGTCACACCATCAAAGGTGAGTTTAAGTCAAACGGCATTGATAATCCCATCCGTCACACGCGCGGCGTTATCTCCATGGCTCGCTCTATGATGCCTAACTCTGCAGGAAGCCAGTTCTTCATCATGCACAAGGATGCTCCGCATCTTGACGGACAGTATGCTGCATTCGGCCGTGTTGTTGAAGGTATTGAAGTTGTGGATGAAATCGCCTCCGTCGAAACCGATTATTCCGACAAGCCGACAACACCGGTTGTTATCAAGTCAATCACAATCGAATAAGAAAGCCGAGGAAATCTTACTGTGGCAAAAAAGGACAATATCAGAAACTTTTGTATTATCGCTCATATCGACCACGGCAAGAGCACGCTTGCAGACAGACTGCTCGAGCATTGCAAGGCAGTTACCGAGCGCGAAATGGAAAACCAGCTCCTTGACGATATGGAGCTTGAGCGCGAGCGCGGCATCACGATAAAAGCGCGTGCCGTGCGGATGGACTATATCGCCGAAGACGGCGAGGAATATGTCTTGAATCTTATCGACACTCCCGGACATGTTGACTTCAACTACGAAGTGTCCCGTTCTCTCGCAGCATGCGAGGGCGCACTGCTCGTTGTTGATGCCTCTCAGGGAATCGAGGCACAGACGCTTGCAAACACTTACCTTGCAATAGAGCATGACCTTGAGGTTCTTCCCGTCATCAACAAAATAGACCTGCCCTCTGCAGACCCTGAGCGCGTAAAGGGTGAAATTGAGGATATCATCGGCATTCCTGCCGAGGATGCGCCTGCAATAAGCGCAAAGATGGGGTTAAATATCGGCGAGGTTCTCGAATATGCCGTTAAAAATATCCCCGCACCGAAGGGCGATGAAAACGCGCCTCTCCGTGCAATTATCTTTGACAGCCGTTATGATTCATACCGCGGCGTTATCGTCTATCTCCGCGTTATGGAAGGCGAGCTTCGCCCCGGCATGAAGATAAAGCTTATGGCATCGGGTGCGGAATTTGAAGTTGTCGAAACCGGCTATATGCTTCCGCGCGGCGAAAAAAAGACGAACTGCCTTTCTGTCGGCGAGGTAGGCTTTTTCACGGCAAGCATTAAAAACGTTACCGATACGCAGGTCGGCGATACCGTAACCGGTGTGGAAAATCCCGCAGACGAGCCGCTTCCGGGCTACCGCACCGTGCGACCGATGGTTTTCTCCGGTGTGTATCCCGCAGACGGAGCAAAATATCCCGATCTTCGTGATGCGCTTGATAAATTAAAGCTCAATGATGCTTCCCTGACCTATGAGCCGGAATCCTCTGCAGCTCTCGGTTTCGGTTTCCGCTGCGGATTTTTGGGGCTTCTTCATATGGAGGTCATTCAGGAAAGGCTTGAGCGCGAATATAACCTTGACCTTATCACAACCGCACCAAGCGTTATATATAAGGTAAAAAAGACAGACGGCGAAATTCTTATGATTACAAATCCTCTCAATTATCCGAATCCCTCAGAAATTGAATGGGCAGAGGAGCCGTTTGTTTCAGCAAATATCATCTCTCCAACCGAATATATCGGAAATATAATGGAGCTCTGCCAAGAGCGCCGCGGCGAATATAAGGATACAAAATATCTTGACCAGACACGCGTTGAAATTCACTATGATCTCCCGCTGAATGAAATTATTTACGACTTTTTCGATGCGCTTAAATCCAAAACCCGCGGATACGCATCTCTTGACTATGAGCTTTCGGGATATCGCAAGAGCGAGCTTGTAAAGCTTGATATTCTCTTAAACGGCGATCCGGTTGACGCGCTTTCCTTTATCGTTCACTCTGAAAAAGCATATGCGCGCGCACGCCGCCTTGCCGAAAAGCTTAAAGAGCATATCCCGCGCCAGCTCTTTGAAATTCCGATTCAGGCTACAATCGGAAGCAAAATTATTGCGCGTGAAACCGTAAAAGCACTGCGTAAGGACGTTCTTGCAAAGTGCTACGGCGGTGACATCACGCGTAAGAAAAAGCTGCTTGAAAAGCAGAAGGAAGGTAAAAAGCGTATGCGTAATCTCGGCTCTGTTGAGGTTCCACAGGACGCTTTCATGGCAGTGCTCAAGCTTGATGAATAGAAGAGGAGAAAGCCTTATGACACCGCTCGGCATATATATCCACATCCCGTTTTGTCTGTCGAAATGCGCTTACTGCGATTTTTACTCAAAATGCGGAAACAAAAATGAATATAAAGAATATACCGATGCGGTTATAAGTCATATAACAGAAGCGCATCTGCGCTCCTCAGATTATGAGGTCGACACAATATACTTCGGCGGCGGAACGCCCACTGCAATCGGCGAAAAAAATCTTATAAAAATCCTCGGCGCAATTCTCCGTTCGTTCCGCGTCTCGGAAAAATGCGAGGTAACGTGTGAGGCAAACCCGAATTCCATTACCTATCCGATGCTTAAACGGCTCCGTCGCGCAGGCTTTAACCGTCTCTCCTTCGGAATGCAGTCTGCCGACCGCGCAGAGCTTCGGGTACTTGGACGCACCCACACGTTTGACGATGTTAAATCGGCAGTGGAGATAGCGCGCCGTGCGAAATTTTCCAACTTGTCGCTCGACCTTATGTACGGACTTCCCTCGCAGACGGCGGAAAGCTTTCTCGACTCCCTTGACGCGGCAATCGCGCTTTCCCCCGAGCATATCTCCTGCTACAGCCTGAAAATAGAGGAGGGAACACCGCTGGCAGAGCGCCCGGAAGCTCTTTTTCTCCCGTCAGACGACGAGCAGGCAGATATGTACCTTGCCGCAGTGACACGGCTCCGTGACGAAGGGTATGAGCAATATGAAATATCAAACTTTGCAAAAGAGGGATATCTCAGCCGCCACAATATGAAATACTGGACGCTCGGAGAATATTGGGGCTTCGGTCCGTCTGCACATTCGCTTGTCGGGAAAAAGCGCTTTTCATACATCCGTGATACGGCGCTGTATATCGACGCAATTGCAAACCGCGACGAGGTTATAGACAAAATCGAAACCGTCAATGACTCCGCCTGTTGCGGAGAATACCTTATGCTGGGACTTCGAACATGTGACGGCATCTCAGGAGATGTTCTGGAGAAAAGGTATCTCACATACTTTGACGAGATTGAAAAGGTGTTGCTTAAATACCACAAAACAGGCCATGCAGAGTTTGACGGACACAAGTGGTCGCTTACCCCCGAGGGATTCTTGATATCAAACCGTATTATCGGCGAAGTATTAGACGCTTTGGAATCATCAGAGCACCTTATCCGCCCCTTGAATGGCTACGTAAGAAAAGAATAAGAAAGGAAAATAATTATGCGCGCTGTTGTAACAGTTATAGGTAAAGACACAACCGGCATCATTGCCGCGGTCTCCAATGTTTTAAGCGAAAAGAAAATAAACATTCTCGACATTAACCAGAGCGTTCTGTCGGATATGTTCGTTATGGTTATGCTTGTGGATATCTCCTCAAGCACCGTTGACTTTTCTGCCCTCTCCGCCGAGCTTTCTGGTCTCGGTGACAATATGGGTCTCAAAATCCTCGCAATGCACGAGGATATCTTCAACACAATGCACAGAATTTAAGTTGAGGTTGAAAATTCATGATTAATTCTTTTGACATTCTTGAAACTATAAAAATGATAGAAGAGGAGCACCTGGACATACGCACCGTCACGATGGGTATATCTCTGCGCGACTGTTGCGGAAGCGATATAGAGCGCGTTGCCGACCGCGTTTATGACAAGGTTACTAAAACTGCGGAAAAGCTTGTCCAGACCGCAGACGGAATTGCCTGTGAATACGGCATTCCAATCGTCAACAAGCGCGTCTCCGTAACGCCCGTTTCTCTTCTTGCGGATGCGTGTGAATCCTCCGATGTTCCCGTGCTTGCGCGTGCGCTCGACCGCGCGGCAGAGACACTTGGCATAAACTTTATCGGTGGCTACGGCGCTCTCGTCCACAAGGGCATGACGCGCGGCGACAAAAACCTTATCGAAACTCTTCCCGAAGCACTTTCGGAAACCGAGCGCGTTTGCTCATTCGTAAACGTTGCAACCACCCGCGCCGGCATCAATATGGATGCCGTGAAAACCCTCGGCGAGCTTGTCTGCCGTATGGCGTATCTGACGAGGGAGCGCGAGAGCGTTGCGTGCGCGAAGTTCGTTGCATTTGCAAATGCAACCGAAGATAATCCCTTTATGGCAGGCGCCTTCCACGGCGTTGGCGAAGGCGAAGCCGTTATAAACGTCGGTGTTTCAGGTCCGGGCGTTGTTCACAAGGCAATAAAGCGCGCAGGGGATGTTAATCTCACCGACCTTGCAGAGGTGGTAAAGCGCACGGCGTTTAAGATTACGCGCGCAGGTCAGCTTGTCGCAAAAACTGCGGCAGAGCGCCTTGGTATTCCCTTCGGTATTGTTGACCTTTCTCTTGCACCTACCCCTGCAATCGGCGACTCCGTCGCTCATATCTTAGAGGAAATGGGGCTTTCTTCCGTTGGAAGCCACGGCACAACTGCAGCGCTTGCCCTTCTCAATGATGCAGTAAAAAAAGGCGGCGTTATGGCGTCTCCTCACGTCGGCGGTCTTTCCGGTGCGTTCATTCCGGTATCCGAGGATGCGGGAATGATAGAAGCCGCTTCTAAGGGATATCTTTCTTTTGATAAGTTAGAGGCAATGACCGCTGTTTGCTCAGTCGGTCTTGATATGATAGCAATACCGGGCGATACTCCGCCGGAGGTTATCTCCGCAATTATCGCAGACGAAATCTCAATCGGTGTTGTAAATAACAAAACAACCGCTGTCCGCGTTATCCCCGCCTACGGCAAGGGTGTCGGCGATTTTGTTAATTACGGCGGGCTTCTCGGGGAGGCACCTGTTATGCCGATAAGCACCTGTTCGCCGAAGAAATTTATCTCACGCGGAGGACGCATTCCCGCACCCATCCACAGCCAGAGGAACTGATGCCGTGGAAAATGTAAGAAACGATGAGTTTTATATGCGTGAAGCGATAGCTCTTGCAGAAAAGGCAGCAGAGCTCGGAGAGGCGCCCGTCGGATGCGTAATAGTTCTTGACGGCGAGATTATCGGACGCGGATATAACCTTCGCGAGAGCAGCGGAAATCCGCTTACCCACGCCGAAATAATAGCAATCAACGAAGCGTGCCGCTATGTCGAGAGCTTCCGCCTTGTCGGCTGTGAGCTTTATGTCACGCTTGAGCCTTGCCCTATGTGTGCCGGCGCGTGCATCAATTCAAGAGTAGAGCGCGTCATCTTCGGCGCATATGACCCCAAAGCCGGTTCCTGCGGCTCGGTGGTAAATCTGTTTGATTTGCCGTATAACCACAAACCGACTCTTTGCGGCGGCGTGCTTGAAGAGGAGTGTGCATCGCTTCTTTCCCGCTTCTTTCTTTCGCTCCGCGAGCGCAATAAACTGCGAAAAAAGGCGAAATTAAATGAAGTTTAACATCTCCGTAACAGAAAAGGATTTATTTGTTAACAAAATCAGCTTATAATAATATACGTAATCGGTCGAGAGACCGTTTACATAAATTTGATAATAATCTTTTCTCTGTTACTCCTCCCCACTCCTATTGCAAAACATAGAGAAAAAGAGCGGTTCTTATGCGCGAACCGCTCTTTTTCTCTTTTTATTCATAATTTTTTTACGAAAACAAACAAATATTTTTACAAAAATCGCTTGATAAATCGTTTTTAAGTGGTATACTAAAAATACAGACAGAGGAAGTTTTTACATCTGTTTTCACCACACCGGCAAAGGAGGTACTTAATATGAATATGCAAAAACTTACCAAGAAGTCAATTGACGCAATACAAGACGCACGAAGCTGTGCCCTTGAATACGGCAACCCCCAGATAGAGCAGGAGCATCTGCTTTTCGCACTTGTTTCACAGGACGGCGGGCTCATTCCCGAGCTTTTAAAAAGGCTCGGTGCAACGGGACTTCGTGATGATGTGCGCCTGCTTATAGAAAAGCTTGCAAAGGTATCGGGCGGCTCGGATGTATATGTCTCGCGCGATGCAGAAGCCGCGCTTAATGCCGCAGAAAAACGTGCCGAGAGCCTTCGGGATGAATATATTTCCGTTGAGCATCTTATGCTCGGGCTTCTGGATAAACCGTCATCTTCCCTTAAATCACTTTTCAGCTCAAACAACATCACAACGGATAAGTTTTTAGAGGCGCTTGCCGAAGTACGCGGCAATGCGCGCGTAACATCCGATGACCCCGAAAGCACATATGATGCGCTGAAAAAATACGGCACGGACTTAACCGCGCTTGCACGCGACAAAAAGCTTGACCCCGTAATCGGGCGCGATACGGAAATAAGAAATGTTATACGCATTCTCTCGCGCAAAACAAAAAACAACCCCGTTCTTATCGGCGAGCCGGGCGTCGGCAAAACAGCTATTGCCGAAGGCCTTGCCTCGCGCATTGTGCGCGGAGATGTTCCCGATTCCCTTCGCGACCGCACGATATTCTCGCTCGATATGGGCGCGCTTATCGCAGGTGCAAAATTCCGCGGCGAATTTGAGGAAAGATTGAAAGCCGTTCTTAACGAAATAAAGTCAAGCGACGGCAAGATTATCCTCTTTATAGACGAACTTCACACCATCGTCGGCGCCGGCAAAACCGACGGTGCAATGGATGCAGGAAACCTTTTAAAGCCGCTTCTTGCAAGAGGTGAGCTTCACTGCATCGGTGCAACAACGCTCAACGAATACCGCCTTTACATCGAAAAGGATGCCGCGCTCGAACGCCGTTTCCAGCCGGTGCTTGTAGATGAACCGACCGTTGAGGATACCATATCTATCCTTCGCGGAATCCGCGAGAGATATGAGATTTTCCACGGCGTTAAAATTCAGGATCAGGCGCTTATTTCCGCCGCAGTTCTATCCTCACGCTATATATCAGACCGCTTCCTGCCCGACAAGGCAATTGACCTTGTTGACGAGGCGTGCGCGATGATACGCACGGAAATTGATTCAATGCCTGCCGAGCTTGACGATATCTCCCGCCGCATTATGCAGCATGAAATAGAAGAGGCTGCCCTTCTCCGCGAAAAGGACGAGGCATCTCTCGAGCATCTTGAAGAAATACAGCGCGAGCTTTCCGAAATGCGAAGCGACTTTGCCGAAATGCGCGCAAAGTGGGAAAACGAAAAAGGCTCTATCGAAAAGCTTAAAACCCTCCGTGCAGAGCTCGAAAACCTTAACACCGAAATTGAGCGTGCAGAGGAAAAATATGACCTCAACCGCGCGGCAGAGCTTAAATACGGCCGCTTGCCACAGCTCCGCGCCGAGATTGAACAGGCAGAAAAGGCTGCCGAAGCTGCCGAAGGGCAGAGAAATCTCCTCCGCGACAAGGTCACGGACGAAGAGATAGCAAAAATTATCGGTCGCTGGACAGGAATACCCGTGTCAAAGCTTTTGGAGAGCGAGCGCGAAAAACTCCTCGCTCTTTCCGATATTCTCCACAAGCGCGTTGTAGGTCAGGATGAGGCGGTAACGGTGGTAAGCGAAGCTATTCTGCGCTCACGCGCAGGTATTGCCGATCCGAAAAAGCCAATCGGCTCTTTCCTTTTCCTCGGTCCTACCGGTGTCGGCAAAACCGAGCTTGCAAAAGCGCTTTCCGAAGCTCTCTTTGACGATGAAAAGAACCTTATCCGCATAGATATGTCCGAATATATGGAGAAGCACTCTGTCTCCCGCCTTGTCGGTGCGCCTCCCGGATATATCGGTTACGAAGAAGGCGGCCAGCTTACAGAAGCTGTGCGCAAAAAGCCATACTCCGTAGTACTTTTTGATGAAATTGAAAAGGCACATCCGGATGTGTTTAACATTCTGCTTCAGGTGCTTGACGACGGGCGCATCACCGATTCGCAAGGGCGCACGGTTGATTTTAAAAACACAATTATCATCCTCACCTCTAACCTCGGCTCTGATATAATTCTTGACGGAATTACAGCTGACGGAGATATTGCCGCGGATGCGCGAGAGCGCGTTTCTTCCCTTCTGAAAATGCAGTTCCGTCCCGAGTTTTTGAACCGTCTTGATGAAATTGTATTCTACCGCCCGCTTACGCGCTCAGACATCACAAATATTCTTAAACTTATGTTTGCTGATTTGCAAAAGCGGCTTGATGCGCAAAAGCTCACTCTTGAGGTTACGGATGCCGCCTGCGATTATATTATCGAAAACGGTTTTGAGCCGATATACGGCGCACGTCCGCTCCGCCGCTTTATCCAGAGCAAGGTTGAAACGCTCGTCGGACGGCTGATAATTGCCGAAGCACCGGCAGAGAAAAGCGTGATTATCGTTGATTTGAAGGATGGCGCACTTCACGCTTCTGTTAACTAAATATAGCAAATTTTTTTTCCTGTAGAAGCCTTCCTTTTTCTACACTTGCGGCAGGCCGCAAAGTTCTTGCCCTGCCGGGCGGGGCTTTCTCAAAGGGGTTCTCTTGCGAACCCCTTTGAAACCCACGCTTGGCGCGAAAGGCGACATACATATACCGGATATTTGCGGGATTTCCACTATGGCACCGCAAACTTCAAGTACTCACAAATAAATCCTGCAAAACTACACATCCGCAAGGTTTATTACGGTTTTGCCTTTTCTTTTCATGGCTTCGGCGTATTTATATGCTCCACCGACAGGATATTTAATATATGTAATTGCATATTCTGACTTCTTTATCATCCATTCGTTGCGCGATGCTATCGCGTATCTCGGATGGCTTTTTTCTATTCCGTCAAAAACAATTGTATCGGAATAATCCATATATTCACTATACCTTTTTTCAGACGGCACATATGCAAGAACTGCGTTATATTTTATATGTGGATATTTCTTCAACAATTCTTTCACTGCCGCGCGGGCATATGCATCAAATTTACCCTCGCATCCCATATAAAATGTATCTACACCGCAGTTTACTATTAAATCTTCAATCGCAGAGGATAATTTCTCCTTTACCTCCTCCGGTGTTTCCCGATGCCCGAAAAATGTACAAACTCGCATATTTATCATCTCCTCAGAAAATATTATACACCAGATGTGATGTAAATTCAATACACCTGATACGGTGTATTGTAATATGTTTTTGAGGTGACTGACTATGAAAACATATTATGAAATTATCAAGGAGCTCCGCGAGGACAGAGACCTGTCTCAGCAAAAAATTGCAGAAATTCTTGACACAACACAACAGGTCTACTCGCGGTATGAAAACGGTGTTAACGAGATGCCTATTCGTCATTTGATTACTTTATGCAAATTTTACAACGTTTCTGCAGATTATGTTCTTGGATTAAAAAACACCGGGAAGAACCGCGGTTAAAACACATACCGGAGGCGGGAATTATGGTAAAACTGACACTTGATGAAAAACTGATTAGAGAAGGAATAAGCAGATATCAGCTTGCAAAAGACACGGGCATTCAATATCAGATAATAGACAAATACTTTAAAAACAAAGTAACGCGATACGACAGCTATGTATTAGACAAAATATGCACGGCGCTAAATTGCGATATTTCTGAGATAATTACATTTGGGATAAATTAGCAGGAGAGAGTGTTACTCTCGAATTGTTTATTTTGCAAAGAAAAAACGGTTGACAAATCAACCGTATCAATATATAATATAAATGCAAAGAGGCTACCGGCAGACGGTCAGCCCGTGATATCAGTCAAAATAACCGAACCTTGGCCGGGGCGGTTATTTTTTTGTCTGAAAATACAGACCAATAAGCGCTATGACAATCAAACAAATTTGCAGAAAATCCTGCAAGGTTATGTACATCATAAGCACTCGCCCTCCTTTCCGGAGGGAAAATGCCCTCCGTGATTACGAAAGGGCTAACCGCCTACCCGTTTGTGGTAGCTCTCTTTGTGCTTGTCTCCAACCTTTTATATTGTAGCACAAAGCACTTTACTATGTCAAGCCCACAACACACACCGAAACACCCGCGGGGAAAGTCCCCGCGGGTGTTTCGTAAAGTGGGCACGAAAAGATGGAAAAATAATCTTAGTTAATTAGTCTAAACGCGGAATAATCATTGTAATCTTAACCGTAACGCCATCAATCTTTGCAGTGAACGATGCTTTTGCACTGTTCAGATCAGGCTCACCAGTGACATCCTCGTATGCGCACTCAATTCCATAATCAGCAAAGAGATTCTGAACCCATTTATCTTCTGATTCGTCGTATACATACATATTACATGCTGCATCGAGAACTGTAGCAAGCTTTAAGAGCGTGTACTCTTCAGTTGTTACCTTGCCTTCTCCATCTGTCTCAATTCCAATGAGTCCTGCAATAGACCTAGATGTTGAATCTACCATTGCCTGGAGAATGTCTTTGAGCGGGATTTCAACATCGGTTTTGAATCCCGTTGCTTCATAAAAACTCACAGAACCTACAGATGTGATATCTTCATTTTCAATGTCCTTTGCTACTACCTTAAGCTCATTAAGTTTAACTTCAGCATAATCTGCAGCATCAACGTTAAGTTCTTCATGCTCTACCAATTCAGTACCAAAATCGAATACGAGCGTCGGAATTAAATCGTCATAGATATAATGCATTCCAAAAGCTTTTTCTTCCTGACCTTCACCAATCTGATAAGTTACATAACTGTTGAGCGTGTCGAATTCTAAACTCGGTGCACTTGGTGTGCTCGGTGTGCTCGGCTTGTTGCCGCTCGGGAGGGATGCACTGTTGTTAGAATCACTCGGCTTGGAGTTTGGACCTTCGGTCTTGCCATCATCCTTACCTGTATCAGGTGTGGTTGTGGAATCGCCTGTGCTCGGCTTTGTTGTATCATCAGAACCCGGCTTTGTTGCAGGGCTGTTGTCTGTAACGTTTGTGTTCGGGGTCTCAACCTTGGAGTCATAGCCGTTGACTGTAGCATTGCCGACGTCACCGGAGCCTGTAACCTTAGAGGATTCACCGTTAACCGTTACGTTCTCAACCTTAGCGCCCTTGTCAACTGCAACGTTTGTGTTGTTACCTTCGGTCTTAACGCTGTCAACCTTTGTTCCCTCTGTAACCTTAACGGTGTTGTCGGAACCGTTGACTGTAACTTCTTCTGCGTCCTTATTGATTGTAACTTCGTTCTCGGAAGAATCGATAACGACTTCCTTAGCCGGAACGTCGATTTCAACGTCGTTTGCATTTTCAGCGATAACAACCTTCGGAACCTCTACGCCTTCTGCAGCTGTAACCTTGGAAGCGCTTGTCGGATTACCGACAACAACCTGTGCAGCTGTTGTGCCTTCGTTGAGGTTAATTTCACCGCCACGGATAACGATACGGCCTGTAACCGTAACATTGGAAAGGTCAATATTCTCTGCGCCTACAGCATCAGTGATGATGAGGTCGCCTTCGATAACTGCGCCTGTAAGGTCAGCCGTTGCATCGTTGAGGATAAGGCTGCCTGTAACCTTCTTGCCGGAGTAGCTTGCATTTGTGTTTACAAAGAGGCAGGCAACGCGGTCAAGCATTGCGGCAAACTCTGCGCGGGTAACGTTGTCCTGCGGACGGAGTGTCTTTGTGTTGTCGCCGCGTACAACTTCAGCATCGATAAGAGCGTTTGTTGCATTCTTTGCCCATGCAGAAACCTTGCTGTTGTCAACAAAATCTGCTGTTGCATCGCTCTTCGAAGAGAAGAGGAATGTACGGGCAAGAATTGTGAAGGTCTGCTCACGTGTGATGGGGCTGTTCGGCATCATCTTGTTGCCGGAGCCGTTGATAATCTTAACAGCAACACCGGACTGAAGTGCCTCGTAGTACCACTGATCCGCAACAACGTCAACGTAATGCTCAATCTCAGCCTTTGTTGCGTGTGCGCCGAGAACGCGAACCATCATGGTTACCATCTCTGCACGTGTGAGAGAATCGTCCGGACGGATTTTGTTATCATGACCTGTCATTGTGCCGTTATTTACAGCACAGTTAAGACCCTGATACTTCCAGCTGTCCTGTGACGGAGCATCGGAAAAGACATCAAGAGCATGCTCATCGTGGTGAGCATCAATTGTGTCGCTTTCGGGTGCAGTTGCTGAGATAAGATCAGCCGTACCTGCGTTTGTGAGTGTGTCTTCTGCTGCTGCAGCGAAGGTCAGAAGCATCGCAATGCTGAGAACTGCTGCAAGCATGATTTTCATTGTCTTTTTCATAGTGTTAAACACCTTCCTTGAAAAAATTTTCCTATTGCAGGCAATGTATAATTTTGCCTTACAGACTTAATTTGATTTGCCGCGAACCGTCACGCGGCGTGATAATTTTTTCTGCGTTTGCAGTAAGATACGGCATCATCTTGCCTATTTTCTTTACTGCATACGAAAAATCTTTATATGACATCTTACCGTCGCCGTGGGTGTCGCTTCCGAGCACATGAACCGCATCGTCGGCGATAAGGTCAAGATAATATCTTCTGTGACGCCTTGAATCCAGAAGTGCCGAGGCGTTCATCTGAACGTCAATATTCAGCTTTAATATCTTTTCCCGTCCGATGTGGGATATTCTGTCAATGTGTGCACACACCGGCCGAAGGCGTCTGTCTCGGATAATTCCCGTAATTGCGTCAAGAACCCAGCACGGCCATGGCTCAGGCGGAAACTCAATGAGAATATAATCCGTTTCCCCGATACAGAGCTTTTTAAGCTCCGGCTCTTTGTCAAGATTTATCCCAAGCTGAACCTCTGCCGCCTTCACAATTTTTATTCCGCTCGCATTTGCGGCGCAAAGCTCATCGTATGCCTTCTCCCGGCGTACAAGAAAATCCGGGATATTATCCACATCCGGGTAGAAATGCGGAGTGGCAACAATGGTGCTTACTCCTGCCGCCGCTGCATACTCAAGCTGAGAAAGACTCATCTCTATGCTGTCGGAACCGTGGTCAGCACCGGGTAAAATGTGAGAATGAAAATCAATATACATCGCTTATTCCTTTGATGGAAGGCTGTAGCCATAGGTGTAGCCGTAACGTGCCTTGTACTTACGTCTGTATCGGTACTGCGTAAAGAGCGAATCACCGACAGAATCGTTTAAGATAAACCCAAGGACTTTTGCACCCACGCGCTCAAGACTGTCTATCGACTGTTTTACAACCTCCAACGCAACAGTGTTCTCGCGAACAACGAACACAACTCCGTCAAGCTTACTTGCGATAATCGCAAGGTCTGTAACAACGTGTATCGGCGGAGTGTCGATAAATATGTAGTCATATTCCTCACGAATCTGCGAGAGAACCTCGTCAAAGATGGTGGTCATAAGAAGCTCCGGCGGGCTTGGCGGAATTGTTCCGACAGGCAACACCCAAAGGTTTTCATATTCCGTTCTCGATATCGGGAGCTCTTTTATGAAGCCGCCGAGCTTATCAGAAAATCCGGGAGATGACGGAATTTCAAAATAGCGATGAACACGAGGTTTTCTCATATCCATATCTATTATAAGAACCTTGTGACCGGTCTGAGCAAACGCAACAGCGGTATTGAGGCATGTTGTTGTTTTTCCTTCGTTTGCCGCCGAGCTTGTAAACGCGATTACCTTCTTGTTGCCCGAAAGCATAAACATAAGGTTTGTTCGCATGGATTTGTACGCTTCATTAATAATGAACGGACTGTTTTCCGTAAGAAGCTCACTTTTTACATATGTACTGATCTTTTTCTTCTTTTTAAGAAAGGGGATATTTATACGTCCCATTATCCAACCCTCCTTCTGCGCTTCACCTTACCGCCGGACAGCGTCTTCTCCGCAAGCTTAAATGACGGAACGATGCCGATGATGGGAAGGTCAAAGTTCTCAGAAAGGACAAACTCGCTCTTTACGCGGTTGTCAAGCCCTTCCGTAAGGAGAATTATGAAAACCGTAAGCATGGCACCAAGCATAGCACCAAGGACGGTATTTCTCGGAATATTCGGAGATGATGGAGAAAGCGGAAGCGTTGCGTAGTCGATAATGGACACAGCACCCGCATTCATAACGCGCTTTATCTCACTCGGCGCGACCTTGAGGATTGTATCCGCAATAATCTGTGCCTCCGTTGGGTCGTCGTGGGTAACGGAGATACGAAAAACCTCGGTAGAGGAAACCGCCTCTGCTGAAATCATTCCTTTGATTTCCGTTGAGGTGTAGTCGAGCCCCGACTGCTCTGCAACCTTGTCGAGAACGGTACGGCTGTTGAGGATAACAACGAATGTATTGACAAGCTCACGTGATACGCTGACGTCACCGGTAGTAACGATGGAAGACTTGCGCTCCGACATATTTGATATGTAGAGAAGTGCCTGGGACGTGTACATAGGGGTAACGAAAAAGAGATTGCTTATCAGAAAAAGCACGCCACTGAGCATCGTGACCGCAACTATCAGCCAAATTTTAGAGAAAAGAACCGATATGGTCTTTTTCAGATCCAGTTCCATTAGTCTTAAAACTTCCTTCCTGCGAAAGCGCATTTTACAGTATTATAAGTATACCACCCGACACCTTAAAAATCAACACTTTTTTAAGAATTATTATAATTTTTTTCTGTCTTATTTCAGTTCGCAGAACTCTGAAAGCTCTCCGCCGTGACGTGTGCTTTCGGCAAAGTCAACGGATATAGTTTCAAATACCGCCTCGCGCAATGCCGCTTCCCCACTGTCGGTCGCAAGAAGCTCTGCCAGCTGCTCAATATCCTTATCAACCTTTTCTGTAGCTTCCTTTGTGTGCATAATGAAAATCTTATCGTGATTTGTTCTCGTGTGTGTTTCGTCCTCAAGCTTTAATTCCTCAAACAGTTTTTCCCCCGGACGAAGCCCTGTAATTTCAATTTCAATATCGCGGCCTACGGTGAGACCTGCAAGCTCAATCATATTGCAGGCAAGGTCATAGATGCTGACAGGTTGTCCCATATCCAGCACGAAAATTTCTCCTCCGTGCGCAGATGCGCCGGCATTGAGAACCAGCGACACAGCCTCCGGAATCGTCATAAAATAACGCATTATATTGCGATGCGTAACCGTTACCGGCCCGCCTTCTTCAATCTGCTTTTTAAATATCGGAATAACCGATCCGTTTGAGCCGAGAACGTTTCCGAAACGGACAGCAGCAAGCTCACATCCGCGACCGTTATATCTCTGTACAAGAAGCTCCGCCGCACGCTTTGTCGCGCCCATGATATTCGTCGGATTCACTGCCTTATCCGTGGAAATAAGCACAAATTTTTTAACGCCGTGCTCTATGCAACACTCGATGGTGTTTTTCGTTCCGAAAATATTGTTCTTGACAGCTTCAAAAACATTATCCTCCATAAGCGGAACATGCTTGTGTGCAGCGGCATGATATACGATATCAAACTTGTGACGGCGGAAAAGGTAGCCCATGCGCTCCTTGTCACGAACGCTTCCCACCCGCACGCAAAAGCGCTCACGCGGATACTTTGCAAGCAGGTCGTTTTGCAAGTAAAAGAGCCCGTTTTCGTTTATGTCCATAATAACAAGATACTTACAGCCATACTCAAGCGCCTGACGGCATATTTCAGAGCCTATGCTTCCCGCGCCTCCCGTAACGAGCACACACTTTCCTTCCATAAAGCTTTTCACCGTACTCATATCCGTTTTTATCGAATCACGGAAAAGCAAATCTTCAATTGACAAATCGCGAAGCGCAGTCTTTGTTCCCGACATAAACCGATGAAAATCCATAAGGTTTCCAAAGGTTTTTACAGAGATTTCCGCACTGCGGCATTTTTCGTAAATAGCCTTGAAGGTTTCGGAATCCGCTGACGGAATGGCAATGATGATTTCATCTGCGCGGCGCTCCTTCGCAATTCTCGGCACGTCTTCGATTTTGCCGAGAACGCGCACACCCGAAAGCGTCATATTCTGCTTTGTTGCATCATCATCTACAACGCCGACCGGAATAAGCCCCATACCACGGTGCGTTGTAAGCATATGAATAAGCATATTGCCTGCCGTACCCGCACCTACCACAATAACCCGACGAAGGCTTTCTCCGTCCGGACGGTGTCTTGTCAGAAATATTTTGAAGATGTGCTCAACGCAACGCACACCGACAGTCATAACCGCAAAGAAGAACGCAAACATAAGCGTTATGCTCATCGACACCGGTATTTCAAATATAAGATGCGCAAGCCATGCCGCAACAACCGTTATAAACGAAATTTCAAGCTGACGCAAAACGTCGCGGAAAGAGATGCTTACGAACAGCGCGCGGTATGTTCCGAGAAGAAAACTCAGACCGAAAACGCACGCGGCACAGACAGCATAGTAAATCCATCCTGCACGGGCGAGGAACGAAAATGCCTCTGTAGGTACCATATCAAAACGCAAAAGAGCCGCAAAGAAAAATGCGGCAAAAAAACAAAGTATATCTATTAATATGTAGGAAACCGATTTGACGCCGAGCTTCATTATTACAAACCCCTTTACATCTTCACGCATAATTAATACTATTGTAACACAAACTTTACAGGTTGTAAAGGAGAAACAGATATTTTCTTTTGTTTTTCTTTTTTTTTCTTGACCTCTCAGGCTAAGGAGGGCAAATCATTCAATATGTTCTTCTCTCCTCGCTCTATGCGCATCACACAGAAAAAACAGTTAAAAACCGCTGTGGAACTTCTGTAAAAATTTTGGCGGAATATGTTTAAAATCTATTGACATTTTCATATAGATATGTTATATTGTATTTCACATTACCAAACTTAAAGTTTATTTTTACAAAACCCACGCCGGGAAGCTTTTCCTGCGTGGGCTGATATCGTGAAAGGGCGAAGGTGATACCGTGAATATTGATATCGGCGGAAGAATAAAGCTGCTCCGGCTTTATTACGGGCTTACGCAACAGGAGCTTGCGGATCGTTGCGAGCTTTCAAAGGGCTTTATCTCCCAGCTTGAATCCAACAGCACGTCACCAAGCCTTGCAACGCTGTCTGATATTTTTGATGCCCTCGGCACATCCTTCGAGGAATTTTTTGCACAGACCGGCGATTCTGCACCTGTCGTATACAAGAGCGAAGATATGTGCGAAAAAACCGTGGAGGACATAGGAAAGATGACGTGGCTTGTATCCACGGCACAGAGAAATTCGATGGAGCCGATTTTGTATGAGCTTCTTCCCGGCAAGGAAACTCCGGTCGATATGCCTCACGCAGGCGAAGAATTCGGTTACGTCCTTTCCGGTTCAATAACACTCCGTCTCGGTATGAAAACGGAACGTCTGCGCCGCGGCGATGCGTTCTATTTCAAAGCCGACAAACAGCACAGCATAAAAAACCGCGGAAAATCCACTGCACAGATATTGTGGGTATCTTCCCCACCGAACTTTTAATTTGTTGTTTCATCTCCGCCTCCGGCGGAGACGAAAGGATAATTGAAAGCACAGCTTCGGGGTATCATCCCCGCCAAATTTTTGATATATGCTGTACATCCCCGCCTCCGGCGGAGACGAAAAAACTTTGTAATTACAGGAGAATGAAATGGGAGAACGTATTTTAGAGCTTTCCGGCATCTACAAAACCTTTGACGGAATGGATGTTTTAAACGGAATAAATTTATATATCGAAAAAAACGAATTTCTCACCCTGCTCGGGCCATCCGGTTGCGGAAAGACAACGCTTCTGCGGATCATCGGCGGATTTCTTACGCCTACGCAGGGCGATATATTCTATCGTGGAAAACGCATAAATGATGTTCCGCCGCACAAGCGCAACATCAACACCGTTTTCCAGCGCTATGCTCTATTCCCGAAGATGACCGTCGGCGAAAACATCGCCTTTGGTCCGAATATTAAAAAATGGGACAAAAAGAAGATTGACCGCGATGTTGACGAAATGCTTGAGCTTGTGTCCCTGCGCGGCTTCCGTGACCGTGATGTAACCACGCTTTCCGGCGGTCAGCAGCAGCGTGTTGCCGTTGCCCGCGCGCTTATCAATAAGCCCGATATTCTTCTCCTTGACGAACCGCTCGGCGCGCTTGATTTAAAGCTTCGCAAAGAAATGCAGATAGAGCTCAAACGCATCCAGCAGGAAAGCGGAATTACCTTTGCATACGTTACCCACGACCAGGAAGAGGCGCTTACCATGTCGGATACCATCGTCGTTATGAACGGCGGTAAGATTCAGCAGATAGGCACACCTCAGGATATATACAACGAGCCGAAAAACGCCTTTGTTGCAGATTTTATCGGCGACAGCAATATTCTCTGTGCGACAATGGTGCGCGACCTTGAGGTAAAGTTCCTTGATTGCATTTTCCCGTGTATTGACCGCGGCTTTGGCGAGAATGCCCCGGTTGACGTTGTTCTCCGTCCGGAGGACGTTATCCTCGTTCCGAAGTGCGAAAATCTTCCCTCCGGAGAGGTCGTTTCTTCCATATTCAAGGGCGTTCACTACGAAATGCGCGTAGATGTCTGCGGCGAGACCATTATCGCTCAATCCACTGTAAACTGTCCTCCCGGAAGCATCGTTTCTCTCCGTGTTGACCCCGAAAACATTCAGGTCATGCACAAGAGCGAAAACTCCCCGGACAGGAAAAAAATTACTTCTGATGAAATTTCGGAGGTCGAGATTTGAAAAAAAATGCTTGCTTGATTCCGCTGTATGTGTGGACAGCGGTGTTCGTCCTTTTCCCGCTTGCCATCGTAATTTATTTTGCGTTTACACGCGCAGGCGGCACGGGCTTTGAGTTTTCCCTTGAAGGTTTTTCGCGCCTTGCCGACCCCATGTATCTCGGAGTGGTCCTTAAAAGCTTTAAAATTGCGATTATCTCCACCCTTGTGTGCATCCTTTGCGGCTATCCCGCGGCATACATTCTGGCAAGAAGCCGCTCACGTGCAAAATTTATCATCGTGATTCTTATGCTTCTGCCTATGTGGATGAACTTTCTTCTCCGCACATATTCATGGCTTTCCATTCTCGAAAATACGGGAATCATAAACACGGTTTTAGCCTCTCTCGGTCTGCCTAAGGTTCGTTTTCTCTACAACGAGGGCGCCGTTATCCTGGGCACGGTGTATAACTATCTTCCGTTTATGATTATGCCGATTTACATAACGCTCTTAAAGCTTGACGAAAGCCATCTTGAAGCGGCGGCAGACCTCGGGGCAAATCCCTTTCAGGCTTTTTTGCGCGTCACTCTCCCCTTCTCTGTGCCGGGGATTTTATCGGGAGTTTCGATGGTTTTTGTGCCAAGCGTTACAACCTTTGTAATCTCCCAGCTTATGGGCGGCGGCAAGGTTCCTCTTATCGGCGATGTTATCGAACAGCAGTTCCGCGTTGTGAATGACTGGCACTTCGGAAGTGCTCTCAGCGTCGTTATAATGGTTATTGTTCTTATATTTATGTACTTTATAAACCGCGGCGATGTTGAATCGGGAGCCGCAAACGGAGGTAGAATACTTCGATGAAAAAGCTTTCAAAATGCTATATCGGTCTCGTCCTCGCGTTTTTGTATGCCCCGATAGCCGTCCTTATGGTTTTCTCGTTCAATGCATCCAAATCCCGCGCAAACTGGCAGGGCTTTACGCTTGACTGGTACCGCCAGCTGTTCTCAAATGACTCTCTTATGTCCTCGCTTTATACCACGCTTCTGTGCGGCTTTCTCGCTGCACTTATCGCAACAATCATCGGTTCTATGGCAGCGTACGGTCTTGCCAGAAAAAAAGGCGGCGGCAGCACGCTGGTTCTGTCCGTTGCATATATCCCGATGCTCAATGCAGAAATCGTAACCGGTGTCTCTCTGATGCTTCTCTTTACCCTCATGGGACTTGACCTCGGTTTCTTCACGATGCTGCTCTCTCATATAACCTTTTGTATTCCGTATGTTATTCTCGCGGTTCTGCCGAAAGCACGCCAGCTTGACTGGAGCTTATACGATGCGGCGCAGGACCTCGGCTGTACGCCGACGGAATCCTTTTGGCGGATAATGTTCCCAGAGCTTCTGCCCGGTGTGTTCACCGGATTTCTTCTTTCGCTTACAATGTCGATTGATGACTTTATCATCAGCTTTTTCACCACCGGCAACGGCGTAAGCAATCTCTCTATTTCAATCTACACAATGGCAAAGCGCGGAATAAAGCCCGAAATCAATGCGCTTTCAACCATAATGTTTGCCGCAATTCTGATAATCCTTATTGTTGCGAATGTCGGCGCGGCAAAAAAAGACCACAATAAATCAAAAAGGAGTATGAGAATATAATGAAAAAAATTGTTTTGGCTCTTTCTGCAGTGCTCTGCCTGCTCTTTTCATCCTGCGGCGACGACAGACCAGTCGTAAAGGTGTACAACTGGGGTGACTATATCGCGCCCGGCGTAATCGACCAATTCGAGGAAGAAAGCGGAATGCGCGTTATATATGAAATGTTTGAGACAAATGAGGATATGTACACGAAAATAAAAAATTCAAACAACTCATATGACGTTATCATCCCGTCGGATTATATGATTGAGCGTATGATTGCGGAAAATCTTCTCTCCGAGATTGATATGAGCAAAATCACAAATTACGGCAATATTGATGCAGAATATAAAAACCTGTCATTTGACAAGGATAACAAATATTCCGTACCTTATACCTGGGGAACAGTCGGCATTCTCTATAACAAAACTATGGTAGATGAAGCACCGACAAGCTGGGGCGCGCTCTGGGATGAGAAATACAAGGATAACATCATTATGATGAACAGCCAGCGCGATGCTATCGGCATTACGCTTAAATATCTCGGCCATAGTCTGAACACAACCGACGCCGCTTCTCTTCAGGCAGCAAAGCAGAAGCTTATTGATCAAAGCCCGCTCGTTCTCACATGGGTTGTTGATGAGGTAAAGGATAAAATGATCGGCGGTGAAGCTGCTCTTGCTCTCGTATATGCAGGCGATGCGGTTTACTGCAAGGGCGAAAATCCGGACCTTGAATACGTTATCCCGTCCGAGGGCTCAAACATCTTCTTTGATTCTATGTGTATCCCCGCAAGCTGCGAGAACAAAGACGGTGCCGAGCAGTTTATAAACTTTATGTGCCGTGCCGATATCGCAGCGAAGAACGCGGAATACATCGGCTATTCCTCACCCAGCACGCCCGCACGTGAGCTTATGGGAGAAGCGGGAAAAGACCCGACAGCATATCCGGATATAACAAAGTATGACCTTGAAATTTTCTCCTCGCTCGGCGACAAAACAAAAATCTATGATGAGCTCTGGACAGAGATTAAAACCTCAATCGGAGTGTAAGCACAAAAATAAAGGGGGTTCTTTCGAACCCCTTTTAAATATTATTTATCAAGTCTTTCGCCGAGACGTTTGCCGACCGACTGAAGCACCGACAAAAGAGACTGGGAAAGCGCGGGATATTCTGCGGATATATCCTCCTGTGAAACCGACGGAAGCTCACTCTTTTTATCTTTCGCTTCCGTTATTCCCTCCGCCTCACGCTTTATGTTCATCGCAGTAAACGACATTTCGGCATTCGTAAGCTCGCTCCATATGCGCTCATCAACGGAGAAGATATCCTCACTGCTCTCCTTATCCGCCGAGTATAGCGAACGAAACACCTTATACACCGCAAGATTGAAAAACGCCGCGGTTTCTGTGATAAGATCCTTGTTCTTTGATTTACCGACAATATCAAAAATTATGCTAAGTGAATTTATAACAAGCTTTTTTGCAAGCGTTGCCATCATGCTGCCGCGGAGAACATTGTCCTTATCCTCAGAGCTATCGGGCAAATCCTCTGCGGTAATTGTGTAATCCTCTCGTGACATTGTTCTGCCGAGCAGAAAATCTGCCGACACTTTATAATAATCCGCTACTCTTGCAACAAACTCAAGTCCCGGCTCACGCAGACCGTTTTCATAGTGCGAAAGCACCGCCTGAGATACCCCAAGCTCTTTTGCAACCTTGCGCTGACTTAAGTTTTTTTCTCTGCGCAAAAGAGACAAGGTGCGCGGAAAATCCATATTGTTTTTCACTCAAAACCCCTCCGTTTTTGAAACAGTATGTATATTATACTATAAATATTACGTTTTGTAAAGAGGAATTTTGTCGTTGAGGGATTTATAGAATTCGTTTTGAATAGAGATAGTCACAAAAGTTTTTTAAATAAAAGCCCGGCTTTTCATTATTCTTGTAAAAAACGCATACAGTTTGGATTTCGTCAAAATCCAAAACTTTGAGAGCAGTTAAATTTTGTTGGACAGAGTCCTTCAGAGACCGATATGAACCGATTGTAAGTCCTATGCCTGATGAAACATACTGGTGCAGACATTGCCTGTCATTGCATTCTACGATGATACGTTCTTTTATCCTGTGGCGTTTGCAGGCATCTTCATACCTCTTCCGCATGCCGTTGCCTGTGCATGGAAGAATAAACGGCTCATCTTCCAGTTGCCGAAAATAAAGCTCTTTCCCCACCAGGGAGCTGTTTGATGAAGCCTTAACGCAAATTCTTTCAACGCTTAATATAAAATGGTTCAGATGGTTGTATTTATTATCAGGCTCATCAATGATAATATCATAATCATCAATATTTGCGTTTGCGTAGTCATTGGAAATGATAAAGTTGTTGCTTTGTTCTCCGGCAGCATATTCCACAATCAATTCCGTGATCCATTTCGACCTTGCGTGAATAAGGATTTTTATTTCGGGAGGCGCAATAGAAGGTGCGGTAATTTGAGCTGTTGCATCCCCTATTTTTTTAAATATTTCCCCCATCTCCGCGGCAAAGTATTTTCCTTTTGCGTTAAGGGTTATCTTATTATGTGTTCTGTCAAATAGCGCAACGCCTAAATCCTGCTCAAGCCTTTTAATGGAAGCCGATATGGCAGACGGAGGCAACAGATGCGCTTGGGCAGTTTTTGTAATATTTTCTGTTTCTGCAACTTCTAAGAAATATTGCAGCCAATTTAAATTCATTTTTCATCACCCTCCTTATTTTACTATATAAATTGTTATATAGCAATACCTATTTTTTCGTGCTGTGAATCTGATTTAACATATGGTATAATAACTGCAAAAACAGATATTATACTGATTTAAAGCCATTCTCCTCTCCGGCTTTGCCGTGAACCGGAAAATATGGCTATATTGTAAGGAGGAATTTAAATGAAAGTATGTGTTGCGCAACCGGAATATTCAACAGATTATACCCGTTCAGATGAGCTATTTGAAAAGCAATTGGCATTATTCGAACAGTGCGACAGTTCAATGGACCTGATCGTATTTCCTGAGTCCTGTGATATCCCCTGCTTAGCAAAGACAAAGGAAGATGCAGAGAAAAGCGTAGAGAAATACAATCAAAGATTGCTGGAAATTGCAAGTGCCACTGCGAAAAGATGTAACGCTCTGCTTTTTGTAAATGCAAGAAGCGAAACCGAAACGGGCTCGCGAAACACAACCTATGCCTTTAACCGTAACGGCGAAATTGCGGGGAAGTATTATAAACAGCACTTAACCTCCGGCGAAGTATCGGTGATGAAGCTCGACAGCGATTATTCTTTTGAGTTTTCCGAACCTACTGTAATCGAAATAGAAGGCATTCGCTTTGGATTCCTTATTTGCTATGATGCCTATTTCTATGAGGCTTTTCCTAACCTCGCAAGGCAAAATTTGGATGTAATCATTGCCTGCTCCCATCAAAGAAGCGATACCCACGAAGCATTGAAGATTATGTCTCAATTTCTGGCATACAATACCAATACCTATGTGATCCGATCATCTGTATCAATGGACGTTAATTCCAATATCGGTGGTGCAAGTATGGTGGTTGCACCGACGGGAGAAGTCCTTTGCCATATGGAAAGCCATATAGGCCTGTCCACGGCGGAGATCGATGTACATAAAAAGTATTATAAACCTGCAGGCTTCGGAAATCCGGATGCCGCACATTACGAGTATATTGAAAAAGGCCGCCGCCCCTGGAAATACCGTCCCGCCGGCAGTGCCATTGTAAGACCGGATGACATCATGCCTTATCCGCGGTTCTGCGCACACAGAGGCTTTAACACCATTGCTCCGGAAAACAGTATGCCTGCTTTTGGTGCGGCGGTTGCTATGGGCGCAGAGGAGATTGAATTTGATCTTTGGGTCACTAAAGACGGTGAGATTGTTTCCTGCCACGACAAAAAGCTGGATCGGGTAAGCACCGGAACAGGAAACATTTATGATTATACTTACGAAGAACTGCTGTCCTTTGATTTCGGTATAAAATATGGCGAAAAATTTAAAGGACTGAAAATTCTGAAATTCGAAGATATCCTGAAAAAATTATCTTGCCATACCATTATGAATATTCACATTAAAACAGTCGATAATCAATGTGAATATGACCCTGAGGCTCTGCGTAAAATAATTGCTCTGATTGACAAATATGACTGTAGAAAATACGTGTACTTTACATCCGGAAATGACAATTTACTGCGGCTTGCCCGCCAGATGGCACCCGACATTTGCCGCTGTGTAGGCGCAGGAGATGCTCCCCGGGAGCTGGTTGACAGGGCGATCCGGTATGATTGCAAAAAAATCCAATTGTTCAAAGGAAAATTCGATCAGGAAATGATTGACAGAGCGCACGAAAACGGCATTATCTGCAATGTGTTCTGGTCGGATGACGAAGACGAAGCAAGAGAATATCTCGCAATGGGGATTGATACAATCCTTACCAACGACTACAATCTGATTTCCAGGATTGCAGAAAATGCAACTGTATTATAAAGCTTTTTCCATCCACAACGAAAGGGTGACCAAAAATGGAAGAAAAATTTTTCGAAGGACTCAAATATCTGATCTATTATCCGGAAGGCTTTCAGAAAAACAAGAAATACCCGTTAATTCTCTTTTTGCACGGAGCAGGTAACCGCAGCGAAACAACAGAGATTTTGCGGAATAACGTTAATATTGCGAACCTACGGAAGCGGCAGAACGAAAGGGGCTATATTCTCCTTGCCCCCCTTTGCCAAAACGGTGATTGGTTCGCATGGATGACACCTCTTCTGCATTTGGTAGAAGAAATCCGCGAGCTCCCCTACATTGATGAGACCCGCCTTCATGTCACAGGCAACAGTATGGGCGGCTACGGCACCTGGGAGTTTTCAACTCTGCGCCCGGATTGGGTTGCTTCTGCAATGCCTCTCTGCGGCGGCGGAATCGCCGCTTTTGCAAAGAATCTTGTGGATGTTCCCATCCGCGCCTTTCATGGGCTTCGAGATAAAACGGTAGATCCGATTGAGAGCTTGCAGATGGCGAAAGCGGTGAATATGTTTGGCGGTCACGCTGAGCTGATCCTTTTCCCGGAGCTCGCACATAATTGTTGGGATACAGTCTATTCCGACGAAAAAAATTACGATTGGCTGCTTGCCTTTACCAACAAGCGGGATAAAACCCTGGTAGAAGAGCTTTCAGGCGATTATTACGGATAAAACAAGAGGGGATGTTGCAAAGATAGCAGCATCCCCATCAATTTTCTTAAAACCACTTAACTTTACTATACAAAATAAGGTATAGGATAACCGGAAAACAATTGCAGTCCAAAAAGAAATATGTTATAATAAATCCATTAGAATAAGGAGATTCTATTATGAAGTATTTTGACCAATTTAACTCAAATACATATGCAGGCAGCGGAAATCAGCTGTATTTTGAGATGAATGAAAACGAAATTCGTACAGGAAGAGTTTTTTATAAAATCTCTGCAGGCGGTGAATATAACTATTCCCTTCTGTTTTCAAACATTATAGACAGCACCTATGACGACGGTTCAATAAGCCATAAAAACCTGATCTGCGAAAACTGGACTATTCACAGCGCGAGGATCGGCAGATGCGTGAGCATCAATCTTCCCGAAAACATTTCTGAAACGGTTATGGACGACGAGGATGAACAGGCAGACATTAGGGTTTTTGATTTTAAAACCATTTGTTTTAACGGTCAAACGACAAAAGAAGTAATGCCCGGTGAATTTTTTGCATCTGATCCTGTGAAGTGCATGTTTGAAAAGGACGAATATTTGTGCCTTGAAATAACTTTTTCCGGAAAAATGATTCCTTATCACGAGGAAACACTGCTTCCTATCTTTGTAAAAGAGAATGAGAAATGGAAATATTCTAAATTTATGCCCTTTGCAGGAATGATCGGGTGCGACAGAGAGGTAAAAGGGAGAATTGCATATTTCGGGGATTCCGTTACTCAAGGGGTCGGAACAAAAACAAATTCATATCTCCACTGGAATGCACTTCTTTCCGAAAAATTGGGAAGTGATTATTCTTATTGGAATCTTGGTATAGGATATGGCAGAGCGAACGATGCTGCATCAGACGGAGCGTGGATGTACAAAGCGAAACAGAATGATACAGTTTTTGTGTGCTACGGGGTAAATGATATCCGGCAGGGGCAAGCCGAGGAGCAAATAAAATCAGACTTGACTTTCATTATTGATACTTTAAAGAAATCCGG
Organism: Eubacteriales bacterium; assembly: GCA_045539475.1. Taxonomy (GTDB): domain Bacteria; phylum Bacillota; class Clostridia; order Oscillospirales; family JAAYXM01; genus SIG480. The sequence goes on along the minus strand of JAZQFJ010000093.1, from coordinate 45,460 downwards.
CAAAAAAGTTATTCTGCAAACAATACCTCCGTTTAATTATCAGGGCAAGGATATTGAAAAATGGAAGCGGCTCAATTCATATATTCTGACAGAACTCGCGCAAAAGGTGGATTTTGTTTTTGACAACACAGTCATCCTCGGAAAAGAAGGAAATCCGGAAGAAGCTTTGTACGGCGGTCACCCGAACGAAGAAGGCTATGAAATCTGGGCAAATGCTTTATTTGAAAAACTTTGTTGTAAATTCAGTTTATCAACCGGAGAAAGGTTATGAAAAAAGCACTTAAATGCGGGCTTCTCGGCGAGCGGCTCGGCCACAGCTATTCAAAACAAATCCACGCCTGCCTTGCAGATTACGACTATGAGCTTTACGGAGTCCCGCGCGAAAAAGCGGCGGAAATGATAAAAAGCGGAGAGTTTGACGGGCTTAACGTCACAATCCCATACAAGGAGCTTGCATATTCACTCTGCGATTGGCACGATGAGTTTGCCGCGGACGCAAAGAGCGTAAATACCGTTGTGCACCGCGACGGAAAAATCTGCGGATATAACACCGATGTCTTCGGGTTTATGACGATGGTGGAGCGCGCAGGTATATACTTTGGCGGCAAAAACGTTGTTATTCTCGGAAGCGGCGGAACATCCAAAACAGCATATCTTGCATCAAAGAAGATGAATGCGAAAAAGATAACCGTTGTTTCCCGCTCGGGCGAGGTCAATTATGACAATGTTTACTCACTTTCGGACACGGAGATAATTGTCAACACAACGCCTGTCGGTATGTATCCGAAAAACGGTGAAAGCCCTGTTGACCTTGCACGCTTTCCGAAGCTTTGCGGCGCAGTTGATGTTATATACAACCCTGCAAAAACAGAATTTATATTTCAGGCGGAGGCGCTTTCTATACCGCGAGTGAGCGGTCTTTCAATGCTGGCAGCGCAAGCATTTCGCGCCTGCGAAATATTCACCGGCAAAAGCCTTTCGCCCGACCTTATTGACACTGCGGTGAAGGACGTTATGCGTTCTACCTCTAACATTATACTTATCGGTATGCCGGGAAGCGGAAAAAGCACGATAGCGGAACTTCTCGCCGAAAAAACCGGCAGACGCCTTGTCGATACAGACGAAGAAATCCGCACGCGCTTCGGAAGCCCCGCTGATATAATCAATACCCGCGGCGAAGATGAATTCCGCAAAATCGAAACTGAAGTTGTCCGCGAATTCGGGCGCGAGAGCGGACTTATTATTTCAACAGGCGGAGGCGTTGTGGTGAAAGATAGAAACCTTCCGCTTCTTTCTCAAAACGGAAGAATTTATCTTATTGAGCGCGACCTTGAAAGGCTTGCAACAGACGACCGCCCTCTCTCTGTTGATGTGAAAAAGCTTTTTGATGCACGCCGCGCTTCTTACCTGCGCTTTGCAGACGTAAAAGTTGATAACAACGCATCTCCGGAGGAGGCTGCAAAGCAGATTTTAAAGGAGTTTGGTTTTGAAATATGAACATTCGTTTTGCAACGGAGCACGATGTCTCTAAAATACTGTTTTTTATAAAAGAGCTTGCGGACTATGAAAAAATGTCCGACGAGGTTGTTGCAACTGAGGATATGCTCCGAAAAGAGCTTTTTGAAAAGAAAAATGCCGAGGTCATATTCGCCCTCGACGATAATGAAAATGAAGTCGGCTTCGCCCTGTTTTTCACTACATTTTCGACCTTTCTTGGCCGCGCCGGAATTCACCTTGAAGATTTATACGTTCTGCCTGAGGCTCGCGGTCACGGATACGGCAAAGCTCTTCTTAAACACCTCGCCCGTCTGTGCGTTGAGCGCGGATGCGGACGGCTTGAATGGACGTGCCTTAACTGGAACACACCGAGCCTTGATTTTTACCGTGCACTGGGCGCTGAAACCATGGACGAATGGACCTCCCTGCGGGTTAGCGGAGAAACTCTCCCGAAACTTGCGGAAAACTAATCTCTTTTATGCTTTTCTTTTACGGCTTTCGGAGGAAAGCCGTATTTCTTTTTAAATGCCTTTGAGAAATTAAAACCGTCCGTATACCCGACCATAAGCGCGGTTTCTGCCACTCCGCGCCCGTCACACAAAAGTCTTTCCGCCTCTGCAAGCCTTTTCTCTGTCAGATATTCCTTGATTGTCGTCCCGGTTCTCTCCATAAATATGCGGGCGAGGTATTTTCTGTTTATCGCAAGAGCGTCGGCAATATCCCCAATATGCACCGGATGCATATAATGTACGTCCACAAAATCGTAAACCTGCTTTATTCTGTCGTTTTTTGCTCCTGTCGGCGCAATCTCCGCAGTGATAGAAAATAAGAATGAACACAGCCTTTCCTCAAGTCCGTTTTCCTCTCCGAGAAGTGCCGATAAGCGAGAAATCACATCTTCACCGTATTCAAAAACATCCGGAACATTATCAAAACGCTCTGCGAGCCGTCCGTTGAAGCCTACCCAGGTATACACCCACGGATTATCCTCGCTTGATATATATTTGCACACCTCGCCCGGGCGGATAAGAAACGCCTGTCCGGCTTTTGCTATGTACTTTCCGCGGGAATTTCGCAGCTCGCCCTCACCACGGTATATAAAGTGGATAAGATAATGGTCGCGCCGTGCAGGTCCGAAAAACTTTCCGGGTTTGCACCTTTCCGCACCAAAAGACAGCGGGTTAAGCTCCACAAACCCGCGGTTATCAACCGGCATATGCAGAACACCGGTAAACTCATTAAGATTTATCACTGAAATCAACTCCCGAGGCAGTTCTATGGTGACATTTTAACATAAATAAGCGGCAATATGCAACTGTTTTTGCATCTCACCGCTTACTTTTTACTTTATTTTTATCTTATCACGCATTTCCTCAGCCTTTGTGCGAATGCCTGAAAGTATATCCTTTAAGTCCTTATCCTCAATGTAGTCATGGTTTTCATAATAAACGGAGTACACATGATTCTTGTCAGGAGATTCTCCGAGCATCGCTTTTTCCGCATCCTTGGTGGTCTTTTTCAAGTTTTCCCACTGTTCGCGCGTGTATTTGCCGATAGACATAAGGCGTATATCCCGCTCTCCCTCGGTATAATAAAAATCCGTTTGCGGATATGTGTTACCGGAGCTTCCCACCTCACGCGTGACAGCCTTGAAGTTTTGCTGCCACGCTTCGGGGATGTCAAACGAAAGACCGTCTTTGTCGTACATCGAAATTCTCTCGCCGGTTGCATTTGTGTTTGCATCTGTGTTTTGTCCGCCTGACGCCGAAGTATCTCCGGCATTATCTGCAGCCTCATTTCTGCACGCACACAGAAGAGCCGCAAGTACAAGCACGGGTACGATAAGCTTTTTTATTCTGTTGAACATAAAATCACCTCATCCATATTATGGACAAGGTGATTGTTTTTTATACGGAATTTATTTTTTTGACATTACGGGTATTCATTTCCGATTTTGCGGGCATAATGCAAATATGTACTGAAAAAGGAGAGAAAAAACATGAAAAAAATAATGTCAATTTTAATTGCACTCACAATGCTCTTTGCATTCACCGGTTGTATGGGTGACGGGGGTTCCGAAGAAACAAGCGCGGCAGTGTTTTACTACACCTACTCCGACCCGTATATCTCCACCGTTCGCGCAAGTCTTGACCGCGAGCTTGAGGCCGCGGGCATAAAGTATCAGGACTATGACTCAAACTCCAGCCAGACCACCCAATACGAGCAGGTTCAGACCGCCATTACAAACGGCGCAAATCTTCTTATAGTAAATATAGTTGAAACCGGCTCGGATGATGCCGCACGCGGAATCGTCCAGCAAGCAAGAGCTGCGGATATTCCCCTTATCTTCTTTAACCGCGAGGTTTCCGACGAGATTATCGCAAGCTACGAAAAATGCGCATTTGTCGGCACGGACGCCGCAGAAGCCGGGCATATGCAGGGCGAAATGATTGCAGACTACCTTCTCAAAAACTATGATGCGGTTGACTTAAACGGTGACGGCACAATTTCATATGTCATGTTTAAGGGGCAAAACGGAAATGCCGAAGCCGAGCTCCGCACAAAATTTGCCGTTGAGGATGCGAATGCCGCATTAAAAGAAGCAGGCAAGCCCGAGCTCATGTTCTATGACAAGAACAACCGCGACAAATATCTTGTTGACAAAAACGGGACCTGGGCGGCAAGCGCTTCAAACGAATATATGACGACAATCCTCACCGAGTATACCGAAAACAATAAAAATATGGTTGAAGCCGTCATCTGCAATAACGACGGTATGGCTGAAGGCGCAATAACCGCACTCAATACCGCGGGATATAACACCGGAAGCGGAAAGACAATCCCTGTCTTCGGCGTGGATGCAACTGAAGCGGCGGTCTCTCTTATCGGTGCGGGCAAAATGACCGGAACGATAAAGCAGGATGCCGCAGGTATGGCAAAGGCGCTTTCCCGCCTTTCCTCAAACATCAAGAACGGCAATGACCTTATGAGCGACACGGCTGACCTTAACATTGACGAAAATGTTTCCAAAATCCGCATACCTTACGGAATTTACACGGGCGAAAAGAAGGAACTCTAAAGGAGAAATCGGATAAAAAGCTATGGAAAACGATATACTTCTAAGAATGCAGGGCATCTCAAAATCCTTCCCGGGCGTGCGCGCGCTCGATAACGTCTCCCTCGATGTGCGCCGCGGCACGGTTCACGCACTTATGGGCGAAAACGGCGCAGGAAAAAGCACGCTTATGAAATGCCTTTTCGGAATTTATACGAAAGACTCCGGCAAGATACTGTTAGAGGGCAAGGAGGTTTCGTTCAAAACCTCAAAAGAAGCGCTGGACCACGGCGTTGCAATGGTACACCAGGAGCTTAACCAAGCGCTCAAGCGCAGTGTTGCCGACAATATCTGGCTTGGGCGCTACCCCACCAAGGGTCCGCTTGTGCAGGAAAAGAAAATGCATGAGGACACGCGCGAAATTTTCAAAAAGCTCGGTATCGACGTAAATCCCGCCCAGATAATGGGAAGCCTTCCCGTTGCGAGACGGCAAATGGCAGAGATTGCAAAGGCGGTATCCTACAACGCGCGCGTTATAGTTTTTGACGAGCCTACAAGCTCGCTCAATGATACCGAGGTTGAACAGCTTTTCCGCATCATAGATATGCTGAAAAAAAACGGCACGGCGATAATCTATATTTCCCATAAGATGGAGGAAATTCTGCGTATCTCCGATGATATCACCGTCATGCGCGACGGGCAGCATATTGCAACGGAGCCGGCAAAAAACATGACGATGGAAAAGATAATAAAGCTGATGGTAGGCCGCGAGCTTGGAAACCGTTTTCCGGAGCGAAAGAACAAGCCGGGCAAGCCTCTCCTCGAAGTGGAGGGGCTTACCTCCCGCTATTCAAACCTGCGCGATGTTTCCTTTACTCTGCGTGAAAGCGAAATCATCGGCATTGCAGGGCTTGACGGCGCAGGCAGAACGGAGCTTCTGGAAAACATTTTCGGTCTGTCCGCACGTGAACGCGGGCGGCTTGTTCTGCGCGGCAGAGAGATAAAAAACCGCAACGCGCGAGATTCGATATCAAACGGCTTTGCGCTCGTAACCGAAGAACGGCGCTCAACGGGTATTTTCGGAATCCTTTCCATCCGTGCAAACACCACAGTATCAAGCCTGAAGAAATATATTTCATACGGTTTCGTCCTCAACAAGAAAAAAATGAGGCGCGCAACAGATGATATGATAAAATCTCTGCGCATAAAAACCCCGACACAGGATACAAAAATCCGCTCGCTTTCCGGCGGTAATCAGCAAAAGGTAATTTTCGGTCGCTGGCTTCTTACCGAACCGGAAATCCTTCTTCTTGATGAGCCAACGCGAGGAATAGACGTCGGCGCAAAGTTTGAGATATACAGCGTTATCGGAAACCTTGCGGCAAACGGGAAGTCCGTTATTATGGTATCGAGCGAAATGCCTGAGCTTTTGGGCGTTTGCGACAGAATCCTTGTGATGTCCGGCGGACGGCTTGCCGGTGAGGTGAATGCAAAGGACGCAACACAGGAACAGATAATGACGCTGGCAACAAAGTATGCGTAATAACCCGCAAATCGGTTATTGCAATGCAAAACTAAGTATAATTCCATTTTGCATTTTGCACTCTGCATTTTGCATTTACTAAGAGGTGGCTAACTTATGGAAAACAAAAAGAACACGCGTTTCCGGCGCGGCTTTGACGAATACAAAACGCTCGATCCCGCCGAAAAACGCCGTATGAAACGCGAATTTTTTATAAATAACGCGCTGTATATCTTCCTCATCGCCGTTATAATAGCAATAGCAATATACCGCCCGCGATTCCTTTCCCCAAGCTCGCTTATCAACATACTCTCGCTCTCCGCCGCGAATCTGCCGATTGCGCTTGGAATAGCCGGTGCAATAATTCTTACCGGTACCGACCTTTCCGCCGGCCGCGCCGTCGGACTCTGCGCGTGCGTTGCTGCTTCGCTTCTGCAGGCATCGGGATATGCAAACAAAATGTTCCCGGAAATCGGAACATTGCCGGTTTTTCTCGTTATCGCTCTTATTATTGCCATCGGCGCACTTATCGGTGCGGTAAATGGCTTCTGCACGGCAAAGTTTAATCTCCACCCGTTTATAGTTACTCTTGCAACCCAGCTTATCATCTACGGCGGGCTGCTTATGTACCTGACTCTCGGCACGAACAACGGACAGTCCATCTCCGGGCTTTCCGAGAGCTATACAGGCTTTATCAACGGAAGCATTCTCTCGGTCGGAGGTACGGCGATACCCAATTTCGTGTGGTATGCCGTTATAATAACTATAGTTATGTGGTTTGTTTGGAATAAAACCACTTTCGGAAAAAATATGTTTGCCGTCGGCTCTAACCCCGAGGCGGCACACGTCTCCGGTGTAAACGTTACGCGGACGATAATCCTTGTATTCACGCTTGCCGGTGCACTGTACGGCGTTACCGGATTTATCGAGGGCGCGAGAATCGGCTCAAACAGCGCATCCACAGGTCTTAACTATGAGCTTGATGCCATTGCCGCATGCGTAATCGGCGGTGTATCGTTCGTCGGCGGTATCGGCAAGATACGCGGCGTTATAATGGGCGTTGTTCTCTTGCGCATAATCTTTGTCGGGCTTACCTTCCTCTCGGTCAACCAGAATATGCAGTATATCATAAAGGGACTTATAATCCTTATCGCGTGTGCGATAGATATGCGAAAATACCTTGTGAGAAAGTAGGGTGAGGAACAATGCGGAAAATAAATCCTTACGCGAATGTATCGGTCGGCGTCCGCCTTCTTGATGCGGCAATAATTGTGATGCTTGCGCTTCTCGGTGTGCTTATTTGTATTCATTTTTGATTCTTTTCCTTTTTTAACTCTCTTTTTATTGACAAACCCCCATATAATATGTATAATTATTGTACAAAGCCTTGCGGCGCACCGCCGCATCTTTACAACAAATTATGGGAGGTTTCACAATAATGAAAAAGGTTTTGGCACTTACACTTGCAGCTGTTATGGTTCTTGCATTTGCAGCTTGCTCCGCCCCCGCAGAAAAAGAAGTTCTCACCATGGGAACAAACGCAGCATTCCCGCCGTATGAAATGGTTGACGAAAACAACAACATCATCGGTATTGATGCTGAAATCGCTGCTGCTGTTGCAGAAAAGCTCGGTATGGAGCTTGAGATTAAGGATATGGCTTTTGATTCTCTTATCACTGCTGTTTCCTCCGGCGCAATCGACGTTGCTCTCGCAGGTATGACAGTTACCGAAGAGCGCAAAGAGGCAGTAAACTTCTCCGACTCTTACGCTACCGGCATTCAGGTCGTTATCGTTACAGAGGACAGCGCTATCGCTTCCATTGATGACCTTGAAGGCAAGAAGATCGGCGTTCAGTCCGGCACAACTGGCGATATCTACTGCTCCGACACACCGGAGAACGGCGGCTACGGCGAAGATGCTGTTTCCCGCTATGACAACGGCGCTCTCGCTGTTCAGGCACTTCTTAACGGTCAGGTAGACTGCGTTGTTATCGACAATGAGCCGGCAAAGGCATTTGTCGAAGCAAACGAAGGCCTTAAGATTCTTGACACTGAGTTTGCAGTTGAAGATTATGCTGCTGCTATCGCAAAGGAAAACACAGAGCTTCTTGATAAGTTCAACACTGCGCTTTCCGAGCTTAAGGCAGAGGGCAAGATCGACGAAATCATCGGCAAGTACATCAAGGCAGAGTAAGCTAAAATAATGCTCCCTCCGCGAGGGAGAAGTATTTTAAAAAGTATTTATACCTCCCCCTTGCGGGGAGGTATATCACTAAAAAGAAGGAATAACACAAAATGAATGTTTTAACATTTGCCAAATGGGCAGCGGAGATGGCACCGGGCTGGATACTCGCTCTCCCCGAGAGTCTGCAGCGCCTGTGCTTTCAGTTCTTCCAGGTTTTCGTTTTTGAAAATCGCTGGAAGTTTTTCACCGACGGCCTTATCACTACGTTTGTCGTAACAATCGGCGCACTCATTCTCGGTGTTATCATCGGTATGGTTGTTGCGATAATCCGCTCTACTCATGACAGCTCACGCGGAAAACCGAACATTTTTCTCCGCATTATAAACTCAATATGCAAAATTTACGTCACCGTGCTCCGCGGTACTCCGCTTATGGTTCAGCTTCTTATTATGGGCTTTGTCATAATGGTACCGAAAAGCACGTTTGACACAAACGTCTGCGCTATTATAACACTTGGCATAAACTCCGGTGCGTATGTTGCGGAAATCGCGCGTTCCGGAATTATGTCAATCTCGGCAGGTCAGATGGAAGCAGGGCGAAGCCTTGGTCTTAACTATCGCCAGACTATGAGCTACATAATCATCCCTCAGGCGTTTAAGAATATTCTCCCCGCGCTCGGCAACGAGCTTATCGCGCTCCTTAAAGAGACCTCGCTCGTCACCGTTATCGCGCTTCAGGACGTGACAAAAGCGGCACAGGTAATAGTCAGCAAGACCTACACGGCAACAATCCCGTACATAAGCCTTGCTCTCATTTATCTCGTTCTTGTTATGATTCTTACCAAGCTTCTCGGAATACTTGAAAGGAGGCTGCGCGAAAGTGATAAACGTTAAAGGACTGAAAAAATCGTTCGGCGACCACGAGGTTCTCTGTGGCATCGACGAGCATATCAAAAAAGGTGAAAAGGTCGTTATCATCGGCGCGTCCGGCTCGGGAAAGTCTACCTTTCTCCGCTGTCTGAACCTTCTTGAACAGCCGACGGGCGGTCAGATTTTCTTTGAAGGTACGGACATCACCAATCCGAAAAACGATATAAACAAGCTCCGTCAGAAGATGGGAATGGTTTTCCAGCAGTTTAACCTGTTTCCTCATATGACGGTAAAGGAGAACATAAAGCTCGCACCGGTAAAGCTGAAGCTTATGACGGAAGCTGAAGCAGAGGAAAAAGCGCTTGCGCTTCTTTCCCGCGTCGGTCTTCCCGAAAAAGCAGACGCATATCCCGGTCAGCTTTCCGGCGGTCAGCAACAGAGAATAGCAATCGCACGCGCACTTGCCATGAATCCGGATGTAATGCTCTTCGACGAGCCGACATCGGCACTTGACCCTGAAATGGTCGGCGAGGTTCTTGAAATTATGCGTGAGCTTGCTGATGAGGGAATGACGATGGTAGTTGTTACCCACGAAATGGGCTTTGCCCGCGAGGTTGCAACGCGCGTTCTCTTTATGGACGAGGGCGTTATCGCCGAACAAGGCACACCCGACGAGCTTTTCGGAAATCCAAAGTCCCCGCGCCTTCGCGCATTCCTCGGCAAAGTGCTGTAAAAAACTAAAAATAATAAAATGCGGAACGATATCAAATGTCGTTCCGCATTTTATGTTCTTCTGTGCATCAATAAAAATCTGCTATATTGTGGGTTCTGCCAACGCATCCAGTAAAAATTTTGTTGCAAAGCGTATTCCCTTTTCAAACGCTTTTTCAGAAGAAAATCCGCTTAACGCATTTATGTTTTCTTCATATTCTTCCAGCAGCGCACGTTGTTCTGCATTGAGAGTCGAGATTAGTTTATTTAAGCTCGTCTCCGTTTTTTTCACTGCATCGTGCATTTCCCGGGCTCTTTCGTTACGGTTTTCAAATAAATCCGTATTCCACAATTCGGAAAGAAACATGTTCCCACCTCCTGTTGCAAATAAAAAGTGCGCAGCCGAAGCTACGCACGAAAAATGCATATCTCCGATTGCTGCGACACAACTTCCCATATGCTACAAGCATGCGAAAATAGAGTATGCATTTTTACCAAAAGGTAAAAGAATACATACTTGTAATATACATATGGTTAATATTCAGTTGTGTCGCAATTTTATTTTACCATATCAGGCGGAAAATTGCAAGAAAAAGCTGCTAACTTTGATATCAAAATAACATATTCAATGAAATATTGCTGCGCAATATGAAATAATCCTTACGGATTATGAAATTTTCTGCTACCACAGAAAGTGAAATAAAATTCGCCTCTTAAACATTTGCGAAGCAAATATTTCATACGTGCAACGTATTTCATAGCGAAGCTATTTCACTCGCCGAAAGGCGAATTTCATTGAAAAAGACCTTAGCTTTCATTAAAGCTAAGGTCTTTTTCTGGTGGAGGAGGGTGGATTTACGGGTCCGCGCTCCTATAAAACAATCCACCGGATTGTTTTATTTCCCTGCGGGCAACCGTCGCTGTCCTCATCTCACCCTTCTTTGCCAAAAACAAAAACGACTGTCGGGACACGACAGTCGCTTTTGTTTGGTGGAGGAGGGTGGATTCGGACCACCGAAGTCGAAAGACAACAGATTTACAGTCTGCCCCCTTTGGCCACTCGGGAACTCCTCCATATAAGCTGGAGCTGGTAATAGGACTTGAACCTACAACCTGCTGATTACAAATCAGCTGCTCTGCCAATTGAGCTATACCAGCATTCGTAACAGCCTATTAATTGTATCAAAAACAATTGCATTTGTCAAGTGTTTTTTTAAAATTTTTTTTGCCCTTTCTTGAATCCCAATGACAAATGAAATTTCAGGAAAACAAGCCTACAAAAACTTGTTGACATTTCAACAAGTATGTGCTATACTTTTCACTTGTTGAGATATCAACAAGTAATGCGGAGGTAAGAAAATGCAAAACAGATTTGAAACATTTACGGTTTTGATTAACAGAATAAGCCGGAACATCCGAAAGATTAAAAATCAGGAAATGGCAGAATACAGCTTACGAAGCGCTCATATTTCCTGCCTGTATTATCTTTACACAAACAAAGGCGCAACAGCTACCGAGCTTTGCGAACACTGCGAGGAAGACAAAGCAACCATTTCCCGCGCACTTGATTATCTTGAAACCAATGAATATCTGATTTGTGAATCAAAAAGCGCTAAGCGGTATAAGAGCCCGCTTATCCTTACCGATAAAGGCAATGAGGTCGGAGAAAAAATTGCTGATAAAATCAATGGCGTTTTAGATACAATCAGTGGAAGTCTTTCCGAAGAAGAGAGAGTGGCGTTCTATAAAAGTCTTGCTGTTATAAGCGAAAGTCTGGACGCTGTTTTGAAGAATTCTGAAAATAAGAAATAAATATGTTTTTTACGAAAGGAATTGAAAAATGAAAACAAGAATTATTGTGGATTCTACAGTAGATTTAGTACCGGAAATCAAGGAACGCGTACATATTGTTCCTCTTACCGTTAGCTTTGGCCGCGAAGAATACATTGACGGTATAACGATAGATCATAAAACTTTTTATGAGAAGCTGATTGAGAACGACACTCTTCCCACTACAAGCCAGGCAACACCCGAGGCCTTTATAAAAGAGATTGAAAAGGCAAAAGAGGCCGGTGAAGCAGCAGTGGTAATTACCCTTGCTTCAAAATTTTCCGGTACATATCAAAGCGCCACCATTGCGGCGGCAGATTATGAGAATGTGTATGTAGTGGACAGCGCCAGCGCGGCAACGGGCAGCGGCATTTTAGCAGAGCTGGCTCTGAGATTGCTCGACGAAGGAAAGAGCGCAAAAGAAATTGCACAAATATTGGAAGAAGAAAAGAAAAAAATCATCATTGTTGCCCTGGTTGATACGCTTGAATATCTTAAACGCGGCGGCCGTATTTCCAAGACTGTGGCATTTGCCGGCAGTATGCTTAATCTCAAGCCCGTTCTTTCTGTTACAGACGGCGAAATCAATATGCTCGGCAAGGCGCGTGGCTCCAAAATGGGGAACAATTTGCTCGTTCAGGAAATGGATAAAGCCGGCGGTATTGATTTTGACAAACCGGTATTGCTCGGTTACAGCGGAATTTCGGATGCGCTGTTGAAGAAATATATCGAGGACAGCCGGCATATCTGGGAAAACAATCTTAATGAAGTCCGTTATACAACTATCGGCAGTGTTATCGGCACGCACGTCGGTCCCGGTGCTGTTGTTGTGGCATTTTTTAAAAAGTAAAATTTTTACATTGACTGAAAATCATATTAATCATGCTCTGTTTTGCTTAAAATCAGAACATTTTCTTCTAATTATACGGCAACAAGTTCAATAATACCACACGTTTTTCTTAAAATAGATTGATTGATTTTGACCAAGGTTATGCTTGTTTGCGGAATTATGTGCGCTTGCTGCTATTTGTTAGCTTCGCTGTCCTCCTTGCCGATTCTCGGACTTGCCGGTTGTTCACTTTGCGGTTTGGCTGTCGGCATTATGTGGCCGGGATCTATAAGCATATCCTCCAGGCATTGTCCAAAAGGCGGTACTGCAATGTTTGCATTTCTGGCATTAGCCGGTGATTTTGGAGGTATGGTAAGTCCTGCTATGGTGGGAAGTATTTCCGAAATGGCAGGCGGTAATCTTAAAACAGGATTACTTGCAGCTACGCTTTTCCCTGTAATATTGGTTGTAGGGTTAATCGTTTTAAGAAGCACCAAAAAATATCAGACGAAGCAGTAACAACATCTGCGCAGAACAGAATTGTTTGCGTAGTGAAAAACATTAAAAAGAGGGATTGTAGCGAAATGCATTTTGCTACAATCCCTTTGGGGCTTTAGAAAAATAGTGCAGAATGAGCAAATCGGACCCGAAGTAGTACATAAGTACGTCGAGAGGTCCGATTTGCTTATAGCATAAAGTGTAACTAAATCCTCAAATTCGGCTTCTGCCGAATTTTCAATTTACTTTCAAACTTCATACCATATACTTTTTCGATGTTATCTGCAAAAAAATATCACTTTTACACTTTATGCGGTCTGGGCTGTTTTGCTACAGCCACTTTTACTTTTTCGTCTTATTCACTTATCCAATGAAAAATCCGCTTCACAAAAAGTATTTTCACAGAGAAGGGTGTCCTCCGACGGAATTCTTTTTGTTGCATCATAAGAAAAACGGCGGCACTTATGCCCGAGCGACACAACACCGTGATATTTGCAGATAGCTTCATTGTCGTTTATTTTTTTTCCGTGGCGGCATACAATACAGCGCCGTTCGATGTCTTTTGAAAAAAGCATAAAATCCCATCCTCATATGTTATATATATAATATACACCATTATCTGATTTTTTTCCACCCTTTTTTGCAAAAAAAGTAAAATAAACATAAAATTATCAGAATCACACCGCGCGGGAATACGTCGCTGTATGTGTCAGAATAATCGGAAAATACCGAAACGGTGGAAATGTTCGAAAATAGAGTATATATGTACGCTAAAAGACCTGAAAGCAGTCCGTGCATAAATTTTCCGTAAAAATAGTTTTTTACACTTAAATCTGTGTCGGAAATAAAGCTGAGTGCTTGTGCGTGCACGGAAAGTCCGCCCCAGCCGAGAAGAGAAGAAATCAGAACGAAGGCAGTTGAAGGAGATGTGCAACGGGAAATGGAAAACGACCCCACCGTCATTTCAAAAATGCCGGAGATGAAAGCTGTTACGACTTCTTGCTTGCATCCGAAAAGCTTTTCTGTTAAAATTCCGATAAAAGGGAATATGCCGAGTATTGTCATTATCCTTACCAGAGCTGAAAAAAGCACGATATACGCGCTTATTGAAAGAGAGGAAGAAAGAGCTTTTGCAACGGCAGATGTAAGCGTTTTTGCAACACCCGGAGTTTTGTGAGGAAAGTGTTGCTTAAAAAACGCTTCCATCTTTGGAAGCGGATGAAAAAAACGGAAAAATGATCCAAGGAAAAGTGCTGATAAAATATGTATGCAAAGTAATGCAGCTCCTGCTTTTCCGGATGAAAAGACGCCATTTCCGATTGCACCGAGAATAAATGCAGGTCCGCAGTTGTTGCAAAAGGAAAGTGCACGCTCAGCATCGCCTTTAGTGCAAAGTCCTTTCGAATACGTTTCTGCACATGTTATCGCGCCTATGGGATATCCGCCGATAAGTCCGAGTGCCAGAGCGGGAGAAAGAGATGCAGGTATTCCAAACAGTGGGTTTGATATCTTATGTAGATGATTTCCGCAGAAAGAACCGATGTCAAGTGAAATCAGGAGATTAGAGATTATAAAAAACGGAAACAGTGAAGGGATAACGGAATCGGCGCAAAGAAAAAGTGCGTCCTTCACGGACTCCGAGACTTCGGACGGATGCTTTACGATAACTCCGGCGAAGATGAAAAGAAGAAAAAAAGAGATAAAAACGGTGATGTTTTTCTTTCTCAAATAAAAAACCTCCTTAAATTTTCAAAAAAAGTGTTTTTGGGTATTTAAATTCAACATATTTCGTGGTATACTATTATAGAGTATTATTTATTAAAATCAGGGAGAGAGCATGAACAATAACAAATTTAAAAAGTTTGACGATTCGGATAACTACATAATCGAAGGCCGTAATTCCGTATTTGAAGCATTGCGTACGGGAAGAGCAGTAGATAAAATACTTTATTCCGAAGGGGATAAAAATATAAGTCACATCCTTGCTGCTGCAAAACAAGCAGGCGTTGTTGTCAGCAAATGTGACAGAAGAAAGCTTGATTCTTTAAGTCGCAGCGGCGCGCATCAGGGCGTTATGGCATTTGCTGCTGCGCATGAGTACAGCACGGTAGAGAATATTTTAGAGTATGCTGAAAGAACGGGAAGACCTCCACTTATTGTTGTTTGCGATGAAATTTCCGACCCGCATAATCTCGGAGCAATAATAAGAAGTGCCGAGGCTGCCGGTGCTCATGGTGTTATCATCCCAAAACGCAGAAATGCAGGGCTTACGGCTGTTGTTGCTAAAGTTTCTTCCGGTGCACTTGAGCATATTCCGGTTGCTCGAGTGTCAAATATCCCGACCACGCTCAGCGAGCTTAAAAAGCGCGGACTTTGGGTTTACGGCACGGGACTCGGTGCTGCTGCGGATATATACAAAACTGACCTTCGTGGTCCTGCGGTGATTGTCATCGGATCAGAGGGGGACGGTATGGGTCGCCTTGTTACCGAGTGCTGTGATGTTGTGATGAATATTCCTATGCTTGGAAAAACTCAGTCATTAAATGCATCCGCTGCAGCGGCGGTGGTTCTTTTTGAAACTGTAAGGCAAAGGCTTGAAAAATAAAAGACATTATAACTTAAAGGAGGTGTTGTGCCGATGGATGATAAAATGAAATTTGATGAAACAATCTCTGAAATGTCTGTCCAGGACATTCTTGATGAAATAAATGCAGAAAACATATACGGTGACGACACCTTTAGCGTAGACGAAATTCTCTCCGAGTTTTCCGACGGCATAAAAAGACCGATTGAAGCTACCAAAACTCAGGAAGAAAAGCCGGTAAAGCAAAATAAAAGAAGTCTGCGAAAGATGATTCAGGCAGAAGGTCAGATTTCCTTTGACAGCAAGGATTGGAAGGAAATTGAGAAAGAACTGGAGGCACAGGCTGAAAAAGAAATTCTGACGGCACAGAAAGGCAGACCAAAGATGATTGATACCGTAGTTCGTCCGTGGGAAAACGGCGTTTACGGTGATATGTCGCTTGAAGACACATTGGAAAAGGGTCCAAAGAAGAAAAAACGCGCAGCAACCTTCGCAGAAACGTTTGATACGTTCACACGAAGTGAGCTTTTTGAGGATAAAAATAAAGAAACAGAGCTTGAAACCCGAACAGTTGAGGAAATAATAAAAGAAAACTCAAAGCTTTCGAAGCTTTTGGGACTACGCTCCGTTGTTCTTCTTATTCTGAGTGTCCTTTCGTGTTATCTTGCGTTTTCTGAGCCGCTCGGCTGGTTTCTTCCGGGCATTCTCTCGTATATGAAGCATCCGTTCCGGTATCTGTTCCTTACTGCGTTTTTTCAGATATGCGCGATGCTTTTGTCTGTTGACGTGCTCTCGCGCGGGATGGCACGGATTTTCAAGTTGAAACCCGATGCCGAGTCAGCAATTATGTTTTCTTCTTTCGCATCTCTTGCGCACGTTATATCTATTATGGCGGCTCCTCGTTGGGGCGGATGGCTTCCATACAGCTGCATAACGGTTGTCGGGCTGTTCTTTGCGATATACGGAAAATGGATAAATGCCCGCGCTTTGTGCAGAGTAGGGAAAACCGTGAAAGCTGCAAAGCGACCGGGTGCAGTTCGCGTTGAAAATATTTTCGGAGAAATGCATATAATCAAGCAGACAACCGAGGACACAAAGTCATTTGTAGCTCATATAAGTGATAAAGATGCATCCTGCACATTCTGGAGATTCTTATCTCCTGTTGTTATTGTTTCCTCTATCGTGTTTGCATTTGTTTCATCTGTCGGCACGGGAAATGCCAAAAACTTTTTCTGGGCTCTTGCCGGAATATCTTCGGTTTCTACTCCGTTTTTTACAATGCTTTCGTTCTCATTTCCGTTTTCAGTTACGGCAAAGAACCTTTCATCCATCGGTGCGGCGATATCGGGATGGTTTTCTGCAAGCAATCTTGCAAAGAAAGCAAACCTTGTTGTCTGTGATGATGATATTTTCCCGAAAGGAACCGTTGCTCTCCATGGACTCAAAATTCTCGGCAAGTACTCTCTTGAACAGACCGTATGCTATGCTGCCAGCGTTATTGCGGAGACGGGATGCGGGCTTTGTGATGTTTTTTCCGACCTTTTAAAAAGCCGTTATGGCACAGCAACAAAGGTTACTAATCTGCGCTACCGTGAGTCTGGCGGTATAGAGGCTGAAATTTCGGGCGATAACGTGCTTGTCGGAAGTGCGGGCTTTATGCTTCGAACAGGCGTTCGCCTGGGTTCGGGAACGGGCGCGAAAAATGCCGTATTTATTGCAATTAACAAAACACCCGCAGGTGTGTTCAATATAAATTATAAAGGGAATGCTGATGTGGAGCGAGCTTTGCATATGCTTGTGAAAAGAAAGGTTCCTGTTGTTCTTGCAGTTCGTGATTTTAATATGCTTCCGATGATGGTTGAGCAGACATTTGGCTTGCGTGACGGAACGCTTGAATATCCGGAAATTGAACAGCGTCTTGATTTGTCTGAAAAAGAGCAGTTTATATCAAGTGATACGGCGGCGCTCATCACACGAGGAGGTCTTTATCCGTTATCTTCGGCGGTGTTGTCTGCCAAAAAGCTTCGCAGAGCAACTATCAGAAATATTTTTCTGACGGCGTCATGCGCAATTATCGGTATGCTTTTGATGTTCTATCTTATGTTTATTCAGAAACCCGTTTTGGTAACACCTCAGACTGTATTTATTTACCTTCTTTTGTGGTGTATACCGACGTATATGCTTTCGCTGCGCGTAAAGCAGTAAAACTTAACATATGCTGTGAAGGAGAATGAAATGGATATAAAAAAATCGGGAATGGTTGCCATAGTGGGCAGGCCGAATGTCGGTAAATCAACACTTATAAACGCCCTTGCAGGCGAGAAAATTGCGATAGTTTCGGATAAGCCGCAAACAACGCGAAACCGCATATGCGGAATTATTAACAGAAAAAACACACAGTATGTTTTTATGGACACCCCCGGAATCCACACACCGAAGAGCCATCTCGGTGAATATATGGTAAAAGTTGCAGGGGATGCAATGAGCGATGTTGATGCTGTCATCATGATGGTTGCGCCCATTGCAAAAATCGGTACCGCTGAGGAAGAAATTATCGCAAGAATAAACCGGAGTAAGGTACCGGCAATCCTTCTCATAAACAAAATTGATACTGTAGAAAAGGCGGAGATTATTCCCGTTATTGAAGCATATAGTGCAAAGAATGAGTTTGATGCCATAATTCCTGTTTCTGCATTCAAAGGAGACGGACTTGATTTAATATATGACGAGCTTGATAAATTTATCCCGGAGGGAGACGCTCTCTTCCCGGAGGATATGATTTCGGATCAACCTGAAAAACAAATGGTAGCAGAAATAATCCGCGAGAAGCTGCTTCGCCTTCTCAATCATGAAATTCCTCACGGAACTGCGGTTGAGATAACTCGTTTTACCGAGCGTGACAACGGAATAATAGATGTTGTGGCAACCATATACTGTGAACGTGAAAGTCATAAGGGGATAATAATTGGCAAGCGTGGTGCAATGCTTAAAAAGATAGGTGAGCGTGCAAGAGGCGATATCGAAAGATTTATGGGAACAAAGGTTTATCTTGAGACGTGGGTAAAGGTCAAGGAAAATTGGCGTGATAATGATGTTCTTATAAAGAATTTCGGCTACGAGATATAAGTGAAGTGCATCTACTTTACAGGTGGTGAGAGCTTTGCAGGTGGTAGATAAAGGGCTTGTTCTGAGAGAAACTCCGTATAAAGAATCGGATGTTATGCTGAGTGTGCTTACCGAATGCGGCGGCAAGCTTTCGGTGCTTGCCCGCGGAGCGAAAAGAAAAGGAAGCCGGGTTTCGGCTGCAATTCAGCTTCTTACGTATTCTGAGCTCACTCTTTATGAAAGCGGCGGACGATACACGCTAAATGAAGCAGAGCCGCTGGAAATGTTTTATGGCATTCGCAACGATATCGTCAAGCTTGCGCTCGGCTCATATTTTGCAGAGGTGCTTGAGCTTGCAGCGGAAGAGGAAAGTATAAATCCTGAGCTTTTGCGCTTGGGACTAAATTCTCTTTATGCGCTTGCAAAAACCAACATTCCGCATGAAAAGATAAAAGCAGTGTTCGAGCTTAAAGTTGCATCTCTATCCGGATATACGCCGAATGTTTTGAGTTGCGGAGTGTGCGGCAGCATTGATGATCTTGCTTATTTCGACGTTGAAAACGGAACAGTTCTGTGTTCTGCTTGCAACGGCGGATTCCTTAAACGGATAGACGCAAGTGTTGTTGATGCAATGCGTTTTATTTTGAGCGAGGATATAAAACGCATCTTCTCGTTTTCGATAAACGATTCGTCAATGAAGCTTCTCGCTGATGTGTGCGATGAATATCTCAGCACTCATTTTGATAGGAAATTTAAAACAAATACATTCTATAAAGGGTTAATATAATACTTGTTTGGAGTTTTTATGGACAGTTTATACCAAAAATCACAGAATACGCTTGAGCTTGCACATGTGCTTGAGCTTCTTGCCGGTTATGCGGTAAGTGACAGTGCAAAAGAGCTTGCACGCAGTCTTTCTCCTAAAACCGATGTAACAGAGGTTCGTGCATCGCTTGATAAGACGAGTGACGCCCGTCGCCTTCTGGGAATAAAAGGTGCTCCGCCGTTTTCCGGAGTGCGCAATCTATCGGCAAGTGTCCGGCGTGCAGAGCGTGGCGGTTCTCTCAATGCAGGAGAGCTTCTGCATGTGGCAGAGCTTTTGCGCACGGCGCGCGGTGTACAGAGTTATCTTGAGGATGACAGAAAGAGTGAAAGAACATCTCTTGACGGGATGTTTGCAGCTCTTATGATAAATCGTGCGCTTGAAGATAAAATCCGTTCAGCAATTATAAGTCCTGAGGAAATTGCAGACGGAGCATCCGGAGAGCTTTTGGCAATACGCAGACGTATACGTCGTAGCGGTGAAAAGGTGCGTGAGGTGCTTGCGCATATCATTTCTTCTCCGGCGCACGCAAAGCATTTGCAGGAGAATATCATCACACAGCGCTCCGGGCGTTTTGTTGTTCCTGTTAAAAGTGAGTATAAAGGTGAAATAAAAGGCCTTGTACACGATGTTTCATCAACAGGTGCAACCGTGTTTATAGAGCCTATACAGGTTGTTGAGCTCAATAACGCATTGCGCGAGCTTGAGGCAGAGGAAAAAAAGGAAATAGAGCGAATTCTTGCCGCGCTTTCTTCTGAGGTCGCCGAATTTTCCGCGGGCATTGAAACGAATTTTGAAATTCTCTCGCGGCTTGATTTGATTTTCGCGATGGGAAAGCTTTCATATGCGCAGAACGCAGAGGCACCGTCGGTAAATGATAAAGGTATAGTTGACTTGAAGAATGCCCGCCATCCCTTGCTTGATAAGAACAAAACCGTCCCGATTTCCATCCGCCTCGGGCGCGAGTTTGACACTCTGGTTATTACCGGCCCCAACACCGGCGGTAAAACGGTTTCGCTTAAAACCATAGGGCTTCTCACTCTTATGGCAGAGTGCGGTCTGCATATTCCGTGTGACTACGGAAGCGAAATTTCCGTATTCTCTAAGATATTTGCCGATATCGGAGATGAGCAAAGCATAGAGCAGTCCCTCTCAACGTTTTCATCGCATATGAAAAATATTGTTGAGATAATATCGCAAGCAGATGACAGTTCACTTGTTCTTGTTGATGAGCTTGGAGCGGGTACCGACCCTGTTGAAGGTGCAGCTTTGGCTGTTTCGATTATTGAGTATATACGTGCGCTTGGTGCTAAAACTGTTGCGACAACGCATTATGCAGAGCTTAAAAGCTTTGCGCTTATTACAGAGCGCGTTGAAAACGCAAGCTGCGAATTTGATGTTACGACACTAAAGCCCACTTACCGATTGCTTATAGGTATTCCGGGAAAAAGTAATGCTTTTGCAATATCGGAGCGCTTGGGGCTTCCAATGAATATAATAAAAGGAGCGGAAAGACTTGTCGAGCGTGAAGATAAACGCTTTGACGAGATATTATCACAGCTTGAGGCAAAGCAAAAGGCTCTTGATACCGAGCTTTCCGAGGCAAACAGGCTTCGCTTGGATGCGGAAAGCAAAAAGAAGAAGAGTGAGCAGTTTGAGGAAGAGCTTGAAAAGCGCAAGGTAAGCGTGATAGAGAAAGCTCGTGCAGATGCAGAAAAAATTCTTTCAGATGCACGTGAGGCAGCAGACCGTGCACTTGATGAAATCAAGGAGATAAGGAAGCTTGAAAAGAAAAAAGCAGACCGCAATCTCATTAATGAAGCAAGGAGCGAGCTCTCCCGCGGACTTAACGAAGCGGAGAAAAACGTAATCCGTGCAAAAGCCCGTCCCACGCCAAAACCGCTTCCGCGAAAACTTCGTGAGGGAGACACCGTGGAACTGGTGGAGTTAGGTCTTCAAGGTACGGTTGTGGGTATAGCGGAAAAAACGGGAATTCTCACCGTACAGGCCGGAATAATGAAGGTTACTGCAAGACCGGACGAGGTCTCGCTTGTTGAAGAAACGGGAGAAAAGACCGTAAATCGTTTTATAGCGAAGAAAAAGGCAGAGCTACGCAATATTTCAGTAAAGCCGGAGGTTGACCTTCGGGGGCTTGCATCAGACGAAGCAGAATACGTTTTAAGCTCGTATCTTGATACCGCGTTTCTGGCGAAGCTTAACACAGTTACCATCATTCACGGGAAGGGAACAGGTGTTCTGCGCAAGTCCGTTCACACGTATCTCCGCACTCATCCGCACATAAAATCTTTCCGTTTGGGTGTTTACGGAGAGGGAGAAGACGGTGTTACCATCGCTGAACTGAGAACTTAATACAATAATCGGCGGAAAAACATTCAAAATTTTGTGCGTTGTATGCATAAAAAAATATTGACTTATGTACAGGTAATTTGTTATTATATATATATACTGATAAAATTTGTAAAAATGATTGTGAGGAGACGCTCTAAATGTGTTCTAAAGAAGTAGTTATCAACAACCAGATCGGACTTCGTGCCCGTCCGGCGACATTTTTCATCCAGAAGGCAAATGAATTTAAATGCAGCATACAGGTTGAACGTGAGGAACGTCGCGTAAATGCGAAAAGCCTGCTTGGTGTTCTTTCTCTCGGTATCGTAAAGGGTACCAAGGTAAACATCATTGCTGACGGTGTTGATGAGGATGAGGCTCTTGTCGCGCTTTGTGAGCTCGTCGGGAGCAATTTCTCCGATCAGATGTAATATCAACCGTAAATTTTAACATTACCTTATATAGACGGCAATACTGTTGCCGTCTATACTGTTATTGTGGAACACAACAAGGTTACCGGGGAACCAACAGCAATCTTTGATTGCATTGTTGAGTGGGATTCTTATAGGCAGGTGAAAGAAAAAAATGACCCCAAAAGAAAAGGCGCTTCGTCTTCCGATGAAGCCGGGAGTATATATAATGCTCGATAAAAAGGGTGAGGTTATATACGTAGGAAAGGCTAAAAAGCTGTATAACCGCGTTAATTCGTATTTTCGGCAGAATTCCTCGCATAATTCAAAAACGCGCCTTATGGTGTCACAAGTGCGCGATTTTGACTATAT
The DNA here is from genome assembly GCA_045539475.1 of Eubacteriales bacterium. Classification (GTDB taxonomy): domain Bacteria; phylum Bacillota; class Clostridia; order Oscillospirales; family JAAYXM01; genus SIG480. Next base: position 22,824 of record JAZQFJ010000093.1, on the reverse strand, counting down.
AATAACGGATACGGAGTTTGAAGCTCTCGTTCTCGAAAATTCTCTGATAAAGCGTCATATGCCAAGATATAATATCCTTTTAAAGGATGATAAGGGATATCCGTCTGTACGCTTGTCAAATGATGAATATCCGCGCTTTTCAATTGTATCGAAGCCTCGCGAGGACGGTGCGCGTTACTTTGGTCCATATGGCGGCAGGAACGAATCCCGCCGTGCGATAGAGACGGTAAGCGCGCTTTTGCGCCTGCCGACATGCAATCGCCGTTTTCCTGCCGATATCGGAAAGGGCAGACCGTGTCTCAACAGCCATATAGGAAGATGCGATGCTCCATGCGCGGGAAAGCTGACGGCAGAAGAATATCGCGAACGCATCGAGCGGGCGTGCATGATTCTCTCCGGAAAAACCGATGAGGTTATAAAGCTTCTTGAAGAAAAAATGCTTGCCCACGCCGAAAAGCTTGAGTTTGAGCTTGCGGGAAAGCTGCGCGATGAAATCCGTGCAATTTCCACACTTGGAACAAAGCAGAAAATCATTTCAAGCATGATGTCTGACACAGACGTGTTTGCGCTTTACACAGGGGAGAGCAAGACTGCATTTTCGGTTCTTCACTACATTGACGGTTCTCTCCTCGAAAGCGAAACGAGAATGACGGAAACGCCGGTATACGGCGAAATGTCTGAGCTTCTGGAGGAGTTTGTCGTACGGTATTATTCCGGAAGAACAAGCTTCCCGCGCGAGATATATCTTCAGTATGAAGTATCATCACCGGAAACTCTTGAAGAATGGCTGACATCACTTTCGGGGAAACGTGTTTACGTATATACACCCAAGCGCGGTGAAAAACTTAAATCTGTGGAAATGGCAGAGCAGAACGCACGGGAGAAAGCTCTTGCGGCAATAAACCGCGAGGAGCGTGAAATCCGTGTTCTTGAGGATCTCAAGAAAATTCTTGCGCTTGATTCACTTCCGGAGAGGATTGAATCATACGACATATCAAACATTTCGGGCTCCGATATGGTTGCGGGTATGGTTGTTTTTAAAAACGGTTCTCCGCTTCGGCGTGAGTACCGAAGATTTAAGATAAAAACGCTTACCGGTCAGGATGATCCGCAGGCAATGCGTGAGGTGATATCCCGCCGCTTTATGCGATATAAAGATGGAGATGAGAAGTTTAAAAACAAGCCGGATCTAATTCTTCTCGACGGTGGTATAACCCAGATCAATGCAGTTGCACCGCTTCTTTGTGAGCTTGGTTTAAATATTCCGCTTTTCGGTATGGTAAAAAACGATAAACACAGCACCCGCGCGATTGTTGATGCAAGCGGAAATGAAATAGGCATATCGGCCCATCCCGCCGTATTTCGCTTCGTAACCGCCGTACAGGAGGAGGTTCACAGGTATTCGATTGAGTATCACAGAAAGCTTCGCGCGCGCAGTATGACGGAAAGTGAGCTTACGAAAATTCCTGGCGTGGGAAAAGCAAGAGCAGTAAAGCTTCTTGAAACCTTCAAAAATATTCCGGCAATAAAGTCGGCATCATATGAAGAGTTGTGCAAAGTTGTTCCTAAATTGTCGGCGGAAGAGATAAGAAACTATTTTGACAGGGAGGAAAAAGAATGAGAGTAATTTCGGGAATTGCGCGCGGTCGCGTACTTAAGGCTCTTGAAGGGGAAGAAACACGCCCAACAACAGATAAAGTGAAGGAATCCATATTCAATATAATTCAATTTGATGTAGAAAATGCGCGTGTTCTTGATTTGTTCTCCGGAAGCGGTCAGCTTGCGATTGAGGCAATAAGCCGCGGTGCCAGAAGCGCTGTTGCGGTGGAAAATTCAAGACGCGCTGCAGATATAATCAAAGAAAATATAAAGCGTTGTGATTTTGCTGATTTAATCAGCATACATCGCGGCGATTTTACCGAGGTGCTGACTAAAGGCACAAAGTATGACATTATCTTTTTAGATCCGCCGTACAACAGCAATTTGCTCGAAAAAGCGCTGAAAATAATATATTCATTTGACATATTGTCAGATTATGGTATAATAGTATGTGAAACAGATTCTTCTTCGGAGGTTCTGAAGGCAGATTCGGACAAGTATTCGTACCGCGAATATAAGTACGGACGTATTAAGCTTACGGTTATCCGTAAATCAGAAATTTGAGGCGAAGTCAATGAAAATCGCAGTTTATCCCGGAAGCTTTGACCCGGTTACAAAAGGACATCTTGATATTATTGAAAGAGCGGCGTCGATATTCGATAAAGTAATAGTTGTGGCTATGGTAAATGCTAAGAAACGACCTACGTTCACCCTTGAAGAGCGTTGCGGCTTTTTAAAGCGTGTGACAGCGGCTTTTCCGAATGTTGAAATCACATCATCTGACGCTCTTTTGGCAGAGTGGGTAAAGTCTGTGGGAGACTGTGTCCTTATAAAGGGGCTTCGTGCCGTAAGCGATTTTGAAAGCGAATTTCAGATGGCGCTGATAAACCGCAAAATCAATCCAAAGCTTGAAACCTTGTTTTTGCCGACGTCGGAGGAAAATCTGTATTTGTCATCAAGCGTCGTGAAAGAAATCTGCTCGCTTGGCGGAGATATTTCTCCGTTTGTACCGGAAACGATTTTAGATGATGTAACAAAAAGGCTCTTAAGGGGAGAATAGAGGCAGTGCCTCAGAGGAAAGGAATGGTAGTGTAAATGGCAAGCGGAATTGATGAATTGGTAAATATGCTGTATGAAATGGTGTCCGATGCATGGGCGTTGCCCTTCGGTGCCGAAAAATGCCTTATCGAGCGTGAAAAGCTTCTTGATCTTATCGATGAGATTCGTGCAAATCTGCCTAAGGATTTAGAGCAGGCGCGCACAATCGTCGAAAACAGAAACGAAATTCTTGCCCAGGCAAAGAAAGAAGCTGAAGCAATCAAAAGTGCGGCAGAGGACCGCGCGCGCCATATGGTTGCAGAGGATGAAATCGTTATAACCTCGCGCCAGAAGGCCAATGAGATTATGTCACTTGCGGAAAGCAAGGCAAAGGAACTTCGCCGTGCGTCCAATGACTACGCCGAGGATACCTTGCGCCGTCTTGAAACCGTTATTGAGCAGGCTCTAAATGAAACCCGTGAATCAAGAAAGCAGTTTAAATCCGCAGTAGTTAAAACCTCTGCAAAGCAGGAAGATCAAAAATAATAAAGTCAAGAAAAAATCATCCCGTCGAAATTTTCGACGGGATGATTTTGTAATCGGAAATTTAAGCAATAACGCCGTTTTTCTTGTCGAGCTGCTTGTTTCTGTAGTAGAGAACGAGGTCAGCACCAACCATGATGAAGTTGAGTATGTAGAAGATAAGAACATACCAGCTGCTTGCGAACCACTCTGCAAAGTCGGGTCTCACAAACTTGGATGCAATACCTGCAACATAGCCGAACTCGATGAGAAGAAGGAACATAAGGCTCTTGCCTTTTGTTGTTCTTGCCTTATAGGACTTAAGAACGTTTGCCGGCCACGACACACCAAAGCTTACAACCATTATGATTTCGAGAATTTCAGACATTTTAAAAACCTCCGTAATTAATTTTCGATATAATATTACCAAATTTCTGCGTTATTGTAAATAATCAAATGATATAAAGCTGCTTTCACTTGACAGTTAAACTAAACTGTGCTACCATAATGTAAGAGGGGAGCTGATATCATGGAACTTTTGCAGCTGCGGTATTTCTGTGACGCGGCAGAGCTTGAAAACTTTTCCCGCACCGCCGAAAAGCACGGCGTTCCGGTGTCTAACATATCTCAGACCATAAAACGGCTAGAACGTGAGCTTGAGTGTGAGCTTTTTATCCACGCGGCAAACAGGATTATGCTTAACGAACAGGGACGCTTGTTTTATGAAAGTGCAAAAAAAGCACTTGACGCGCTGGGGGAAGGCCGGCTTGTTCTTGCTGACAGCAAGACGAGTATTGCCGGAGAAATAAAAATTCTTGTTCTTACAAACCGCCGTGTTGTTACGCGCGCGATTGAAAGCTTTAAGCAAAAATACCCGGAGGTAACCTTTGTTATAAAACATAACACCGGCACAAGCGGTGAGTTTGATCTCATCATTTGCGATGAATATTTTCCCGATACCGATTTTGAAACCACCGTACTCCTGACAGAGGATATTCTTCTTGCTTTGCATAAGGACAACCCGCTTGCCGGAAAAGCGACTATTTCTGTTTCCGACTTAAAAAATGAGCGATTTATAACGATGCCGGACGGAAGCAGTATGTATTCGATAACAAATCGTTTGTGTGAAGGCTTTGTGCCGAATATTGCAATCCAGAGCGATGATCCGTATTATATCAGAAAATATGTCGCGATGGGGCTTGGTGTAGCATTTTTTCCGGCAATGTCATGGCACGGTCAGTTTTCGGATGATGTAGTATTCAAGAGCATAGGAACAGTAAGAAGAAGTACAGTAATTGCTCGAAAAAAAGGAAAATACCTCACACGCCGAGCGAAGCTTTTTATTGAAATGCTCCGCCGCGCGGTTGATGAAACAAACCCGTTGCAAAAACAGTAAAAATTTGGTATAATGAGTTTGCAAAGCAAACTTAATGAATTGACTTTTGTATGAATTGCACCTTATGGTGCATCAAAAGGAGTGTTTTTCGTTGCCGAGATTTTTTGTTGGTAAAAATCAGATAACCGACAGCACCGTGTATATAGATGGCGAGGATGTGAAGCACATTCTTCGCGTTCTTCGTTTGCGAGAAGGGGATATGATAACGGTTTGTGATAAATGCAAAACGGATTATGAGTGCCGCATTTCCGATATCGCATCGGACAGAGTTTTGGCAGAGATAGTCTCGTCCGGTGAAAACTGCGCAGAATCAGATATATATCTTACGCTGTATCAAGGAATGCCGAAGAGCGATAAAATGGACTATATCGTTCAGAAATGCGTTGAGCTTGGCGTCTCAAAAATTGTTCCTGTTATAACAAAGCGCGCTGTCAGCCATCCTAACGATGCAGATAAAAAGGTCTCACGCTGGCAGAAAATTGCCGAAGAGGCGGGAAAGCAGTGCGGTCGCGGAATTATTCCGGAAATCGGCAAAATGCTCGGGTTTGATGAGGCGCTTGCGGAAATGTGCAGGGAAGATGTTCTTGCTATTATGCCGTATGAGTGCGAAGCTGAAAACAAGCTCCGTACAGTGCTTTCATCATCCGGAAAGAATAATATCAGCATTTTCATCGGTCCGGAGGGGGGATTCGATGATATGGAGGTCGCAGTTGCAAGAAACCGCGGCGTGAAAACCGTCACTCTCGGTCCGAGAATAATGAGGACGGAAACTGCGCCGCTTGCGGTTTGTGCGGCTGTTATGTATGAGCTTGGTGACTGGTAAAAAACTGAAAAGCTTTTTTTCGGCAGATAAAAGACGATAGATAAGGAATGGTTACAAAAATGCAAGAAAGACTTCAAAAAATTATGGCTTCGTGCGGTGTGTGTTCGCGTCGCGCGGCAGAAAAGCTAATTATTGACGGCAAGGTGCGCGTCAACGGCGAGGTTGCATATCTTGGTGATAAAGCAGATGCCGATGCGGACGTTATTGAAGTAAACGGAAAGGTTATAAGCGGCGGAGAACGCTATTATATTATGCTTAACAAGCCGCGTGGATATATAACAACACTCGATGATGAAAAGGACAGAAAAACGGTCAGCGAGCTTGTTGATGTCGGAACGCGCGTCCACCCGATAGGAAGGCTTGACTATAATTCCGAGGGACTTCTTCTTATGACGAATGACGGTGAGCTCACTTACCGTCTTACGCATCCGTCGCATGAGATTCCGAAGGGGTATATTGTAACGGTGCGCGGTCATCTTGAAACTGCGCTCACAACGCTTAAATCCTCCATCGTGATTGACGGGCGCGAAACAAAGCCGGCGGATGTTAATGTTCTGCGCGAAAATTCTGACGGCGGACTTCTTCATATCATAATCCGCGAGGGGCGCAACCGCCAGATTCGCCGTATGTGTGAAGCGGCAGACCTTAAGGTTTTAAGGCTTAAAAGAGTTACGATAGGCGACCTCACACTTGATAAAATGCCCGCCGGAAGATGGCGGCACCTGACCGAAAGCGAAGTAAAATACTTAAAATCACTGTAAATGTACTTGTGGATATAACACACTGCGACTGTTACGCAAATCTCGTAACAGCCGCAGTGTGTTATATAGTGCGCTTTTTTATCTCGCTCGGCGAAAGACCTGTTTCGTTTTTTATAAATCTTGAAAAATATTTAACATCGCGAAAACCTGACATTTCAGCAACTTTTTCGATAGAATAATATCCGGAGAGAAGAAGCTCGCGGGCGTATTCAAGCCGTAATGTGTTTATATATTTAAGCGGAGATACGGAATATCTCGCTGTGAACGCCCGGCGAAAGTAGCTGTCGCTTGTTCCGAAAATTCCCGAGAGCTGTGCAATTGACAACTCAGGATTTCTGAAGTGAGTGTGAATGTGGTCTGTAACAAGGGTAAGCTTGTCCTGACCTGCGGTTTCGGAGCTGTTTTCGTTCGAAAGTGACAGCTCCGAAAGTATTCTGTAAAACTCAGCATATGCATTATATCTTCCGCTGCCGCTGGAAGAAAGCCACGATGTATACATAGAAGAGAACAAATCCTTTATAAGCGCCGGATTGTGTGGCTTTGAAACAGTAATTTTACCGGGAAGATGAGCGTCTGTATCGAAATGTACAACAAATAGCTTTTCACTCTCATGGTCCAGCGTGTAGCGTATTCCTTTCGGTACGAAAACAACATCATCCCTTTCGACAGGTATACAATCGCTTCCGCAAATAAATTTTGCATTTCCGCGGATTCTGAATGAAAGCGCGTGAAACGGGCGTATTTCCGAATTACGTATGTTTTGTTTCCATTTCAGTTCAAGAACAGTAAGTATTCTTATATTTGTGAGTTCGTTCAAAAACATATCAATCACCGTTTTTATCTTACCATTTTATAATCTGCTTGTCAATGATTAAGTTGCGAAAAATCCACCTTTTTGTTGCGAAACGTGAGTTTACTTGTAGCTCCGACGGATATATAATAAAGTAAACGTCCACAACTATAAGGAGAGATAAAAATGGCAATTAAACACACAGCAGTAAGCTATTATGGCTTAAACTATGTAGAACACGCAAAAGAAGACTTCAAGGAAATGATAGAGCACGGTTGTGATACAGTCATTCTCGCAATCACAGAATTCGATATAGACTTCTGGTTGCCGAATATCAACAACATCGTAAAGACAGCACACGAGCTCGGACTTCGCGTTATCGCAGACACATGGGGTATCGGTAAATACTTCGGTGGCGAGCAGGTAAGCCTTTTCCTTCAGAACAACATTCACCACCGTCAGGTTTCTGCATACACAGGCGAGGTACTCAATGCCGCTTGCTTTAACACAAATTCCTTCCGCGATTATTTCAAAAACATTTGCCTGCGTCTTGCGCGTGAAACAGAGGTTGACGGCTTTTTCTGGGACGAGCCGCATTATGCATACCCGAAGTCATACGCATCCATCACGGGCGGCGCGGGTGATGACTGGGCTTGCCGTTGCCCGGAGTGTATGAAGAAGTTTGAGGAATACTATGGCTATGAGATGCCGAAATTTATGAACGACGACGTAAAGCAGTTCCGTTGGCGTGAAGCTCTCTTCACACTTTCAGATACATCAAAGGCACTTAAAGAGCTCAACCCGAACCTTGAGATTACCTGTTGCGTCCACGCAACGCTCAATTCTTATTATGTAACAGAGCTTCGCGGCTATGACAACTGGGAAATGGTCGGTGCGTGCCCGTACTTCGACGTTTTCTCAACAACTATCATCAACTGGGATCTTCCGGAAAAGTTCTTCCGCGAGATTACCGAGAGAACCGTTGCAATTGCAAAGAAATACGGAAAAGAGTCCGAGCGCTGGCTTATGGGATATAACAAGCGTCCCGATGACTTTAAGCAGATAGACAAGGTTGTCGATATGTATGAAGACTTCGGTGTTGACCGCCTTGCAACGTGGACATACCGCGGCGGTTACGGCACATCTGTTGCCGCAAAAGACCCGATCGAGCTTTGGGATAACATTGGAAGAAACTATAAGAGAGTTTTGAAAAAATGATTTTTGAAGATTATCTTGAAAGAATAACTTCCGTGTTGGACAAAATAAAGGAAACACAGAAGGATAAAATCCTTTATGCGGCGCAAATGGTATCGGAAACGATAAAGCGTGACGGAATAATCTACATATTCGGATGTGGTCATTCTCATCTCATAGCGCTCGATTGCTTCTACCGCGCAGGCGGGCTTGCAAACGTCAGCGCAATGCTCGATACTGATTTGATGCTTCACAACGGTGCGGCAAAAAGTAGCAAGATGGAGAAAATGAGCGGTATTGCGGAAAGTATATTTGAAAGATACTGCCTGACCGATAAAGATATTCTGATTACGGTATCTACATCAGGCAAAAACGCTGTTCCAGTTGAGATGGCAAAGGTTGCAACAGAGCGTGGAATAAGAAATATCGCCGTTGCATCAAGTGCCTACTTTGCGGATAAAAAGGACGCGGATATGCTCTATGAGTGTGCAGACCTCTATATTGACAACTGCGTACCACACGGCGATGCGGTTATGGATATATCGGGATGCGGCACAAAAATGGGCAGTGTTTCAACCGCCGCAAGCTCCTATATATTGAATTCTGTTCTTCTTGAAGCGGCCGAACTCGCCACAAGGGGAGGCGCAGAGATTCCGATATATATGAGCGGAAATGTTGACGGCGGTGCAGAGTACAACAAGGCACTTATCAAAAAATATCTTCCGCGGGTAAAACATCTGTAAAGGAAATGATTGTTTTGCAGTTTGATAATATCAGATATATTGTTTCAAAACCTCTTGGATTCAAAGAAACTGAGAGATATCCCACGGTTATCTTTATGCACGGTGCAGGAACTCGAGGGGATAACATCGAAAAGCTGTCGAAAAACCCGTTTTTCAAAGACCATAACATATTGCTTAAAGAGGCGATAATATATGCCCCTCTGTGTAGCGAAGATACATGGTTTGATATATTTGAGAGCGTCCGCCGTTTCGCTCGCTTTGTGAGTGAGAATAAGAATACCGATAAATCAAGGCTATATCTCGTAGGTGCAAGTATGGGTGCATATGCTGTGTGGCAGATGCTCAGATCAGATCCTGAGCTGTATGCCGCGGCAATTCCCATCTGTGGTGGTGGAATATACTGGGGTACGGAAAGAATGAAGAGTATTCCGGTATGGGCATTTCACGGAAAGCTTGATGACATTGTGCTGTGCGAAGAAAGCATTAAGATGACCGATGCGATAAACAGAGCAGGCGGAAGCGCAAAGCTTACGATTCTTGATGAATATGGACACAGTTCATGGACGTATGTGTATAGCAATCCGGAACCTTTTAAGTGGCTTCTTGAATGCAGAAAAGAAGATGTGGTTTCGAAAATCGAAGAAAAGTTTGTTTCTTCTGAAGAATTCGGTTAAAATGGAGTGCTTCATATGGCAAAAATATCGGTTATCGGCATTTGCGGAAACTCAATATTTATGAACGTTGACCATTTTCACGAGAACGGTGAAACTCTCGCTGCCGAAAGCGCTTATGAGGAAATCGGCGGCAAAGGCATAAACCAGGCAATTGCCGCATCACGAATGGGAGCAGAGGTTTCATTTCTTACTGCAATAGGTGATGATCGCGACGGTGAAAAGTGCAGACAGTGTGCAAAGGAAAACAACATCAAAGGCATATTCAAAACAAAGGATAAAAAAACAACCTTTGCGTGTATCCTTACCGATAAGCACGGAGAAAATCGTGTTACGGTTTACCGCGCCGCAGAGCTATCACCGGAGGATGTTCTTGCTTTTGAAAGCGAAATAGCAGAAAGCGATGTACTGCTTCTGCAACACGAAGTGCCTGCAGAAGTAAACGAAGCAGCGGTGAAGCTTGCGAAAATGCACAATGTAAAAGTAATCTTAAACCCCGCACCAATCAGGCAAATTTCGGATGATATTGCAGAAAGCGTGTTCGCAATAACACCCAATGAGCAGGAGCGACAGGCGATAGATATAAGCAGATTTCAAAACTGCATAACAACGCTCGGTAGCCGTGGATGCAGTATAAACGATGAAATGTTTATTGAAAGCTTAAAAGTGGATGCTCTTGACACCACAGGTGCAGGAGACACCTTTAACGGTGTGCTTGCAGTCTGCTTTGCAGAGGGAATGGACGTGAAAACCGCTTGTAAATATGCAGTAGTAGCGTCCGGTTTAAGTGTTACGAAAAAGTATGTACTAAGCTCAATTCCAACAAGAAAAGAAATAGAGGAGAAAATGAAAAATGAATGATTTCGGATATTTTGAAAGCTTGCTCAAAAATTTCGAGCAGGTAAACAGCACTCAGTCCGAGAATATCAAAGCGGCAGCATCGCTTATGTGCGATGCAATCGCAAACGACCGTCTTATCAACGTTTTCGGCGGCGGCGGACATACAACCCTTCCGGTTGGCGAGATGTTCTTCCGCGCAGGAGGTCTTTCCTGCATCAACCCGATTATGGAAACAGGTCTTTCTGTATTCAATCAGGCACTTAAATATCTTGAGCTTGAAAGAACAGTAAACTACGGCAGTGCAATTTTAAAATATTATGATTTGCAAAAGGACGATGTTCTCATCATCTTCCACAACATCGGTATCAATCCTGCGACGATTGACGCGGCGGAAGAGGCAAAGAAGCGCGGAGTCAAGATTATCGCTGTATCAAGTGAGGCGTGGCAGAAGGAAATGCCGGAGGATCATTTCATCCGCCACCCGAACAAGAAAAACCTTTTTGACTATGCAGATGTCTGCATTGAGGACTTCAACCCTGTCGGTGATGCTGTTGTAAATGTTCCGGGGCTTGACACGCCTATCGCACCGGTATCAAATATCATTGACTTCTACATAGCGCACCTTCTTGAAATCGAAACCGTCAAGCAGTGCATCGACCGAGGTATCACACCTCCTGTATGGTCGAGTGCAAACACACCGGGCGGCGATGAAAAGAACGCAAAATATCTTGAAAAATACAGACCAAGAGTAAAAATGCTTTAAAGAAAAGGAGCTGTCAATAATGAATAAACTTCAGGAAAAGCTTGATTTTCTGCTCGAAAAGTATTCGGTAGAGAAAAAAGCAGTATTAAAAGATAAAAAAACAGTTGTAATCGACGGAAAAGAAATTCCGATTCTTTCGCACAGAAGTGAAAGAAGATTTGTCGAGCTTAAAAATATCGTAAACAACGGCACACTTGTCGGTGTAAGCGTAATGCGCGTTGCAAGAATAGTTGAGAGCGGAAAAGACCTTTATGAAGCACTTTACCGTGAGCTTGACCTCTGCCAGTTTATATTGCAGAGAAAAATAAAATCCATAACCGTTATGGAAAATGGCAATGTAATGAACTCCATTGCAACAACCGAGGATGGCGTTGTTTGCACGATTGAAATTTCGGCTACACTTGCAAAAGGCGAAATCGAAAAGGATAAGCATGAGATTATTTCACAGCGCGGTATCGCCTGCGATGTTGTCGTTGATGCACAGCTAAAGCAGGATTCAATTTATGTGTTCGGCAGCGCGAACAAGAAATATACTGATGTTGATTTTGAGCTTTACGGTCTCTCAATAGATGAAATTGCAATTGTAAGAGCGGCGTTCTCCGTTGCTCAGAACAACACTTCCGATGAAATGCTTTCCGCGGACGAAAATCTTTGTAAGCTTGTTGAGATGGCAAAGAAATCCGCACTTAGCGGCGAAAGAGAGGTAATGTAATTATGAAGCCTTTAAAGATTGCTATGATGAGTATGACTCACGGACATACGAGAAAATATTATCAGGTGCTCAAAGAAAACCCGAAGCTTGATTGGGTTGCAGTATCAACGGCAAATGATGATGTAAAGAAAATCTTCCTTAACAGCGTTGATGGTATTCCGTGCTACGACAGCGAGCTTGAAATGCTTGATGCACATCCTGAGATTGAAGCTGTTGTTCTTGCCAGCGAAAACAGCGACCATCTTCGCCAGATGAAGCTTTGCGCAGAGCGCGGAATTCATATTCTTTCCATGAAGATTCCGACCTTTGATATGGATCAATATGACGAGATGATAAAGCTCGTTGACGAAAATAACCTCGTTTGTCAGATAGAGCTTGAAATGCATTATAACCCCGTCATCGCAAGACTTAAAGAGCTTGTCAAAAACGGCGAAATCGGAAAGATTAAGTCATTCAATGCAACAAACATAACCCTTTCTCCCGTATGGGCATTTCCGTGGCAGGGCGTTCCGGAAAAGAGCTACGGCAAGCGCGTAAGCATAAAAGACGGAGATTCCCGCTTCCGCGGCGGCGCACTCTGCGACCATCCGCACATTTTTGATATGATAAGGCATATGACCGGAAGCGACTTTGAGAGCATTTATGCAGAAGTCGCTCCGAACATCCGTCCTGATATTGAGGAAGAGGATATGCTTTCCGTTATCGGAAGAATGAAGGATGGCACGATTTTCTCTCTTGACCCGTCATGGTCAAAGATGGAAGAGCGCCTTCCTGTTCCGGGTCCCGGTTGGGAAGTTTTCCCGAAGCGTATGGAAGTAAACATCACTCTTAACGGTGAAAAGGGAACTGTTATGGCGGATTGCTTTGGTCCAAATGTATACCACAACGGATGCCCGAATGACCGCTATACCGTTCAGTACACATATTTTGACGAGTGGGTTGGTCTTATCGACGAGTTTGTTGACAACATCAGAAATAACAAAACTCCGCTTATAAATCTCAAATGGCATAAGAGAACGATTGAAGCAATGAACGCAGTTTATGAAAGCATTGCAACAGGAAAGACGGTTAAGCCGAGGGGAGACGAACACCTTAAGGTTTAAAAACATAATTTCAGCGAACTACTGCAGAAAATTCTGCAAATATACGCCAGTATGATTTTTGAATTTTCTTTGTACTTCATCCGAAATTTTTGTTTTTAAACTCTTCGACCTTAAACGCAGGAAAATTTTAAATAATTTAAATGCGAAGGACGAAGCAAGGCTGGCGCCTTGCGAGGAGGACAAATTTAAAGTATAAAAATTTAACAAGTTTAAGGCTTGAGGGGTTCGGCTCCCCTCGGCTTAAACTCTGATAGGAATGACGGGTATGGATTTTAATGCTTTGTTTAAAAGCCTTGGTTTAAAAACACCCGATAAATGCTTTGAGGGTATTTTTTCAAGTGCCCTTGAGGAGTATTGGAAAGACGGTGTGTTTTTTCTCAGCACAGAATATATTGATTACGTCAATTCATTTGAAAACTGCATTTCAAATTGTATTGACGATGTAAAGCGCGCTGCCAAAAAGATACTTGAAAGGGAAACTCTTGCTGTGTATGCGCTGTTTCTGTATCGCGCAATGCAGAAGCGTGAAAGCTTTATGGAGCATATAAGCGAGTTTGAGTTTGCGGAAGGAGACGAAGCAGAGCTTGACCTGCTCCCGTTTATTGTTATTATAACGGCAATTCCGAAACTGTATAAAAGCTTGGAAAAGCGCGGAGTTCCGGACGATATTATTTCCCAAACTTTGCGTCAGTTTGAAGACTGCGTGTATCTCACCGAGGAACGCACCGGAAGACCGGGCTACCTTAAGCGGTATTTTGATCATATGCAGCTTTATGTTGATGAAAAAATACTCAACATCGGAAGACTTCGCTTCCAGATGGTGCCGGAGCTTGAAAGTAACATTACTGTCCTTGAAAACAAAGCAGGAAAGCTTGCCGTTCTGTTTGACGGTGCCAAGATAAATTCTGCCGGCATGCTTTTGGGCACACCACCGGAAAGAGATAACGAAAAAAGCTTCCGCGCCGATGTTACGGAAACGGAAGATAGTTTTATAGGACACCGTGCAGATGAAAAAGGGAACTGCACAGCTGAGCCTTCGGAATATCCGAAAAGTGAATGGCAGCTACTTTTAAAAAAGGGCGATCCGATCCTCTCGGTGCATATCCCGAACAAAGGTGCGCTTACAAAAGAGGCGTGCGACGAAAGCTATTCGCGCGCACGCGAGGTTTTTAAAAATTGTTATCCGGAGTTTCTGTATAAAGCATTTCATTGCCATAGCTGGATGCTTGATGCAAAGCTTCGTGAATTTCTTTCCGAAAACTCCAATATCCTTGCGTTTCAAAAGAAATATATGCTTTATCCGGGAAAAACGGAAGGGATTGACGTTTTCAACTTTGTGTTCAAAATGCAGTACACAAAAGAAGTTGATTACAACAGCATACCCGAGGATACAAGCCTTCAGCGAGCGCTGAAGAAACTGTACCTTGACGGCAAGTATATTTATGAATACGAAGGGGTATTTATAAGCGAGTAGATATAATGGCTCCTCGTTTGTTTGCTATATCATATTGTCTAATTTATATCCCGTTTTGGTAGTGGTTTTTTTGAAGAATTTAGATTAGAATTGAAAATAAACATAAAGAGGAGAAGAAAAAATGGATAACATCATGAAAAGCAAGGTTTTAAGCTACATAGAAGAAAATAAGGAGAGGCTTTTTGAAATCCTTTCGAAGCTTATAAAAATAAATTCTGAAAATTTCGGTACAGATGGAAACGAAAAAGAGATAGCGGCGTTTGTTGCAAAACAGCTTGATGAGCTTGGCGCAAAAAGCGATGTTTACCCGCCTGACAGCATTTCAGGATTTTGCGAGCATTTTGAGTACCTTGCCGGAAGAAACACCGATAAGCGCCCGAATGTTACCGGGATTGTAAACGGAACAAACCCAAAGAAAAAGCTAATGTTCACGGCACATCTTGACACTATGCCGATAGGCGATAAAAACCTCTGGAGCGTAAATCCGCTCGGCGGTGAGATTAAAAACGGCAGAATTTACGGAAGAGGCGCATGCGATGACAAATACGCAGTTGCAACAGTTCTGTTTATCTTGGAAGCTTTTAAGAGCCTGGGTGTAACCCTCTCAAATGACTTGTATTTCACTGGTTATTGCGACGAAGAATTCGGCGGCGGAAACGGTGCGCTTGCAGCGTGTCTTAAATACCCGTGCGATGTCTATGTAAACCTTGATTGTAAGAATATGCGTATATGGAACTGCGCTGTCGGCGGCAGACGCGAAAAGCTGACGCTGACAAAGAATGAAGCAGCAATAACCATTGACGATATGATTGATGCAATTTCCGTTGCGAAAGAAGAGCTTCATAAGTTCGGCGAGATGAGATATCGCGAGCTTTCTGAAAATCCGAACTTTAACGGAACAAGTATCCCCGAGCAGTCAATGCGTATTCTCTGTATGCAGTCAGGTCTTAATACCAACGACCGCAACTGCGCGCATATTGAGTTCTCATACTATACGGATAAACCTGAAGAAGAAATAGCGAAGGAACTGGATGCTTTGTCAGAACGCATCGATGCGCGAATGAAAGAGCGCGATGTGTATGTCAAAGCAATCACTCCGGTAACGCGATATTTCAGATATGCTTTTACGGAGCCGGATAATGAGTATATAAAGCTTTTGAAAAACGCAGGAAAAGATGCAACAGGTAATGAGATAATCGAAGAAGCATCGTGCCTTTCCGATTTGAACATTTTTATCAACAACGGAAGTAAAAAAAGCTTTTCCTTCGGCATCGGGCGTGACTTCAACGTCGAGGGTGGTGCGCACCTCAAAGATGAATTTGTAGAGTGCGATGCATTGGTGGATTTCGCAAAAACAGTTGCGGCGTTTGTCTGCGATTGGGATATGCGTTAAACAAGAAAGGGAAAACTATGGAAAGAGATCTTATATTAAACGGCATCAATATTGGCGAGACCGGTTTTGATAAAGAGAGAGTCCTGGTTGAAATAAAAGAACGTTGCATAGACGCAGGTTATAATTTTGTTTCCATTCGTCCGAGAGGAGAATATATTCCGCAGGAAAGCTTTATAGAATGGGCGAAGTATCTTGCGGAGAATAAAATTTATTTTATTTTCCTTTATGCAACTCAGCAATGTCCTGATGGACAAGAAAGCTGGCTGACTGACGATACCATCGAAAAGATGAAAGAGATAGCAGGCGAGTATTACCTCGGCGAGCTGTTCGGTGAAACGGGAAGCCAGTATGCCTGCAAGCTTCCGGGATATTATGTAGAGCGCGAAGGCGTCGGAAAGCAGAACACCTGCATCGGCGGCGACCCGTATGATGGAACGATATATATTTCCCGTCATCGCAATTTCCGCCTGAAGCGATATAACGATATGAAAGAAGCGTATGAGGGGTATATAGAAACTCTCCGTGCTCCCGTTGAAATAGCAAAAAGGCTCGGCACACCAAACTTCTATTGCGTTGAAGCAAATGCCTTTGCAAAGCACAACGCCGCTGCGGGAATAGAGATGCCTGTGCTTGAAATCTGCCCCGGAAACTCGGATATCCTCGTCCCGATTTTCCGCGGCACGGCAAAAGCCTTTGATGCAAAGCACTGGGGAACATACGTTGCCCACGCATGGTACGGCGGCCTCCGCCACGAAGACCCGCTGAAAATGAAGAGACTTGAGCTTACATACAAATATGCTTATCTTGCAGGATCAAGCATGTTCGTTCTTGAAAACGGCGATAAAAAAGTCCGCAGCTATGGTATGGAGCTTGATGCAGATTCGGAAGTCTGTGCAAACTACAGAAGAGTTCTCACCTTGATGCAGGATGTTATAAAGGGAGACGCGCGACCTGCAGGCGGACCCAAAGCAAAAGTCGGATTTGTATCCGGTCTCTATGACGGATGGGCAGGTAAGTGGGGCAGAAGCTGCCTCTACAACCAGTTCCACAGTGAGGAATGGGGCTACAGTGATCCTGAATATTCATGGAAGCTGCTCTTTGAACTCAACGAAAAAAGAAGCTGGTCAGAGCCTGAAAACTACGGCGAGTATGACACATCATCAACGCCTGCTTACGGTCAGTTTGACATAGTTCCGATTGAAGCGGATGTTGATCACCTTTCAGAATACGATTACCTCATTTTCCTCGGCTGGAACACAATGACCGAGGAGAATATGAAAAAGCTTACGGAATATGTCCGTCGTGGCGGTCACCTTGTTATGAGTGCGGCACACCTTAACACACAGACAAAACGTAACGGCGAATACATTCCGATAGATGATGACCTCATAGAAGAGCTGTTTGGCTGCCGTCATTTCGGAGAAATCAGAAGAACGATAAATGGAGTTAAGTTCCGCTTTGATTCTCTTGATGCGCGCGTGAAGTATCCGAGATATCTCTCCGGAGGCTGCGATGCAATGTTCACTGCAGGTTATGCAGATTATCTTCGTTTTGCAACCTGCTCGGGAAAGACAATTGCATATCTCTCGGATGGCTTTACAGAAAAGATGTATGATATGCCGGCTGTAATTGAGAATAAGGTAGGTCGCGGCGTTGCAACGCTCTTCACAAGCATAAATTATCCGGGTAATCAGTCGATATATTTTACATACCGCGCAATAGTCCGTGAGATAATCTCCGCAAGCTCACGCGAGTGTGACATCAAGGTTGTCGGAAGCGACCGCGTACGCTGGGCGGTATACGAGGGCAATAAGATGTACCTTCTCAATACGGACTACGACGTACCGGTTATCGTGAAGGTAATGAACGGAGATAAAGAGCAGACGGTAACGCTCGAACCGCTTGAGCTTCGCAGCATACAGCTGTAAAAATATAGTGTGGAGAAAATTTATGAGGAGGAAAATATTAATGAAAAAATTATTATCAATGATTCTTGCGTGCAGTATGCTTTTGGCGATGATTCCAACTTCATACTCAATAAGTGAGGTCGTCGGGAGCAAGGTTGTGTACGATTTTGAGGATAAGTTTCCGGTAACCGAACCGCTAACGCCTTATTCGGAGTTGACCTATGCTACGAACAATAACCTTTGGGAATACGTAGCCAATTCCCAAGGATATACAGAGATCAAGTCGAGTGGTACGGGAATAAGAGCGCTTCAGGAAATCGGAGAGATTGCGCTTGTAGCCCAGAATCCGGATAAAACTGATAACGACTATAAAATGTTTTGGATTGCTTTTGAAATCAATGTTCCGGAACCGGGATACTATAGCCTTTCTGTAGGCGCTACTCCGAATGGATATGCCACATCAACATATGTTGATGCCTATTTGTTTGACGTAAACAGTGTAACGAAATTAGAGGACGGCATTAATGACAATAATAAGCTGAGAAGCAAAAAGTTCGATGCGGATAAGGTCGGTGAAACTTTATCTCTCGGAACGAAGAAACTTTCGGCAGGTAAGCATTACTTTGTTTTCTGTCCGGGGTCCGAAAGAGCTAATAACGGGACATTTGTCTATCTGAATAAGTTTACCATTGAAGAAAAAGAGATAGCAGAGCTTGAAAGTGTATCTGTTTCACTCAAGGAAAAAGAGCTTTACAAAGGTGAGGTTACACGTGCAAGCATAACTGCAAAGGACGCCAATGGAGAAGACTTCCCGATTGACAATGCTACCATTCAGTTTAAGAGCTCTAACGAAGCTGTTGCTACAATCAGTTCCACCGGAGAAATATCTGCGATGGCTCCGGGAACGACTGAGATTACCGTAACAGTAACTGTGGGAAATACTTCAAAAACAAGTGCTCCGCAGACCCTTACCGTAAAAGCAACCGGAGTAAGCGAGGTTGTCGGGAATAAGGTCGTGTATAATTTTGAGGATAAATTCCTCGTAACAACCCCTGCAACGCCTTATTCGTCATTGACCTATGACACAAACAATAACCTTTGGCAATACGTAGCTAATTCCCAAGGGTATATAGATATTACTGCGAGCAGTAAAGGAATAAGGGCGTTAGATAAAATCGGAGAGATTGCGCTTGTAGCCCAGAATCCGGATAAAACTGATAATGAATTCCAAATGTATTGGATTGCTTTTGAAATCAATGTTCCCCAAAAAGGAAATTATAGCCTTTCTGTAGATGCTATTCCTGCTGCCCGTGGCAAAACAACATATGTTGACCTCTATTTGTTTGACGCAAACAGTGTAACGAAATTAGAGGAAGGCATTAATGACAACAATAAGCTGAGAAGCAAAATGTTTGATGCGGATGAGGTTGGTGAAACATTATCTCTCGGAACGAAAGAACTTCCGGCAGGAAAGTATTATTTTGTCTTTAGTCCCGGTTCTTCAAGGACCAGTTCGGGAGCGCCTGCCAACGGATCATATGTTTATCTGAATAAATTTATGCTTGAAAAAGAACCGGGAATTGAAAGTGTACCGCTTTCACTTGAGAAAAACGAGCTTTATTTCGGTGAGACTACAAATGCATATGCAAGTGCAAAAGACTATGACGGAGAAGACTTCCCGCTAAACGAAGCTACCGTAAAGTTTGAAAGCTCGAATGAATCGGTTGCTTCAATCAGTTCCACCGGAAAAATATACGCGGTATCTTCCGGAACAACTGAGATTACCGCAATCGTAACTGCGGGAAATATTTCAAAAACAAGTGCTCCGCAGACCCTTACCGTAAAATCGCTTGGACAGGCTGAATCACTTCCTGAAGAGATTTTCTTTGCTTTTCCGCATGGCTTTATTTCCGTAGGAGATCCTGAACCGGTAAAGATAACTGATGCAAACGGAAATTTCCTCAGCGACGGAATAAAGTATACATATGATATAGAAGATGAAAGCATTGTAACCGAGAAAAACGGTATGTTCTCTGCAAAAAAGATTGGTAAAACAAAGGTGAACGTTCTTGCAGAGCTTGGAGAAGAAAGCAAGGAATTTTCATTTGATGCTGTTGTTGTCGGAGAAAACCTGCTCATAAGAAACGGCGTGGACCACGGTCAGTTTGAAAACAACATATATATGAGAGACGGGTCTGTTCCCGGTGTGAAGGCAGAAAATACATTTTGGTATGTAACGAAAAATAAGGTCAGAGATAACTTTATATATGACCTTCTCGAAGATCAGGTTTCGCCCACAAAAATGTCGCTTACCAACATCGCCAAAATAAGCTTTGAGAATTCGGTGACTGCAACCCCTAAATATGATTATAACCTTTCAAGATTCCAGTGCGATGGCGGATACTATACCGAAGGAAGCGCTAACCATAATGGCGTTATAAACCTTGATTCAGATAAGCTTTATGAATTCACCGGATTTATAAAAAGTGAAAATATAAACGCTCCGTTAAGGTCTGTATATGCGCGAATGTATTACTATTCCATCACAGGAAAGAAGGCGGAAGGTCTCAAAAGCCATTATGTTCTTCTGTGGGAAGAACAGGCAGGAGATCACGATTGGACGCAGTTCGTTGTTCCTGCTAAATGGCTCAACTGGAAGGGCTATGACGGAATAGGAGTAAATCCATGGGTTGATTTTTCTGTATATGATGATCAGAATGCTGATTTCTATGTTGCAAATCTTCATGTCCATGAAGTAATCTATGACAAGGTGGATTTCAGCCTTGCAAAACCGATTAAAAACCCAAAAACTTACGATACATTTGAAACATCATTTAAGGCGCTTTCAAATACCGGAAACGCAATAGGTTCAGGAGACACAAGTCAGAAGATAACTGCAAAATACTCATCAACAAACGAAAGAGTCGCAAGGGTTTCCGATGCCGGCGTTATCACAGTTGTCAGCAATGGTCAGTGTGAGATTCTCGCAGAGGTTACAATCGGTAATGTAACGAAAACAGGACGCATACCTCTTGATTTATCAGGTCTTGAAGTTGTGTTTGAGAGTATTGAAGTAACGCATCCCGAGACACTTGAGGTCGATGGTGAAGCTGATATAACTGTAAAGTTCATTAACTCCGACGGCACGGAACACAATGGCGATGGCATATCACTTTACTATGAGAGCAACAACGCAAAGGTTGCTACGATAGATCAGAATGGAAAAATATCGCCAAAGAAGACGGGAAACGTGACATTCACCGTTATGGCAAGCACCGCGACATACAGCACTTCAGAAACCTTTGAGGTAAAGATAACTGACAACACTCCGCTTGCCAGGGCAGAAATAACAGGTGCTGATACTGTTGAAATAGGACTTGCGCAGCAGCTTGGTGTGGTTGCATTCAATGAATCGGGAAGCGAAGCTGATATAGCGGAATGTGACGTGAAATTCTCGCTTTGCGATGAGAAAGATGCAGAAATACTCGCAATTTCCGAAAACGGAGTGGTAACCGGTATTTCCGAGGGCGTTGCATCTGTGCAGGTAAGCGTAACTTTAAATGGCAAAACCGTACTGAGTGCTCCGTTTGAGATTGAAGTCAGCAGAGAAAATCCGAAAAATAAATTATGGGACCTCCGTGCAGGAGTGGCAGCCTCTTCCGCACTCAATGCGACACTTGAAGTCGAGGGCTGGAGAGTTAACCGCGACAAAACTTCACCGACGCGCGTTAACGAAGCACTTTCCGGAAGCTTCAAATCCATAAGTTGCCAGATACATTCAATGCAATTCCTGTCGCCTGCTGCAGACGATACGACAGAATCAGACCTTGCAATTGATTTTAAGGTCGATCATTCGGGCTGGTATCAGCCGATACTTGTCGCAAGGCGTGCAAAAACAGGCGAGGATGCAAAGCTTTATATAGAGGGAGAATATGCAGGCTATTGTGACTTTAAGTCCGGCGGAGATGCTATTGACCTTCATGCTGTTGTAAAGCTTAATCCCATATATCTTGAAAAGGGAATACGTACTCTTACGCTTCGCGCACAGGCTGCAGGATATCTTTATCCGGTGAGCTTTGCGATAAACTGGATTGGTGAAGAACCGTCGGTATCGGGAGTCCGCATTGTCACTGAAAAGAGATCTTTCGCGGTTGGCGAAAGGATTGGCTTTGATATTTTGGCAGACCTTGCCGGTGATATGACATACACCTTCGGGAATGACCACGGCGGAGACGTGAACGAGAAAAGATATTTCATCGCAACACTTTCCGGTGACGGAGAGGCGAGTGTTTCAGGCAACAGCATAATGGCAATCAAAGCCGGAACTGTCAATCTTTCAGCTGTTGTAAATTACAATGGGCAGAAGTATACTCCGGGCATAGAGCTTGAAATCATGCCTGAAGGATTTTCAAGCGTTGAGCTCTCGTCTGATAATCAGGTTATGAAGCCGAACTCCGCGGGCGGCAGCATTACGGTTAAAGCTCTCAATCACCTCGGCACTGAAATTTCGATCGGTGAAAATGACAGTGTTGAGTTCTCATCCTCCGATGATGCCGTCGTTTCGGTTGACGAAGACGGATATATGACGCCGAACGGCAGGGGAACAGCAACAATAAGTGCCAAAGTTACGATAGACGGTGTTACGCATACAGGTTACTTAAATATATCAGTTCGTGACGGTAAGACAAAGAGCACATATTTCACCGAAGACAGAACAAAAAATGCACAGGAAAATATCAAGAAATACACCTGGGCAAAGGATGAAAAGGAAACGGCAACGAAAGCAGCAGACGGATATCTTCCGTATGTGGATGCACTTTATGAAATGATTCCGTCCCAGGCTATTCCGCGAAGCTATCATGTCGGTTACGGTTCAGACCCAGACATCCGCATATGCCGCTACTGTGGAGCAAATCTCCAGCAATACGGCTCATATCCGTGGGCAGTTGATGCGCTGAACCGTCCGTGGAAGATTCAGTGCCCGGACTGTAAGCGCCTTTTCCCGAGTAACGACTTTGCAAAGCTTTATGAGCTTGGCAAAAACGAACACGGCGAATATGACGTCAATCTTGCACACGAGAGAAACGAAAAGCTA
>JAZQFJ010000092.1:0-26632 GCA_045539475.1 Eubacteriales bacterium | reverse complement strand
AGAATCCCATTCAGAAAGAGGTTTCTGTCCTATAATGAATTTCTGAATATTTTCCAGCACAAATGTTTCTATCGACGTCTTCAAATCTGCAATTTTGTCGTTCTGCTCGCTTGAAAACTCAAGATACAGATTCGGCTGAAGATTTGGATAGGTATGCTCAAGAATGAAATCAGTTGTTGCCGCCTGCTCTTCAGAGATTGACGCATCTATCGCATCAGGTGCAAAGCGTGTGTGCGTACCGAGCGTATTTACGCCATAGAGCGTCTGGATTGTTTCGGCTTCGTCACCCATAATAAACTGCTTTTTTCCGTCGCGAACCTCATAGGTCTCACCTTCTTTTCCCCATGAAACAAGCTCACACGCCTCGTCGGTATAGAACCAGTTGATTATGCGGAAAGCATTGGCAATGGATGCACTGTCTCCTGTGTTGCATACCGAATATCCGGACGGTACGAAATTGAACTTGTTTATCATATTCACGCCCATGCCGTTATCCGCGCGCGGCGGCTTCATTGCAGTGAGGTTAAATTCCGGATTTGACGGTCTTGCCATGCTGTTGAAAAAGTCAATACGCACCTGATACTCCGGCATGATAAAGCCGCGGTCCGTAGAAACCAGCTCCTGCCACGAGCTTGTGTTTATCGTGAAGAAATCGGCAGGAACAAGCTTTTCCGAAACCATTTTGTTGAAGAACTCCACGAGCTCAATCATAACATCTTCCGTTGCGCCGTAGCTCCACTTTTCATTCTCAAAATCGTAATACTCATTAAAGCAGAAGCCCGGCTTCCACGATGTTCCGATAACGTTTAAGTTCTGAAGTCCCGAGCGGATGGAAAACGGGTAAGAGTCCGGATATATCTCCTTAAGCTTCTTGGAAACTTCATAGAGCTCATCCATCGTCTCCGGTGCTTTCAGACCGTGTTTATCGAAAATATCCTTTCTGTAAAGCCATGCGCGGATATTTGTGCTTCGCTCAAGTCCGTGTGACGGAGAGTAATAAATCTTTCCGTCAAAGCTTTTGCGAACATCGCGCATCCATTTTTCATCCTCCGGAACATTTTCCCAAAACTTTTCATAGTCCGGCAAAAATTCAAGATAATCATCAAATGCGAGGAATGCGCCCTGTGCACAGTAATTCGCGTGTCCTGTAGGCTTTCCCTGAAAATGCATCAGATCCGGAAGATCATCGGGAGCCGCCATAATAAGCGGGAATTTTGTTGCAAAATCCGTTGCCGGAACGGCGTTAATGTTGAGCGTTCCGCCAATGCTTTCTCTTATGTACTGCCATATCTTCCAATCTTCTTCATACGGCCATGAAGCATGGCTTGCTATTGTTATGTCAACAACAGCATCATCAGGGATTTGTTTCCCGTCCGGAATATCATATGATACGTCACCTGATATTCCGCTTCCTCCCGTGCACGCGCACAGCGCGAAAATCATAATTCCTGCAAGGATAAGTGCGATAAGTTTTTTCATTGTAATTTGTCCTCCTTTGTAGTTCAAAAGGGATAAAATCCCTCCACCGCCATCCGGCGGTCCCCCTCCCTTTAGGCAAGGGAGGCTTTATAGTCCAATATTCTCTTTATAAGCACTGCAACTTCCGCGCGGGTGGTATAGTCCATCGGCGCGATGTGTCCGTTCTTACCGTTGACAAGTCCTGCACCGATGAGCGCGGTGACCGCTTCCTTTGCGTAGGGTGCAACGGTGGAGTAGTCTGGATGCTGCGGTTCGTCATAAATGCCGAACCCTACATTCAGTTTCTGCATTGCCCGGTAGACGATTACCATCATATCCTGACGGGTGATGTTGTTGCGGGGTGCGTATTTATTCTCACCGATTCCGCCGACAATACCGGTATTTCGTGCTATTGCAAGCTCGGATGCGAAATAATCCGATGCAGATACATCTGCAAAGTTCTCCGCGTTATCGCTTTCAAGCTCAAACGCTCGTACCAGAAGCAAAGCAAAGTCTGCGCGGGTTATGTTGTTTGCAGGTGAGAAAGTTGTTTCGCTTGTCCCGCGGATTATACCATCCGTTGCAAGGGTATTGATTGCGTCCGCCGCCCATGTGTGGTTATCAATGTCTGTGAAACGGATAGTACCCGTTTCCCCCGACTCGTCGGGTGTGACTTCTGTATTATCGGATTGAGTGGAATTCTCATCGTTCGGAACGTCGGAACCGCCGTTCCCTACATCGGTTTGGTCAGAAGAATTTCCGTTGTCCGGCGCGGCACCGCCACCACCGCCTCCTCCGCCGCCACCCGCAGGTGTGTCGGTCGTTCCGTCAGACGGTGTTTCTTCTTTGTCGCTTGGCTTGCTTGTCGTCGAGCCGTAAACAGTTACATAGAAGTGAACGGTTGTCTGCCTTCCCGACCCGTCCGTTGCCGTTACGGCAAAGTGGTTTTTGCCAACCTGTGAGCTGTCAGGTTTCCATGTTACCTCTCCCGTTGCACTGTTAAGACTTGCACCGCGCGGAAGGGTTTCTCCGGAATAGGTTATGCTCTCTCCCAGCTCGCTTGTTGCCTTCGTCGTGACCGAAACCGAGCTTCCCGCAGAAACGGAAATCGAATCGCTTATCGCTTCAAATGAAGGTGAGAAGTCTTCGCTGTACGAAAGCGGTATACGCACGGACTGGCCGGGTGTAATGGTGTAAACATATCCCTTTTCAGTATCATACATATCGACATACTGACGTACTGCAGTAACTCTTCCTACATCAAGCACGAGATCATCGCCGCGCATATACGCATCTTCTATTCTCCATGCACCGCTTCTTACATCCACGCCGTTGTCAACAAAGACATAGCGCCCGGTAAGGTCTGCAATAATCTTTTCCGCGGGTTTCTCGCGGGGTATAATAACAAGCTCGTTTTTCTCCGAAAGCTCCTTTGTGAAGCTCTTGAGAACTCCGGTTACCGCCGACGTTACATTGGTTTCTTCACCTATTATATCGCCGTCATGCACATAGCTGTAAATATTTGCACCTGCACTGTTTACGGTATACACTCCCACAAAGCCGCGGAAGAGAATATCACTGTTTTCGCCGCCGATTTCATCGGTAATTTTATATGTTACCGAATTATCGGTTGCATATAAAACGTAGTCCACTCTGCCGTTTTGGTGGGTTATCTTAAGTGCGCGGTGTGCCGCACCTTCCGCCTCCGCACCGGCGACAACCGACATCGGAAGCTCTTCGCTTGAAGTGAGATATCTCACGTTCCTATACGGTTCAAGCACAGTTGTAAAGACGGTATCAAGGTTACTTCCGTTATTCTTGACTATGACATATTTAAGCTTGTCGATGTTTTTGTTTTCTTTCTTGTTCGGCGGATATCCGTTTCCTATCTTTACATCGACGTTGGCTCCGTTTTCGACATTCTCCCCGTTGTGCATTGTCATTCGGAGATGCAGCCCTTCAGAGTCCTTAACATTTTTATTGAAGTCTTTTATGTCGAAGTCAATTTCAAATTTATTTTCAGGATTTTCAGCATAGTCGATATTGTCAATCCACGTATATCCCTTTGGATACTGAAGTGTTCCGGATGTCGTTCCCGGATCTGCGCCGTAAGGAACATCAATTCCTGCAAGAGTTCCGGCATATTTGCCATTTTTCATCTGAGGAACAATCTCTCCGAGGCCTACAGTTTCCGCAATATTGTTACTTGCCGCGTGGAAGCTGTAAATATGCTCATTACCGCCAAGAACACGGAAAAAGTCAACACCGTAAGAAATTTCATCGTTAACCTTTATCATTACAATACTTCTTCGATATTCATCCACAGAAAACGAATACACATACGGCGTTGAAACATCCATAAGAGACACCATTTCACCCGAATCGAAATGCTTTGCATCTCCACGCTGTTCAATTCCGTGGAATTGCTCACGGTTGTCAACCTGAACGGTGTTGTGCGAAATCGTACCCATCATCCACTGCAAACGGTTCGGACTCTGGTCTGCCATTTCGGGATAACCGAGATCCGGCAAGAACTCAAGCCCGTATGCGCTCATTCCGAGGTTTAGCGTATCGAGATGTGCGTGTCCCGTGTTGTTACCGAAATACATCCACAAATCACGGCGTGTATCCTTTGCTCCTGCATCGGAAGCCGATGTGAACTCATTGCCGCCACGAATTATTCCAAAGCCGAAGTTGGTCATCATCTCGGATTTTGGTTTGAACTCGCCGAACTGTTCGATAACCGCTCGCACCTCATCTTCAAGGCGCTCGGGATTCTTTTCATATATCCCGTATTTAAGGTCTTCGGCTGAGTTTCCGTTCAGCTTATACAGAAGCTGCGCAAACACCGGATCACCGATGTTCTTCCAGCCCTCCTGCATAGCACTTTTCTGCAACCATAATCCGCTTCCCTGAGTGGTTCCGGAATCTCCGATAGCGGGAGTGTAATACGTTGCTATAAGCGGAATGTTGGAATAAAACATCTGTATAAACTTCGGATTACTGTACAAATCAGCCGTTCCGGCGTCTTCATAAGCATCCAGAATCTCCTGCACGGAAAGCAGGTTTGTATGCCACGCGATATTATACTGCGAGCCTTCATTTCCCTGCCCGTCGGCATCAATTGTATTTACAAGAACCTCTCCGATACCGCCTCCGGTAACTTCTTTTGCCGGGTCGCGATGCCATCCGGCTGCCATCATAAAATCAAGCCACTCGGCGGTTTCCGGCATACTGTCAAGAACTACCGCTGCAACAGCATTTGCCTTTTGCGGCAGACCGAAGTTTCCGTTTATTGAATGATCCCGAAGTCCTTCGAGAACCGTTCTTATAATACCATCCTCAATATTTGTGCGAATCTGCGAAGGAGTTTCCTTGGCATAACGAAATTTCAGCTTTTTGCCTTTTTCTGCAAGGAAATTGACAACAAACGGGTCATCATATACATCGTAAACCATGTCATAAGCCGATATGTATCGCACCATTTCCTGCGACTCTACGATATTTCCCATAATACCGCCGCAACCGGAGCCTCCATCGTTTACCCGGAATCTTCCGATCCACGGTTTTATTTCATAATACGGATAAAAGTCTGCGATGCGGTCGAGAAGAACAGCCGCCACTCTTCCGTACTTTATATCGCCGGTGTAAAAATAAGCATAGGCACAGTCCATTACAACATTTCGAATCAATGCTCCGGCATATCCCTCGCTTTCGCGCCGCCATAAGCCGAAGTGAACATACTCGGCAATGTATCCGTGACGTTCAGTTCTACGCTCAGCAGTCTTTCCTGATGTATCATCAAAGCCATACGGAGTTCCATCACTCATTGACGGAACATAACCGAGACTGTCATCAACGCCCCATGTTTCCTGTGTTTCTCCGTCACGCAGCCTATTTCCGCCGTTAAGAGTTTTTACCTCTGCTAAATTGTCATTTTCATACAACTCATTATAGAGATATCCGCCCTTTACGCCATATCCGTAATACTTCTTCCACTGTGCACTGTTCTCTTTTCCCGGCTCAGTTACGGATTTATCACCGAACAACTCTCTGTGCGCCTCGAGTGCGCGCATGCGGTCAAATTCACCGTATTCGTTGAGACCCAGTTTATAGAAGCTTTCAAAATCGTTACTCGGGAAAAGGCGCTTACAGTCCGGACACTGTATCTTCCACGGGCGGTTTATCGGATCGTGAAGCCACGGAATTGAGCCGTATTCCTTCATAAGATTAACATTACAGTATCGGCAGTAATAGGATAACGGGTCATTCATCTCTCCCAACGCGAGAGTACGCGGTATCCCCTCCGACGGTATAAGCTCATATATCGCGTCAAGATTTGTCAAATACTTGTCTGCTCTCTTTATATAACTTTCAGCAGTGCTTTTCGCCCATCTATATGTCTTTATATTCTCTTGTGCCGCCAAAGCTCTTTCCGCCGTATAATACGTTGCTTTATCCTTTCCGTATACAACACGGAGTGTTACTACCTGTGAGCGGGTTCGCTTGTCGGCAGTTGTTACGGTCACTTCAAACTGCGCATTGCCCTCCGAAACCGGAAGAATATTGATTCCGTTAAGCTCTGCGTATTCCGGAGTTAACGCGCGTGCCGAAACGACCGCACCCGTCATATCCATTTTCTCGCCGAGGTTGCTTATCGCCTGAGCATAAAGCGGAACGGTGTCTTCCTTTCCCTTCTCGGTAAGGCGGATGGTTCGGCTTCCGCCGGCAGTTGCTTCAATTCTTGCCATTCCCTGCGGCTGAACTTCAATTTTCGCCGTGCCTTCAGCCGTATGGGGTTCTCCCGTAACAGTATTGTAGAACGTGAGAGTTACCTTTATCTTCGCCGTACCTTCTTTATGCGTAACAAGCATTCCGTTTTCCACGGTTGCAATTTCCGGTGTAAGGGATTCATACTCTGCGGTTACGGACTGCGAATTTTCGCTTTCCCTTCCGCTTTTGAAAATCGCCTTTGCAACAAGACGTGATGCATCTCCTGCATAAAGCTCATCCGCCTCCGCTCTCGCATCTGCACCGACAAGCTCGTCCTCAACAACCATTATCGTGTATTCAAAGGTCTGTGTTTTTCCATCCAAAACGACAGTGAAAACAAGCTTTGCTTCTCCTGCTTTGTTTGCCGTGAGCTTATATGTTCTCTTCGCCGCATTGCAAAGCTCGTATGCAAATCCGGTCATGTCAATGCAACCGTCTCCGCGAAGCTCTGCGGAAATTTTATTTTCTTCATCAATTTCCTCGCCCGTTGCAGCAGGACCAATAGCAAGGATGCTCCCGTCGGTAAGTCCAACTGAAACGGTATCCGCAAACACCTCGCCAACCGCAAGCTGAGAAGGAATTTCGCTCATAACAAGCTCTTTGAACGAAACAGCCTCTTTTACCACCTTAAAGGTTATGTTATTGAGGACAAGATACGGAGCTGAACCTTCATATATTTTCTTAAACCGGAAGTAAACTTTGTTTTCTCCCTTTTTAAGATATACGGTATTAAGCTGCTGCTTCTCACCTGACAAGAGCTTGTCACTCTCACTCTTATCCTTATGGAAGGACACGTCTCCGGCATAAGAATCATTTACGAAAACTGAATAATCACTTCCTGCATACCACAGACCGCCGATTACGCTCATGCTGTAATAACCTGCAATGTCTGCATTTACGGAAAGAGCAAGCGTTCCGCTTGTTTCTCCGT
Organism: Eubacteriales bacterium; assembly: GCA_045539475.1. Classification (GTDB taxonomy): domain Bacteria; phylum Bacillota; class Clostridia; order Oscillospirales; family JAAYXM01; genus SIG480. The sequence goes on along the minus strand of JAZQFJ010000092.1, from coordinate 19,470 downwards.
TTTCCGGCCAGGGTTTGTTGCTTGCCGAGGGTGTTCCAATCTGGAAAACCTGAAGCTTTTTCGTATCCTCACAGTAAAATTTTCTGAAATAATTTGCGCTTCCTTCTTCGGTAAGCACGCTATATCCCGGCGAGACAGACGGAATGCCTCGTCCATCAGCTTCTTCTGTCTTTGAAAAATCAATAACTATATCCGATGCCTCAGGAACAATATCAATCGGGAATACGCTCAGACATTTTTCCCCTTTTTCATTTGTTGCAGTTACAATTACGGCAACAGAACCGAGTTTTCGCGCCGTAACCTCACCGTTTTCAGTTACGGTAAGAACCTCTTCGTCTGCGCTTTCAAAGTTTATTTCGTATTCTTCGGCAGATACAATCACACCGTCTGTCATAACCGCACCTGCGGATATTTGAGCTTTCTCGCCCGGAAGAAGAACCCGGCTTCCGCTGACGGAAAGGGTTTTGAGATACGGTTTTTCTGTTACGATGAGCGGACATTCTGCCGATACCTCATTGCCCTTGTAGTCAGTAACAGTAAGACGTATAACCGTTTCGCCCTCGGAGTGAGCGGTTATTTCACCGGTCTTTTCGTCAACCGTTGCAGCTGCGGGAACTGTGCTTTCATAGAAAGCCTCATATGCTTCCGTATATTCTGCTCCGTCTCCCGCACGGATAAGCTCGAAGCTTGCCGAGGTTGTCCTCGTTGCGGGAATAGCTTTTTTTGCAAGAGTGAGGTTTACTTTCTCAAGCACCGGATATTCAACGACAGTAACCGTTACATCACGGGTATATTCAATGCCGTCTTTTTTCGCCGTAACTTTCAGGACAGTATCACCCGGCTTTTTAGCAAGCACAACTGCACTGTACATATTTCCTATAATACTACCGTTTGCGTATGTATTTTCTTCACGCAGCTCCACACTGCTTCCGGAAACTATCTCTACCTTAAAGCTATCGTTTTTGTTTTTCTCACCGTTGCTGTCATACTCACTATATGCCACGGGAGAATTGTCACCATCTGCCAGAAACGCCGTAAGGTTTGCTTTTTCTCCGACAATGATTTTTTCCGGAACATTTACGCCTACTTCCTCTGCGCTGTTCCACCACCCGGTCGGAGTGAGCGTAAGCTTTGAGAGAAGAAGGCGTGCCGATTCTGAGCGAAGCGCTTTATCATGAACTCCGGCCGTGCTTCCGTAGCCGAAATCAGCAAGACGAAAGCTCATTTCTGCCCAGCCGTCAGCATCCGGCTCTATATAAACTGTTCCGAGCTTCTCAGCCTCGAAATCTGTCCAGGGGCTATTGCCGGGATAGTCAATATCACGGCTTGAGAATACGCCGGCATACTCATCGCCGAAGTATACATGCCATACACCTGCCGATGTCCACTTACCGCCGGATAGAGAAACCTTATACCAGCCGGGCACGGTTGTGTCCATTTGGATTTTAAAGGTAATTCTTCCTTCTCTTCCGTCGCCTTCCGTCCATTTTGTTCCTTCAGAATTAAGGAGAAGGAGATTTCTTGGTCTTGTCACTCCGTCAAGAGAGGAAAGACCTTCATTTTTAACATTAAGATGTGTTTTTAGGGTTGTTGATTTTTCTTCAACCACCTTTATTTTCTTTCCGCTGAATGCCCAGACGGGATATACAGTTTTTCCGGACACACTCTCGCCAAGATCAGGATCGCGGTCAACCGCATTGAAATCTATGATTACAGGCTGCCCCGTTGGCTCTGCAGCATCAACAATCTGAATTGTTGTTTCTGCTGTTACGGTATTCTGCTTTGTGTCTGTTATGTGTGCCGTAACCGTAACCGTTCCCGGCTGCAGTGCTGTGAGCTTTCCATTTTTATCTATGGATGCGTATTCTTCTTCCTGAGTGCATTCAAAGCTTACGGTATACGGGTCAAAATACGCCTCGCCTTTCTCCGATACAAGAGAAAGCTTTGCAACATCGCTGTATCCGACGGGAATCGCCTCCGCGCGGAAGGAAAGAGATGCACTTTCTATCGCATCATAAACACGGACTTTTGTCTCGATCTCAGTTTCACCAAGAAGAAGATCGCCGTACTTTGCCTGAATTTTTGCTGTGCCTTCGCCTACTGCTTTAATCGTTGTTCCCGAGACCGTTGCGACAGACGTATTAAGGCTTATGTATTCAACAGCCATTTTTTCATCGGCATTCGCCACTGTTGCGTCGGACATATATACCTTGGGGTTCAGCGTTATCTCATCCCCGACGTAAACGGGTTCCTCCTCAGACTCCCACTCTGCTACCCAGATGGGTGCTTTTCCCGTTCCGCCGTTGAGAGTGAGCGTTACGGGAGTAATTCTTGCGCCCGTACTACCGGTGTTTTTCCATACCATAATATACTCACCGGCGGTCGTTGCAGTGAAAGAAACTTCCTCAGTAGTCTTGAACTTATTTGTTTCGTCATAGAAGTTTACGCCCGAAATTACCGGCGTTGCAGTGGAAAGTGCACCTTCAATATTTGTTTCACTTCCCGGAGGAAGGATATAAAGGCTTCCGCTTCGCGCCGCATCGGCATTCGCGCAGGCAAGATAATAAAGAGATGCCGTATAATCACCCTTCTCTGGCACTCTTATCTTATATGCTATGTATTCATCGCTACCTGCTGTAAGAACGAAGGCAGCGATGAATCTGTATGTGCCCTCTCCCATGGTGTTTTTTGCCGTCTGATCCCACGAATACGGATATTTTGCTGTGCTTGTTTCTTTAAGATATTCTATTCTTCCGTTGTATTTTGCCCAGTCTATCTTGCTTGCATCGGCACAACCTGAATTACTGTTTACGTAAGTGTAATACTCAACCGTTATTCCGGCTTCCGGTGCCGCAATGGCAACCGATGGCAGAAGAGATATAAGCATCACTGCCGTGAGGAGTAATGATAATAATCTTTTCATATGTTTGCTCCTTTCAAAAAAAGGGGGGGGTTCTGGTGATTACAAGGGAGAATGAACGCCGTCCATCCTCCCCTGCTGTACTACTTATTATAAATCACTTTTGTTCCGTCTGCAAGGATTGCGTAACCGGAAATGTTTGCCGCTTTCTCGTCGTTTACGATTGTAAACTGAGTTGCTGCTTTTTTTGTCATCGCATACGATTTTGTTCCGAGGATAATTCCGCGTTCAACTGCATCGCCAAAACCGATGAACTCTGCCATAATTGCGGTATCACTTCCGAGCGTTATCGTATCAAGAAGAATTTTTCTCTTCTCACCTGCAAACACAGGCTCCTCATTCTTGTATACAGCCGTAACCTCACAGTCCTCCCAAGCGTAGAAGGTATAGCTAGTATCTGCTGAAACGAGAACGGGGTTTTCATCGTCTTCACCCTGTTTTGTCCATCCAAAGAACTTCTGTCCATTCTCTTCAGAAGCTGCAACACACCGTACAGGATCGCCGTAATTGTAAGTATTTTCTTTTCCGTTTACGGTTATCGTATAACTCTGAACGCTACCATAAGCTGCTTCAAAAACCCCATTACCGCGCGAAATCCATTCTGTTGCCTTACCGTATCCTACCATATACGGCAGTTCAGGCTCAGCTCCCGTTGCAATAAGCTGACCGTTTGCGTTGTAGTATTCATCAGCTGTTGCTTCTTCGCCGTCTTTAGTGTAAACTGCAATGAGGTAATTTGCGCCATTCTGCGGTGCGTAATCAAACTCATTTTCTAAGGAAACGATGCGTTTTTTAGTTCCGTCCTCTAAGCCGCGAACCCAGTAGCGGAAGGTGTAGTCATTGACTGTTTCTTCTGTCTTGACGTACCATGTCCCTTCGGTTGCATTTTCCTCCGCGCTGCAAGTAACCTCGAGGTTTGTCGGATAAACAAGTGTCACAACGCTTGCGGTAATTACCTCAGTTTGGGTATCATCCGGTTTAAATGCTGCAGTATATTCCGGAGTATTAACCATAACCGCAACTTCACCGAGAACATAATCGCCGGACTTTGCCTGGATTTTTGCTGTTCCTGCGCCATTTGCTTCTACAGTTGTGCCGGATATAGTTGCAACACCGATATCTGTGCTTGTGTAAGAAATTTCTGTTGTATCTGTTGCGGTTTTGCCGTCGGATGTGTACACTGTTGATGTAAGTGTAGTTGTGCCGGAAACTTCAAGCTCGGCATTTTCTACGGACATATCCGCCCAGATGGGAGCTGTTCCTGTTCCGCCGTTAAGGGTGAGTCTTACAGGTGTGATTCTTGTACCTGTATCACCGGTATTTTTCCATACCATAATATACTCACCTGCGTTCTCTGCCGAGAAATTAACCTCTTCGGTAGTCTTGAACTTGTTTGTTTCATTATAGAAGTCTACATTTGGAAGCACAAGATTTTCATTGGAAAGTTCACTTGCAATATCCATTCCTTCTTTATAGGGAAGGATATACAGACTTCCGCTTCTTGCCGCATCGTCATTTGCGCAGGCAAGATAGTAAAGTGAAGTTATATAATCACCTTTTTCAGGCACTCTTATTTTATATGCTGTATATTCATCGCTACCTGCTGTAAGGACGAAGGCTGCGATAAATCTGTAAATCCCCTCACTCATAGTGTTTTTTGCAGTCTGATCCCATGAATAGGGGTATTTTGCTGTGCTTGTGGTTCCAAAGTATTCTATTCTTCCGTTATTACGTGTATAGTTTATCATGCTTGCATCGCTAAAACCGTCTGCATTAGTTCCTGCATAAGTATCATACTGAATGCTGATTCCCGAAAGGTTTGTGTTTATAACCTCGATTTCTTTTTCACCTAGCACATATTCTCCGACCATTGCGCGTATAGTTGTTTTTCCTGCCATTTTTGCTGTTACGACATTTTCCGAAACAGTTGCAACATTTTTATTTGTGCTTGTGTATGTTACGTTCTGTGTATCCTCTGTTGTTGCCGCATTGCCGTCAGACATAAATACATTACTGAGTGTAATTTCTGTGGTTTCTTTTGTTCCTGCATCAAGCTCTTCATCCACAACATTTACGTCCGCACAGATAGGTGTTTTTCCGTCGCCTCCGTTAAGAGTGAGTCTTACAGGAGTAATTCTTGTGCCTGTATCTCCGGTGTTTTTCCATACCATAAGATATTCACCTGCGGTCGTTGCAGTGAAAGAAACTTCCTCAGTAGTCTTGAACTTGTTTGTTTCATTATAGAAGTCTACATTTGGAAGCACAAGATTTTCATTGGAAAGTTCACTTGCAATATCCATTCCTTCTTTATAGGGAAGGATATACAGACTTCCGTTTCTTGCCGCATCGTCATTTGCGCAGGCAAGATAGTAAAGTGAAGTTATATAGTCACCTTTTTCAGGGATTCTTATTTTATATGCTGTATATTCATTGCTACCTGCTGTAAGGACGAAGGCTGCGATAAATCTGAATGTACCCTCACCCATAGTGTTTTTTGCAGTCTGATCCCACGAATAGGGGTATTTTGCTGTGCTTGTGGTTCCAAAGTATTCTATTCTTCCGTTGCTTCGTGTATAGTCTATCAAGCTTGCATCAGAAAAACCTGATGTATTACTGCCCGAGTAAGTATCATACTGAATGCTGATTCCGGCCTTTCCCATCTCTCCGCTTGCAAACGCTGCGGGAATCATTGATATAACCATTGCGATTGCGAGAATAATAGATAAAAATCTTTTCATTGTCATTTTTCCTCCCATTTTTTATACTTTTTAGTGTTTTTATTTATATATAAAACCGTGAAAATACGGTTAGATTTCCACAACATCGCGCGGGGGACGCGTTTTGTATGCACCATTGGTGAAGTCGGGGATTTCAACAGGAGCACCGCCGAGCGCAATTGACTTTTCGCTGAGGTAAGAAATTGACATCCACGCCGCCGCATCATACACATCTATCGGCATTTCCTTGCCCTCGCGGAGAGCCTCGCAGAATGCATCAAACTCAAACACATCACAGCCGCCATGACCGGCTTCTATAATTTCCGGAGTTACCTTCTTCCACATTTCCGGAAGATACTCCTCATAGTTCTTTGCATTATCCACAAGGTTTTCGTTTGCGAGAAGCGATTTGTCGTGATTAAAGCCCTCCATACCGTCAACAACAACGGTGTTTGTTTCTGCCTTATACATTCCGCGTGTTCCCTGAACGGTAAATTCGCGCGAATAGAACGTAGGAAGCGTGGTATTGAGCTTCAGGCTTATAAGCTCGCCGTTTTCGCAGGTGATGAGCGTTTCAACAACGTCGCCCTGCTTAAAAACTCTTCCGTGAATCTCATGCAGCTCCGGATTGTTATTTATGTATTCCGGAAGCCCGAACGAGCCGGAAGCGCGGGATGAGAGCGAAACCATGCGGTTACCGCGGTTAATGTTCAGGATTTTTGCAATCGGTCCGAGGTCGTGAGTCGGGTAATTATCGCGGTTTCGCGTGGTATACTCATGAAGTCTGTAAAGGCGGCGGATGTTTCCGTAGCCTATCTCCTCGCGCAGATCGTGCGAATATGCGCCGTGGCAATAGACAGGCTTTCCGAACACGCCCTTGCGGACAAGCGCGGTTGCAAGAAGCTCATCCTTATTAAAGCAGCAGTTTTCCATAAACATAAACGGCGTTTTTGTACGCTCGTATGCAGCGATAAGCTCTCTGCATTCTTCCTCGTTGTAAGCACCGCCTACTTCCATTGCAACTGCTATTCCGGCTTCCATTGCGCAGAGCGCAATCTCAACGTGTGCGCTCCAGCTTGTTGCAATAAACACCGCGTCGGGCTTCTCGTTGTTAAACATTTCTTTATAATCGCTGTACACATTCGGGCGCTCAAAGCCGTTTTCAGAAAGCTTATCACAAAGCTTTTCTGCCTTGTCAGTATACGGGTCGCTCACCGCCGAGACCTTAACGCCCTCAAGTTTTGAGAGCACCTGTTCGGTGAGAAGCTCGCCGCGCTGTCCCGCTCCGCATACAACAAATTTAATTACATCCATAAAATTAACCTTTCTTTATTAAATTAAACCAAATCTTCGGCAAACATATATTCAAAGCCGTTTTTCTTTAACATCTCGCACATTTTATAAATCTTTTCCGCATAATCCGGCTGATAAGCGAAATAATCTTCATAGAAATACTGCTCATGGTCGCAGATGCCTATGTATTCCTTATCGGCAAGCTTTTCAAATTCTCCCTCAACCTCATCACAGGGCAAGAGATTAAGGCAGGTTACGCAGTAGTTTTTAAAAAGCATCCCCGTTTCCTCATCCTTAAACGTTTTAAGAGTTGGAGTATAGGGTAATCTGTCCTCGGTGAAATGGTTATATCCGCAGACAGACCTTGTAATTGCCGTGTTACGTCCGCCGCGCGTGAACACACGTGTTTCCGGCTGTCTGTTGTTGAGAAGGCGGAAGGAATGTCCGTAAGGAAGCGAATTGGGATCGCCGTTATATTCCTCCGTTTCACCTACGGTGACATCAAGAATGCGCACGCCGCAATCGTAAAGAGCCTGAACGCCCGGTTTGCTTACCGGAAGCCAATGCGGGCACACGCCGTATGTAAACGACTTCTCACCGGCAAAGCGGAAAACTTCTTTTTCAATGGACATGAATAAATCCTTTATATCTTCATACGTTGCATTGACGTGGGGATAATCCGGAAACTCTTCTTTTGCGTGGAACGCAAACTTCAGCCAGTCGGAAGCTGCTTCAAACTCTGCTTTATATGCATCCGTAACATCGGCAAGAGAAAATTCGTCATTGCCGTAAAAGGAATCCGTGCGGTAGAAAAGATTGAGCTGAGTTTTAAGTCCGTATTCGTCATATGCTTTTTTCAAAACCTTAAACAATGGGGTATCAAAAAGAGATTTCGGCTTCGTTCTTGTAAGGTCCCGGAGTACCCAGATTGTATCGTCAATATAAAAATACGCTTTTTTGCTCATGCTTTGAGCTCCTTTCCTGTTTATGCTGTAATTATATCACTTCTTTTTCCGAAAAAACCGACTTTTTATTGCATCGTTTACGGCTTTTTTATTCAGAACCGACTTTTTATTGCATCGTTTACGGCATTTTCTTTTAACGCTTGTTTTTTGTCCGTTTTTTTGATATTTTATAATTAATAAAAAAACAATAAATATAAAAGCCAAAAAGTGAGGAGAATGCCCGATGAAAAAGGATATTGTAAAGCTCGGTGTAGTAGGTCTCGGCAGAGGCGCGTATGTTGTAAAAACAATTATAGGTGAAGAAAAAGTACAGCTTCGCGCAATCTGTGACAAGAACCCCGAAAAGCTTAAAGAAGCCGAGAAAACCTTCCGTGATGAAATGAAGGTTCCCGACCTTCTTTCCTTCTCGGATTTTGACGAATTTTTAAAATCCGATATTGATGCCGTATATATCGCTACTGATGCCATTTGCCACGTTCCGTTCGTTGAAAGAGCAATGGCAGCGGGAAAGCACGTTCTCAGCGAAATCCCGCCGGTAAATTCCGTCGAAGAAGCAAAAAAGCTCCGTGCGACGGTAAAGGCGCATCCGGAGCTTAAGTATATGGCAGGTGAGAACTGCTGCTGGTGGGCGTTTATTGATTCGTGGAAGAAGATGTATGAAGCCGGAAAGCTCGGCGAGGCAATCTATGCAGAGGCTGAATATCTTCACTCAACGGACTATCTTAAATTCGAAGAAGACAAACCTGCCGACGGACACTGGCGCACCTTCAATCCCGCTATTAAATATTTAACTCATGATTTAGGTCCCCTGCTCTACATATTAAACGATAAATGCGTAAGTGTTTCGTGTATGGTTCCGGAGGTTTCGTATAATCCTTATAAAACAATTTCCGCACAAAACGGCGTTGCAATCTTCAAAACTGCAAAGGGCGCAGTTATACGAATACTCATCTGCTTCGGCGCATACGTCGGCTTTGACCATAATTTCGGGATTATAGGCACACGCGGAACCGTAGAAACAGATAAAACAAAGCCGCTTGAGGATGCGCACTATTTTGCAAGGTTTTCAGATGTTCCCGGCACGCTCGAAGCTAAAATTGATGTTCCCGTAACGCTTCAGTATCCCGAAGAAGCTTCCGTCGGCGCCGAGGGACACGGCGGTGCTGACAAAAAGATGGTGCTTTCTTTTGTTGACTGCATCTTAAACGACACAGAACCGCCGGTTGACGTTGATCTCGGTATACGTATGGCAATTCCGGGAATCATAGCAGATATTTCCGCACAAAACGGCGGCGCAGTTATGGAAATTCCCGACCCTGAGGATTTTTAAAAGACACCGGCATTTTTACAATGTGAAGGAGTGTGATTATATATGGCGCTTTCAAAGAACACTGTTTTTTCCTTTAACAAGGAAGATCGCGGTCCGCTCAACTTTATACAGATAGGATTTCACGACTTCCGCAAGAAAAACGATTACCAGAAATTCCTTTGTGTCCAGCCGACGTATATGCTTCACTACGTATGCGAAGGACGCGGAACTCTCGTTTTCAACGGAAAAACGTATCAGCTCAACGCCGGAGATTTCTTTTTTCTCCCGCCTGATGAAACGCATATGTATTATCCGAGCAAATCTGACCCGTGGTGTTATTTCTGGTTCTCGATAATTCACGATTCGGCACGCGATATGGGAAAGGCTATGGGGTTTTCAAAAGAAAATCCGGTTCGCACGGCAAAATCCCCGCAGACGGTTACGCATCTTTTAACCGAGCTGTTCACCGCAGATGTTCCAATCTCCTTGCGGTATTATATGACGCTTTCAACCTTTATGCAGATACTTGTTATGAATATGTCTTCTTCTGCACCGGAATCCCTTTCCGATATGGAAATTGACATAGTTGCCAATGCAAAAGAGCTTATAGAGCTTAACTATTCAAACATTGATTTCACCGTGAACGCCCTTCCCCAGCTTCTCCACATAAGCTACGCACAGCTTACACGCATATTCAAAACAAAAACCGGAACAACGCTTGTAAAGCATCTCATTGATGTGCGGCTTACGCACGCGGCAATCCTTTTAAATGAGCGCAACTTCTCGGTTCGTGAGCTTGTTGATATGGTCGGTTTCGGGGATGAGCGCAATTTCACACGGCATTTTAAAAACAAGTACGGTATGACGGTTAAAGAATACAGAAAGCAGTCTACCGACAGACGAAAATCACACTCTGCGGAGGAAAACCACGATGAGCTTTGAGATTATAGATTTCCACACCCATCCCTTTTTAGATGTGCGGACAAACATCTGCGCGCATAAGGACTTCTGCCGGATGAGCGCAGACAACACGCGGGAAATTTTCGCCTCCCTCAATGTTACAAAAATCTGCGGTTCGGTAATCTCTCTTTCAAAAAAAACAGCTTGGGCGGATATACAAAAAAACAATGATGAAGCATTGCAATTGAGGGAATTATACGGTGATTTCTATATTCCGGGTTTCCACGTGCATCCGCATTATGTTGATGAATCAATCGCCGAAATCCGGCGTATGTCCTCTTTGGGAATAAATCTCATCGGCGAGCTTGTTCCCTATCTTGACGGATGGGAGGATTATTCCTCCGAAGAATTCTCGCATCTTCTTGATGAGGCTGCAAAGCATAATATGGTTGTGAGCCTTCACAGTTGGGATAAATATGATAACTCAATGGATAATATGCTCCAAAATCACCGCGATATTATCGTCGTCGGCGCGCATCCCTGTGAATATCCGGATTTTATGCGCCATATTGAGCGCATGAAAAGGTTTGAGAACTATTATCTGGACATTTCCGGTCTTGGACCCCACCGCTACGGTATGCTTCGGCGCGCAATTGATGAGGTGGGTGCTGACAGAATCCTCTTCGGTTCGGATTTCCCAACCTGCAGCCCTGCCACATTCATCGGAAGCGTGCTGCTTGACCCGTTGCTCACTGACAGCGAAAAGGAACAAATCTTTTCACGAAACGCAAAACGGCTGTTGCGTATTTAAAATTTCACAAAAAAGGCATCCCGTGGATGTCTTTTTCTTGTATAGAGCGGAAATTTGTGGTATACTATTTTTATATTGCTGAAAGGATGTTTTATTATGCGCGATTATGCAAAAGAGCTTAGTGAACGAGTTTCTTATATAAAAAACCTTATAGAAGAAAGCCATGCTTCCGGAATTGTCTTCGGAAACTCCGGTGGAAAGGACTGTGCGCTTGTCGGAATTCTCTGCAAAAAGGCGTGCGACAACACGGTCTGCATCCAAATGCCCTGCCACTCAAAGCAGAATTTCGGCTCGGATATGGATGATGCGCTTGCCGTTGCAAAGAAATTCGGCATCGAGCACCGTACATTTGATTTAACCCCCGTTCGTGCGGCTATGCTTGAAATGATGGGCGATGAGGTTGAGCTTAACAGCAACGCTCTTGTCAATCTTCCCCCGCGGCTCCGTATGACAACACTTTACACCGTTGCGGCGGCAGAAAACCGCCTTGTTGCAGGAACCGGCAACCGCAGCGAGCGTTATATGGGATATTTTACAAAGCACGGAGACGGCGCGTGCGACTTTAACCCCATCTCCGACCTCACCGTCGGGGAGGTTTATGAATTTCTGCGCTTTTTAGATGCACCGGAGTCTGTTATTACGAAGGCTCCTTCGGCAGGTCTCTATGAGGGGCAGACCGACGAAAAGGATATGGGCGTAACGTATGCCGAAATTGATGAGTACATTTTAAACGGCACCGGAAAGCCGGAAAGCATCGAAATCATCAACCGTTATCATTCAAGAAGCGCGCACAAGCGCCGCGCGACAAATATGTTCCGCGAAATCAATGAATAATATGAAAAAGATACTTGCGCTTTTTGCCGCACTCTGCTTCTGTGTTTCGTTTGTTTTTATCTTTTGTCTTGTCGGATACAGCTTTACCGGATTTCTGATTTTCATTCTCGGTGCGTTTCTTACCTACCTTGCGCTCAGCATCGGCATAAAGCGGCGCTCTCTTATTATTCTGCGCCGGGTTATTGTCGCTCTCGCCGCGCTCGGAATCGGTTTTACCGCGGTGATGACAGGTATCGTCGTCCGGGAGGCAAGCGGTGATGCACCGTCAGCGTGTGATTATATAATCGTTCTCGGTGCGGGACTTGATAAGGAAACGCCGTCGCTCACTCTCGTTGACAGGCTTAACCGCACAATTGGATACATGAATGAATATCCCGCGAGCATCGCAATAGTAAGCGGTTCTCAGGGCAGCGGAGAAACGATTACCGAGGCTCTTGCTATGGAGCGGTATCTTATTTCTCGCGGAATTCCGAAAGACCGCATTATAAAAGAAGAAAAAGCAACCGACACAAACGAAAACCTGATTTACTCACGCGAGATAATCGACTCACGGGGCGGCGGAAGCGTGGCGATAGTATCAAGTGATTATCATATTTTCCGCACACGGCTTCTTGCAAAAAAGCAAGGACTTTCTGCGGTAATGCTCTCCGCGAAATCCTCGCTTCCCGTGCTTCGCATAAACTATGCAGTCCGCGAAGGCTTTGCACTCGTTAAAGCAAAGCTTCTCGGCAACATTTAGGAGGAAACGCTTGTGAACATTCACAAATCCATAGAAAGCCTTATCGGAAACACGCCGATGTTGGAGCTTCGTAATTATATATCCGAAAGAAAAATTCCCGCAACCGTTGCGGCAAAGCTTGAATATCTCAACCCTACCGGCAGCGTTAAAGACCGCGCGGCACTCGGGATGATTCTTGATGCAGAAGCGCGCGGTTTGCTTAAAACCGGCTCAGTTATCATTGAGCCGACAAGCGGCAACACCGGCATCGGGCTTGCCGCAATCGGTGCCGCCCGCGGATACCGAGTAGTCCTCACAATGCCGGATACAATGAGCGCAGAACGCCGCACTCTTCTCTCAGCTTACGGTGCAGAGCTTGTTCTCACGCCGGGAAGCGAAGGCATGGACGGCGCAATACGCCGCGCCCACGAGCTTTCAGCGGAAATCCTCGGAAGCTTTATCCCGAATCAATTTGAAAACCTGTCAAATCCCGCAATTCACGAGGAAACGACGGCGCGTGAGATATGGGAGGATACAGACGGGCGCGTAGATGCCGTGGTCTGCGGAGTCGGCTCGGGCGGAACGGTTTCCGGAATCGGCAGAGCGCTCAAAAAACTGAATCCGAATATCAGAATCATCGCCGTTGAGCCGGATGCCTCTCCTGTTCTCTCCGGCGGAGCTCCGGGCGCGCACAAGCTTCAGGGCATCGGTGCAGGGTTTGTTCCGAAAGCGCTTGACACCGCAAGCTTTGATGAAGTTATAACCGTTTCCGCCGACGATGCTTACGCTTCCGCGCGCAACATCTGCCGCACAGACGGAATATTTTGCGGAATAACCTCCGGCGCCGCGATTTTCGCCGCCGAAACCTTCGCGCGCCGTCCGGAAAACGCAGGCAAGCTTATCGTTGCCATCGCACCGGACTCCGGCTCACGCTATCTCTCGACGCCGGGACTTTTTGCTGAATAATTCCGCCATACATTACGATATTGGGATTTCTCGCATACGCCATCGCAATTTTTACTTTCCCGCGTCATCCTGAGGCGAACTCAAAGGATCTTAACGTGCGTCAACGCAGAAAAGTGAGATTCTTCACTTCGTCCAGCATGACGCGTTTTTTCACTTTGGCAACCTCTGGAGTTTTACCTGAAAGCTCAGGTGAAAGCAAGTGAAATTACTGTCGATATTACACTGTAATGTTTGTGAAAAATTTAATTTTGCTTTATCTTCCGCATATTTTGTGATATGATATATTTGTGGAAATTTTGATTTTCCGGGAAAGGAAGTTTGATATATGCGAAAGACAAAAATTGTTTGTACCATCGGTCCGGCAAGCGCAGCCGATACCACATTTGAAGCGATGTGCCGCGCAGGACTTAACGTTGCACGCCTTAACTTTTCTCACGGCACTCACGCCGAGCACAAAGAAAAGCTTGATATGATAAAGCGAGTCCGCGAAAAGCTTAATCTGCCGATTGCGATTATGCTTGACACCAAAGGACCTGAATACAGAATAAAAACCTTTAAAGACGGTAAAGCCACGGTAGCTGCCGGTGATAAGTTCACTTTCACTACAGAAGACGTTGAAGGCGACAACACGCGCGTTTCCGTAAACTACAGCGGTCTTGCAAACGACCTTGCCGTCGGAGATCGTGTCCTTGTAAACAACGGTCTTGTCATTTTCCGTGTTGCTGAGATAAGCGGGCACGATGTTATTTGCGAGGTTATCGCAGGCGGCGAACTTTCAAATCGCAAGAGCATGAGCTTTCCGAACAAGGTTCTCAAAAAGGAATACTTAAGCGAGCAGGATAAAGAAGACCTCCTCTTCGGCATTGAGAACGGCGTTGATTTTGTTGCGGCATCCTTTGTTTCCTCAAAGCAGGATGTGCTTGACCTGAAAGGCTTTCTTGCCGAAAACGGCGGTGAAAGCATTGAGGTTATCGCAAAAATCGAAAACCGCTCCGGTGTAGACAACATTGAGGAAATCTGCGAGGCTTGTGAAGGCATTATGGTTGCCCGAGGTGACCTCGGCGTTGAGGTTCCGTTTGCGGAGCTTCCGGCAATACAGAAATACCTCATCACAAAATGCCGCTTACTCGGCAAGCGCGTTATTACCGCAACAGAAATGCTTGAATCCATGATTCATAACCCCCGCCCAACCCGTGCCGAGATTTCCGATGTTGCAAACGCAGTTTATGACGGAACAAGCGCCGTTATGCTCTCCGGCGAAACCGCGGCTGGCAAATATCCGGTTGAAACCATAACCGCAATGGAAGAGATTGTTGAGGAGACGGAAAAGAACATCAACTATGAGAAGCGCTTCCGCACAAGCTCTTTCAAAATAAAAAATAAGGTTGATGCTATTTCCCATGCCACTTGCGGAATGGCTATTGACATTGATGCGAAAGCCATTGTAGTAAGCTCTATGTCCGGTATGACCGTTCGCATGGTATCGCGTTTCCGCGCCCCTACCGACATCATAGGTATGGCGACAAACAAGGCTGTCTGGTACAAGCTTGCTCTTTCCTGGGGCGTTCTTCCCGTGCTGAGCGAGCAGTTTAACTCATCAGACGTTTTGTTCTACCACGCAACCCGTGCTGCGAAGGACAATCTCCCGCTTAAGAAGGGTGATCTTGTCGTTCTTACCGGCGGTATCATCAACGGAAAATCAGGAAACACAAACACAATCAAGGTAGAAGAAATTTAAGATGCCTTTTTGCCTGTATTGCAAAATCACCACCCCTGACGGGGTGGTGATTAACCGTACTTATGTTGTTATATATTAAACAGCTTTTCGGCGTTTCTTCCGAGGATATCAAGCTTTTTCTCATCTTCAATATCCGCCATGGCAATTCTTCCGAGAGTGAAGTTCGGTGAATAGAAGCCGCCGTCTGTACCAAAAAGAATTTTCTTGGTATCAACATATTTACAGAGAAGCTCAATGCTTCCTTCAGATGCGCCGGCAAGTGCCGTATCTATATACAGATTATCAAGCGAATTTACCGCATCACCGATTCTCTCAACACTGTCAATTCCCACCTCGCTGTGAGCCGCTATGAACGTAGTGTCCGGATACTGCTTTGCAGCAGCCGCAAGAGAAAGTAAGGCATCTACGCCATAGGTGTGATGCAAAATCGGAAGATTGTTCTCTGCGGCATATTTATACGCCGGTTCATATTTATATGAAGAGAATGGCGTTTTATTGATGCTTATGTGAAATTTAATTCCCTTGAATCCGGGGTTGTTTTTATACTTTTCAAGCTCCGGTATCATCTCATCACCATACACGGGATTTAAGCAGATGTATCCGTAAATCCTGCCCGGATGCTTTTCTATTCCTTCTGCGAGATAAGCATTGCCGCGCGCAAAGTCAGACTTGAACGCAACACTGGCTGAAAGGAATGTACACTCAACACCAAGATTATCAAGAACCTCAACAATCACATCAGGCGACGCTTCACGCGGAATATAAAAATCGCTGTACGGACCGCAGTGACCGTGTGTATCTATAATGCGAACTCCTTCAAGAGGAAGACCGTATTTTACATTTTCCCAGACCTTCATCATCAGAACGTCACCTCACTTAACAGTCTTTTTATATTACCGGAACCTATAAGAGCTTTATCCTCATCGCTTATTCTCGCATATGTAAGAAGCGCAACGGAAGATGCCCCGGAAACATTCGGCATTCCGCTTCCGAAAACGAGGCGAGTCGCACCAAAGCGCTCTACCGTATCCTCAATTCCCTCAAATCCGCGGTAAAGCGAGGTTGAGATGTACAAATTCGGGAACATAGAAAGAAGCGGATAGACATCACGCATTGCGGTATAGCCGACGCCCGTAAGGATTACGCGAAGCTCTTTGTGCGCTTTTAAGATATTGTGTACCGCATCAAAATCTTTCACACGTGAAAGCGACAGAAGAAGCGGGATTTTGTGCTTTTCAAGCATACCGAAAAGCTCGCCGCACGACCATTCCGCAACCGTCCAGTTGCCTGCCGGCAAGCTTATCATCTTAACTCCGTTTTCTTTCATAAGACGCGCAAGCTCCGCAGGTGCGGGAAACTCACCGGTATGATGCGGAATTGCATACCACACCGGAAACAGGCGCGCATCATTCTTTATTACCTCGCACAGCTCAAGATTTCCCATATGTGCATTTCCGGTGCTTGCATATTCGTAGCGCATAAGTGCAAAATCAATACCGTATCTGTCAAATTTTGAAAGCATTTCTTCTTTTGTTACCGGCGTGGTCTCACGCTTGTACCCACCTATACCGAAGGAAGCTTGACAATCAAAAAGTTCAATTTTTTTCATGTGCTTATCTCCTGAATTATATTACTTAAATAATGATACAACAGTTAAAAACTAAAATCAATATGCTTTTTTATAAAAGCCGGATTTTTTTGTTTTTTATTTAACATATGCCCTTTTTTCCTTGACTTTACGCGCGTATTTTGGTAGTATTATGTTTGTAAAAGTCATTCACACGCGGCAAAATATTTTTGCTGCAAAAACTCAACTTACATAAGGAGCGTATTGTTATGAACAAGACAATTATGCACATCAACTACGGCGAGCTTACCTACAACTCATACGGAAAAAAGACCATCGATGAAATCTGCAAGCAGGCAGCTGATATCGGTTATGACGGAATCGAGTTCCGCGGAAACCCTCCGAAAGAGCTTGCGAGCCTTTCTTTCAAGGAATATGCAACCCAGATTGCAGAGGGAAAGAAGAAATACGGTCTTTCCGAAATTCTTTTCGGCATCGGCGTTCACGGCTGCACAAGTGCCGATAAGGAAGAACGTGCAAAGTCCATCGCAGATGCAATTGAAAAGGTAAAAATTGCAAACGAGCTTTGCGGAACAACCATTTGCAACACATTCGGTTCAAACGTACGTTCCTCTATCACAACCGCACCGCCCGCAGCTTATGAATTCCACGGCAGCGCTGCTGCAACTCAGGAGCAGTGGGACCTTACCGTTGATGCCTTCCGGCAGGTTGGTCGCGAGCTTGAGAAAATCGGCGTCAAATTCGGTTTTGAAACACATATGAATTACATCCACGATCTTCCTGCCACTGCAAAGAAGCTTGTTGACCTCATCGACAGCCCGATGATCGGTATCAACATGGACTACGGCAACACCGCATACTTCCCTGTCCGTCCGACAGTTGAAGAGACAATTGACCTTTACGGTGACAAGCTTTTCTACACTCACCTCAAGAACTCCTCACCCGTTCCGGGTTCCGGTCTCCGCATGGCAACAGGTCTCGGTGACGGTGAAATAAACCACAGAATCTATCTTGCAAAGCTTCGTGAGGTCGGCTTTACGGGACCGATAGGTATCGAAGCTCCGCGCGGCGGCGACAGAGTCTGGTTTGCTCAGCAGGATCTTAACTATTTCAAATCCGTTATGGCATCCCTTTAATAATGAACATTCAGATTTACGGTGCAAAATCCTGCTTTGATACAAAAAAAGCAGAACGGTACTTTAAAGAGCGAAGAATTAAATTCCAGGCAATAGACCTTCCCCGCTTCGGGCTTTCACCCAAGGAGTTTGACCTTGTTATGTCAAAGGTCGGCTTAGAGGCTATGATAAACAAAAAAGCGAAAGGATATGACTCAAGCTTTATTGAATATATGGCAAGCGACGAGGATAAGGCAGACAAGCTTTTTGATAATCCGAAGCTTATTTCGACGCCCATTGTAAGAAACGGCAGAGATATAACCGTTGGCTATTGCCCCGATATATGGAAAACATGGGAATAAGTTGTTTTTCAATCCCCGCCGTCAGGCGGGGATTATATATAAGACAAAAGATAAGAGGTATACAACATGAAAATAAGCTGTTGCGTGTTCGACCTTGACGGGACGCTTCTCACATCACAAAATATAATTTCGGAAACGGATAAGAAAACACTCCGGAACTTAAGCAAAAAGGGCGTAAAAATCATCATCGCCACCGGCCGCTCGGATTTGCAGATACGCGAGTATGTTCATTCACTCGGCGTTGCAGACCCGGTCATAACCTGCAACGGCGGACAGATAATAAACGTCACAACAAGCGAGGTTCTTCACCGCAGATTTTTGCGTCCTGAGGATGCGAAACAGATAATTGAGACAGCGAACAACGAGGGAATTGATTATCTTTTCTATACTCCGGAATACGTTTACCACGCTTACTCAAGCGAGCGTGTGAAGTTTTTTATGGCATACAACGAAACCGCGCCTGAAGAGTTCAAGGTTCCGATACGCGAAGCTTCTCAATATCCTGTAGATATAAATTTCTCAAACATCGTAAAAATTCTTATCCACGATGACACTTCGCGTATTCCCGAATTTGAACAGAGATTCAACACTGACGACACGCTCACGATTGTTTCATCCGGCAAAAACTTAATCGACATAATGCCGGACAACACAACAAAAGGAAACGGAATAAAGGTTCTTGCCGAAAAGCTTGGCATTCCCGTTTCCGAAGTTGTGGCTTTCGGAGACAGCATGAACGATGAAACAATGCTCCGTGCCGCGGGCTTTTCCGTTGCTATGGGAAACGCGGAAAAAGAGATAAAGGATATCTGCGATTTTGTGACGCTTTCAAACGATGAAGGTGGCATCACCCACGCGATAAAGCATATATTCGGCGAATAAACTATACATTCCCAAAAGAGGAAGCTGCACAAAACAGCTTCCTCTTTTCTTTTAACCTATATAGTCAAGTATGCGCTTTACAAGAACTGCCACTTCTGCGCGGGTTGTGTAATCGGTGGGAGCGATAAGTCCGCTCTTTCCGTTGACAATACCTGCGCTGATAAGTGCAGAAACTGCATCGCGTGCGTAAGGTGCAACGCCGGTGAAGTCAGGGTATTGCTCTGCTGAGGCTCCCTCCGGGAGGGAGCTGTCGAGCGTAGCGAGACTGAGGGAGCCCGACGCAACGTTGCTGCTTTCCGTTGTGTCCGTCATTCTCCTTCCGTCACGGACTTCGTCCGCGCCACCTTCCTCC
>JAZQFJ010000091.1:0-105374 GCA_045539475.1 Eubacteriales bacterium | reverse complement strand
CCATGAATTTTGTGCCGCTTCAAATTCCCACAAGTTATGAGAACGGGTGAATGTGAACTGTGACAAGAAGTCGGCATCGTTATTAATCTGTACATTATCGCCTTTGCCGTTCATCTGCTCTGCCCAGTCGTAGACTACAGTTATTCCGCTTTTTCCGCCGGATACTTCCGTTGCACTTGCACCTATTACCGGGATGAAGCTGCAAATCAAACATAATACCAATAACGTTGAAATAAATTTTTTCATAATGTTCTCCTCCATAAGTTAAAATAATGTTTTTATATATTAAACCGTTTGCAAAACGGATAATTTTCGTTTGGCAATATTCTAATCAGCCGTCGTTCGGTTTATTCCATATTATAAAATCATCGCATTTAAACGAGAAAATCTTTCATCTCAATAACACGATTTTCAAGTCGAGCCTTCTCGGCAGCAAATACCGTTGCATGGTTCAAAACCGATATTCCGATTTCGCTAAGCATATCACCACGATAATCTTCGACTATGTATTTATAAAGAATATCAACGATGCCGCCATCACCACCACCGTGTCCGCCCGTGATGTCTCCTTTTAAAGAATCCTCAAGTGGATTGATGACGGTGTGCTCGCGCGTTTTGAAGCTGAAGTAATCAATCATATTACCTTCTATGTCTCCGTAAAGCTCACCATCGCTTCCCATAACGCGGATATATCTTCCACCCTCGTTAAATGCGCACATGTTAAATGAAGAGACGGCTCCGTTTTCGTATTCAATGTTTACAACCTGATGGTCAACTACATCGTTATTACATTTGAATATACATTTTCCATACTGCGTTGTACGAAGCACATTCTCAATCTCTTCATTTGTCGGATTGACTTTTTTTGCCGCCGCACCACGAAACCAGTCATTTTCTTCATCCTCGAGATAAAGCTTAACTGCATTGTAATAGCATTCATCAGCATGCGGACAACCATCTATGCAATAATCCGGGGCTCCATCCGGTGCATTTTCTTTGCAAAAATACGAGAGTGAGCCAAAGGACGAAACCTTTTTTGCCTCACTTCCGACAAGCCACTGCATGATATCAATATCATGGCAGGATTTTGCAAGAAGCATATTTGAACTCTCGGCAGTGTTATGCCAGTTACCTCGAACATAACTGTGGCTTTGATGAAGGTTTCCGACACATTCGCTGTGATGTACGGAAATAACTTTACCAAGCTTACCCTCATTAATAAACTCTTTTATCTTTCTGAAGAATGCTGTGTATCTGAGAACATGGCAAACGAGGACCTTTACACCCTTCGCTTTAGCCGCATCTGCAATATCCTTGCACTCACGGTACGTCGGTGCAACAGGCTTTTCAAGCAGAAGATTATATCCAAGCTCTATTGCCTTCAAAGCCGGGGCATAATGCATCTTATCGCCAGTCGAAATAATTGCGACATCGGCAAACTTTGGAACAGAGAGAATCTGATTCCAATCCTCAAAGCACATATCGTCAGGAATATTGTGCTTATTTTTTATGTACTCACGACATTCCTTAACCGGATCCGCAACAGCGACAACGTGAAATCTCTCATCTGTCATAAAATCTGTATACGCTCTGCCGCGAATACCTGCACCTATCAAAATAACCTCAACAATCTTCATAATACCCCTCATTTTTCTATGCTAAAATTTCATTGTAAAATAATTATAGCATTTTCAATAAATATATGTTATAATAATTTCAAGCAAAAATATAAAAATTTCTATATAGGTGGCATAGACATGGAACGGTACTTTTATGAATCAGAATCACATCTTGACTTTTCAGAAGGGGTTCGCGTTGCAATTATCGAACCATCTCAATACGGAGTTGAAGCACTTCCACACGTCCATAGTCAAGTAGAACTCATCTATATCGTCAATGGTTCATTTGATATTTCAGTAAATGACAGAAGCTTCACCTTAGATGAAGGTGACCTTATTCTTTTACCGCAATATTCCATTCACTCAACATTTGCAAATTCAAGAGCCGGTGGAAAATATTACTATTTTCACATTCATTCAAAACTGATATCAGAAATGGCCGGTAAAAGCAAGGCTTCTTTTTTTCAGTATTTCTTCTCTTTCACCTCTCCAGATCGAAAACTTATGTGGAAAGCAAACGAGTTGTCAAAAGAGTTCACAAATCCCATAACCGAACTCATAAATGAATGTGGAAAAGATGATTACCTCACCCGCATTTCCCACAAGCTGAACATATGCAGACTCCTTCTTGCTATCCTCAAAGACTCCAAGGTTCACAAATCAAAAAAATATGGGCAGTTGCAAAATGAAAACAGTTCACTTTCATCAATGCAAAAAGCAACTGAATATATAAACGCAAATTATGCATCAAATATAAAAGGTGAAGATATAGCAAAGATGCTTGGATTAAGTTATAAATACTTTTTGCAGTGTTTTACAAAAGCAACCGGCGAAGGGTTTAGCAAATATCTCAACAAAACCCGAATAAAGTATGCGAAGGTTCTTTTCTCAAACACAACACTTTCTGTGCATGACGTTGCATCAGCTGTCGGCTATAACAGCGATTCATATTTCATCGTTGAGTTCAAAAAGGATACAGGAATGACACCCTTGCAGTTTATAAAAAGCAACCGAATACAACTAATAAAGGAAACAGATTAACGTTTTAACCATTTTGGATTGTCCTTTTCACCCCACTACCCTCACATAATATCCGAAGCCTTCTTCATTTGTTATCGTAACGGTGTTTGCACCTGCTGAGCAATGGATGACAAGAAGGCTTCCGTCATCTTTAGAACCTGCTATTATGCCGATGTGTGAGTTGTCAGAATACACAGCGAAATCTCCGGGTTTGGCGTTTGCTTTTGATACAACCGTTCCTTTCGCCGCCTGATTTCCTACGCCGTGACCTATGTAGCTTTCGGAGAATCCGGCGTTGATGAATACCCAAGTGACGAATCCCGAACAATCAAGTCCGAACGGGCACATATATCCCGTTGTGCGACTGCCTTCCGCTGTTACAAGCTTCATCTTACCCCATTCGGAATCCCAACCGATTGCCGATGATTTACCTCCCCAAAAGTACGTTACCTTACCAACGCGCGAACACGCTTTCTTCACGATAAGCTTTCTCTCCTCGGATAAATCTTCAGGCAGTTTTTCAAGCACTTCTTTAGCAGTAACATCAGACACAGCAAGGCTGTGCATCGTTCCCGCAAAAGCATCACCGTTTTCAAGAAGCGTTTCAAGCGCTTCTTTTTGTTTTGCCCCGAAATGATATTCCGCTATCATTTCATCCTTTGTTTTTGCAGAGATGGTTATGTATAAAACTATCTGCGTAAGCTCTCCTACTGTTTCAACCTCTACACGCGAGGTTATCGTATGCATATCCCAAAAGACTTCCTTTAGCTTCTCTTTCTTCACATTATCTATAACGACAACATCCTGCGCAGTGTTATCATCCGTTCCTGCAAGCTTAACCGCAAACACAGAGAGCACAAGCTTCCAGTCTGCCTGTTCACCCTCTATAACACATCTGTGATGTGTTATGTTATCCTCTATCTCTGTGAGCTTTTCTGAAAGCTCCATATTGCATTCGGCTATTATCGACGATACCGGGATAGAGCTCGGGTCTGCCGCTTCATCGGAGATGAATATACCAAACGGACTTGCAATGACCGACGCTATTATGCAGATTATGATTATGACCACCAAGATAACAACTGCCCACCAACCGAGCGCGGCAATAGCCGAAGCTATTGCTTTTACTGCCGCAGATAAAAGCTGTATTGTTTTTGTCACTATAACCTTCGCCACTTTTGCTGTAGCTTTTGCGGCTTTTTCTGCCGCTTGTGCCGCGCGTTTTGCCGCCTCACGAGCAGCTTTCGCGGCGCGCTTCGCCGCTTCTTTATTTACTCTTTTAGCGGTTTCCTTCGCGGTCTTTGTAGCCGGGTTCTTTTTATAAAGCACCTTTGTCTTTTTTGCGGTATCTGAATATGCATTACCCGTTTTAACGCGGCTGGTCTTTGCGTTCGGTGCATTTTCCCGTGTCTTCACAAGTCTACTCTGTGACGGTGTTTTTACTCTCTGCCTTTGATTTGAGAATTGATTCATCCTGCTCGATTCGGCATACTTTTGCCGTGTCTTTATATCCGCACGTTTCTGTGTATCGGTTTTGGTCTTTGCCTTCGATTGTTCCGTTTTCGGAGGTTCAGCAGAAATCGTTTCCGGCTCTTGAGTTTGTATCCGTTCTTCTCTTTGCTTTATCTGAACCTTGTCCTTTACATATTCACGCCGGGCATTATCTCTCATTGTATCTTCCGAGGCTTTGGGTTCCGGTAGTGCCGCTTGCTCGGGCACATCAGGTTGCTCACTCTGACGTTTAAGATACTCTTCCTTTTTCTTAATCTGATTTCGTCTGTGTTTTCGTATTCTGTTCTCAACAACTGCACGGCTGCCGCTTCGTATTTTGTCAACCGTAGTTTCAGCCGCAGATTCAACGATTTCGGCAGCTTCGGTATCTGCTTTCTTATGTTCTTTTTCCTGCTCCTTTTCACGCAGGAGCTTTTTGACCTTTGCATCCTTCGGGTATAATCTCTTCCCCGAAACGGTGCTTGATTTAATGCTGTCTTTTGTCTTAATCTTAACTCCGTCAGGCTTTTTCTTTATATCAGCCATTATATATCACACCTCTTTCTTTATACAAAAAATATCGGCAGCAAGAATGACAAAACATTCTCGCTGCCGTGTACATTTATCCCTCTCCGGACTTCGTTGACATAAGCTTATACAGCTCCGTATCGCGCGGAAAATCGTTCACGAACGGAACTATTGAGCCGCCGACCTTTATCAACCCTCTGCCTGCCGCCGCATTGGTTATGTGACCAAGCTGTGTGTCGGAAATATTGAGAAGATCCGCAAGCTCACGTCTGTCAGACGGTGACTGATTGAGCATCAGAAGAAACTCACTGTTTGAGAGCATACCCCGCGCCGTTTCGTTACGCAAACAATCTTCAATGTTCTGCGTTATGCCCGTAAGCAGTCCGCCGTATTTTCTGAAGCGTTTCCATGCTTTTAACAAAAATTCTGCACTGTAAGGATTCTTGAAGAGCAGGTGCGCTTCGTCGATATACACTCGCGTGTACTTTCCTCTACGTCTGTTTGCCATAACGCGGTTCATTATGTTATCGAGCATAATGAGAAGTCCTATCGCTTTCATCTGATCGCCAAGTTCAAGTGTGTCATAGCAGATGATACGACGGTTAACATCAACATTACTCTCGTGTGCAAATGCGTTAAGACTTCCCGTTGCAAACATTTCAAGAGAAAGCGCAAGGTTGTGCGCTTCCGGTTCGCTTTGACGCAATAGTTCGTTTCTGAAGTCAACGAGTGTCGGCATCCACGTTGACTTTCCTGATATATAGTCATTAAATACGCTTATTGCACATCGGTCAATGATGGATTTTTCCATAGCGCCTACACCAACTCCGAAATGGGTATCTCCGTTTTTGAGAAGCTGGTCGAAAAGTGATATGAGAAATTCTGACTTGATTGAAATGGGGTTCTCTTCACCAAAGGTATCTTCGTCTATCTCCATTGCGTTTATATGATGCAGTGACGATGCAGAGAGCTTTATGACCTCACCGCCAAGCTTTAAGACAAGCGGACCGTATTCGCGTTCAGGATCAATGATAATAATATCATCAGGCGAAAAAAGAGCTACCATAGCCATTTCCATTTTTGATGCAAAGGATTTACCGGAGCCTGAAACACCGAGGATAAACCCGTTGCCGTTCAATAGAAGCTTAGATAAAGCAATTTTTAAAAATTTTTGTACCCTAAAATTTAGGGCGTACCGATTTGATTGCGGTACGCCCCTTGAATATTTTTCTGTGTCAGAAAGAATATTCATAAAAAGCACAAGAAGATAATCCTTATTGAATTACCTTCTTGATTATAATATTTAGTTTTTAATAATAGAATAACCTAACCTTCCTTGCAAAATTTTGCTATCATGAAACAATAGTGGAATGTACTTATTTTTGCTGAATT
Source organism: Eubacteriales bacterium (assembly GCA_045539475.1). GTDB lineage: Bacteria > Bacillota > Clostridia > Oscillospirales > JAAYXM01 > SIG480. The sequence continues at coordinate 99,324 of JAZQFJ010000091.1, read as the reverse complement.
CTACGATAAACTTTTCACTCGCTTCTTTGTTATAGGATGAACCTGTACAGATTCTGTCTGTTAAGCATTTTTCATAATAACATTCATCACCACACAGCACATAGTTATCTGCTAAAACGATACAGGAGCCAACGGAATGTCCCCCAATTTTCCTTATAAGTATGTTCTCTGCTAATGAAAATTCATCATCAATCAAATGAACATTAAAATTCGTCGGAATATACTTTATCGCCGCAGCATATTCATCTTTTTGAATATGTATAGTGGCTTTTTCATAATGCCCGATAGCTTCTATGTGGTCGTGGTGTGAATGTGTAATGATAACATCAGTAATATCATTTGGAGAAAGACCGTATTCTTTTAATACGTCAACCGGCTTTTTAAACAGCGACATTTCAAAGCCTGCACCGTCATCACAGCCTACATCAACAAGAATGTTTTTATTTTCGGTTTGTATCAGATAAATTGTAAACGTAATCGGCAAAAGAACATCTTTTCTTCCACCTTTAAAAATATTGTTTTCGCCGAATACGGATTCTCCGTACTTCAACGCGACAATCTTCATTGTACCTTAAGCACTACCTTACCTACGTTTTCACCACGGTAAAGAATATCGTGTGCCTCTTCGGCTTCTGTAATCGGAAGCACCTTATATACAGTAGGCTTTATCTCACCGTTTGCCACCTTTTCCCAAACTTCATTAACGAGCTTTGAGAGAATTTCAGCTTTCATTTCAGGTGTGCGCGAGCGAAGTGTGCTGCCGACAATTCTGATGTTCTTTTTATAAATATTTTTAAGCTCAATGGTTGTAGTGGCTCCGGCAAGAGCTGCAATAACTATCCAACGGCATCCATATTTTACATAAGGCAGACAGTCGCCAAGATTCTGACCGCCGAGACAGTCAATTGCAATATCAATTGCGCGCCCTGCGAGCTCTTCGTTTTTGAGGACCTCCGGAAGACTTTGCTCCTTCGTGTTTACAACAAGGTCTGCACCAAGGTGCTTTATGTTTTCAGGATCAGTAATAACACTTGTTATAACTCTGAGTCCGAAAGCCTTTGCCATCGGAATAACAACGCTGGCAAGCCCACTTGCTCCCGCCTGCATAAGCAACGTATCTCCGGCTTTGGCATGACCTTCAACAAACAGCTTTAGATATGCAGTTGCAAATGCTTCAGGAATTGCCGCTGCTTCTGCCATAGTGCAGTTTTTCGGCACTGGCATACACATATCATATTTGACAGAAACAAATTCTGCATAGCCGCCACCACCGAGCAGTGCACAAACTTTATCGCCGATTTTGTAATTTGATTTTTCTTTTGCACCATCTGTCATTTCAACAATTTCGCCTGAAACTTCAAGCCCCATCCATTCCGGACAGCCTTCGGGCGGTGGATAGTCTCCCTCTCTTTGCATAAGGTCTGCGCGATTCAGAGCCGCATATTCAACCTTTACCAGAACCTCGTCTTCTTTAAGACCAGGATTCGGAACCTCATCCCATCTTAAACTTCTGTCATCATTTACAAGTATTGCTTTCATTGTGCTTTCTCCTTTTTAATTAATTTGACTATTCCGTCTAATGTTTTTGCTTAAATATTTTTCCAGTCAAACAGAACTCCTATTGGGAAATTCTTTTCATTTACCAGTCTGTTATAAATCTCGTTTGCATCCTTTGGCGAATGAATTTCGCAAATCATATCCATAAAGTTGAGGCGTTTTCCTTTAATGAGACTTAAAATCGCTTTCAAATCGTCTGCATCTGTCCATAGTCCTGCAGCGGATTCTGCCTTTGGGCGCGCCATTGTATGCGCACCAATCAGCAATATTCCTCTGCCGTGAACCTTTCCATAATAATCAATTTCAAAATGAGAATCGCGTGTGCATCCCAAAAGCGCAACTCTGCCCATTTTTTTCATACAATCAAGTGCCTGAATCAATCCGACACCAAGTCCCGTTACCTCGATACAGACATTCACTCCACCATCACTTAAAGCTAATGCATCCTTGACAAAATTATCATCCGTGGGGTCAAGTGCATAGTCTGCACCCAGTTTCAGGGCAAACTCTCTGCGTTCCTTTATAGGATCAACGGCAATAACGGGATATGCACCTGCCGCCTTTAATTCCTGAACAGCAAAAATGCCGAGAATTCCAAGCCCCATCACCATTGCGGACTCGCCAATTTCAAGCCTTGTTTTTCTTATAGCTGCAAGCGGAAAGGTGGAAATCAATGCCATAGATGCTTCCTTTGTGGAAACACCATCCGGAATCTTGATTACATTTTTTCTGTTAATCGTAATATCCTTTTTATGTTTTCCCCAATATACAGCAACTCTGTCCCCAACTTTAATGTCAGTTATGTTACTGCCTGTTTCAGTCACAATACCTGCTGCACTGTAACCGACGGTTCTTGGAAAAACGGCTTTTTCATCTTCTGCAACAGTTACCCCGTTTCTTGCTCCGGTAAAGTTCGCCTTTTCGGTTCCGGAGCTGATAGCTGAATACTCCAAGCTTACCGTAACCTCGTTTTCCTTGGGCGGCAGGCATTCAACATCAAGAAATTCAGCAACGCAAGGATCAGTAAACACAATTTGTTTTGTTTGCATACTTATATTCCCTTTCCGCAAGATTTAAGTATTAATTTATAAAGACTAAGCTCATAATCATAAGAATATGGGTTTTCCTTTCCCCTAACCATTTCAGCAAAATTGCGCATCATATCATCATAACGGTCATAAACTTCTGATTTACTTACATTCCACTCTTTGTCCCACTCATCGCTGTACACTTCGCTCATAACAGTAAATAATCCGCTCTCTGCAAAAACCTCGATGGGTTTTATTTCTATCGTACCTTTTTCACCGCAAATAACAATCTGCCTTCTCAAAAAACCGCCTTTTTCGTTGGCACAGGTTTTTGCAAAAGAAACTCCATTTTTGTATTTAAACACGGTCATTCCATAATCCTTAGCTGTAACACCGTCACATCCGGTTGAGCAACTGAGAGGGATAACCTCTTCCGGTTCCCCCTGTATTTGATAAATCAGATCAATTAAATGACATCCCAGAAAGAACATCATTCCGCCGTGGAAGTTCCGTAGCCAATGTCTGACCCCGACAGGATGCTTACAGTCCATATGTGCTTCAACCGAATATATTTCACCAAGCTCCCCACTTTTTACTTTTGCAAGAGCCTCTTGAATTTTCGGATTGAAGCGATACATATATCCTGTTGAAAAAGTTAAATTTTTAGATTTTAGTATTTCAACAAGTTTTTCAAAGTCGGCAAGGTCAACACCTCCTGGTTTTTCCATGTGAAGATGCTTACCGGCATTTGCAACCATAAGAGCATATTTTGTGAGATATATTTCCTCCGTTTCAACTGCCACCGCTTCAATTTCCGGATTGTTTAATATTTCATCAACAGTCAATTCATTATAACCATCAAATGCGCTTGCTTGCTGGGGGAATTTTTCTCTTTCCTTCTCAGGGAAGGCATATCCCACCACCTCAAACAGATCGTTTTGCTTTAATAAGCTGTTCCAGATATCGTTGCCGTGGCTGTTGGCACTTGTTCCTATCTGTGCTATTTTGATCTTCTTCATAGTCAGTCTCCTCCCGCGGTGCATTTTTACTGTTCACAGGCTACAACAGTTCTGCCAGCCTTTTGTACAAATGATTTCCGTAGTATAAAAATCCCAAATCGTTAGGATGCAGATTTATATCGTCCCAATAAAATTCCGCAAGATGGGGAACAAAATTAACGCAATCGATTACGGAAATGTTCTGATATTTCTCCGCAATTTCTTTTATGTACTGTCTGCCCATATCCAATGTTTTACCGTCTACGCTCTTTTGATTTCCGCACCAAATAGGCAGCAAACAGAAAAGCTTACTGTCCGGGTACAGAGTGCATAGCTTTTCAAAGAATCTGCAAGGCGTTTCTGTAAATAAAGAATTGGCAGAAAAATCGTTGACTCCGTATGCAACGGTAACGATATCAGGACGAAACTGCAATTCCTCCAAAAATTCAGGAGAAAAGCATGCACCGCCGACACCTTGGTTGATCAGCTGTGCGTTGAGCTTATCGGCAAGTATATTGACATAACAGTGATTTGAATGCCTGCACACAGCACCTGCTGTAATGGAATCTCCCAGCGTCAGTATTTTCAGTTCCTTCTTTACCGCTTTCGAATCCGCCGGCAGCACAACATTTTTTATTTTTAGCGTTGCGCGCAAGGGAAAATAAACCGCAACATGAACATCCTCACAATGCTCTGGAATTTCAAACTCAATCCTATCCAATGTGGGAAGCTCTTCTTTGTAGATATGAAACGCTGGCATTCCATTAACAGTTATTTCTATTCCAAAAATTGCCACATTTCCATTACTGCTTTGTTCTGACTGATAGTCAAAGGAAAGCTGTCCGCCGCGTGTCATAAACTCCAAGCGCATTCCTGATGTAGAATAACGGTCACGGGGGAATCCGTGTGTAGCAAGCCACGCACATTGTGTTTCTGTGAATCTTGAAAAGTGGAACCAACCATCCTCTTCCATAATGCTTACGGCACCGAAAATAAATTTACTCAATTCTTCTTTTGAAACTATCCTCATTCTAAAAGCACCCCCGTTGTTTTGTGAAGTTTACCCAATAATGTCCGGCAAATAATCGAGATTATCTCTCACAGCCTTTGCCGCTTTTATTGTGGGCTGGGTCGGTACGGCTCGTTCGTCATGCTCTCTCACCGCAAGATAGGAAACACAGCCAAGCTGTGCACCAATCATACGGTGGATCTTTGAATGTGTACCGCCCGACAAAAACAGGAACGGGATCCCCAATTCCTTTTTTAGCAGTGTAGTAATTCTCAGGTTTTCCATTTGCTCTTCGTCGGAGTTTGCAGCGGTCACGATTTTTGCAATATCCGCTCCCCGCTTCTTTTGCTCGTAGGCAATCTCAAGTACGGTTTCAGCAGATGTAAACTGGAGAATATGAGAAGACATCAACACCTCTTTGCCCATATTATGAATCTTATCGATCAGCCTCATTTGACGGTCGATAGCATCCTGCTTCATAGAAAGCTCAAGGCCTATTCCCATACCGCTTTCGCTGTCAAAAAGACTTGCAGGCACATCACCCAGTGTCGCTCCGCTCGCCAATGCCTTAACAAGCTCATCGGCAAGCGCTTCATCGGAGAACCCCTTGTTCTCGCAGCCTCTGTAATTGGTAATATATATGGGGTGACCGGAGCATGCGGCAAAAATGCTTTTATAATGATCCTCAGTTTTGTATTCTTTCTTCAGCCACTCGAGCTGTATGCCAAGGCAATCCGCACCGTCATAGATGGAATTTTTTACTGCAAATCTTATGCTGTCTGGATTGTCCTTCAGGATCATCCCTGTAATTAAGGGTCTATTTTGATTTAAAAATGTAGGCTTCATATGTCAACCCCCGCCTTAATTTTTCTTTCTGCAACCATCAATTTGATAATCTTGTCCTGAAATATATGCCGCCTTATCACTGGCTAAAAAACAAATCAAGTATGCATATTCTTCTAATTCTCCGCATCTTCCCATATAGCAAAGCTCTGTTTCGCGATTTGCACCCTCATTTCTTACACTTCCGGGAACAACATTGTTTACTGTGATTCCTTTGTCAGCAACCTCTTTTGCCAGTGCTTTTGTAAACGAGCTTACTGCACCTTTTGTCATTGAGTAATCAGCCATATTCGCATTACCGTACACACCCGCAACTGAACCGATATTAATAATCCTACCATAAGAGTTTTCTATCATATTAGGAAGAACCTCATGTGTAAAATACATCAAACCTAAAATGTTTACACTTAATCTTTTCTTCCATTCGTCACTCGTTGTTTCTACAAATGGCTTCCACATTCTCCAAAGTCCTGCATTATTAACCAAAACATCAATTTTGCCATATTGGTTAATGATTTCTTGCGTTACCTCACGAACTCTTTGTTCATCGCTCACATCGCAAATGTATGATGTTACATTCGCGCCAATTAATCTGATCTCCTCTGTAAGTGCACCAAGTCCTTCGGCATTAACATCAACAATACATACATTTGCACCGTTTCTTGCAAATTCAATGGCGGTTGCCTTGCCAATTCCGACAGACGCGCCTGTAATTATGACGGTTTTATTATGAAATTCCATAACGAATCCTCCTCTTTGTAATTTTTTTATTATATCATCTTGCAAAAACCCGTTCAATATATTATACTGTAAAAAAAGTAACTATTCTGCAATTATACTGTGCCGGAGGTGTATAAAAAGATGCATGTCGAAAAAATTTACGTTTCGGAACTTTCTACATCAAAGCATATATTTCGTAATTATCATTTTTGCCGCGGAAATAGCAATCAAAGAAAAACTCGAATTGGCGTCATACTAAAAGGTAGCGGAACCTATATCTATTTGAACAAAAAGCTCAATGTAAACGAAGGGGATATCGTATTTATTCCGGAGAATATTTATTGTTATTCTGAGTGGCACGGAAGCCCTGAAATTGAGGTGATTTATGTGAGTTGTTTTATGCATTATGAGCAATGGCGATACGAACCTCAAATTATTTATTGCGATAAAGTAATCAAGAACGACCTAATAGAAATAGCCAATCTATTGTCAATCGACTATATTAAGGAATTGGGAGCATATTCATTGTTTTATAAACTGTTACAAAAAGTGCTTCCTAAAATGGTGCGATCAAACATTTCATACGATAAGACCTTGCAAACAGCGATTGAATTTATTACTGACAATTGGAATGATGATTTTTCTATTGTCGATTTAGCAAAAAAATGTTGTGTTAGTGAGTCCACTCTTTACCGCTTGTTTCAAAAAGAATTAGGGCAAACACCTATTAATTTTTTGAACTCCATCAAAATTAATAATGCAATAAAATATTTGGAAAGTAGTAACTATTCCATTTCCACGATAAGCAACCTGGTTGGCTTTAATTCCGAAAATCATTTTAGAAAGGTTTTCAAAAGTGTCACAGAAACAACACCTTTAAAATTTAAAAAGAAGTCATAATAGATTGTCAATCTATAACTCCATTTCATCGTCAAGTTCTTTTTGCCTTGGCTTGGGATATGTTTGTTCTTGTTGCTGCTTTCTATAAGCCTTTAATTTGCGTATAAATGATAAAAAGTGATTTGAGCTTTTTTCTTTGTTTAAGGCGTATCAAATTTTGACATATGATAAAGAGGTAATCCTTCCTCACCCAACAACTCTAACATAATAAACGAAGCCTTCTTCGTCTGTTATTACCACATTGTTCGCACCTGCGTTGCAGTGGATGACGAGAAGGCTTCCGTTGTTTTTGCGTCCGGCTACTATGCCGATGTGTGAGCTATCGGAATATACAGCAAGGTCACCGGGTTCTGCTTCATCCCAAGTTATACGAACACCCTTTGCCGCCTGATTTCCAACGCCGTGACCGATGTAGCTTTCGGAGAATCCGGCGTTGATGAATACCCAAGTGACGAATCCCGAACAATCAAGTCCGAACGGGCGCATATATCCCGTTGTGCGACTGCCTTCCGCTGTTACAAGCTTCATCTTACCCCATTCGGAATCCCAACCTATGCACGATGATTTACCGCCCCAAAAGTATGTTACCTTACCAACGAGTGAGCACGCTTTCTTCACAATAAGCTTTCGTTCTTCGGATAAATCTTCGGGCAACCTTTACCGCGCGCTTTGCGAGGCGTTAGTCGCAGTTCATCATTCACCCCATCAAAACCCATCAAGATTATCAAGCATCATAGCAATGTTTTCATCCAGGCTGCCGGCATCAATACCTTCAGATATGCTCTGTGTATTGGCGGCAGCCTTTGTATTTGCAATCATTTCACCAACCAGTTCACGTACCATCTTCTCAATTTTCTCTCTGCTGTAATCAGGTGTGGGAGCAGAAATCTTTATCTGTATTTTCCCATACGAGTTTTCAAGCTCTGGATGATTGTCAATATACTCATTCAGTACATCAACAATCAGACTGCTCTTGCGATTTCCGAGCCGTTCCAGAAACTCGCCGACACGTCTCTCCTTCTCACCACAGCCAAAGCCGAGCGAAAATCGGTACTTACCGTCTTTGAACATCAGAAAACCTCCTTTTATGAGGTCGATTTGGAAAGCTTCATCCGACCGAGCATATCATACCCTATGGTATTCGCATTCGTCGAAGTAATAAATTCCGCCTTTGCCACTAACGGGGAATTTTCAATAAACGGACGGAGCAGAATACTTCCCCCTCCGACAAATATTGCCGGGTTTGAACGCAAATCCACCTGCAGTTCACGGAGCTGATCCAGAATGCCCTTTGCATGGATTTTCGTTTCTGCCACTATTGCATCCTTGACCTCTTGCGGCAGGATAGTTTCTTTACCACTGAGAACAGCACTGACGTGCTCGTCGTCAATATTCATGTTATGCAGTATATTAACCTTGCGGGCAATCTCATTGTTCATCGTTATAATCCCCGACTCCAGACTTCGGCAGAACTGCATATCCGGCTTACCGTTACGAAGGAGAAGCACATCAGTTGTGTATCCGCCTATATCTACAACGAACATTCGCATGGTAGTTACAACAAGGTTGCTCTTGGGAACAACAGCCGCATAAGCCTGTGGAAACACCATTACTCTGTTTATAACGATACAATACGCCCTGTCGTTATAAACAAAGCGAACTTCATTTTCTTTCTTGAAATAGTTTGCAAAACGCTCTTTTAACACACCGTAATGCTCAGGCGGAAGTCCGACTGCAAGGTCAATATTCTCTACAGGCATATATCTGCCTGCGGATTCAAGCTCTTTTGCAATAGCAAACAGCGTCAGAACAAAAAATCGCTCGTCCTCGGTTTTATCCATCATGTATGTAATCCGTTTACTGCTGAGCGTCCAGTAGCTTCCTCCATACTCAAGTATCTCATCTGAGATTGGCGGTCTCACTGTGTGTTCGGACAGCCCCGAAACGAACGAGTGGTTCAGAGTCTTGATAGCTGAATTACCATGGTCGATTGAAATTAACATTTTTATACCTCCAATTTTTATTAATCTATATAAATTACACGTTTTAAAATGCGCATTTACAACAAAATACGTTTTTTATCGGTTAAATACTCACAAAAAATGAGGTACAGCGTTTTGTGTAGCTGTACCTCATAAATTATTACTGTGATTTTCTGCATTTGAGCATATATTCCCAAATAAAATCATCGAGTCCTTTATAATAGGGGATCCATACATAGGTCCCAAATCTGAAGTTCATATCATCAAGAAGCTTAAGCAGTTGATTGTACGCTTTTTGAACATGCTCGTTCGTGGATAAATCCATATCGAAGGCGGTCATTATTTCGCATAATCCTTCTTTGCGTAATTCCTTCAACGTCTTCTCAAGCTGAGTTAAAGTATTCACTCCCGGAACCGCGATTACCGTGAGCCCTGTAAGTGAATGAATCACATCTGCCTTCATCGGTCCCTCAGTAAGCACTGCCATTGGTCTTACGGGACCGGCGATATGCGTCCACGCCTCAGCCCGGCATCCGTCCTTTTTATCAGCACTGGAAACCCACCTGAATTTTCGTTTCTGAACATTATCACGGCGTATTTGAAGTCCCTGTATTCTGCCTCGTACATCTCTTACCGGAATAAGGATTCCTCTTTGCTCCTGAACAAAAGACCATTCTCCGCTGTCTGTTCTGAAGAATCCGGGAACACCGGCAAGATAATATCCTTCAGTCTGAAGCTGTCTGGCGATGACTGACATACCGACAACCGGCGTTGTTCTGTAGCCGAGCCTTGATATATCATCATCGGTTAATCCTCGCTCAAGAAGATTTTGTCTGTGGTCCTGAGCAAGCGATAGCTTGGAAAGGAGCGCGGAATATGTAGCGTGGCGTGTTTCGATATCCGTAACAGGGCATTCAACAACAGGAGTGCATGTAACATTTTTTCTGCTCCTGTTGAGCTTTTCAGGAGCACCGAGGCTATTTAGAAGTGTTTTATGCACTTTATCTCTCGGCACTCCCGTGAATAACGCGTAGAAATCAAAGATACCGCCGAAAACACCGCATTTAGGACATCGGAATACATCCTTTCTTAAGTTGATATTCAGATGCTTTTCGCGTGGGGAATCATCACAGCATGGACATTGTATGTAGTATGAACTACGTCCTTGCGGCGGAGGTGGTAAGTTAAGCAACGATATTACATCCGTTATGTGGAACCGCTCCATACAGACTCCTTTCCGGGGACAGCTTAATGCCATCCCCTGATTTCCCGAAAAATTTACGCATCAGTTTGTGTCTGCTCCATGGCATATTCACATATAAGCTGTGCAGCTTCTCTGATTTTTTCATCACCGCTGAATTTTGTAGCCGTCCACACAACAGCATTCTGGTCTTCACGAAGAACCTCTCCAAGCGGTCTGCCGTTAAATTTGGCAATCGGGCAAGGAACCTTCATAGCTTCCTGAACCCGTTCCTCAAGCGTCAGTTCTTTGGGCGGTTCAGCGTTGTATGTCGGCGCAACAGTATATTCTGCATCCGGACTTTTCTCTGAACCTGAAGGCATTACATCCGGTTTTACACCTGAAGCCGATGTTTCTGTTGAGCCTGAAAATTCATCATCCATAGTTTCAACAACATCTTCGCCTGCAACATCAAACTGTACTCCGAATCCGGCATTGCGAAGCGCAATCCCTACGGCTGCCGTTTGCGCCCATTCGCGTGGTGAAACAGAGGGTTTATCCGGACACGCGCCCCTGAAAGCCGAGGCTTCGGCAAGGAACTCATCCGGACCGTCTTTGTAGTTCGGATATACCCTTGCCTGTGCGACAAAGCCGTCTTTAACGGCAGTTGCCTGAACCGCAATCTTTCCTTGCAGATGCTTCATACGAAACATTGCAATCCTGATCACAACCGGCAAGCGTTTTCTTACCTCTCCTGTTTTCAGGTCGGTATAATCTATCGCAAACGGTGCGGGATCAAAGCCTTCGATTTTATTGATGTCTTCTATATATGGCATCATAGCCGCTTTCTCATTCGAGTTTTTCTGACTCATACCTGATCCTCCTATAGAGTTATTGTTATGTAGGTGTCTCTGTACTGCAACCACATAGGTAAAATTGCATTGATATATTCAGAGAGCCTCCGTTTGTATTGATCCTGCGTTTCAGCCACAAAGCTCGAAAACTGTCTTTGGTTGGTGAGGATTATCTCTTCCAAAACTTTATGTGCTGTTTCGCGCTTTGTTTTACCTTTTTCATCGGTTGACAGTCCGAACTTATGGTCTGTGAGCAGATAACGCACACAAACATCAACAAGCCTGTAATGCTGCACAAGAACCTTTGCATCAGTTGTTGCCGGAGCCGTCTTACAAAAGGACTGGAATGTTTCCAGTACACTGATGCGATAATTGAGCTCCTGCATAACAAGCAACTCGTCAAGCGGAAGGCTGCTTGCAGCAATCTGCTCATTTATGTCGGATTGCCTTTTCTTGAATTTAGCCAATATAGTAGCCATTTGTATTCTCCTTTCAAGAGTTAAGATTAGAGTAATCACACAACCGCTTCGCAAGGCGCGTGCCTCGCTTATCGGTATCTGTTCTTTTAATTGCAGTGCATAGCGCACGTCTTTGACCTACAAATATGACATGCTCTTTACCACGCGTTACCGCAGTATAAACAAGCGGTCGTGTGAGCATCACATAATGCGCATTCTGCAGGTTAATGATAACTGACTTATACTCAGCGCCTTGAGCCTTGTGGATGGTGGATGCATAACCGAGATCGATAAGATCGAGGTCTGCGGGATCATATTCCTTGACTCTGCCGTCACCAAAATCAATAAACGCCGTTTTTTCTCCGGCTTCTTCTTCGATTTTGATAATATAACCTATATCACCATTACTGACATCGTCCCGATTCTTTATCTGCATGACCTTGTCCCCACAGCGAAATATGCGGATTCCGCGAGTAATCTCAAGTTTCTGAGGTGAGCTCGGATTAATAATATCGCGTATTCTTTCGTTCAGAGCATTTGCACCGGTATCGGTCTTCTGCCGAAATGGTGTAAGCAGTGCAACATTATCCACTCCGTATCTTTCGACTTCCTCAGCATAAATTCGTGCAATAATCTCTGCCGAAGCCGAAATATCGCTCGAATCTATAAACTGAAAATCATCACCGTATTCAAGCCCCACATTGTTCTGCTTGATAAGCTTTGCGTTTGTAGCAATGCGGCTGCCGGATGCTTGCCTGAACACCCTTTCAAGCTTTACGGTAGGAATCCTGCCACAGCATATCATTTCGTTCAGAACAGCGCCCGGACCAACTGAAGGCAACTGGTCGGCATCTCCGACAAAAATTACTTGTGTGCCTGTTTTTAAGGCAGAAAACAGCTTTCCGGACAAATATACATCGAGCATTGAAGTCTCATCGATGAGAACAAGGTTTGCATCAATGTTTTCCGGACTTCCGTATTCGCCGTCTTCACCTGCCGCCAGACAAAGTGCTTTATGAATGGTAGATGCTGCATATCCCGTAGATTCTTCCATGCGCCGTGCCGCACGTCCCGTAGGCGCACAGCAACAGATGATATTCCGCGGGTTTCTGTGGCTGTAAATATCGAGTATGGCACGCTGTATCATAGTCTTTCCCGTACCGGGACCTCCGGTAATGATGGAGATCCCGTTAGTGAGCGCGGTCTTAACTGCCTCACGTTGCTCGGGTGCAAACTTTATTTTCAGCAACCGTTCCTCGTTATCCAGCTCGACATCAAGATTGTCATACTGATAATTCCGACACAATGAAATCTGACGCTCAAGATATATCGCGAGTGCTTTTTCTGCAATATACGTCCTGCCGCTGTAAAGGCAGTCGTCATATACACAAATTCTTTGGTTTCGTATAAGTTCGTTTGCATGCCTTCCGACTATTCCGGCGGTAAGTTCGGGCGTATCAAGTGTTTTCATACACTCACCGATGAAATTATCCTTCTCTATGCACAGATGTCCGCTTTCCTCTGCGTTTGTCAGCGTATAGAGTATCCCTTCAGAGATCCTTTCCGGAGAGAGCATATCAAATCCCATACTCATTGCAATCTTATCCGCGGTCTTGAATCCTACACCTGCAAGCTCACAAAGTCTGTACGGATGTTCCTTCACAATCTTTATGGCATCGTTACCGTATTCCTTATAGAGCTTTAATGCGCGGTTCGGCGTAATCCCGTATGGAGTAAGAAAGGCAATGACGTTTCTCGCTGCGCGGTTAGCAAGATATGAATCATAAATCTTTTCGAGCTTAGCTTCGCTTATTCCCGGAATAACTATGAGTTTTTCAGGCTCCGAATCCAGTACATTCAACGCGTCCAGCCCAAAAACCGAATATATCTTTTCTGCAAGCTTTGGACCTATGCCTTTAATCTGTCCCGATGAGAGGTATGCAATAACACCTTCCTTTGTCGGAGGAATAACTTCCTCAAATGTTTCCACCTCAAACTGAAGACCATGTCTTGAGTTCTTATTCCACTGACCTTTCAGCTCATAGCGAAACAAATCCGAAGTGGGCAACGAATACCCCACAGCCTTGATTGTTTTAAGAGCCTCACCGGTACTGTCGAGAATCCTTTCACAAGGCGTGTAGAGTGCTACCATGTAGCTGCCGGGGGATATGCTCTCAAGCCTTTGCGGATAAACCAACCTGCTAAACCGACATAACATATCATCGCTCCTTTCTTATAACCGCAAGAGCAAACAAGTTATATGTCCGGGAAAAGAAAAACTCCCGGCGACGAATCATATCGAAAAACTTATCAATTATCTCTGAAACAAGACTGCGTCCTGTTGTTTTGAGATTACAAGCATACGATTGTGATCCGTTCCGGGAGTTCGCTTTATTATCGCGAAAATCCGTCATTTTTTGTTGTGAGCGCAGCCTAAGCTTTTCAAGAAATCTGACCACAACTCATCACCACCTTTGTAATAAATGGGGTTCAATGACGCTAACAGAGGATGATCCCTATTAAGTGTGACAAGAGTTTTGTTCCCTCCGTTTTTGGTAACGATTTTCTTCACTTCCGTAAACATATCGTCGTCGAAAGTAACTATTTCCATACGGAGTGCGGCAGCCCTTGCGATTTCGTTTCTCATACCCGCACTGATACGCATACCACATACAAGAAGTATTTCACTCTGTTCAAGAAGCTTTATACCGAACTCAAGCGCGAGTGCTCGTTCTGCAGGTGTTTTTTCACTGATCAGCAGAGGTAAATACGCATGAGGTGCTCTTGATACAACATTGAGCCTTGCGTCTGCATAAAGCATATACGCTCTTGCACAGTGCATATTCTCCAGAATTACATCTTTGGATTCCGCACCGAGCGGAGAGCAAATATATGCTTTTTGACAACAACGGTTGTAATCAAGCATCTGTGTGTCAAGAAATCGTTCCCATTCGCAGTTTAAAATATTGTTATTATTCATAATGGTTCCTTTCTGCCTATAAAGGCTGGACAGACAATTTAAGTTTTCTGCTTTCAGATGTTGTTACCAGCTCGTTATGGATAGCCGGATACTTTTTCTTAAGCAGTGTTGTGTCTGTTCGTGTTGATGTTTTAGTTGCGAAATCAATAAGAATTCTATCTGTGGTTGTTTCCATAACCCCATGCTCGTGTTTCTTCATCAACTCCGCGATTCGCACTGAATGTGCCTCTATCTCCTTTTCATATTTTTTGATATCGCTCTTGCAAAGCGCTATTTCATCCTGCAAGGTAAGGATTCGACGTGCATGTCTCTCGAACTTCGCAGGTAAATTTATTGTCGGGAGACTGGGGTCACCGGCTCCGTAAATTCTTGCAAGAGATTCAAGAGCGAGCTTAGGCGCAATACTGTCCATCGTAGGCGGCTTATCATGCTCAAGACTCCATATCCATTCGTCAAGACGTTCAAATATCATATCCTCCTTGGCTTTGTCCCGGGTAAGCCCCGGCATAGCCATATCGTTATCGGGGTTATTTCCCCATAACGCTGAGAAGTCTCCGAAACTCAAGTCGAGAACTGCAAGATAGTATCTGAGCTGAAATTCATAGTACAACGGATATTTCCCGTCCGCCCATTCCGAAGCATTGTGATATGTACAGCTTTTGCATTCCAGTACACCTGGTTCGCCGTCGTTCGCACGAATAATTCGGCGATCAATGTCTGCCAATGCATATTTATGGTCTGCGTGCTGATACATATTAGTATCCTCAATCACAGTATTTCCTGTCTTCAACGCATAAAAGTGTGCTGCAATCGGTTCAAGGAAATGTCCCATCTCCAGCTGATTTGCGTTCGCCTTCACAGAAGGCTTTGCTCTTCCTTTTTTGATCATCCAAAGCTCTAAGGGTGTTGTCCACGGTGATACACCAAAAATCGCTGCAACATCGCTGCCGCCGACCGTATAAGGTATATCACCCTTTGGTCCGTGCATTCGGCAGGCCAGCCAAGTCGGTCTGTCCATCCCGGCAGTGTCACACAGGATAATCGGTGCTGCCATCAGTAGTTCACCGCCTTTGCAAGGTCATACTGATCCCAATCAAAAGACAGGGTTCTGGCAAGGTTCTCTTCAATAAACAAGAGCTTACTCTCCGGGGTATTCTCTGTTTTTAGAAGAAACATAATTTCCTGCATCGCCATAAACACGTCATGAGCCGTTGCAGGTCCGCCACCGTATGACATCTCAAACATCCGGATTGCTCCGAGTGCAGCTTTCTTCGGCATACTGAGTTTTTTGCAAATCCTTGTCATTGCATTGACCGGATATGACAGTGTAATCTCCGTAAGCTTCTGAAGCTTTGCAACAGAATCCCCGAACTGAGCAAAGAGCTGGTCGAGTGCATTTGTAAAATTCTCGACCTTGGACTGATGTCTGTGATCCACCGCAATACAGCTCCCTATATGGATAGGATACTGACCGCCCATAAGCAGAGCCGATACCTTTGCGGAAGCAACCCCCGTGTCCGACGTTATAAACCTGATACCCGGCACAAGGTTCTTTGCAAGGTATGATTTACCTATTGCGGTCAAATGCTTTGCATAATCGCCGACAAGGTCATCCTTTTGATTCGGCATCGTCCAAGATGCACTGGTAATCGAATGATCCGAGTAACCGTATTCAAACTCGTTTCCCGGAAAGCGTGCATCCAGCTTATCCTGAAGAGTGCCCAGAAGCTCATCAATCGGCAGAACGGAATAATCCACTTCATCACCTGAGTGAACGGCGGATACCTTCTGATCCCTTATGAGCACAAGCGCATCCGAGGGATAGAGCTTCAGACATTCGTTCAGAACATCCGATAACACTTTTCGGCTGAGTTTGGGGAGAACGGTGCCTCCGATTTTCGCTCTGTCGAGCAGGCTTTTGTAGGCCGTGGTACGGATGGGGTATGCTTTACCATCAATATCCATAGCCAGGCCGAGGTTTTTCGCTGTGTCGTGCACAGCTTCACTTGTGATTCCCGAAGCAAACGGGATGGGGCGTGAGTACATAGTCGAAGGATCGTCAAGTGCTTCAATCTGCAGCTCGTTTACCTTGCAGCGAACCCACCTGCTTTCTTTCGCCTGTTCCTCATGGTAGTTCCTCATTGTGGGATAGGAACTGAACGTGGTGTAAAAACCGTCTTGACATTGTAGCATAGAAATGCTCCTTTCTTTGAGGCTTTCGCCTTTGATAATATATAACAAAAGCCAACATAACCCGAAGGTGATGTCGGCTTGTGTCCAAAATATTGGGCGAGAAAACAAAAAAGTGCCATCTGCGCATGGCGCAAACGACACTTCGTAAACTCTGATAACTGTGATTTCTCTATGGAAACCTTGAAACTTATATATTTATTATATCAGAAAACCTCATTATAGTCAATTCATTTGCAGAAGAAATAGGGCAATGTACGCTTATTCCACTAAAGCAAAAGAGGTGCTACCGAAATAACACCCCTCTCAACTAAACTATGCTGTACTCCTGTTAAGCTTCCACATACCGCGACCGGTATGAAGAAAGTGTGCAGGATTGCACTGCAAGGTCTGGCGGATTTTCTCTCTCCACCATTTATTTGTTCTTGTCTTTTTATGGTTTGCAAGCTGCTCGTAAAGATACGCAAGTGAAACTTCAGAGTCGCTTTTCTCCAGGACAGAGGCGATAACATCCTTCCACGACGCTTCTTTGATATCACGCATATCGGTTATATACTCTTTAGCAGTGATAACCGGGATAATGAGCGATTCGTCCTTGCGAACAATCATCACATACTCGTGCAAAATCGGAATGAATGTGCCGCTATAAGTCGTGTTGTCCGAAACGCAGTTATGCTGGGTCTTGATAATGATATTCTCAAGTGTACCTGGCTTAATTATTTCAGACAGCATACTGTATAGCTTACCCTTTTTCTTGATGTCACCCATAAGTACCGCTACACGTCCACCTTTTTCAAGCGATGCAAATTGCTTCATCATAGCATAATTCATTGCTTTGACAAAACCTTCCCATGTCGGTATCCGGGATAGATCAAACTGCATAGGATTGTATCCATACCGATTTTCAACATCAGACGCCTTATACATAACATCCGAGTATTTTATTATATCCCAGTATGGAGGATGCCAGAAAATGAACTCAGGGCGTTCCTGAATCTCACAATTCATTATGTCAAACCCACTGTGCAGATCGTAAAGATGGCTTTTGATACCGCATTTATCTGCAGCAGCTCTTGTTGTTCCGCTGCCGCACATGTAATCGCAAACTTCACCGGGTTTGAAAAAACCTATCAGGTCCTCGATAAGCCTCGGGGAACAGTTGCCACGATAACGGTTATTTCCACCTTCACCACGTTCCGGGTATGACACTATGCTGGTAAGAGCACGATTGGGTTTACTCATAATACACCTCCGCAATTACCACGGAACCCAATTGTCTTCTATGTTTGCCGTGCGTTTGGTGGTGCAGTGTTCTTCAGAATAAACCTCATACTCGGTATCATAAAGCAGAAGTGCTTCTGATTCCAATGTCGAATCAATATCGTATGGAGAACTATAAATTTTCGTAATCTCCTTCGTTCTGACGTTTACTTCACACGGAGTAATTACCTTTGAGCCGTCTTCCCATTTTGTAACATAATATGCATGATGTGTAACCAAATCAGGATTACGCTCTTTCATAATACGATTATACTCACGAAGTCTGTATCTGATAATCAAGGTAGAAATCAATGATACGAGTATTAGTGAAAGTGTGTTTGTTATCAAAAACATATCCCCATAGTCGTTCTTTGACAAATCGACTGCGTATATTTCCATCAATCCTATACCCAATGTGAGATACAGATATGTTTTAAGATTAAGATCTCCGCAAGATTTTGTACGGAGCAATTGTGTGATTTGAGGCAGATAGCCAAAAGCCAATATCAAGCCTCCAACCAATTGTAGAAAATCAAAAAAAGTCATAGTGGGACCTCCTTAAATTAAAATGGTAATTCATCTTGATACAACCGTTCTTTGCGACGGTTTTTTATGTATTTTATGGGATGCATATTTAACCTCAGACTGCGATAAGAATATGTTTTCTGACAGTCAATACAGGTTAATGTTGCTCCGTATGAAATAAAGAAAAGACTCGTTCTGCAGTAATCACCATACTGCTCAACACGATGTTTATGAAGACAGGTTTTCGGAATTTGCATTACATCCATCTCCTTTGGCTTCTTTGACAATGCGATGAGCCACTTCAGAAATGCTCTGCCAGTAAGAATCCCAGTAACCATCATTCATATCAATAGCTTTCCTGATGCGTTCCGGCAGTTCCGGATCGGTAATCATCTTATGATACTGTGATGTGGACATCTCGGCAATTTCTTCCCAAGGTTCAATCTGCTCAATGAAATCCGCACAGTATGCAATATCCTGTGCAAGTTTTCTCATTTGCTCAAGGGATGACGGAGTAAGGAACAGTTCCATTTCTTCAACTGCAACGTGATAATGGTTTCCTTCATGGAAACCATCCGCATAACACTTGTAGTCTATAGAACTGAATTCCTCGACATAATCATAGGTTCCCTTGATATTCGAAATAATGCCATTAAGAGCCTCGGTCGCAAGAAGAAGTTTGAACTCCTTCAGAGCAGCTTCCTTTGTTGCAAAAAGCGTAGTCGATTGCCCATATTCATCATCATTATTAACCCAGTCTTCTGTAACGGCATATAATTTAATTTTTCGGACATTTCGGGAACGCTTATCCGCAGGAACAATCATCTCAGGAGCCATAATTACCATATCAAGCAAGATATCCTCAATTGTCTTAGGCGCTTCGTAAAGGTCTGAAAAGGTTTCTTCAAGAATCCTTACATCTTCAGGTAACAAAGGCGGTTCAAAAGAACAGTAAATATCAGGTGTTTCGTTTTCTGTTTCCTTGTCTTCGCCGTCTCGGATTTCGATTATTGTACCTGCCAGTCCTTCATACTCACTTACATCAGTACCGATGACAACATCGCCTATAGCATACTTAATGCCGTCATACTCAAAGGATTTACCATGTTCATTCAAAATCATTTTCCAGCACCTCATTAAATATGACAGTCAACAACGACCAAAACGGTCTCATCGTGGAGTGAGTCAATAAAGCGATTGACTTTTCTATGCCACATACGCTTTGCCTTTTTGTCATTCTTAGAAGGCATTGAGTCTTCGCTGTGATATTCGCCCTGATCATCAAGATAACCATAAGGGAAAGACGGGTATTTGTATTTACGGATAATTCTATGTCGGGCAAGGTACTGTTGTACAGTTTCGCCTTTGACATAGAGCATTTCCATAAACCCGACAATTCCTTTTTCGTTGATATTCCCATACCAACCTTCAGGAATTTTACCCTCAGCGAAGCCTTTTTCAAGTTCATGGAAGTTTTTGATCGCATTTTCTTTTCTGCACTCAAACATAACTTTCCATTGAATATCCTTTTTACGAGCTGCACATACCCATCTGTAACCATCGGGTGAAGGTGGAACTTCATGAATACCCCAGCTACGTTCTCCGATTGAAAACTCTTGGCAGCTATCTTTAACAAGGAATACAAACGGCCAGCGACCACCGATCTGATACCAGTCATAGAAAGCATTCGGATTACACAAATAACCATATCCCTTAAAGTCTTCATTATAGTAAAGACAATATTCTTCTCGTGCAAATGCATCCATAGTCTTATACATCTTCTTATATGGGAAGTCTTTAAATGCTGTCATTTTCTTTGCACGTTTCGAGCGTTTTGGGTGATGTAATTGTCCGAAATCCTTCTGATAAACCAAACCGTCTTCGCCAATAATGAATTTATTGCGAACCATATAATGATATACACTGTAGTATTTTCCGCCGGGAAATTTGATGCAATCGGTTTTACCTGTTTCATAGTCCTGGCGAATCTCATCGGTACGATCATCAAATTCAAGGTATTCAGGGTTTTCGGTCTGCTCATTGTACGGTTCAAGCTTTATGTCGATTTCCGTATCAACTTTGCGTCCGAACGCATTGGAACGGCTGTTGAGCTTTTCTATGTAGTAGTCCGCAAAGAAATTCTTATCCGTCCTTATAGCCTTTAATTTCTCAAGTTCTTCTTGAACTCGTGCATCCATCTCAGGCTCAGGTGTGATTGTAGGTATATCTACTGTTATCAAATTTAAAAAATGCATATAAATGCTCCTTTCGTGATAAGACATATCACGGGCAACAGCAGATATTGCAGTTGCCCGTATCGATCATTTTTTTACCCTCATTCGGGCAACTGTTGATTATTAAAATCTTAAGTGTTTTCTGATTATAGATGTCAGCTTAACGGGGAGCTGGGAAAGGTCGGTTATATCCAAAAATGAATTGCCGTATATCCTTTCAATATTCACCTTATCATCCCCAATGGCTGCAGCAATGAACAAGATGCCTTTTCTCTGGTATTCCTGCTTGATACCGCGCAGGTCTTCCTCGGCTGCGGTTCCGCTGTATCCTGAATGCGCAGGTTGTCCGTCTGAAACCAGTATGAGGATTCTAACATCCTCAGTTCTCTTGGACAATTGCTCCGCAACAAACCTGAGCGCCGCACCGTCGCGGTTACTGCCTCTGGCGTGAATATCCATCAGACGGTATTTGTCGTTATTATCAAAGCCTTCAAACTCGGCATATGAATATAAACAGACATCACTGCCGCTGGTTGAATGACCGTAGACCATAACCGGGATATCCAGACTTTCACAAAAATCATGCAGGATAATAGCTGCGGCTCTTGCATATGTACAACGGTCATCGCATCCCATAGAACCTGATTCATCAAGTAGGAGCCCCACCGACAATTGCGGAATTTCATTAGGAAGGGCGTTCTTTGAAAAGACCTTGCCATCGTTTCTGCATAAAGCTCTCACTTCAAGCCTTCGTCCCATCATAAGCCCTGTTTGTTTACCACCGCGTCTATAATCATCGAACTGACGAATAACACTGCGTGTCAACTGTTTGGATATGGCAAGCAGCGGTGCTGCAATATCATTAAATTGCTCTACAAGCTCCTCATCCACACTGTTTATGCGATTTATACGGACGTTGACACCGCTGTGAATATCTCCGTATGAGATGTTTTGAGCCACATCACGCAGTTCCTTGATTCTGGCGTTCTCAAGCTCAGTACAAGCGGCCTTTTCTGCCATTTTATCAAGTATCCTTTCAATGTCCGTAGCGGCTCTGTCATACTTTTCACGCTGATAATCATTGTCATATTCAGTCGTTCCGCCTTCAGGTGCATACAGTGTGTTGGTCTGATGATACGGAATTCGTCCGCCCTCAGACTCAGACACCTCTTGCTTTCCGCCTCTGTTCCCACCGTCGTCAATGGGGTTCAAACCCTCTTCGACCGGATCGGTACCGTCATCATCTCCAGACCCAGACAGAGCATTTTCATTTTCCGTTCCGGTCTGAGAAGCATTATTATCATCACCGGACCCGTTTCCAGTCGCATCTTCGGCTTTCTCTTCATCAGCCTTCCCGGCATCGGCTTTGGTTTTTGCACGCCTTATCGCTGTTACCGTATTGACCGGACCACCGGAAGACTGCGCAACGGGAGTTCCGTCACCTGTACCTGTCAAGGATCCGCCGGTAATTGAGCCGAGCATTCCTGCAAGTGTTTCCGAAATTGTACCAGCCGCACCGGAAGCGACTGCTTCCTGATGCCGTTTCTTACATTCCTCCAGATAATCCGAAAGATACTCCCAGCAGTGGACAAGGATATAATTGGTTATCCGTATTCTGTCTTTGGCTGAATTGCTTATCAGGGCACTGTCTATATCAAGAATGAGATCAAAAACAGTTTTAATGCGCACATCATTAAGCGGCTCATCTCCGTATTTTATCTCACCGAACTTGACATAAGACAGAATATTTTGCAAGATACTTTCAAACAAATGTCTTTTACCATCGTCCTCTTCTTCAATAAGTTGAGTAACGGTTGGCATCTGCTCAAAATGAATATCTCTCAAGCTTTCCAGACCGTATTTCAGTCTGCCGGGAAAATTCAGCAGCATACGATCCTCTATGTATCCATCCTCAATGACATTGCTGATTTCAGAGGCTATATACTGTACTGCCTGCATATTTTCTTCGGAATCATTTGCATAATCCCAAAGCGCGGCTTCGTTTCGTATATCTGCATTCGTCTTTAAAATCGGCTTTTCAGGAAACCATTTGCCTTGTCCAAGTAAATTGATATGAGTCTGACCTGCAAGAAAGTCTGTATAAAGAACATGTCCAAGCTCGTGAGCAAAGAACCCGCACACTATCTGATAGCGGTTCTCGCGCCCTCTGACCTTGGTAATGAACTTATTACCGCAATTGATGAGAATAACTCTGTTGTTCGTCATCGCCATCATATTGCTGTCAGGTTCCCATACAAGATTGACGTGGACACGGCGGTTATATTTATACCGCCGTGTCTGTGCAGCCGCCATGTCTTCAAAGTGACCTGCGAGCAGTCGTGATGTGAAGAACTGGCGATCAGTTATTTTACTGCGCTTTTCGTTCAAGCGCTCTTTGACTAATTTGTGATTCACCCTTGCCATTACAGGGTTAACCTCCTCTCATAATAGTTATGCTGAAGCTCTTTTCCTCGGTGGAGCAAAAATAGGCTCAAGCACTGATGTTATCAAAGCCTCACGTTCCAGTTCGTCCGTAGTGGCTTTGCTTATAATGGTGTATAATGCCGATTCATAGACATTGTTCGTGATCGCACTGCTTTCAATCCAGTCGATCAGGCTTCTCATGCCGTAGGAACCATCGGTAACGCCATGAGTTCTGCAGTATTCCGCAATATCGTTTACCACCTGAACCATTTGGCTTACTTGGTATTCATCAGTTGCGCCGGTGACACTCATCGCTCTCTGGACCATTACTTCAGGTGCCGGAGCCTCGACATCGCACACCAGACTCATTCTGTCAATGACAGACTGGTTCATACCGCGGCAGCCTTCATAGCTTATATTAGTAGTAACGATAACCACAGCATCAGGATGGCGTTCGATAACCTCACCGGTCGGGAGCGTGATGGATCCGGTCTGCTCAAGCAATGAGTTGAGTCCGACCAATACACCCGGTTGCATAATTGTGGTGGGTTCTTGCACCTCAACAACATATCCGTTCTTGAGCGCTGTCAGAAAATCGGTTTCGACATAAGTGAAACTCTGCCCTTGTGACGCACTTGCTTCATCGCGTCTGGAAAGCTCTTTTATCTTATCTGTCACTTTATTGAGCACGATAAGCATACAGTCCTGAGTGGATGCGTTTGGCTTATCCTTCCCTGTGAGCGCTTTATACACGCCTTGGGGATCGTAATCCATATCGTCCAGATCGGGCAGGTTCATAAGCTTCGCAACGTTTGTATAGTTGATTCCACCCATGCTCTTTAGCTGTTGCCGTTCACGGTCAAGCTGTATATCTCCTGTTGAGCCTCCTTCGGCATCCGGAAAGATCTGACCGATAAAATCATATATTTCCGTTCCAGCAGAGCAGGTATACTTCTTATACGGAAGCCCGAGTCCTGCTGCAACAGCCTTTGCTCCCATTGTCTTACCTGTACCGGCAGGACCACGTAAAAGAAAGTTTCGCATCTGCATTGACTTTCCTGTGGTGTGCTGTGCGTGCTTGCAAATGTCTACGACCTCCGGAGGTATGATATACCATTCAGGAAGCTCGGGCACCATCAGCTCTTCTTCGGGGGTAAGTGCTCTTGATGAATTCAATGGGTATTTTCTTACAAAGTCACTGTGCTCAATGAAGGTACTGGCTTTTTTGATCGTTGCAGGTCCGGTGGAACCGAAAATAGTAAACTCTCCGCCAATAACTGCATGCGGAGTAAAATTACCTGAGTCAATATGACTTCTCGACACGTGCATGATATTACCCGATTTGTCAATCTCTACAGGGACATGCGCTGCACAGCCATCGTCCTTGATGCGGCGATATGCGTTGTCACACATATATGCCATCGCCTCCGTGGTAACAGCCATATCCAGAAATCCTGCAAGAAACTGATCATAATATGTATCAAAATTCTCCTTGAACTCATCATCCACCATAAGAGCCGGGAGCATGGCCATAACAATAGCAGCGCCGTCTCTTGCAGAGGAATGAGCTGTATATGTTTCAATCACTTCCGTGCTTTTATCATATACGCAAGCGAGAAGATTTCCTACCGTGCTGTCATACACAACCAAATGATATTCATCAGCGCTGTTTGATGACTTATATTCAGCAATACCCTTGCTGTCAAGCGTTCCAAACGCACCCTGTCCTGTACCGTTCATGCAAGCACAAGCGGCATTCACGGCTTTTATAACCGTCGAACACAATGTTGATGTGGTTCCGTCTCCATACTTTGACGATACCTTGACTTTCTTATTTGTCACGCTATCAAATGGATGTGGCAGAGCGCGACCGAAATTAAAAAGATTAGTGACATTACTCATTGTAAATTCCTTTCTGCATTTCAATGCGTGAGATTAATCTGTATTCCCTCCGGAATACATTCAAGGTTTTCGATTTCGGACTTCTGAAGCTGTTTACATACATCAATCCAACTCTCCCGTACAGGAAGCTCAGCCTCCGTAATGATGACCATATTTTTGCCTTCACCGATAGCTTCATTGCATCTGTTGTTCAGATCAATAATGTGTGCCTGAACCCATTCAAAGGCTATCAGCTCATAGTTTTCCGGCACACCCTCATCCGCGTCTTCAGCGTCTGTATCCGCAGCATCGGGGAATGTGTCAATTTCCGGAACACCAAACACGACATCCACGACACTCAGGTTGACTATTTTAACCATAGCCCTGCCATATCCTCCGGCACGATTCAAGAGAATGTATACATCTTCCCCGTTTTCTATAAGGTTGCGTGCATTTGACGCTTCCCAAATCCAACGCGCCTGAGGATATTTTTCATGGACAAGCTCGGTAATCCGTCTGAGTATGACAGAATACGCAAGTGCGTATACATCATTTTGCGAAGGTATCCGTACCGGTTGTCTTACTGTTGACGGTATGGGCTTCGGCTCAACCGTTTTCGGCTCTGACGATGCTTTAAATAGCAGAATAATCATTGCAACAAACAAAGCGACAATCATAAAGAGCAGTATCGGCCACAGCCTGCACATAAACACAAACAGCATCAATGCTATTATGATGAGCAAAGTCTCTCTTACAATAGTGCCCTTCCCTACGGGTACTTTCATATCTCAGATCTCCTTTCGGTACGGGATGACGGGATATACACATGAACACAATACAGTGGATTCCCGTCTCGGTTTGTTTTTGTGATTACCGCGGCAGCGTTGGAATCATCGAACATAGTCATTGAAATGTCGGGGACTCCTGCCAAAGCACTGCCGAGTATTGTCTGGCTTTCATAGCTGTCCGAAGCAGCTAAAGCAGCGAGAAAACTCATAGGCTCCGAATAGTTCTTGATAACATATTGCTTATTGAGAGAAATATGGATCATGATAATTCTGGTTTCCTCCTCAGTAAGCCGCTTATCCGACTTTTCGAGCAATACGTTTTTGAGTTTTCTGTTCTTTTCCTCATTTGATAAGAGGGTAAAGCTTTCGTTTGTCATACACTACCTCCTCACAGGCGCAAAAAAAGCGCACACGAGATTATCAAAAGATACTCATGTGCGCTTAATTTACGCCGGATCTCACTTTAGCTCCTATTCTTCATCGAACATTCCGCCACTGCCGCCGAAATTCTGGAAACCGGTAAAATTATCGGAGTCTGTGGGGTTCTGCGCGGGTGCTTCAGGAGCTGCTGAAGCGTTTGCTTTGGCTGTCTGGACGTTAGCTGAACCTTCCTTTGGTTTCGCGACGCCGGCATATTCTATCTCATCAAGGATGATGACCACTGCCATCTTCGTCTCTCCGCTGTTCTGATCCGTCCACGTCTCTTCGTCAAGTCTGCCTGAAATGTTCAAGTACGCACCTTCTTCAATATTCATCTTCTCGATGCGGTCGCACAAGCCATTAAAAGCCTTGACGCTGTAATTAAGCCATCGGGCATTGTTTTCGGCACGCGAGTCATAGACCTTCTTACCAATACGGAATCTGACGCTCCTGGTATTGGTGTTGTCGTCCTTGAAAAATTTGAGTGCCGGGGCGCCGTTGAAACCTTTCGATACAACGACATTTGTTGAGAATACTTTCAACATGGAAAACTCCTTTCTGCAGGGGTTACCTGCTAAAAAAATATATTTATTTCAACCCGTAGCCGGGCAGAAATCAAGAAAATAAAAAAGTGCCAAAAAGCACGAATGTGCTCATTGACACTTTGTAAACTTGGATAACTGTGATTTCTCTTACTGAAACCTTGAAACTTATATTTTTATTATATCATATCAAGTAAAAATAGTCAATTCATTAATCAATTAATCATCATTAACGACAACTCCGTAAAACTCATTGGCAATATACATTCCGTCCTTATAATATAGCGACGCCTTTTTTGATATATACACTGTCAAAGCATCTCCGACACATATATTTTTCAAGTTGTAATGAGTATTGAGCTTTAACTTTTTATCTTCTGCTCTCAGGATTACATACTTAACCTTCTTCCTGATAGTCGTTTTTTCCACATCGGAGCATATGCCGGTAATCTCAATGTAGTTACCGGCAATGCAATTGTAAAACAAAAACGCAGCTTTCACTATCATCAGACCGCTCAAAAACAAACAGGGGAGCATCAGTATAATATCCGAAAAACAAAAGCTTATTACAAACAACAAAATCATTGCCAACAATGCAATTGCAGCATGAATTACTATTTTCTTCTTCAGTATATACGGTAAGTCCCGATAAAGCTCTTTAAGAAACATTACAGCATCACAATCCTTTTCTTTTTTAGTAGAGTCAGAATCGCACAAACAATCTCGTTTCTGCATTTCGCGTATTCCATACGGTTTTCAAGGATATTATCGAAAATCGTATCTTTGGTATATATTGTTTCTATAAGTGCCTGGGCGTTTTCATCGCCGAAAAGATTACCCGAAGGTCTGACCTTATTTTCCATAAGATATACAAGCTCTGCAGTTGAAAGACGGATTCCTGCATTATCAAGCCATAGCATCACAGTTTTTTCCGTCTTTAAAAGCGGTGCCTTGATAAATGCGGATTTGGCAGGACAGCAGATACAACGCGACAGAAGTCTGTATTGCCCAAGCGCATCGGATAGTTCATCAAATTCTGCAAGTCCCTTTTCATATAGTGAGATTACAGCATTTACCTTTTTATCATCAGTAACGGAAACTATATTAAACCTGCCGTTAAGCCAGATTTCGGATTCAGATTTTGTCAGAACAAACACTGCATCCCCACGCGCAACACGGACTGTATCTGTTGTCGAGTCCTTACACAAAACACCTTTTGATAAGTACAGCATAGAAAAAATCACCTCATACTAATTACACGAGTTTCCACACTGATTTACAACTACTACATAAAGTACATCGCCATGACGCAAATACTTATAGCCGCAATTACTCCGGCGATAATAACGATGAGATTCTTAACAATTGCTTTATCCAGCCCCGGACGCTCAATATTCTCATCTGCAGGTCGGACATCATCATAGTATCCGTCATATCCATCATCAACGGTTTCTGCAGTTTCATCAGGGGGTGCTTCCTTGTCAAGAACAATTTCTTCAGCCGCCACGTATTTGTTTTTCTTTCTTTTATGTGTCTGATACTTTTTCCCACTTTTTGCATCCTGTTTTCGTTTTCTGATAGGCTTTCCGCATTCCGAACAGAAAGAAGCGGTACCGCCTAACAGATCAGCACCGCAGTATGGACAATATTTCATTTTCATAATACTCCTTTTACAAAAAAATCAAGTGGGATCAGATTACGAACCCACTTATCGACGTTACTATTATACCGCGTTGCACATTATCTTGTCATCGGCAAAACTGTGCCAATTTTGTGCCAAGTTTATGCCAATATATAAAACGAGACGGAAGGCATATAATTATGCCCACCGTCTCTTCATAACTGTACAGCAATCACTGTTTTCGGTTCCAACATTATGCGTTATCTCCCACACGAGAGCTTTTATCAGCTGCCTTTGCGTATTTAGTAGCAAGCCATGCAAAATAATGCATTTTGGTAGATAGCAACAGCTCACTGAATGACTCAAAACTCATACCGAGAACCACGGAGTTTTCCGGTTTACTGCCGAACTTTGGAACAATAAGTCCCTTAGCATCAGCTTCTCCGGGACCGCTGTTCACCCAAAATACAAGATCAGTACTGTCTCCGACCGTGAGCTTTGCTGTTCTTGATAAGCTTTTCCCGTCTTTGCGAGTCCTGCCTCTTTCAGCAAGAATTTTCGCTGATGTACCGCCAAGGTGTTCAAACAAAGGACTATCGTCTTTATTTTTCTTCTTGGTCTGCATCATATGCTTGAATTCACCGCATTCCAGTTTTCGGCACAACTCCAGATATTCGTCCACATTGATGTATATATGGACATTATTGGTCTGTCGCTGGCCTGATGGCTTGTTCACATCGTATGTAGCAAATACAAAATGGATTTTACCTATATCAAATGCATCGTTGAGGCTTTCAACAAAGCGGTTTCTCGCGTCCTTGCGAGTTATCTGATTGACATTAAGCTGTGACATTACCAACACCTCGCTTACTGATAGATTTTGAAAGTGCAGATACATCATCAATACCAACGAGCCATAGCCCATCTCTGCAGATTGATGCGTGCTCCCAGGTTGTTTCCAGACATAACGAAAGCAGCATCTCCGAAAGGTTCATGGCAATAGATCTGCTTGTGCCTGCATCATGAGGGATATTGTCGTAGCGGACACTTGCATCTGCAGCGATAAAGTTAAGCAATATATTAAGTTCTTCCACTGTGAATGTATCGTCTTCCGTCGTGGCTGCACACCAATAGTTATAGTCTTCGTACCTTGCGGTACAGATTACTTCACGTCCAAGCAAAGTGGATATAATTCTACCGATAATGTTTGCCACCTCGTTCCAGTGAAGCTTCATGGCATATTTGACACGATTATTCATAATGATTTCCTTTCTGCCTATAAAGGCTGTGAATGTGAATTGTCACGGACATATTGCTCATAGAATACAGTTTCGTCTTTATCACTCTGATAAACACCTATGCAAACCTTGTGACAGGAGCTGCGTTCCGGATTGTATTCCACAAAGCAAAGACGTTCGTCCTTCTCAAAATCTATAAGGTCAATATTAATCGCCGGGAAGTTCTCATCATCAATCGCTGTCGCTCTGATCGTTGTCCCGTCCGGAAGCTGCAAATCAGTATGAGGGTATTCCTGCATATATTTCTCAGACTCATTTGAGAGCGAGAACCGTTTTTTATCGCGTTTTGCAATTGAATATTTTGCACGCGCTTTATACAGTTCATCATAGAGAATTGAAAATATCTGACTGACCTGATTTTGAGTGAACTCATAATTGCATTTCATAGAGCAGTTTCCGAGAAGCCTGATCATTTTGATGAGCTTATTGACTCTCGCCTCTGCAATCCTTATGAAGCGGTCGGATTTCGATTCTTTACCGTTATACATAAAATTTCCTCCATAAATGAAAAACGGCGCAGCAATCCTAAGATTTGCTACGCCGCAATAATGTGCTGATAAATTACTTATCGGATACCAGCAAGTTTTCAAACTCTTCTTCTGTCAGTGTTCGGATGCCAAGATTTAACGCTTTTTGAAGCTTGTTCCCAGCCTTTTCACCGACGATTACATAGTCTGTCTTTTTTGTTACAGATGAAGCCGGGGTTGCACCCAGCGAAATGATCTTCGCCTGAATTTCATCACGGGTATAGTTCTCAAGCTTTCCTGTAGCAACGATGGTTTTTCCGTAAAATACTGTTTTCTCAGTAGCGTTCATAGTATGATTCTCCTTTATAAATTTGATTTTATCAAGTAGCGGACGCCAAAGCTTTGCTTCCTCCTCATCTGCATACCATGTGTATATGTTGGCACGCATAGTCTGACCGAAATCAGGAAGTGCTGTGAAGTCATAGCCATCAATGATAGCCTGCTCAAAAGCATTCCAGTCTCCGTCAAAATACTGGTTGATGATTTTTCCTGCATGTCTTCCAACCATAGGAATACCAAGTCCGGCAATAAACTTATCGAGCGTACATTTTCGGCTCTTTTCGATAGATGCCTGCAATCGCTGATATGATTTTTCACCAAAGCCTTCTGTATTTACAATTTCATCCTTATGTTTTTCAAGCTCATACAGGTCTCCAAAATTGCGTATCCATCCACGTCCGATAAACTTTTCCAGGGTCCTTTCCGAAAGTCCCTCAATGTTCATACGTGTTTTCTCGCAGAAGTGCACGAACTTCTGGACCAGTCTTGCAGGACACTCGGAATTATTGCAATACAAAAAGCTCGTTCCGCCGGATGTAGCCTTCACTGTTAAAGGTTCGCCGCAGCACGGACAAGTCATAGGCAGCTGATATGTATTACTCTGCGTAACATTCTCCTGAATCTGCGGAATAATCATATTTGCTTTATAAACCTTGACCGTATCACCGATTCCGAACTGGAAACTGTTGAAAATGTCAAAATTATGCAGGTATGCCCTGGTGACAACCGTACCGTCGATAGTAACCGGTTCCAGAATGGCAGTAAGGCTTACCATACCTGTTCTGGTAGTAGCAAGCTCGACTCCAAGAAACTTAGTATCATAAAGCTCGTCTTCCCATTTAAGGGCTATCAGTCGGCGCTCATGATGACCTGTTGCTCCAAGGCTCTTACCATAAGCGATATCAGCATATTCCATAATGAGTCCATCCACTGCGTATTTGTATTCCTTGGGATTGAATCTGTCAACTTCATGCTGAATCTCCTCAAGTGTAGAAGGTCCGTAAATCCTTTTATGCGGGACAACATCAAAGCCGTTTGAAGCAAGGAAGTGGAGCTGTTCCTCTTTATCATAATGACTGATTTTATCAGAAATCAACTCAAAGGCATAAAACTCCAAACATCTTTTCTTTGCTTCATTTGCATTAAGTTTCCTGGTGCTTCCGGATGCCAAGCCTCTCGGATTTGCATATGGTTCCGGCAGACCGGAATTGATCTCATCAAAGTTTTGCCATGATATCACGCCTTCGCCTCTGACTTCAAACGATTCCTTTACCGGAACAGTCAGCGGTATATTGAGGAATACTTTCGCCGTATGCGTAACATCTTCTCCGATTATGCCTTCACGACCGCGTGTAATCGCTTGGACAAGCTCGCCGTTCTCATACCGAAGTACAAGAGTAAGACCGTCAAGCTTCCACGACAAGATAACATCCTTATCTCCTGCAAACTTCGCAAGATCCGCAACAGATTTTGTTTTTCCTGCAGAAAGCATCGGCTTTGTGTGTCTTACTTCGGTAAGCTCCTCAAGTATTTCTCCCGACACCTTCTGGGTGGGTGAATTGGACAGAATAAGCTTTGTGTCCCGCTCAAGACCGCTCAGCTCATCAAAGAGCCTGTCGTAGTCAAAATCGGTCATAATAGGATTATCATCCCGATAGTAAGCAATATCTGCCTCGTTAAGAATATGGATGAGTTCTTTCATCCTTTCAAGATTTGTCTGATACTTATTCGCACTCATTATTGTGCAGTCTCCTTTCATGGTTGTAATAATTTTTTGGCTTCATCCGGAAAAACTTCACCGAACACCTTCATGTACCTCTTGTAAGCAATGTGATTCAGAGGTCCTAAAAAGGAAGTTTCGCTCCAGCATATAAGTTCTTCTTCCGGAACGTTGTATTCGTCCGGTATGAACTCTGCACCGTTATAATGTGGAGCTTGAGGCTTCATAAGCTTTTCCATTTTAGCCTTTGATGTGGTTTTGAGAATCAGTTGTCCTTTCTTTTTCGCAATTCTACACAGTAGCTTCTCGCAATATCCTCGTCCCTTATAGAAGTTCAGATGTGCCTGAAGCTGTCTGTATGCAGAGAAATGAAGTTCACGAACTTTGTCCGTTACATCTTCACAGATAATCTCTGCCAGTGTAGGAATAAGAAACAGGACATAGTCTGTCTCAGGCAGATCATCAAACAAATGAATCACCGCCTTTTTGATTGATTTGCAGATGCACATTCATAAGCACCTACCTCCTTATATAGAAAAATATTTATATTGCGGGTAAGCCTTAAGACTCCCCGGAATATACCTGAACAGAGCCTTGAAGGCACTTGTTTATATAAAAAAAGAACTCAAAGAATATCTTCATTCTCTGAGTTCTTTTGAGTTTTCACCCTTGAGTATATACGACACAAACGCGGAGGAACGCTCCTGCGCTCTGTGCAGTTATGTGCTTCTTGACAAAGAAGCATAAGAAAATAAAAAAGTGCCTGATGGTACAAGACCTTCAGACACTTTGCAGACAAAGAAAACTGTAATTACCTTATAGGGTAACTGTGAAACTTATATTTATATTATATCAAACATTACCCGATAATGCAAGCGTTTTGACTAAGCGCATAGGGATTGCTTCTTGTATCTCGCTTCTGCATCAAGCAGAACCTTTCTTGCTCTGTTGAACATAGCACCGTCTACCGAAATCACATCCCAATAACAAAAGTCAACGAGGAACCTGTCGCTCGGGTTATATGACGGGTCAACAGATTTGTAGATTCGATTGTATGCCTCTTTCTTGGCATCAGCATAAGTAATCTTCCCACACTCAACAGCTTTAATTAAATCTGCAAGCAGAATTTTAACCTGCTTTTCATATGCGGCATAAGCCTGTGGACGCAAATACATATCCCTATACTCGAACATTGCGTTATTTGCAATAATCGTGAGTAAACCGTAGCTGTATCCGCAGGTCTGTTTGTTGATAAAGGCTTTGAATAGGATTCTGTTGGATTCACCCTTTGCATCAGCATACCCCATCCCATTCTGCACCTTTATCAATGTGTTTTTAATGTAGTGTTCTGCAACATCGACAGCTTGCTGGGGAGTGTTGTCCGGAATAGCTTCGCGCGGGATTGTCTGAGCGTGCGCCGGTATGACGGAAAACACCGTAATCACCGCTATTAAAATGGATATGATGCGTATTTTGTTTTTTCTCATACTGAAAACCTCCTTTCATGTTTTCAATATAATTACACGGATATGATTTGAAATTTACAACAATCCAAAGAAATTAATACGAAACAACTTGATATTATTCAGCAAAGCGAATATAATATATTATATGATATCTGACTGGAGTGAGTATGGTGAAATTCATTTCTACTACAGAAGCCGCTGCCAAGTGGGGACTTTCAAACAGAAGGGTTGCAATTCTGTGCGCCGAAGGTCGAATCGCTGATTCTCAGAAAATCGGTAACACATGGATGATACCTATAACTGCTCAAAAACCTGCTGATGCTCGGATAAAGAGCGGTAAATATATAAAATCCAATTGCAAGGAGAATTCGAAATGATTGACTTAACTTCCGTAACCCGACAGAATCACACTTTTTCTTAATATAAGAGATGTCGGCGATGTCGGCAGCAGCACAATACATGGCGCGAACATTGGCGCGAACAAAGAAATGATTCTTAAATTTATCTCAAAAAATCCTACTGCTTCATCAAGAGAAATATCTGATGCATTGCCAATTCCATTACGATCAGTGCAGCGATATTTGACTAAATTGCAAAAAGCTGAGATTATAGATAATGACGGTGATAGAAAAAATGTCAAATGGATTATTCTAAAATAACTTTGCAGGGTGACTAAAGATGATATATGCATGTGATAACTGTCGGTTTCTTTTTGAAAGAACAAGTGAACCAGAACAATGCCCCGATTGCGGTAAATTTAATATCCGATCTGCAAACGAGAGCGAAATTTCCGAATATGAAGAACGTAAACGGGAAATGAGCTTAAATTGCCGGGGATAATAAAACACCGACAAGAATGATGACTTTTGACCGCGTTAAAACATCTCTATATCCGATTCAGGCGGTGATAATATGCCAAGACAATTCAAAACAGCAAGAAAGATGTGTAAACTGAAGTTGCTTGAGGCAGCGGAAAAGCTTGGCGTTTCTCAACCAACGCTCAGTTCATGGGAAGCCGGAAGAAAATCTCCGACCATTGACAGTGTTCTCAAAATGGCTGAGTTATATAAGGTTTCAACAGATTTCCTGCTTGGTAACACAACAAATGGCAGTGTTCGGCTAAACGGAAGTGAAAAATCAGATATTCAGATACCTCAGACAAACCTTCGTATCATGCACGGACAACCGGTATGGTCAACCGAATACGGCTGGATGATTGTTGATTCTATAAGCATGCTGCTTTTAGCTCCGGACAATGTCGTTGTGCCGTTTGAGGAAGCGAAAGAGATATATTACAAAGCTCCGGAATATTCAGAAGGTGCAGTTCCAAAAACACAGCCCCTTGAAAGTTTCGAGCTTCGAGAATATGACAGAGTATGGGTTGAACCGATTTCAACGGATTCACACCTGCGATCAAAACTTCGCGGATGGTACAGTATCAAATGCGACTGGGTTGAAAACAGCGCCGGATGCAGATTTTCATATGACACCTATACAGTGCAATGGTTGGCATTTTCTGAAATATAGATGAAAGAGGACTTCGGAAGTACTAAAGTTCCGAAGTCCTCTTTCTAATTATGTAACTGATTTGCAACCTCTATGTTATTCAGCTTCTTCTTCCTTTTTCTTCTTTCTGTAATACCAGGCAGCTCCACCTGCAGCAATTGCAACAGCGCCTCCGACACCCGCAACAGCATATCCTATATCAGAATATATCTCTATCTCAATTTCTTCTGACACACCACTTACTGCTGTTGCGGTAATCACAACCGTTCCCGTTTCATAAGCAGTAAGCAATCCGCTTTCATCTATGGAAGCAACAGTTTCATCACTTACACTCCATTCAATCTCCTTATATGTAGTGTTCTCAGGTTCGATTATAGCTTGAATCTGTAATGTACTGTTCTTCTTTATTCTTGGTGTCTGAGCCTCGTTTCTTTCAATATCATCAGGCAATATAAACTCAACGCTTTTAGCATCAATGGGCTTTACCTCAATTACCAAGGTATCTGTCAGCTCCTTATGTGTTGCTGTAACAGTTGCAACACCTACACCTTTACCAATTATTCTGCCGTCAGCAGACACAGAAAGCACATTTTCATCAGATGAGGCCCATTGCACCGCTTTATTAGTGGTGTTTTGTGGCATAAACACGCATTTCAGATATTCGCTATCCCCGAGCAGAATTTCATCTTTGTTATCAGAAATGTTGATGCTATCTGCAAATACTTCCTTTACCATGATATTGAATTTCTTTGATGTTCCTCTCGATGTCTTTGCAGTGATTGTTGCTGTCCCAACGCCAACAGCGGTTAATTCCCCCGTCAAGCTCACTGATAACACGCTCGGGTTTGAGCTTTCCCAATATACAGTCTTATCTTCTGCATTTGACGGATATACAGCTGCTTTAAGTGTTGCAGATTCTCCTGCATTTATGCTACCCGGAATATTAACTGCATTGATTCTTGTCGCGTACACCGGTTTCGGAGTGCTTGAGTAAGATGAACGCTTGCTTGACGAGCCGGCTCCGCCTCTGTATGGACATACACCGCTTGTGTGTAGATGCGGAGGATATCCGCCGCAGTGGTAGTGATAACGTCCGAGTCCGCTTTTGTTCTTATTATCTTTATGTCCGCCTCTGCCATCCGTTCTGCCGCTATGGGCAAAAGCTGTAATTGGCAAGCTTAATATAAACAGACACACAATAATAAGCGACAGGATTCTTTCTCTCATACCTTCACTTCCTTAACAAACCCACTTCATTTTCCGCTTTGTTACTATTACTGGTTCCCACATAGCAAAAGCGGTGACCGTCTTTCTCCAATATAGCCACTACAGATAAAACCCATAGTTGCTCACCCTCACACAAATACGCTCACCTTTATAAGCACATTTACATTTTATTATACTTCTGCTTACCACTTTAGTCAAGTGCTTACCGAAAAACACAGACATAAACACTGTCAGGAAGTATAATAATATATAAGAGGCAGGTGATCTGAAATGAGTGGTATAGTCGGTTTCAAGAACCGCGATAGGTTCATACAACTCGGTATCGCAATATCCACACTTCGTAAAATGCGTGGTTTGTCGCAGGAAAAGCTGGCCGAACTTGCTCAGGTCAGTCGTTCGCACATTAGTGCGATTGAAGCACCGGGTATTGCACATCCATTCTCCCTGGAGGTATTCTTTAACATTGCCGATGCTTTGGAAGTGGATCCGGGCGATTTAATTAACGCATCAGTCTTTCCCGACAGAATTATCGGTAGCAAAAAAGAATAACCTCAAAACAAAAAAGTATCAGCCGTCTGTAGATATCAATTCTACAGACGGCCTTTGTTTTATACCTTGCAAATAATTATCGCCTTGATTCTGCTGCGATGCACAAATGGATTCTCCCAGTATCTCGAATCATAGGAATTTGCTGAATTGTCACCAAGAACGTAATAGCAATCTTCCGGTACAATACCTCCTCCTACTTTGTCCCCGGGGCTCGCGGCAATGCGCTTGATCATATATGTATCTCCATACCCGAAAACAATAATATCACCTTTCTCAAGCTCCGGGATTATTCGAATACCTATCACCTTACTTCCTGCCGGGATAGTCGGCTCCATTGATCCTGACGGAACATATCCGATGTAAATAACACAGCGGAACAAAACCATTACCAACACAAAGAATAGTACCGGGATAATAAACAGTTTTTTCTTCATACCGATTCGCGGTTAAGAGCCCGAAGCTCGGGAATAGAGCGAAGATGCTTTTTTGCCTTAGATATAAGTGCCGTTATCGTATTTGTTGTCTTACCGAATAAAGAGCCGATGTCTTTAGCGGTATATCCATCGTTCATAAGGAGCAAAGCATCAATGCCAAGTGCAACCGATGGCGAAACATTACGCTTCGCCTCCGATATAACATCATATAGCTCTATCTTTGCTGTATCGCCAAAATCTTTAGTCTCTTCCTTGAAAACAAGTCCAACATCCTCATACGCATCCTCCCTTGAATACTTTTTTGATGCATACACGAGAGTGTCGCATATTTCATTCCAGATCAGTCTGTATGCATATGTCGAAAATGTCCCACCCTTATCCGTCGCTGCAGCTTTGCTGAGCCCGATACAACCGATCTGGAACAGGTCGTCATATGTATAATGAGGAATGTTATGTAAGCCGCGGACCTTTTGCTGAATTACTTTGCCTACCAAACCGAGATTATCTTCGACTAATTTTTGTTGCTGCAGAGTGAGTTTCATGATGCAAGCGCACCCCCTGCCTTATATAGCCCGGATTTCTTCCTTTTACTGCGACACTGCTCAAGATATGCTTTACTCTGCTCAATGACCTGCTTACAGTAATATTCGCTCAGGTATCCAATATGCGCCTGAGACAGCGGGGCATCAATAATACTCGAAAGCCAGTAATATGCATCGTCCTTTGACATGAACCCGGACTTATATAGCTGGTCGAAATAATGATGAGCGCTCCTGCGCAGTGCCCTGAGCTCGGAGTTTGCCATACTACCGACCGGAACCCTGGTCCCGGAATGTGTTCTTACGTAAGCATCACACTCCGGATAGTGTGAACATACATAAAGCATAGTATTTCTGCTGTTGTCCTGATAAATACCGTCAGCACTTCGCAGAATCACACTGCTGCCGCAATACGGGCACCGCATGGGAGCTTTGTTCAATCCCTTTCTTTTTTTAGTCTTTTTACTCATTAAAGTCACCTCCGATTGTAAAGAAAAAGGCCGGAAAGTCTGCAAAAATGGCAATACAGAGCCAACGTGTCGGGAATTTTGTTGTCTCATCCCGACGATTGACTCTGTAAAGTATTAAGCAGCCCTCCGGCCCCATATTCAATTTGGCTTGCATCATTATGGATCGCTCTGTGCGCTAAATCCGTAACGGTTCCTTGTATCAATCATCAACAAGTCTAACACCGGGAATTCGTCCGATGTACCGAGAGCCTGGATGCAAGCTCCTGTCACGGTTATAGTATATCAAAATGCAACCCTTTCGTCAAGCCTATTGGTAAAGATTTGTGAATATTCAACATAACTTTTCTCAAAGTTTTGCTTTTTCGGTTTTGAAGTCAGTCTGGAGAGCAATTTTTATTAAAACTCGTCATCATCTTCGTCATCTTGCACAACACGCTTATTTTTATTTGAGACGTA
Source organism: Eubacteriales bacterium (assembly GCA_045539475.1). Taxonomy (GTDB): domain Bacteria; phylum Bacillota; class Clostridia; order Oscillospirales; family JAAYXM01; genus SIG480. The sequence goes on along the minus strand of JAZQFJ010000091.1, from coordinate 60,459 downwards.
AATTGCAATCAGAATACCTACAGCAACTATGCTGCCTACAACAAACATAACAATGTGTGATACAGGAATTACCTTTTCAATGCCTTCAATTTCCGCCATGACAGTTGTCTGAGGTTCATTCTCGCTCGTGACAGGAGCTTGCAATAACATTGCATCAGGAATTGCGACAGATGAATGCAGGCAAGAAAGGATATATTCCTTACTGCCTCCGATTTCAAGTGATAATACTCCGGTTTTATCTACCGCAATGATTGTTGGATATACGCCTGCATCAGTTCTGAGCATAAATTCAACCCCTGCCCATTCTATACCGAGCTGAATTTCAAGTTGTTGGGGTTCAACCACTTGAAGCTCATTACCCTCGGTCCCCTGAGCTGCAAAGACGTTGGTAACTGATGCACAAAATATGAGTATGGCAAATACCATGCTAAAAAGCTTAGTTTTCATCAAGTTCACTCCTTTATTATGAAGGTCCGGAGAAATAAGTCCTCCGGACCTTGTTTTTAAAATTAGTCTATCCAGTTCTCGCCGTCGCTTGATGCCGCGCCGAGATGTGTGTTACAAGACTCCATCACATTATAGAAAAACCATGCGCTGCTATCGGTTATATCCGTAAATCTGTTGAGCTTGGTGAAGTTTTCGTTGATATGCTCTTTATCAGGATTACGTTCCGTTGCATGGTTAATTACGGTCACGGCTTCTGCGCGCGTAATTTTGTTATCACCGCGGAATGTGCCGTCAGCATATCCGTTGAGCCAACCTATTTCTTTTGCGACGGAGATTTCTTTAACCGCCCAGTAGCTTGAAGACACATCACTGTATCTATTGGTGTTTGAAACAGATGGTAAATCGCCGAATAAATCGTAGTATCGGACGCTCATAGCGACAAACTCCGCGCGTGTGACCTGGTTGTCTGCGCGGAATGTATTATCGGAGTATCCGCGTATTACGTCATATTTTTCAAGATATGCAACATAAGATGCATACCACTCATCAGAATCAACGTCCTTGAAAGAAGCTCTGCCGCTAATACTTTCATTCTTCGCTTCCGCAATAAGACGCGCAAAGATTGCCGCAGCTTCGCTTCTTCTCATGTTACCATTCGGTCTGAAGGTTCCATCCGGATATCCGAAGATATATGCTGTATGCTTAACACCCGGGAGCGTTAGCTTACCGGAAGCATCCGTGACTCCGCTTACTTCGTTACCGCTTCTGTCTTTCAGTACAACAGTATAACCAGGTTTTGCCTGAGAACCAGAAGTTACCGTAATTTTATAATAGTTATCATCCTTGAGCAGATTTTTGCCTGCAGGAAGTGTGAGTGTAGCTTGGGTCGTGGTTGTGGACTTGGAAACAGATACGGTCTTGCCGTCCTTATCGACAACATTCACGGTTGTAGATGAGTATGAGCCTCCGATTCCGCCGCCACTGTAGTAGCCACCACCTCCGCCAGAGGAGCTGCTACCGCCGCCACCGCCACCTCCACCGGAGGACTTGACGGGAAGTGTCACCTGACCGTTTGCATTGGTGGTGCCGGATTTGGAGGTGTTGCTGCTGTCAGTGATTGTAACGCTTACACCCGATATCGGCTTTGACTCTTTATCAAGAACCGTGACTGTTGTCTGATTACTTGTTGTCAAAGTCTTTCCTTCAGGTAATGTAACACTGATCTTGCCGTTACTGATTTTCACGAACGCATCAGGGATGATACCCTTGGTATCCTTTACCGATACGATATACTGTTGTTCGATCGTTTCACCCGGAGTGTCGGGAGTTCCGTCTCCGTCAGTATCCTTGTCCTCTTCTTCGGTCTTGTCGGTTACGTTGGAACCACCTTCGTTGTCAGTGATGTCTTCAGAAAGCGGTGGGAATACCGCGATACCCTTGGAATCAGTGGTATCCGTCATAGTCTTGCCCACAGGTGTTTCTTCGCCGGACTCTGTCGGAACAATGACTTCGTTTACAATGACCACGAGGTCTTTCACCGGCGCCTGCGTTTCTTTATCAAGCACCTGCACGGTTATTCTGTTGCCGTACTCGATCAAGAGATTATCCGGAAGCTTTATATCAAGCTTATCGTCTTCCGTGTGAGTTATAAACGCCTTTTCCACAAAGCCCTTTTCATCGTTAACTGTTACGGAATATCCGTCAACCTGCGCAAATCCATTCACATCAGTGAAATCAATGTTTGCAGGCGGGACAACTGCCTTACCATTCTCGTCTGTCAGATTGATTTCGGTCTTACCTGTTGTATCGGTAAAGCTAACAGGGATATCCTTGACAGGCTCGTCATCCTTTGTAACGGTCGCCGTGATACGGTTGTTATAATCAATATTTGCACCTTCAGGAAGCGCGATACTGATAGCACCGTTCTCAATTTCAATAAAGGCATCAACAATCGGATTTATTTCGTCGGCGATAAACACAGTGTATCCATTTACAACTGCCATACCGGTTTCATCCGAGTAATCTTCCGAAAGCGGCGGGACAACGATTTTGCCGGATTCATCCGTTATGTCGGTATAAGTCTTTTCTTCAAGATCAGTTACAGTAATTGACTTATCTTTAACTGCCAGAGCTTCAGAGTCGAGTACTGTTACCGTAATGCGATTTGAATGGCTGATGCCTTTTCCTTCAGGAAGCGTAACCGAAACGGTTCCATCCTCGTTGTGTTTAACAAACGCATCTGCTATCAGACCGATTTCGTCGTTGACAATAACATTGATGTTATCGACAGTTACGTGCCCTTCATCATTTGTAAAACCTTCGTTTACCATCGGGAGTGTGACACGGCCATAGATGTCGGTTTTGCCTTTTTCTATATAATCATTGTCGCCGAGTGCAATGATGGTAACATTCTTCTGCGGATTACCATACTGATCCTCAACAGTTACAATTACGGGAGCTTCAACAGATGGCTTTATGCCTTCGGGGAGATCCACTACAATATTATTGCTCTCGCCGATGTAAACATCACAATCCGGAATAACCACATTTTCCTTGTCGGATACACGGACAACAAACGTAAGCTTTTCTTCATTTTCGTCTTTGCCGATGGTTCCGTTATCATCTCCTGTAGAGGACTGATTATTCGGAACCTTAAGCTGTCCGTTTGCATCTGTTGCACCTGTTGCTGCATTATTCGCTGCATCATAAACAAAGATCCGAAGTCCCGTTACAGCTTCCTGCGTTTCGGTATTGAAAACAGTGATAGTTGTCTGGTCCTTATAGTCCAGTAGCCTTTTCTCCGGAAGTCTGATGGTGACATTGTCATTGACATCAATTGTAATCTCGCTGTCAAAAACAGGGATGTTCTTTGAGTCTGTCAGGATGATGCTGTATGCGCCAACTAAAGCTTCGCCGTCCTCATCGCTGCGATCCACATCAATGAGCTGCGGAATCTCCGATTCCTGAAGTGCTATTCCGCAGGTTAAGCATTCGATATGCTTAGCTCCTGCGTGCTCGATGGTTGCAGGGGTATCTATAATCCAGTCTGACGGATTATGTCCCGTCGGCTCTGTGTAGTCGCTCTTATAATTATCCGGGCAGTTCTTGCACTGATACTCGGAATGTCCAAGACCGGTACATGTTGCAGGAATAACAGTTGCTTCATAGTCATGAGGAAGCTTATCCACATAGTTGCTTACATACTCATCATCACAGTCGGTGCATTTGAAAATACTGTAGCCGAGTGATGTACATGTTGCAGGAATCTTTGTTTCCTCATATGTATGCTCGGTGCTCTCCACAATCTCATCAATGTAGCTTGCTCCGCAATCAGGACACTCGTACACGGAATGTCCGTGCTCCACACACGTTGGTGGGATTACCTCTTTGTTATAATTATGAGGTGTCTTATCCACATAGTTGCCCACGTAGCTTGCATCGCACCCGGAACAGGTAAATGTCGAATATCCCAGACTGGTACAGGTCGGAGCCGTAACGTCTTCAACGTAGGTGTGCTCCAGCATATCGGTGTAGTCCGCTTTGTACTCATCATCGCAATCTGCGCACCTGAATACTGAATACCCCAGGCTCGTACAGGTCGCCGGAATAACTGTTTCCTCGTATTCGTGAGGAGTAGGATCCACATAATCTGACAAGTACGTGTCCCCGCAGCTTATGCAGGAATTGGTCGTGTATCCCATTGCAGTGCAAGTAGGGGCTGTAACTTCACTGTCATAGGCATGTCCTTTCGGAAGTTCAAGCACTGTTTCACACTCAATACACTTCTGAGGTTCTGTGCAGGTTGCTTCGTCCCCCGGAGTGTGTCCGGCAGCATCCATTGCCTGAATCATCTTTTCAGTACAACCTGTGTTTTGGCAGTTGTACTCCATAATACCTTCGCCTGTGCAGGTGGACGCGGTTACTGTATGCCCCTCATCCCAACTGTGTCCCAACTCATCGACATAGTCATCAACATAATTATATCCGCACATCGTACAGGTGGATGTTGTATAGCCACGATCTATACATGTAGGCTCTTTTGTAATTCTCTCATATGAGTGAGAGATAAGCGGCTGAATGTTATTAATGTAATTATCGCCACACACTTCGCATGTGTACTCTGTGTATCCTACGTTACGGCAAGTCGGGGTATGGTTTACAGACTTGTATGAATGAGCGCCCGTTGCAGTTGTCGTTTGATAGAAGTCACCGCAATCTGCACAGAGTGTTAACACAAGACCGCCCTGTTTGCAGGTTGCTTCTCTTATAACGATATCATCATAATCATGACCGAGTGACGGCGTATAGTTTCGCTTCTCAAGCTGTCCGCAACCGTTACACTGGAATCTGTCATATCCAAGCTCATCACAGCTCGGCTTTATTGTTTCAAGATAATGAAACTCGTGCTCGTGAGTTTGCGGAAGAACTACTATAGTTCCATTGCTATCTTCATCTTCGGCTACAAGCCATACATACGATACACCGTTTTCTGTCATAACCTCTCCGGCGTAGGAATAGTCTATTTCATAATAAACCGTGTAATATCCCGCCTGAGTATAATTCGGTGCAGATGTCTTCGTGCAGTTGTCAGCAGATGTTCCGTAGCGGATGGAAGTGCGAACTCCGCTATCTGACAAATCGCTTACAGCGAGAGTATGTGCTTCTCCGTCTTCAACACCGTAATAGGAAGTTACAACAGACTTTGCAGTTACATATTCACTTGTTTCATACCCACAATCACTACAGATTTCTGCAATATAAAATCTGTTGTTTCCGACCTGTCCGTCGATATTTTCAACAAAGCTATGCTCTTGGAGTCCTTGCGTTGCTCTTGCATATGTACCTTTGCAGAATTTACAGTATTCGCCACGTTTGAGCGTTGTAAGGTGGTACTCCTCATTGTAATGCTCGTGGGTTGTGTTATCAAACTGCAGGAAAAAGTTATTATCACAGCTATGCAACGAATAGACGTTGTTATTGAATCCATATGACTGTTGATTGCTTCCCGAGTTGATCGTTCCGCAGTTCTGGCAAACAACCTTCGTCCAATGATACCCCGTAAAATATGCATCAACGCCCGGGGTTCCGCTGTCGAGATTTCCTTGTCCTCTTCCGTCAATCTTTGTGCCATCCGAGTACCTTACATCTCGGTTAAGAGCCGTTTCACCCGAACGTGTGTATTCGGGCACTCTGTATGTAAGCACCGTTGTTTCCTTATCACATATAGCACAATACTGGGTTTCATACGTCGTTGTTGAATTTACATCGAGCTCATTGGTCCTGTTATTGGATGAGAGCCACATATCTGCAGGGTCTACATACTCATTGGACTGAGCTGCATAAGTTATCATCGGGAATGAGCTGAGAAGCATAGCCAGCGCAAGTAATGCTGACAAGAATGATCTTAATTTTGATTTGGTCTTCATTTGACAAATTCCTCCTTGTAAATTTCAGAAATTGAATTGGCTTGTATCGGGACATACATTGCGCATGAATGTCCTCTGTGATTACTAATATACGGGCAGAAAAGCTCTCGCGGATCAAGAAAAAGCATTTGCCTTCCCGTTTCACACGAGGGACATTTCTGCCCAGAGACATCTCTTTTCATAATATCGCTCCTTTTATTTTTATATAAAATCAGACCGCCAGACGACTATAGCTCTTATCAGCTTCATCGACACAGCGGTCAAGGATTTCATAGAATCTGGTTGGCTCAAGCTCTTTATCCAGCCAATGTGCTACGCGGTAGGAATAGCAGCCAACGTCTTTGTTGATGGAATGACTGCCCAGAATGCTTTTGAGGTTTAAGTCATTTATAAACCTTAATTGTCTCGTTTCACCTGTATTCTTCAGGGGGCGGGCAAGGCAGAATACCATCAGCGGATGTAACTCAGAAAAGGAAATCTGCAAGTAATAGCCACGGTATCCGGTCATCACGGAGGTTTCATCCTGCTCCTCAATTTCCAGTATGGACAGAATCATTTTTCTGGTGTGCTCGGATATCTCCTTACGTCGCTGCTTTTCCTCTGCGTTGAGATTAAAACCTGACATATGTAACACCTCCTCTCGTCATACTCATTTTATACATCGCTATCTTGCCGCTGCAATGTGCGTGATTGCACCCCACATACGATTGGTGTTATAGTTGATGCCCAGAACTCTTATGGTAACTCTTGCACCCTTTGGCGGGCGGCCGCGCTTTGGGTAATTACACAAACAATCAATGCCACCGTCAAGGGAAACGAATACCCCGTTCACATCCACCAGACTGACCGTACCGACATATCGGTTCCCTATAGTGTACTTACGTAGTGCCTTTTCATACGGGTTCTCGCCCGCCTGCTTTACTGAGGCTTTAACGCGGATATGTTTTCGGTCTGACCTGTCGATCTCAAGGATTTTCACGAGTGCTCTTTGTCCGGGTGCAAAATATCCTTCTGCATCCATTAACCGCTGATAACTGAGTTCCCGCAACGGGATGAACACCTCAAGTCCGAACAGATCAACGAATATTCCCGAACGTACTACGGATACAACCCTGACTTCAGCACATATATCGGAATAAAGCAGGTAGTTCCCATCCCGGTCTGTGCCAAAGTAATAGCTCTTGCGCTTATTCCGCATCGCTTCCACACGGCTGCCCACTACAATCTTTGTTTTTGCATCAATACCCTTTACAATATAATCCACTTCCGCGCCAAGCCGTTTGTTCAGCATATAATTAAGTGCATAATCAAGCGGCTGACCTTTCAAATCATCCGGCGGTTCAACAGCTTCGTGCAGAGGAATGATAACCTTATACTCACCGTAAGCAAGGACTGCAAGGGATTTTGAAGGCTCCCCGGTCGGATTTTCAATGCCCTGAATTTTCCCGGACAGATGTTTTTTGCCGCGGTAGGATTCGAGCAGGTCGAGCAGCTCCGTCTTTGCTTTATCTGCATCGGTGACGACACCCAGCTCGTCATCAATTGATAAAATATCCGAGCGCTTTGGCAGACTGATTCTAAGCTTAGGCTTATCAGCAATCTCGACACCGTCCGGGTTGGCATTCTTATCAGAACCAGGCGCTGTATCAGACTGATTTTGTGAATCTTCAGGATCCGCTTTCCGCCTTCGGGTTCGCTTTGGCTTTTCAGGTTCGGTCTGGTTCTCATCGTGAGTTTCTGTCGCCTCTTCGGCAGCAGGGGGCTCTGGAGCGAGATTTTCCAGAGTTTCTGCATCAGTCTGAGGAGATGCATTGTTTTCTCCTGAATTCATGGCGTCTTCAAAGCCGGCGGCTGAAGGGTTTTCTTCGTTTGGTTCGGTCTGGACAATGGGCACGTCTTCAGATACAGTCTCATTATTGGAGTTAAGCGCATTCATGATGGTGGCTTCATCAGATACGATTTCAGTTTCGGTCTGGGGTAACGATGTTGCCACTTCGGAATTCTGACTACGGTCTATTAAATTAGCTTCATTTTCTCCCTCAAGTTGAGGAGTTGTCACTTCTTCAGGAGTAACTGTAGGTTTCTTAGCTGGCATAATTCATACCTCCTTATAAATTAAAATTCAATTGGCGGGGTTGCTGAGCTGTAGAGTTTTCTCCTTGAACTCGGTTTGGAGTCAGGCTGTTTTTCTTCGTTTTTTTCCGGAAGAATCATTTCGGCCGGACTCTGGGTATCCAAATTTACTGGATTATAGAAATCAGTATGAGGAAGCGCCGACGGGTTGTAGTCCATGATGGAAACGCGTTTAATCATTTTGCTCATCGGATGCTTGGTAAAATCGAACTTATCAAGCTTCAGTACATTCTGTCCTCTTATAACACACAGGAGTTCTTCGTTCGGAAGCCGAAGAACTTCATCAGGAGTAAGAAGTTTTCTTCGACCTTGCCCTTCAGTATGACGATATTGCGGTATTACCTGCGCAACTGCCATAGTTTGCCGCACTGTCATGGTAGTATCAATCTGAATGCTCATTTCTCCTGCACGCTCAGAATAAAAGCTGGCTGTTTCGCTATCCGAGCAACCGAGCATAAGTTGCAAGTCCGCATTGCCGAGTATCTCAAGCCAAAGGTTGTTCGGATACCTGTTCTGCAACTGTCCCAGACTCTGTACAGCCATCATAACCTTTATATCCCTTGAACGAATAACACTGAGTGTTCTTGCAAAGTCAGATCCGTCTGCCGCACTTCCGATTTTGCCTATGTTATTAAACTCATCGAGTATCATATTAACGGGCACGTCACAGCGCTGTTCGGAAGTGGAGTCGGCGTACCGAGTCAGTTTGGTAAAAAGGAATGAAAAGAACAGAGATGACAGAAACGCCATCGTGGTGTTCTGGTCGCTGAGGATTATAAAATACGCGCATTTGCGTTTACCCGGTGCAGTAAGGTCTATGTCAGACCGACTTGTGATTGCTGCTACGGATTTATTCTGCAGTACCTGCAATCTGGTTCCGAGTCCGATTATAATTCCCGAACGCACAGTATCACTGGCTTGAGCAAACAAGTTATACGGTGCACGTGCCGGATGATCCATCGGAAGCTTTTCAAACATTGCTGTAAGCTGTCGCTCACTATACTGAGTCAAAAGCTGATACACTGCAGGTAGGTTTTTCATCTCGGGTGTTCTGCTTGGATCAAAGTCCACATACAAAACAAGCGCTTTCAACAGATTAGCTTCGCCGTTATCCCAGAAATGGTCGCCCTTCCCGCTGCTGGTGTTCCCAATTATGACATTGGTCAAGTCTTGTGCAAGTAGCGTATCTCCCTGTAAGTCTGACATACAGTTCCACGAATCACTATGCTCAGGATGCACGAGATTGAATACCTTTACTTCGTAACCCTCACTTCGGAACAGCTCAGCGGTATCCGAATAAAGCTCGCCTTTTGGATCGGTGATTACTACAGACTCACTTCGTTTTATTGCTTGGAACAATGCGTTCCGGATGATGGCGCGCGACTTCATAGTTCCCGATGCACCGAATATGGCAATGTGTCGGTTCAGTTTGGTGTTCTTTGGTAGGCAAACCACATTTCCATTGTATTCACCGAGTATAATACCTTCAGCTTTTCCAGGGGTAGCTATTTCAAGAACATCCTTCATCTCATTTTCTGTCATCCAAGATGCAGTACCATAAGCACCTGTCTTGCTCTTTGCAAATCCTCTCGGATCATACTCCTTGCCGTCAAACTTATCATGAAGCTTGATATATGCAAAGATGCCACCACCCACAGCAAGAATTATAAGCATCGCTTTTAACCCGTCAGAAGTAAATGACTGCCGGAAGCATCTTATTAAATTCCAGCTCAATGCGGGCATCGGAGTATCGCCCGAAATTCCACCCGATTCCAGCCAGAGGGAATAGTTAGCCAGCAATTGTCCCAGTAGCCCCGACAAGTACATCAGCGCTGCAAATCCCAGTATGACAATAATTGCAATTCCCAGTGCTCTTTTCTTACGGTCCATGATGAATTCACCTCCTTACATAAGTCCAAGTTCTTCTTCCACCAGACTCATTTGAATAACCTTGACATTTGCAAGTCCTGAAAGAAACTCGTTTACATAATCCGCCTGGAACTCGAAGCATATCACTTCACTGTCATACCGATTTGCGGAAACAGCTTCTTTAAATCGAATGAGCCTCGCGATATCGCCATCCAAGTGCGATAATATATATTTATTATCAAAGAAAGCATCATACTCGAAAGAACCGAGACCGCAAGATAAACTGTCAGACTCAAACAGAGTATCAAGAAGTTTTTTACTGACATCCTCGATGCATATAATCTTCAATAACCTGATGCCGTAATCATTGAGCGGCACAAAGTGTATATGATGATAAATTCTGTCAAACCGAAACTCAAGTCGTTTGCTCGCCTCATTGTCCTCCAGTGTATCCAACAACACTTTGTCAGACTGACCGAAAAGAATCGCTGAATCAATATCAATAATGCCGGCATTCCATCTGGCGGTTTCGATTAAACTGTGCAATGCCTTGAACTCTCCCATACCTGACCACTTCATAACAGAGTTGCGGGTGTTGTACACTGCAAAGCATTTCCGATGCGAAAATACAGCACCGACAATTCGTGTGAACATTGTTTTATTCATCTCAAGCTGACCAATATACTTCAGGCACCTGGATGGATAAAATACAGTCCGGCTCGGTATGACAGAGAAAATCTCCCTGTTCTGAAGCTTGGGCAGCATATACGGACGGTACTCCATTCCCGTTCGCATACACATTACTATCGCTTCTGCAATCCGATGATTTCGCAGGATATGCGACACGTCTCCCGAAAACCTGTGATTTCGGAAAGTGCTCAGATATGAAGGGAGAGCTTCAGGTGAAATCCATTCCAGTATAGAGAGAGCAGGTCGCATCAGCCTGATCGTTTTCCCGGAACCTTTCCCGGATATACTGAGAGCTCGGCAGGTAAGCCGCTCACCAGACTCAGAGTTGTATAAGACTTGTTTCTCAGAAAGCTTATGGACCGTCATACGAAAGCAACGCTCATTTCCCAATAATCGAAGTGATGAATACGGGTACTCACCGACCACGGAGAGAATGGAGAGCAGACTGCCCGCCTGACTGCCCGGGCGAATGTGTATCACAGTTGCTCACCGTCGCTCTGTAAGAATTTTGCGCCATTATGACTGCTCTCTTTGGCGCAATTCCGAGTAGAATATCGACCCCAAACCGCTGATTTTCTGCGGTTTTGCTGTTTTCCTAAACGTGTGTAATTTTTCTTGCCGTAAATTCCGCGATTTTTACATCTGTTTTTTTCGTGAAAGGAACGGCGTTTCATAAAGCTTCACCCCCGAATCCGGCATTGTTTTTTCTAAGGCTAACCACACTGAAAAGTCTTTTTTGGGTACTACATAAATTTCCGTGCGCTCGTCTTTTCCTTTTGCACTGCAATAGTAATGCGAACATATACTCGGTCCGTCATCGGGCATTACATACAGTGCAATGATATCCGATACCATGTTGATTTCTATATTATCGTGATCCCGCCGCTGCCGCTCGTTTCTCGCTTCATCATATACATGCCTGTAAATCAAATCACAGTCGGTGTAACGAACGGGCGGCGCTGTTTTGAAAAAATCGTTCATAGCCGGATACAGGAACGAGCGGACATAATCGGCAGAGCCCGTGCTTTTCTTGGGGAGAAGGGTTGGTATGCGAACCGAAAACCAGCCTTCAGAAGTGAATCCGATTTCAACGTGGATGCAGCTTCGGATTACGTTGCTGATTTCCATGCTTGCCTGGGGTTTTCCTGTGTATGCAGGAAGTGCACGTGTGAGTAAAACTAATTTCTCGGAGCTTTCCTCCAATTGCATTGCTTTCTCATAGGCTTCATCGATTAGTCCGCTGTTATATAAAAAGCGAACAGATTTTGCCTGTTCGCTCATTAACTGTATTCTATTCTCTGCTTTATCCAGCACTTTTTGAAATGAATTCTTTTGTTTCATCCGCAATATCTCCTTCCGTGTAGAATGTAACATCCGGCTCATCCTTGCCGTTAAAATCAACTGTTGCAAATAAGCAAGGGGCTTTTGGTAGTTTAAGCCTTGCCGCCATAGAGATATGAGGGATGATGATAATGTATTTCAAATCTTCATCAGGCTGCAAAAGCTTCAGCAAATGCTCCTCTCCCTCATACAGCGTTACAATCTCGTACCCGATGTTGTCCTTCAAGAAAAATATCTGCGAAGGATACACTGCCGGGTAGTGAGCCATAGGATCGACCTGGTCTATGAATTTGAGAAGCACCCACACAGCAAGTATTATTCTCTGATCGGGCTGGCTCATAGGATCAATTCCCAGATAATAACCGCCTTTTACATCGCTCGCCTGATGGAATCGTTTCAGATTCTTTATAATCTTCATCGCAACATCGGGCTTCTTTCGGAGCATTTTTGCAATCTGTGTTGTCGGTAATGCTCCATACTGAGATAGCCACTTAATCACATATTTTTCATCATCAAGCAACACTTTTTTCACCTCCTTATGCGTAAAATGGATGGAATGCGTATTTTGCGCATTATACGCTTTTGTTTTTTCTTCGCTCTTTCAGTATCGCTTCCAACTCAGCACGGTCAGTTGTAATCATTTCCTGTTCCTCCTTGGAGGCTTTTATAACGACGGGAACTTTGTTATTATTGGAATACACAAGAGCCTCACCGCGTTCAAAACGGGTAATGGATCGGATTTCTGTTTTGGTAAGCTTCAGTACATCCTGAACATACCGGGCTTCATCAGGCTCAAGGTTCAGGATTATTTTGTTCTTGGAGTTATTTATAATAGCTCTGCCATACTTACCGTCCTCAAGACTAAAGAAATCAGAAAGGTCCTGTGTTGCAGAAATAGCCGCACCGCCGAAGCCTCGTATCGTCTTGAATATAGTCAAACAAAACTCCGCCGCATTCTTATTGGACGCAACGCCTATGAGCTGCCAGATTTCATCGATCAGGATAGCTTTTTTCTTCGTGATGTCAGCCTTGATATTATCCCAGATATAATCAAGGGCTATCATCATTCCAACAGGCAGAAGCTTACCCTTCAGCTCGGATAAGTCGAGTACAATATATTTGTTCGTAAGGTCCACGTTGGTCTGCTGGTTAAAGGACTGTGCCGAGCCTGTAACGAAGCGGCTGACTATTACCGCAACTCGCTCGGTCATTTTGTTGCCGAGTAAGTTTCTGTGCAGATCACCGAGTATAGGCATCTTTTTCATTACCGGAGGGTTTGCGTCCTTGTCAATATACAGCGAGTCGTTGTCGTGTGTTATTCCGAAATCAGCATAAGTTCTTATAAGCGCCTCGTCAAGAAGCTGTTCTTCTTCATTGGACATATCCGGGATGAGAAGCGAGAAGAAAATCATAAGCTGCTGAACCTTCTGAGCAAGCATTGATGTCGGCTCACTGTAGTCAAGCTCGTCAATAAGCTCCATTTCAGGTGTTAGCGTATGCCGTATCTCCATAACATTGATGCAATGCGGCGAACCGGGAGAAATCTTGACATACTGACCTCCTATATGGTTACAGGCGCGCCGAAACTCATGTCCCTTGATCGGTGCCAGAATATAGCACTGAATGCCGCGCATCCTCATGCGAAGAGCAAGGAGCTGCATCGTAAAGGTCTTGCCTGCGCCACTTGTTCCGAGCAGGTTAAGGTTTGCGTTCTTGTTTTTCTTGGTATTGAACAGGTCCACAATACACAACGAATTGTTATGACGGTTGACACCGAGCAGAACTCCTGTATCATCGGACATCTCAAAACTTGTGAACATATATGTGGATGCCGCACCGCTCGTCAACACATTCCGCTGAGATTTCTTTTCAAGGAATGGAACAATACTTAAAAATGGCATAACGGATTTTAGCGCAGCTTCCTGCTTGAACCTGCAATCACTGGTATACATATCCATTGATTTGAGCATATCGGTCATTTGCTGCTTGCGCCACATCAGTTCATCATAGCTCTTAGCGGAGATTGTAATGAACACAGACATATAAAACAAGTCCTCGTTGTTGTTGGCAATTCCGTTTTTTATAAAATATCCGGACTGGATTGAGTTTGTAAGTTCCTCATAATCAGTGCTTGTATCCTGCATACTGCGAAGCTTTGTGCGGTTGAGCCTGATGCGTTGTGCAACCTTATCTATGGTTTTGCTTCGGTTTTCACGACGCAGATGAACATCAACATCAATGCCTTCGCCTGCATTTATAAGCGATGACATCCATCCTGCCCGGACTGCGTTTGGGTACCCGTCTCCCTTGATAAAGAGAAATGAGTAATAAAGCCCATCCATAACGATGTAATTGCTGTGTTTAAGGCAAATGCCTCTCGGTGCGATAAAGTTTACCATTTTTATGTGAGGGACGGGATCTATGCCGATTATTTTGTTCTTAGCTGCCATCGTATCGACAACAACACGGTTTACTCTGGATGAAAACGGCTCATCTACGCAGGAACGCCTGTTGAAGAACATATACAGGATTTCCGCTGTTGCCTCATCGGGATCCTTCGGCTGCAATATTGAATTACCGCACTGCAGAAAATACGCTCTTGCAGTATGTTCGGCGGTTTGAAGTGCTCCGTAGATTTTACCGATATCATCACTATCGGTACGGTGCATATCCTCATACTGAAATATAAGAAAAAAGCGTCTGGTCAGTGCCTCTCGGCTTCCGACGTCTTTGATCAGCTTCAGATACCCCTCACCAAGGTGCTTGCACTGTTCGTTCTCCTCATCCTCAAGCTCTCTTCTTACCATAGCAACATGCTTGTCGGAATCAGCCTTACGTGTAATGCTCTTGAATTGAAGTCGCATAGGTGAGATTTTGAGCCAGCTTGCAAATGAGGATATAATACCAAACTGTTCTTCACTTGAACGAAGCATAAAGTTGATTGGTTCTATTTCCAATATTTTTATATACCTGCCATCAGTAGTTTCAATTACGCCGTAATTTATGTTTCTGACCGGTATGAAGTCCTGTACAAACTCAAGCTTTTCCGGCTTTTTCCTTGACTTTGTCGGTTTTCTTTCTTTTTTTGAGTTGGCTTTGCTCATATTTATATCCCACCCTTCTGAAATGCAATGTTCTGCGATTGAGGAAGTAGCGGAATATGTGTCCCGTATACTGAAACAGAGAATCACCGTCAATGCCCATCATCGCAATAACTGCCAATGGAATCAGCGTTATCGTCATTACAACAATTCTGATAGTGCCGGGCATAGGAATAAGCATAAGCTCAGGATATCCGATAAGAAGTATGACGATAACTGTTTCGACGGCATTTCTCGGCTCAAGCATTCCGCCAAATAGTTTACCGGAATCGGTATAGTTTGCCGGTATTGCATAAATGTTGTTATATTCTCTTTCTTCCAATTCAATCACCTACCTGTTTATGGAGATACGGGAATCGCCGTATCAAAATCTATTGTCTTTATGCGCCGCAGCACCAGTTCGGAGTCGTAGCTTGGAGAATTAAGAATGACACCAACACCACCGGTAGAGTGAACCCACATCCGTTCGCCGTTATCACCATATCCTGCAAACATAAGAACATGTTCCCAGCCGTTACCGCCGGATTTGGCAAGAAACCCAAGATCTCCGACTTTTAAATCCGAAGCTGATACTGAAACTGTATTGGAATATTGTCCGGAGCCACCGGCTCCTATATTGATATCCAACGCAGTTAAATACACCCATGAAGTGAATCCACTGCAGTCGAGACCGAAAGGTCGAATGGTTCCGGTACTTGCCGATCCGGCCGACGTAACTACCTTTGGCGTATTCCACTCGTCATTCCAACCGGCAGCACTTTTGCCGCCCCAAAAATACGGAACCTTACCGACAAGAGATAACCCCGTTTCCAGAAGTGCTTTTCTTGCACCGGTAACGCCCTGGCTGTTGACATAGGTTACAAGCTCTGCATCGGTAAGCGGAACTGCCTGACCATCTCCCAAAGAGCCGTACAGTGTCATTTTGAGTGAGTTTGCCATATTTGTAATTGCTTCTCCATATGTGATATTAAACTGATTGTACTGAGCATTTATGTCTATCTCAAACGCATCTGTTATAACCGTATTATCAAAAGGATGGATAGTACATTCAACATATTTTACAGTTACTGTCGTTTGATCTCCATTTGGTGCTGTAATTACTTTTATGCCTGTTTTTTCTATATATGTGACAGGAAACATACGGTCAGAAACGCTTCTCAACTTGGATATCATATCATCCTGACTTGTTCCGCTCTGTTCCATAGATGCTGAATATGCAGCTAAAATATAACAGGTATCATAGCCCGCAGAGCTTTGTGCGTAATTTATAAGTGATGCCATAGATAGATCATAATCATATCCGCCGTCTGCAATAATGCTCTCGACCTCGGCATAAGAGGTGTTATACCCCTCCTCAATCACCGCCGATACCGCATCTGCAAGGTCGTTATATGTTTGCGTAACTGTGACTCCTTCAGCAGGCGGAGCTTCATCAGTCCCGAAGATGTAATCCATTATTATGGACGGTAATGATACGATTAAAACAATCAAAAAAACAAGACACAGGCAAATACAAACAAGTATTTTGAATAAGGTATGCCTCATGGCCCATGCAGCAGCGATAATCGCGCCCCACGGCCCGCCTGCAGCAGTTCCGGTTGCTATCTCCGCAACGGCTTTTCCTCCTTCTACTCCGGCTTTTACGGTTGCAGCAGCCGCATTGGCAGTTGCTTTTGCACCTTCCGTCGCCGCAGTTTTTGCCGCGGCTTTACTTACTTCTTTTGCAGCAGTTGCCATTTGCTTGGCGGCTCCGGCATAATTATCATGGCCGTCACCTATTTGGTTTTTTTGCGGTTCTGACACTCGCACACCTCCTCATACAAAACGGACAGCCTGAGTTTTCAAACAGGCTGTCCGAATATGTTTTATCGTTTACGCTTCGGCTGTTTTATTTCTGTCTTTTCACGCCGCTTTGGTTCACTGTATCTTGACGGTGTATTCTTGTAACGAACTGTTTCTACCGTCTTTGTCTTGACGGTATTCTCGTTTTCATATACAGGCTTACCGTCTGCATCAAATACAGGCTTTCTTTCAACAGCCGATTCGCCGTGGATTGCATACCATTGACTTCCGTTGACATCCTCAAACACCTGATAATTGCCACGAGGAGCAGCGTATTGTGCGGTATCGTAGAACATTGTACCACTGCCGTCCTTATTGCGAACCTCAAAGTATCCGTCCTGACGTCCGTTTCCGTCAACAGAAACAACATTATGCTCATATCCCGGCATAAAGGACCCGAACTGCGCCCGATTATATGCATTTGCAGCTTCGCCGGCCTCAAATTCAGGAGCACTTGCGTTTGGTTGCATCGCATACCAGTCAACACCATTAGCGGATTGCATAACGGTATGAGGAGCATCAGGCTCTTCAAAATTAGCACTGCTGTACCAAAGCGTGTTGTTACCGGGTTCTCTGCTTGCTTCAACAACACCGTTCCCGGCAGGAGTATATGTAGTTCCGTCTGCCATTTCTGGGAATCTGACAGCACCTTGAGGTGCATCTGCTGTATTTCCGATATATTGCGGAGCTGATACCGTGCCGTTTGCAAGGTCTGCACTCGACATCTGATACCAGTTACTTCCGTCATCGGCTGTAACAACATTGTGATCACCTTCAGGTTCAGCGTACATAGCACTGTTATAAAGTGTTGAACCACCGTCAGCGCCGCTTGATTCAACGACACCGTTTCCAGTCTGGGTGAACTCTGTGCCTTCAGGCATTGCAGAGAACGAAACACCATTATCTCCTGTAAATTGAGGAGGCGTGTCCGTTCCGGATATCTGATACCATCTGTTACCTTCTGAGTCGGTAACAACTGAATGCTCGCCTTCAGGCTCAGCATACATTTCGCTGTTATAAAGCATTGAGCTACCGTCCGCGCCGTTTGCTTCCATAACACCATCACCAACAGCAGTAATGGATGTTCTGTCGTCCATTTCGGGGAAGGAAACATTCTCGCTACCAATATACTCAGGCGCATTGACCGAACCGTCTGCAATCCCTTCAGCGGACATCTTGTACCATTCATTACCGTCTGCATCGGTTACAACAGAGTGTTCACCTTCAGGCTCGGTATACATAGCACTGCTATACAACAATGAATTTTCTCCGGGCAAGCTTGCTTCAATAACACCCTCATCTGCAGTTCTGAGGATAGTACCTTCTTCTGCGTCGGGGAATGTCGCGGAAACCTTTCCGGCTTCAGATGCATCACCGTTAAATTCGGGGACAGCATAATATGCGCCTGCACCGCTGCCGCTTGCCATTTGGAACCACTGACTGCCATCTGATGCTGTCACTACGGAATGCGGTACATCCGGCTTCTCATACTGAGCTGCACTAAACATCTCAACAGAAGTATTTTTTCCGTCCGGACCAACAGACGTAGTTCTGATATGTCCGCCTGTAATCTGAGTATCAGCAAGCTTTTGACCTGCCATGTGTGGCATATAATTACCAAGACTTCTGTCTGCAATGTTTCCTGCAATAGTGCCTGAAACATCTGCGGTTCTTGATGCAACAGATGAAATCGACTCACCATTTAAGGTTGCGCCGTTTCGCGCCGCCATTCCTCCGAACATTCTGCCCACAAAGCCGATGGTTCCACCCATGCCCATGCGCGAACCGCCATTGACAACGGCATCGCGAACATAACTGTTGCCTTTGAACTTGTTCGCAAAACCACCTGCAAATCCTGTCGGAGCCGCGCCTGTTCCGGTGCCAGAGCCTCCGCCCTTGAACACATTTCCTGCACTTTTTACGTTGCTGCCTATGCCGCTTACAACCCTTGCCGCCATAAGCAGTTCCATACCCATACTGCTTCCGGTCTGAGCTACATTGAGTCCTATGGAAGCAAGATAGCTATCAAACTTCTGTGCTGTTTTCAAAAACGCCAATGCGCAAAACAACCACAGAAATATACTGCCTTGTCCGGTTGAAAGTGCACCGCCGTTACCCATGAACTGCCCCATAGAGCTGTTAAAGCCTCTGAGGAACCATACATTCATGACAAGTAACAGAAGCTGTGAGCCTACCATACGGCACCACGACCGGAATACATTGCTTGTGGCTTTCGAGGCTCCCATTGCATATGCGAGAGGGGATGTATAGCAAAGTACACCCACAACGACATATCTTTCAACAGTTTCGAGCAATAATTTGAAATAGTTCCAACCTAATGCGATTTCCAATATGATAAGCAATAATAATCCTACAACCGACACAACTGATATGATTGTAGTGAGACCATTACTCAACGCATTTCCGACACCTGCAAATGTAAAATCCTCAGCTGACATTGTCAGATCCATAAGTGCCGTATACGGAGCAGTTGCAATGTCGAGTGCAGTTGTGAAAATAGGCTTCGCATATCCGATAAGCAATGCAAAAAGGCAACTTTTTGCAAGCAGTGTCCACGGATTTTCCGCTTCTGTAATCGGACCTCCGAAAATTCTGAACAGTTGCCATACCGTTATCAGAAACAGCATCGCCCATCCTGTGTACTGCATAACGGTGAAAGCTTTTTCGACAAACGGGAAATATTCCTCCATCGCCGTCATATCCGTACCGAGAGCATTCAGGAATAAACCGGATACTGCATCCATCATATCGGTTACAATGCTGCTTACCCACGAAACTATACCCTCAAAAATCCAGTCAAGCAATTTTCATCACCTCCATATTGCCCGACAGAAAAAACACTAAGGTGCAGTATAGTTTCCGCCCTGGATTAGAGGCTGTAAGTAGGCAACCACAAAGCCAAGTGAGTTAAGAACGATCCAAGTGATTACAATTCGCTTGAGCCAACTTGTCGCTTCATCAACAGCACGCTGGTTTCGTGAAACCATTCTGACAACCAAAGCAATAGCTGCAACCGTTACTGCAACGATGGTACTGATAGCAACGATTTCGCCGTAGATATCCTGCATAATCGTTGAAAAACGAGACCAGATATCTACAGTAGGTGCGGCCATTGTCGGGTTGATTGATAAAATCATTCCCGATGCCGCAGCTACTACCGACCAGTAAGCAGTCTGGAGCTTATTGCTTACGCTTAACCGTCTGTTCATACTAATAACCTCCTCTTCTTGAAATTTCGGCAATAAAAAAAGTCGCCTTCATAAGCTTATCAAGCTTTAAAAGCGACATTTTATTGTCCGATCCCACTTTTGGACACTACCATTGTAGCACTTTTTCATTTGCATGTCATCGGCAAAACTCTGCCAATTTTGTGCCAATTTATTGCCGTCCGAAATCATTAGCTCAGTCCCTCCAGCAATGTGAGCATTTCAAGCCAGAAATCCACATCTTTTCCGGGGGATGCCCACAACCGGATTGACAGAATAGTGATTGCCTGTGAACGGAGTCTGTAATAATGCCTTGGTGAAATGTCCAGTCGATACAGAACATCCGTAAGTCCAAGCTTTTCGGGGGTTATATAGGTCTGATAAATGAGGTTATACAAAAGCTCGCCGTTTTCAGGCTTTTTCTTCAGGACAGTGAGTGCTTCATTCACCCTATCAAGCAAAATACGGGATTTTTGCACACCTTCTATGCGGCTTTCAAGCTTTCTGTTGCCCATCGCCACTTCGAGGTCAATATTCTCAATGAGCCTGTCCAATTTTTCAAACGGGCGTTCCAATTCCACTGATACATCATCGGGGAAACATTCGAGCATCCACGCTATTGTTCTGTAATTTTTCAAGAGCATCAGGGTGTTGTGGTAGGTGTTTTTTTGCTTGGTTTGTCTTGCACTTCTGATCTTTTGGTCATCAATTCTGTGATCTCCAAGAATGCCTCGTTCTGTCAGAAGCGTGATAAACGCATCCGATTGCACCCTGATGCGTTCTTCCTGCTGTTCATACAGGGATATATTATTCTTTTTATTCATATTTCGATTCTCCTTTTAGCATTTCATTATGTCCGAAGGAAAACATGGTCCCCGGATGTTATTCGCTTCAATAACTGTGGTAGAGTTCTTATATATACTTCCGCAGTCATATTCACAATTCTTACAATTCCTGCAAGGAGAAATATACGCGCGTATTATATGGGCAGAAAGTGCAACGCGATTTTGCAAAGCTTCAGCGACAATTTCCTGAACAACTGTTTTGCTGTACCATGAAACAAGCTTGTTCATGTGTTCGTGATCATTTGCGCTTTTGTGCGTATTTACACCCAAAATACGTATTCTGTCCAGAATACTCACAATTTCTTCCTCTGCAGGAAGTGAAACCTCTTTATTTATTGGATAAAGTTTATTATAAATGAGACAGCCGTAAGAGCCGGGTAAACGGTACAGAGCAAAGACATCCCCATGCTTTTGCAGAAATCTCCATACCTTTGTTTTCTCCCAGTTCCAACGCTGTCCCAAGGTTTCCAAGGTCAATATAGCACCGTGTTTTGAATATTGTATGACCGGCGCAAAAAAAGAAAACGCATTGTCAGGATCCTCAAATACCGTGTGGCACCATAAATCCAACCATGCGTCTGATTCTTCAAATTTATAATTCTTTTCACAAAGCCGTTCTGTTATATTGCGTGGAAGGCAGAGGAATCCATATCCTTGAGTCGTATAGACATTACCGTCCATACATTCGGCTCCCGAGCATTTAACCACCCAATCACAAATTCTGTATGTGAGCTTTTTTGTTCGTTCATCCAAAGAATAACCGATATACCCGAGCTTTGATAGCTTATCGAGCATTTCAAGTGCTTCTGAACGTTTCTTTATTCCCAGAATGCTTTTTACCCCGACAATTCCTCCGGACCATTCTCCGGCATTCACAGGGTTTGTGTGTCCGCAATACTCAGCTTGTCCTTTCCTGAATGCTGCGCGCGATGCAAGGCGTGCCCACGAGCGCATTACTCCCTTGCCTTTTGGCAGGGCAGTACGCGGAAGCTTTACCCAATCATATTTCATCAAGCATTTCACAGTGAACACTCCTTTCTTGATATATGATAAAAGAGATCCTCCAAAACAGAGAATCTCTTAGTTTATTTCATCAGTATTCATTTGACAAATAAATTAATAATATTTTTTACAACACTAGGAATATTCAAAAAGAAAATAATGCAGGCAATAACAATAATAATTACTGAACATTGATGCGAACTCCAAAGTCTTTTCACTTTTGCTTTTGTATTTTTACAGAATCTTTTCCAAGTGTTGTTTTTATAATCAGCATTTGATTTCTTCGCAATTAATTCTTCAAGATCAAAAAGCTGAGTTTCTTTTTCGTAATTTTTTCCTCTTGATTCGTACTTGACTCGATTCCATTCAGACTTTAAATATATCTGCATATCTGATAATAACTCTTCACTGAGTGATTCTATCAATTTTTGTTTTTTTAAAACTTCACTGTTGGGCGTAAAAATTAATGCTTTATTTTTCTCATTCTCTAATATATTTCTTTGAATTTTAACGAACAAATTTTTATAATTGATTATTATAAGCTCAATCTTATCCATTATCTTTCTATCATACTCATCTGAAAAATTGAGCATTAACTTAATTTCTGTTCCGATTTGATTAAGTCTACTTAACTTTTCACCAAAAGGATATTTAACGAAATCATCCATTTCAACGAATGTGTCTGTTAAATCTTGCGTGTCTAAAAGTGAAATAAACTCGGCAATATTTTTCCTTAATTTATCAATCCATTCTACGCGATTTTTTGTTACTGAATTTACATAATGCACTGCCTTATTGTTTTTCACAGAAAACCACAAGGAAATACTGCTTATAACCAAAGTTAATAAGACTCCCATAACAGTGAACGCATCTTTATTGGTTGTTAAATATACAAAAATTGCTTCCAACTTTCAAACCTCCCATTATTTTTATAAAAATCTTGGTCATTAGGTATCTTTCCTTAAAATCCCAAGATAATCTTCATAAGCAAATACGCGATTTCGATTTGCATTATTCGTTTGAACAAGAATTCCGCACTCCTCAAGTCTTTTTACACCAGCAGAAACTGTGCTGAATGCAAGCGACAGTTCTTCGGCTGTTTTCTTAATGTCTATAATAGGATTTTTCTCAAGGTAATGAAAGATTTCCTTTGCAGTTTTTGAAGCTCTGCCCATTTGCTCTATAATTGCAATATTCTTATCATGCAATTCAGATAATTTATTAATTGTTTCAACTGCATCTTCTGAAGATTCTTTGATTGCACGAAGAAAGAACTTTATCCATTGTTCGTAATTATTCTTGTTTCTCACTTCACTCATACGGTCATAGTATTCAATTCGATTATTTTTAAGGTAATAAGAAATATAAAGTGCAGGTGTATTTAATCTTTTTTTCTCCATCAAGAACAAAGTAATTAGCAATCTTCCTACACGGCCGTTGCCATCTAAAAACGGATGTATTGTTTCAAACTGATAATGAATTAAAGCTGCCTGAATCAACAAATCCAATTCATCATCTGAATTTATATATTTTTCTAAATCAGACATCGCCTGTTTCATATCTTCGGGATTAGGCGGAATATATCGTGCATTTTTCAATGTACTGCCTGCAGCACCAATCCAGTTTTGAGAATATCGAAATTCACCAGGATTCTTTTCCTGTCCTCGTACATCCTTCATTAAAACTTCATGAGTTTCTTTTATAAGTCTGTTACATAGCGGCAGTGTATTCAGGCGATCAAGCGCAAACTCAGTTGCATTTATATAATTAATTACATCTGCAACATTCTGGTTTGCATTTTTCTCAATTAAAGGATCTAAAACATCTTCTAATGTTGCCTGTGTTCCTTCTATTTGAGATGACAATAATGCTTCCTTGCGCACATACATAGACACAAACATGTTCATATTCGGGATATATCTCGACAGTGTATCTAATGTTGCCAAAGCTTTTGTAGATTCTGTGAGTAATGAAATCATTTCTGCATCCATATTCACCTCTACCGGCAATGGTGTCGGACGAAATGATTTGTATGCAGCCTCTCCGCTTAAATTTGTCATATATTCTCCGGATCTGCTCATATCAACACCTTCTCAAATCAAAATTACATCTATATTTTAATAAATTTATTTCAACTTGTCAAGCTAAATCAAAATAAACCAAGTCTTATTTTCATTTTAATCGCGCAAATCAAAATATCTAATTTTGTTTCTAAAAGTTATTATGAATTAAAAATCCGACTTTGCTCCAAGTGCAAAATCGGATTCATCAAGTTATTTAATTAAACGTTGCAAATGGTCTTTTTCTTTAAATCATTATTTTTTACTACACCATTTTTACACCATTTTTTTATAAACCTTTATGGAGTTATATGATGTTTTATAAAATTGATTTTCAAAAAATCCTTGTAGCACAAGGGTTCTATGCACTTTTATGTGCTTTACATTGAGTTATAAAAATACTCGTTATCTTACTATACCTAATTTCATATTTGTCTACATCTCCTTTATTTTCAAGGGTTTTGAGCATTTACTATGTATTTACTTCGCCATTTTTTCGCCATTTTTTTAACACTATGAAAGTGTATTGCTTTCAAACTGTTACTCTGCTTTTAACAACGAGTCATCTGTCACATGAACATATCTGTCCATTGTGGCCTTTACCCATATTGTTAGCTCCTCTCACATAGAGAAAAGAGCCAATGCAACGAATTGTATTATATCACATTGGCTCTTATTTATCAATAAGCAACATATTAAATTATTACTTTTTGGCTCACGGTTATTTATGCTTCTCCGTAAAGCTTCTTTATTGCGCGAACAATGTCAAGGCCGTAATCTCCGCCTATAAACGGTGTTTTTTCGCCTTTCTTGAGAGTTTCAACGACTGCCTTTATTTGCAGAGGCATACCCGAGCCGCCTATCTCCTCTGTTTTAAACACTCCGTCTGCTCCGCAATACTCAACCTTGCCACCAATGCGGATTTCGCCGCGTGTCAGATAGACTGTTGTCGGGTTCATGGAAGCTGCAGTATGACCGATAAGGTTTATGACACCGGTAACCCCGTTTTTCATCTTCACAAAGCACTGAGCGCTGTCCTCACAGTCAAAGCCCTCACGGATATGTACCTGGCCATGTATTTCATCAATTTCAGATTCTGAAAAATACTTCATTTTATCAAGACAGTGTGCACCGAGGTTTATCATTATTCCGCCGCCGGAGAGCTCTTTTTTGAGGAACCAGCGCGGACGGGAATCAGCAAAATAATTCATATTGCGTGTTTCCGCAAAGCTTACAAGCTCGCCAAGCTCGCCGGAATCTATAAGTTCTTTTGCGCGCATATATGCGGGGTGGTAACAATGAGCATGACCAACCCACAGCATAACGTCATTTTCCTTGCATACCTTTATCATATTCTCGCAATCTGCAACCGAAATCCCCATCGGTTTTTCGAGGAATACGTTTATACCGAGACGTGCCGCAAAGCACGTTGCCTCTCCATGGAGAAAATGGGGAAGCGATATAACCACAAGGTCAAGCTCTTCCTTTGTCATAAGCTCCTTATAATCCTTATATCCAACAGCACCTGTTTTGTCACAGACAACTTTGAGGTTCTCCTCGGACAAATCACACGCAGCAACAATCTTTGCGTCTCCTGTTGCATCAAATGCCGCAATCTGACCTACGCTTATTTTTCCGCAGCCTATAAGTCCTACCTTTATCATTGCAATCACCCTTCAATTTGATTATTCATTTAAAAGTATACCCTTGACACCTGAGAATGTCAAGGGTATATTTACTTATATTATGCGGTTTTTTATGCTACATTTCCGGCGTTATACGATGCTTTTACGCTGTTGTAGAAGTTTGCGTATGTTGCATTCATATACGGAGCTATCCAAATGAATGCAATGCCACAGGTTATAACTCCGAGAAGTCCCCAACCTATAAAGGAAAGCTGGAGCACAAAATAATCCATCTTATGCCCATGCATCATCTCTTTTGAGCGGTTTATCGCATCAATCGCCGGCATACCTTTATTCTCAGCAATTATGTAATACGCCTGCGAATAAGAGAGCGCCTTAACGATTCCCGGAATGACGAAAAGAAGCGACCAGAGAAAGGTGAAAAGTGCCACAATAACAACAACGAGTACTGAGCTTCCGAAGTCCGAATAACCGTAAAAAGCATCTGCGACAACCGGGGTTTTGTTTTCGTTTACGAGGTCAAGATAAATCTTGAAAACGCTTATGGACAGCGGCGCTGTTATAACCATCGCGCCGACCGTTCCAACTCCCGGAAGCAGGGTGAGTATTCCGTTCACCGCGCCTGTTATGAGTGAAACAACAAGCGTCACCAAAAATAAATCCCATATTTTGCCTCTGATTTGTTCCTTTGCTCTTTCCTTAAGAGATATTCTGTCCATATCAAATCCTCCATATTTCCGGCGTATCCGCCTTTTTTATAAGTATACCATATCTATGAAAAAAAGTAAATTATTTCTTCACGATTTCATTGTATGCGGTTTCTGCCGCGGAAATATCCATATTGCATTTTATCCTTCTGAAATTAACAAGCCTTGCCATCGTATCAATCGCGTCAAGCACTGCCATCACACCGTCATTTTGCGGTATGTGTATGCTCGGCAAAAGATTTTGCATTATCTCTCCCTTATCAACGTTGCAGATGCTGTTTTCCTTTCCGCGTTCCAAAAAGCATATGTCGGTAAGCGCAACACGCTTATTTTTGTGGATTCCTTCTTTTCCGCACCACGGGGTACCGTAAGCATAAACACATCCGTCAATTATGCGGAGAAGCGGCTTGTCGCCGTTTATAATCTCGCACCTGACTCCCGGAAGCTGCATCCAAAGTGCTGCATGGGTTGACTTTCCCGTTCCGCTCTCGGCAGTAAGAAGAATTCCGCGCCCCTCCGCCGACATAAGAACTCCATGCATGAGAAAACCGTTGTATTCCGGCATCATATCGGCGATTTTTCTGTAAACTGCAAGAGTCTCAAGATAAAATGGCGGAAATCCTTTTTTTTCAACCTCATCCTCTCGCATAATCTCCTCATCAGTCACACTGATGCAAAACTCCGCAGCTTCTTCGGTTATATAATCACGGCACATCTCACGGATATATTCGTATTTGTTTTCTATACCGACTACGATATCTGCAATTTTTATATTGAACATATCACTCACCGTCCCGAGAGAAATTTTTTTATTTCCAAAAGGCTTTTGCCTGTTTCACGTGCAAGGCGCACAAGGTCGTCGTGCTCAACCTTTTCTCGTTTTATTCCGTATCCTTCTGAGACTTTTTTTCGCACTGTACCTATCGGAGTTTTCTCCGTGACATTCCTTCTCGAAAGAACATATCTTGTGCATACATTTTCCCTCACACCGATGGTTGTTGTATGCATCAGTAAAAGCTTTGCAAACTCCTCTGCGCGTGTCTTTTCGCACAGCACGCACAGCTTTGTTCCCGGTCGGGATTTCTTCATCCCGATGCTCTCCGTCCACACATCAAGCGCACCGGATGAGAAAAAGATTTCTGCCGCGTATGCGATATCCTCTCCTGTCATATCATCAATGTTTGCGGAAAGCTCTGAAACATCATCGCCGCAGTTCTCTTCACAGAGCATTGCTCTGACGCAGTTTACGGTCTCAAACTCGCGTTTTCCCATTCCGTAACCGATTTTTTCTGTCGTTATCACCGGCATATTCCCGAATGATGATACAAAGTATTTAAGAAGCGCCGCGCCCGTCGGCGTACACAGTTCACCTCTCACCGCCCCGCCGTAAATCGGTATTCCGCGTAAAATCTCCGCTGTGGCAGGTGCAGGAACCGGAAGCGTTCCATGCGCACATTTGACCGTACCCGAACCTACGTGAACCGGAGTTGCAACCACTCTTTCCGGGTTTAGCTTCTTCATCGCAAGGCATACTGCCGCGATATCCGCTACCGCATCAAGCATCCCCACCTCGTGAAAATGCACCTCGCGCACATCCACGCCATGCACCTTGCTCTCTGCCCCGGCAATTATATTATACACCGCAAGAATGTCACGCTTTATATCCTCGCTTGTATTGAGCTTCTCAACAATATGACGGATATCCTGCATTGAGTGACCGTGGTGATGCCCGTCTTCCTCAGAGTGACCGTTTATCTTCACGGAAAAAGCCTTTCCGCTGATACCAAAGCTCTTTTTATCTTCAATGACTATCTCGGCACCCGGTATGTTCATCCCGCGAAGCTCTTTCACAAAGCTTTCTGTATCATCAAGCAAACCGGCAAGTGCCGCCGCGAGCATATCACCTGCCGCACCCATATTAAGCTCGAGATAAAGTGTTCTCATTTCTTTTCCTCCACGTGATTTATCATACTTGCAAGATATCCCGCTCCGAAGCCGTTATCAATATTTACAACCGACACTCCGCTCGCGCAGGAATTCATCATCGCAAGGAGCGCCGCCATTCCCTCAAACGCCGCACCGTATCCTACGCTTGTGGGTACCGCGATCACAGGACAATCACAAAGACCGCCGACAACGCTCGCAAGCGCACCCTCCATTCCTGCAATGGCAATAATAACACTTGCGCTCATTATTTCATCGAGATGATGGAGCAATCTGTGAAGTCCTGCAACCCCCGCATCGTATATACGTTTTACATCGTTGCCCAGAAATTCTGCCGTCAGTGCGGCTTCCTCGGCAACCGGAATATCGCTCGTTCCCGCAGTTATAACTAAGATTTTGCCGCATCCGGTTCTCTTTGCATTTTCTCCTGAAACACCGATTTTTGCTTCTTTAAAATATCGTATTCCCGGTATCTTTTCTGCCTTTTCGGCAGATAGACGTGTTATCAGCACATTCTTTTCTCCGGCAGATGACAGCTCTTTTAAAATTCCGTTTATCTGTTCTGCGCTTTTTCCTTCGCCATATATGACCTCGCACGCTCCGTTGCGCAACCTTCGGTGAGTATCCACCTTTGCAAAATCAATATCACGAAACGGCTCGGCTTTGAGCATAATTTCCGCATCGCGGACGGACATTTCCCCGTTTTTTACTTTATTTAATATGTCAATATGAAAACTGCTCATTCGCGCGCCTCCGGCTCAACAATAACACAGTTAAAATGCTTTTTCAATACTTTTTCTGTCTCTTTTTGATTCTGCCGATACAACTGTGTGTCCTTTTTTGAAAGCTCAAGCTTTGTTTCATCCGTTCCGAGCCTCACCCTGAAATTTGAAAAGCCGAGAGAGAACAGCTCCTTTTCCGCCTCATTTACACGCGATATTTTTTCTTTCGTAATTTTCTCTCCCTGCTTTATTCTCGTCGCAAGGCAAGAATATGAAGGCTTGTCCCATACCCGAATTCTGGCATCACGGGCACTATTCCTTATTTCTTCCTTTGTCATTCCGCATATGCGCAGCGGTGAGACAACCGAAAACTCCCCCAGTGCGCAAAAGCCTGGTCTTTCTGAAACATCGTCCGA
The DNA here is from genome assembly GCA_045539475.1 of Eubacteriales bacterium. Classification (GTDB taxonomy): domain Bacteria; phylum Bacillota; class Clostridia; order Oscillospirales; family JAAYXM01; genus SIG480. The sequence goes on along the minus strand of JAZQFJ010000091.1, from coordinate 31,041 downwards.
TGCATTAGTCCCGTCGCATATGATTTCACAGCCGTCCTTATGCGCCGCCGCGGCTATTCTGTCCATCATACCGCGCTTGCAGAAATAGCATCTGTCCGCACCGTTTTTAACTATATTTTTATCTTTAAGAATAGAAAAATCAATAACACGAAGCGGCACGCCGAGCTTTCCAGCAGCTTCTGTTGCGTCACGAAGCTCACTCTCAGGCTGAAACTCTGTTTTTGCAAAATACGCCCGCACGTCTGCACCACAAGAAACCGCCACATACATAAGATATATGGAATCAACGCCGCCTGAAAGCGCTATTCCGACATTTTTATGCTCTGAAAAAAACTGCGCAAGCGTCATTTGGGCACCTCTTTTGTCATACTTTCTTAATTATATATTATATCTTTCCGCGCTGTCTTTGTCAAGCGGAGCGCACCATGACAAAAGCACGGGAATGTAATCCCGTGCTTTTAGTCACAATACACTTTACTCTTCTCTATAAAATACTATTTGGGTTTATTTTAAAGAATTTATAAGACCTGTCAGCTCATCGGCAAGTTTTTCAGCTGTTCCTCTTTCATATCTTGCCGAGTTTGCTTCATAGCCTGCCTCATCATACGCCTCCATCATAGGATAATATCCCTCATAGCCGTTTGTGCAGCAAGACGGGATTGTAAGAGTAAATTTTGAGTTATTCTTGACAATTCTCCCCATTTCAGTGAACGGTTCGCCCGGGAATCCGCCGAACACCACATCACCGACAGCAAGAGCAGAGATAATGAGCTCTTTTTCATCGCTGAGTTCTGAAAGTCCGGCAATTCTACTTGCTCTTGCAACAAGCTGAACGGGAGTTCCGCCGGCAACTTTTTCGGCAATTCCAGGGATTTTGTTCGGGTCTCCGTACTTCTCATACTCTGCCATAAGCCCCTTTGCCCACTCGACTTCTTCCGGAGTACCTTTATTGTACTTCACGGAAACGATTTTATTTGCAAAGGAAATTTTCGTGTCTTTTATTTCCTCGCGAAGCTCATAGTTTGCAACAACAGACATTGCGATTTTTCTTCCCATATAGCGCGCTCTGTCATACCCACCGCGGCATTTCTCCTCGCCGAGGCGTATGTCGACATGGTTACTATCACCCTGTGCACCGTTGATGTACATGCAACGTGAATTGTCAATAAGCTTTTCATAGGTATCGCGGACAAACTTCGGATAGTCTGCCGAAATCCCACAGCCACCGATAACATCGGGGTGAACCTGGAAGTTCACGATGCCGATTTCAGGCTTTCCCTCGCGCTTTATGACAAGAAGCTGAGACTGCTCATCAACCTCACCGATAAAGCCTACAACATCAGGGTTGAGAAATCCCGGGTTTGTTCGAGCAGAGCCATCCTTCATACGATAGCGGCGAAGGAACGAAACATCCTTTGCCTCACCGCGAGTATATGACAACGTTGAAGGTGCGAGATCTGCCATTGCAATACGTGCGGCGTCAACCGCTTTTTTTGAGATAAAACCTAAGTATTCCGGCGGATCATCATACTTATTCTTTCCCTCAAATACTTGAGGTCCAAGGTGAGTATGAGTGCAGGCGATATACACAGCTTCTCTTACCGTATTGCAGGCTTCGGCAATTGAATCTCGGATTCTGCCGAGAATATCCTGATTGATTCCGGCATTATCAACGCTGAGGATAACGCCGCGTTTTTCGCCATCGTCAAAGGCAACGGCCGATGCATAAAGCGGATCAAGGATATTATCTGCCGGGCGGTGATGATAATACCCCGCAAGATTAAGCCCGAGCGGAGGCGTAATATCAACTCTCGAAAAACCTACTTTTAACATTTCGTATCTCTCCTTTTAATTCATTTATCATCTCAGAGCAAAGAAGTTTTCACTTCCGATTTCACTCAGGTCGCACATATTTAAATTAAGCTTTTCGGGTTCTGTGTTCACAGCATAGCTCTCAATATCTGTAAAAAGCTGCATGAAGATGGATTGATTACGCAAATGGCTCGGAAGCAGAAATTCTTCCTTCGTGCGCTCGAAAGCAAGCATAAGCGAAACCCTTTCTGCCTTTCTTTCTTTTGCGATTGCCACAACTTTCCCCGAAACCGCTTCATTCTTCTCTTTCTTTTCCATAAGCTCATAAATCTCAATGAGGGCGAGATAATCGTCTGCTATGCAGCCGTAGTTTCTTGCTTCACATTCAAAACGTTTTGCAAGTGAGTTATCACAGTCGGCATAGTTTGAGAGTTTCTCAAAGATTTGGCTTGCACGCTGTGCCATCTCTGAGATGTTCCGAAGCTGTTTCTTGTATGTAGCGAGGTCCTCAAGAAGATTTCCGAACGGCTCTCCCGGAAAGTTTCTCGGATATGGCTTATCTGCACGAACATACGAATAGACGTAATATGTAAGCGAGCGCAAAAGCGTTACGTTTCCCATACCCTTTCCCACGTTTGTTTCCGTGAGCTTTGCGTTTCCTATGCCCTCATCCGTTATTTTATCCATAAGAGCAAGAGCTTCTTTTGCCTCGTCATAATAATTCCCGAAGCGGCGATATGCATAGCGTTCATTATACTCCGAAACCGTCCCCGTTCCCTTGAAGTTCCAGCTGTAGTCTGCCATGCTTACGTGGTTTTTGTCACAAACCTTATCCCACGCAGAATATGCCTGCAATCCTTCAGCGCACCCTTCACTATCTGCAAGCTCACAGAGATTGAAGGTATTCGGAACGGCATCAAAGGTCATATCCCAATGGTAATATGAATTCCACGGCTTGACAGTTGACCTCATATTAAGTTCCGGATGCATGGTTTTGAACATCATACGTTCTTTATCGTTTCTGTATGTCCACCAATCAAGGACAGTAACGTCGAGAATGTCGTTTTCTGAAAGTATATCCCTGAATTTTTTCGGATCTACAGTATTTATCAGCATATCAGCATAGATATAAACATTTTTCATGCCCTTCGCTTTCAGGTGGCGTATAAGCTTTACGGCATGGTTTATAAACTTCTCTTCATTTGAGAGCTTTGCACATTCAGGGCACATACACCACGGAGAAAACTCGCGGAACAAATCGTTCGGGTCTATCGCTCTTTCAAGCCTTACCTCATCAAGTCCTATATGGAACGACCGGATGCCGTTCGGCTCAAGATATTTTTCGATAATCTCATCGTAAATATCAAACAGAACATCATACGTTTCGCTGTTTGAAAGACAAAGACCAAAGCCCGTAAGCTTACCATTTTCATCCTTTGCGCTTATTGACGGAATAAGCCTTGGCACAAGAGCGTTGTGGCCGTAGCTGTTCCAAAGCGGAAGAACCTCAACTCCGCGTTTTTTCCCGTATGCAATAAGCTCACCAAAATAGTCTTTTTTCGCCATTGGCGTCGGAACGGTTTCGTTTACCCATTCACCTTTTGACGGTGAATAATATTTTTTTATAACGTCGACCGATAGCTCCGGATGACATTTAAGCGGAATATAAAGATACTCGCTCACAACTCTGTCATACTGGATATTCCAGCAACCGTAAAGCGCAACAACAAGCTGATTGAGCTTCATTTCCGCCATATCGTCAACAACAGCCTTCCAGTCCTCAAGCTCCATGAGGTTAGAGCCAAAGCGGCACTCCATAAAGTGGCCGCGCGTTCTCATATCAGGCCAGTCGAGAAGTGACATTTCAGGAACATAAGCTGTATTTCCGCAAAGCTCAATGCACTGGCAAAGCGTTGTAGCGGCAAAGTAAAGACCTGCCTCACCAAAGCCCGTCAGAGTAATTTCATTCCCTTTTGCCTTAATTTCATAAGCCTGCTCACAATTTTTCACAACCTCGCAAGGCACATTCTCTGACAATGAAAGTATGATTTTTACATTTCCGTTTGCTTCTTCTGCACATACATTCAGCTTTTTGGAAAGATTTTCACAAAGCATATCATACGCAGAACGAGCCAAATCTCCGGAAAGGTTTTCCGCGATGATTTCAAAATCCGCATTTGCAAGCCTTCCTATTTCTATTCTTGAATCACCAATCCGAAGCTTTTGCGGTACGGGTGTGATTTTAGGTAACTTCTTCATATCATTTTCTCCTCGTGTTTCTTCTCCGTGTCATCCTGAAACAAAGCCTCAGGATGACACGGAACTGCTAAATTACTGCTTTACATAATCCAGTATTCGTTTAATGAGTACTGCAACCTCTGCACGTGTTGTGTAATCGTTTGGTGCGATAAATCCGTTCTTACCGTTGACGAGACCTGCGCCTATGAGCGCGGTGACGGATTCCTTCGCGTAAGATGTGACGGTTGCAAAGTCGGAGTATTGCGAGGGAGAAATCCCTCCACCGTCTTCGACGGTCCCCCTCCCTTTAGGCAAGGGAGGCTCATTACCAAGGCTCTGCAGTGCACGATATACGATTACCATCATATCCTGACGGGTTATTGTGTTACGCGGTGCAAAGCGGTTTTCACCGATACCGTTTATGATGCCTGTGTTTCGTGCGACTGCAAGCTCAGATGCAAAGTAGTCCGTGCTCCGTACGTCTGCGAAGTTTTCGGTGTTATCCGACGTGAGCTTGAATGCGCGGACGAGAAGCAAAGCGAAGTCTGCACGGGTTATGTTGCTTGCCGGACTAAACGTACTTGCAGACGTACCCTTTATTATTCCGGCTTCTGCAAGTGTGTTTATTGAGTCCTCTGCCCATGCATAGCTTGCAAGATCGGTGAAGCGGAGAGCTCCGTTTTCCGTGCTCGTGTTATCGATGTTTCCTCCCTGTTCTCCGCTTTCACCGTCGTTGTCGGTCTTATTTCCACCATTCTCCGGCTTGTCTGTCGGTGTTGTCCCGCCACCGCCGCCACCTCCTCCGCCGGATGAGCCTGTATTTTCTCCTGAATCTCCGGAACTATCCTTTTCCGGCTTGCTTGTTGTAGAGCCGTAAACAGTTATTCCGAAGGTTATTCTGCTTTCTCTTCCACTTGCGTCAATTGCGTCAATTGATACAACATTATTTCCTATCTGAGATGCATCAGGCTTCCATGTAAGCGTTCCGCTTTCCTCATTAAAGCTTGCACCTCGCGGTAATCTCGCCGCAGAATAACTTAAAGCTTCACCAAGCGGGCTTTCTGCATTTACCGTAACGGAGATGCTGCTTCCTGCCGATGTTGTGAGACTTTCCGATACATTATCAAATACAGGTGCGTTATCATCCTCATAGCTCATCGGAATTGTAAATGTATTCATTTCCTTAATGTTATAATTATATCCCTTTGAGAAGTCATCATCATCCGCATAGCTTGCTATAAGCGTTGTATCGCCTATATTGAGACGAACACCGTTAGCGATTTTTTCCGCGCTCTCAATACGATACGATCCGTTATCTGAAAGATTATTTTCTACATAGATATACTTGTTCTCAAAGACACTTGCATCCTCGCATTCTTCATTAAGAGCTACATCTATATGGTTTTTCTCCGAGAGGTCTCTTTCAAAGTCCACAACGGTACCTGTGTATGCCGGGAGAAGATTTTCCTTATCGGCAACAGCCGAGCCGTCATTTATGTATGTATAAATGATTTTCTCATCCTTTATCGAAACAACACCAACAAAGCCACAAAAATCAAAGCTTTCGGTATCCGAAACAAATACCTTGTACGGAACTGTGTTATCCTTTGCATAAACGATATAGTCTTCTCTTCCGTTTGTAAGCGTTACCTTAACCGCCTTTGCCTCATCAAGTGTAAACTCGGCGCCGTCTGCTCTTGCTACCTTAACGTTTTGGATATCTTCAACATATCTTGTTGTATCATACGGCTCTATAACCGAAGTAAAGAGCGTTGCGAGCTTTCCATTCTCCTTTGTTCCGTCTGCCGCACCCGTATGGCGGGCAAAGAGGAAGCGTACTTTATCCATCGCACCCTTAAGCTGCGGCGGAATCCCCGATGTGGTTGTTATCTCGTCAAGCTTAAAGCTCGGAAGCATTGTAAGGCGTACATGAAGATTGTTCTTCGCGGGACTTAAAACCTTGTAGTTATCAAGAATTTTCCAGTCAATGCTGAAGCTTTCAATCTCGCTTGCATTTTCGGCACGATCAACCTCGCCGAACCAGCTTTCCGTTGAAAGACCGTCTTCTCCTTCCTCATCGCCTGAATCTATATAGCTTGCACCCCACGCTTTATCCACACCCTGATATGAGCCGATGTATTTTCCGTTTTCGTCCGTCTGCTTTTTTATAACAACATTTTCTGAAAGAACAGCCTCTTTGGAAAGTGTGTGGAAGGAGTAGAGGTGGTCATTGCCGCCGAGGATGCGGAAGAAGTCAACCCCATATGAAATATCATCGTCTACGTCTACCATAACGAGCGTTCTCTGATATTCTTCAACGCCCTGCCCGCTGTAAACCCACGGAGCTTCAACCTCCATAAGCTGAACTCTCGAGGAGCTGTCAAAATGAAGCGGATTTGTTCTGTTTGTACGCGCTGTCTGCTTGATATTATCTACCATGACGGTATTGTGAGACAGAGTGTGGCCCACAAACTCACTTCGGTGCGGGTCTCCCGAGCTTTTAAGGCGCGGAGTTCCCGTATCTGCACCGATATCAAGCCCGAAGGCATGGAATCCAAGAACTAGCTTATCACTGTGGTCGTGAGTTTTCGCCATTCCGTACCACATATAAAAGTCGCGCTGGGTGTTTATGTTCTTCTGGGAATTTGTAGAGTCAATCCACTCTCCGTCACGCAGGATCGCCATTCCGTAGCCCGTCAGATTCCGGCTCGGAAGCGGAATTTCAACGCTCTCATCCGTAACCTCCTTTGCAAAACGTGTTATTGCCTCCGGATCCTCATCAAATATTGAGCCGTGAAGCTTATCCAAGCCCCTCATCTGAAGATAATACACCTTTACAAGGTTCTCACGTGTTTCTTCGTCCTCAATGATGTCATACGCAATGCGAAGTGCATCCTCAGTCGGTGCCATATAGCGTTTTCCCATCTGCGCGCTGTCTCCGACATTCGGACTCCAGATAGAGGCACATATCAAATCAATCTGTGATGTAAGCATGCGCTTCATCTTCGGATTGGTGTATAAATCATAGCCTTCTACCTTGTCATAGCCATTAAGCGCTTCACCTATGCGAAGCAGATTTCCTATCCATGATGAGTTATATGACGGTGCTGCTTCGTTTCCGTGACCGTCGCGGGAAACAACATTCATAAGCTGAGCATAAGTATTTCCGCCTGTTACATTATAGTATCCGACATTGCCACCTGACTTAAATGCAAACTCAACCCAATCCTGAGTTTCGGGAAGTGTGTCAAGAATAACTGCAGCCATTACAAGAAGTCTTTGCGGATGACCGAAATTCGAGTGTATTCTGTAATCGCGAATACTTGAATTGATTTCGCGGAGATAATTATTTTCAATGTTTGTTCTTATCTGAACAGCACTTGTTTTCGGGTTTTTTAGCTTAAGCTCTTCTGATTTTCCGGAAAGATAGTCTATTACCCATTCATCCTGATATGCAGGCCAGAGCGCATCATATGCGGGAACGACTATCAATCCCATATTACAGTCATGCAGAGCTCCCACAATTCTTCCTCGGCTTACTCCGCCCGTTGCGGTTTTTGTATTTCCGTCACTGGTCTGGAATATACTGCCATAGAGCGTATTGTCCATTTCAGGAAATACATCTGCAATACGGTCAATCATTATCGCACCGAGGCGGCCGTATTTTATATCACCGGTGTAGAGATATGCCATCGCGAGGTTTTCTATCGCATCCTGAATAGCACCCTCCCAGAGTCCCCACGAGTTATAGTAGCCTATAAACGGCTTATCCCGCCTTTCAACCGTGGGGCTTCCGTCCTCATTCTTAACCTGATAAACCTGCTCATATCCGAAGCCGTCATCAACTGCAAAGAACGCATCATTCTTTTCTCCATAGGTATCGTTATACAGATATCCGCCCTTTACGCCGTAGCCGTAGTATGAGTTCCACTCCTCGCTTCCGCGCTCTCCGGCTGTCGGCTCGGGGTAAGAAAGCGTTTCGGCAAGAGCCGCGGTGCGCGCCTCTAAATCCGCAATCCAGCTTTCTATGTTTCCCGCAGGACGGGCGCAGCTGCACTCTCCCGTCGAATTATACGTCGGGCAGACAAACAGTTCGTGGTGGCGCTGTAATGAGTCCATATAGCGCCAATTTCCGTTTTCATCAAGCCCGAGCTTATAGAATTTTTCAAAATCGTTACTCGGGAAAAGACGTTTGCAATCCGGGCACTGAAGTTTCCACGGACGTGTGTACGGATCCATAATCCACGGGTACTGGCTGTACTGTGCCGACAGGTCTTTATCGCAATAAAGGCACTGATACATTCCCGTATCGCGGAAGCGATAACCGACGGTGGACGCACGCAAAAGCTCCTGAGTTGTGATAAGTTCATAGAGCGTATCGGCGCCGACCGAGAGAAGCTTATCCGCCTCTTTGATATACCCTTCAGCTTCATCCTTCGCCCAATCGTAGCGTTCTATATTCTTCTTTGCATTTTCAACCTTTTCATCGGTATAGAAGCTGCGGCGTTCCTTTCCGCTTCCGACATATACCAGATATTCACCGGACCGGGAATAGCCTTCGTAGCTTGCCGTAACCTTTATTTTACCTACGCCATATGTAATACCGGTTACAACGCCCTCCGCGTTTACCGAAACTATATCGGGCGTAAGACTTTCAAAGGAAAGAGATGCGCTCTCTCTGTACTCCGCTATTTCATCCTCAAGGGTAAGAAGGCTCTTATCAAGAGTTATTGTATCTCCGGGCATAAGGGATATACCCGCCGCACCGCTTACCTCTGTTATCGGATTTGCGCCGGTAAATATCAGGTCATTGAAATACAAATACTGATTTCCTCCGGTCGCTTTTCTTCCTGTCATTTTAATAACTGCAAGATACTGCCCCGGTGCATCGACATACGCATCGCCGACATATGATGAAACCTCCGCACCCGGTGCGTTCCATTTCGCAACATCGGGGTTATAGTTCATTATTTCGCCGAGCTTATAATCATCGGTGAGATAATCCGAAACCTCTTCCCCTTCTTTCGGTACGGGGATAAAATACATATCCGCATATGCATTGTTTTCAGTGGCACGGTGATTTACAACTGCGCGGTAATGACCTGAATTTTCAAAATTCATCTTTATTGCAAACCACTGTCCGTCAGACATACGAACTCTCAAATACGATTTATTCACCTGATAAAACGTGTTGTGATTATGGCTGCCCGAGCTGTCTCCGTACCAGCTCCAGCCGTCGGTAAAGTCTTCTGTAATGCCGTCTCCCGGATCAAAGCCGCCGATATCAAGCTTTGCATCCGACTCTGCAGGATATAAGGAATTATCTCTTTTATATCCCGGGTTTATCCACGTATCACTGCGCGAGTCGATGCTTGCACTTACACGGAGGTTTGAAGCGCTTTTATTTATAACTCTTACATATCCTTCCGCTTTAACCTCTTCGCCGGAAACCAAAACGGTTGCAGTTATCTTTGCGCGGCCGAAGCCCTCGCCTGCCGTGACAGCCGCTTCTTCCACCGTCGCAATGCTTTCATCTGATGAGGATATACCGAGAATTTCAAATTCATCAACCGGATTCCCGTCATAATCCTGTAGCATAAGGCTTGTTGTTTCTCCCGGAACGAGCACAGACTTTTCCGGAACAAGCGAATACGGCGGAAGGGATGATTTTCTCTTGAAGGTTATGCTTCCGGGATATATTGCAACGCCGTTTCCCGTGTTTCGGTCTGCCTTGGCCGATACATTGAATACAACTATATATTCACCCGCCGGAAGCGTTTTTTCAATCTTTCCGGTAACATAATTCCCTGCCGCTTCACCGCCCTGTATGTAATATTTTAAGCTTATAAGCTTCTTATCCTCCGTGAGCGATGACGCAACATCCTCTTCCTTCGTCGTACCGGGGAGAATATATACATCACCGTCATCACCCGAGCTTGCGTGCTTATAATAGCCGACGGTTGCGACGAAGGTATCGCTTGCAGGGAGATTTATTTTAAATGCAACAAAATCGCCGACGGCTTTAAGTGCAATATTGGACATTGCCGTCTTTGCCTGTGCGCTTTTAACTCCGCTTGATGCAAAGCCCTCCCACATTGAGAGCGTATCGGCATATGTTGCCTCCACGGGATTAGAGTTTCCCGCAATACCCGATTTTGTGTTGAAATTATAGGCAAACTCGGAAAGCGAGCTTTCCTTTGTTCCCGAGCCGTCAAGCGTGAGCGTATCGAGCAGAAGCTTTTTCTTTTGTGCGGTGCTCGATGTGGATTTGAATACGAGCAGATATTCTGAATTATCCTCAAACGCGCTGAACGAAAACTCGGCGGGATACTGTGCCGACACGGGGGTCATAAACTTATCTGCTCCGTTGCAGTCAATTGAAGCATATTTAAACGCAGTCGAAAGCTTTCCCTCAACATATGCACGTTTCTCTGCTTGCGAAAGCTCTTCCTTCGGTGCTTTTATCATATAAACATCGGCAGAAGCATAGTTCTGGAACTGTTTATACGAAAGTGAAACATCATATATTCCGCGCTTTGGAACGGGGATTTTAAGCGCAACCCAATCACCGACAGTGTTTATCGCGAGCTTCAGAGCATCACCGCAGATCTGAGATATTGTTCTGTTAATCCCGTCATTTGACTGGAAATACTCTGCACCTGCGCTGTAGCAGTATGCACTCCAACCGTCTGTGTCGCTTGCGGGAAACGCAACCTCTGCGCTCTCACCGCTTGCAATAAGCTTTTCCTCGCCGTCGGTGAGCGTTTTATTGCTCTTAAGGTCAAAGGTTCTTGACACTCCCGCAGGGTTCGTGGGCGGAACTTCACTCATCGGTGTTAATGTGAGTGAGTTCGGAGTTGTATAATAGTCATTATTTCCGCCGGTGCTGGCATATTCACCCTTGTCCGTTACAACAAAGAGAAGAATATTGTCACCTTTTTTTAGTGCTACATTTTCTTTAACTACCGGCTCTTTAGCAATTCCTGCTGCGGAATCATTTTTCGGCGAATAGTCAACGCTTGCAATTTTTATTCCGCCTGCCGCCTCAATGTCTGCAATATTAATAGTTTTTCCCGCCGCGGGAAGTGATGTCCCCTCGGGAAGAATGTATACATCACCCTTACCGCCGTAAGATTTTCCTGACGCATACAGTTTATAGTAAAAATATTCCGTTCTGTAAGTGTCGTCCTTCGGAACTTCAATTTCAAGTGCGATATATGAACCTGCTTTTCTTGTGTCTCCGTTAAAGCGACCTGTCATTAATTTCGAATTTCCGCCTTGAGTATTGTTAAGAGCGCCTTTATATTTCCAATATCTGCCGCTCACTTCATCGTAATCCGTTGCATCCGCAAGCTTAGAAATTCCGGTTGTAGTGGCGTGGCCGGAATAAAAATAATAGCTTTTCGCTCCGCTTGCATCGTCTGCCGAGGCGGAGACCGCGAACGTTGGAAGCAGCGATACCGCCATTGCGAGTGCCAGGATAAGTGATAATAAACGTTTCATTGGTTACTCCTTTCGTTTTTTAGCCTTTCCCTTGAGGGGAAGGTGGGTTTTGCATTGCAAAAGCCGGATGAGGTGGCTCACCAAAGGGAACTTTGCTCAGTTCCCCGACTGTCCACCACGCTTGCGGAAGACCGCAAGGTCTTTCCCAAAGGGAACTTTGCTCAGTTCCCTTTGAAACCTTCCACGCTTTTGCCGCTGGATAAAGCAGCGGATAAATCATAGCACTCATCACAGAGACTTGCGCAAACGGCAAAATTGAAATTTTGCCCGCGCCGTCTTACCTGTGATTTCGCTGTGATTTATAACCGCTTGGCTTTATAGGCGGCATTCCTATACCGGAATGTTTCCTGTCTTGAATAACGCAGGGAGGGTGAACGCCGTCCATCCTCCCCTGCTGTGTGATTAGTTATTAGTTGCTCTTAGTAAGGAATATTATTTATCGTAAATTACCGTACCGTCGTCAAGGATTGCGTAGCCTGTTACATCACTTGCGCTTGTATCATTTACAGCCGTAAACTGTGCTGCATCCGTTGTCATTGCAACGCGCTTTGTTCCGAACATAATTCCCTTTTCAACAGCATCGCCAAGGCCTACAAACTCTGCCATATATGCAGTGTTTCCGCCAACCGTTTCTGTCATTTCTCTGAGGATAATGCTGAACTTATTTCCGGTAAATTCCGGTGTCTTATCAGCAAACACAGCTGTAAGCGTGCAAGCTTCCCAAGCGTTGAAGGTGTATGTCGAATCAAGGCTTATGATTTTTGCAGTTTCGCTTCCCTCCGGAGTCTTTGTCCAGCACTTGAAGACTTTGTTTTCCGGAACGTTTGCAACGCAGGTTACCTCGTCACCGTAGGTGTAGCTACCTTCGCCTAAACCGTCCACAACATCAATTTCAAATGTTTCTGTCGGCTCTTCGTACTTCGCAACGAACATCTTATTCTCCGTCGGTGCTTCTTCGCCTGCTTCAAATTCTTTGTTTGTGCCATACTGCACCCACTTGGAAGCCGTGCCGTAGCCTGCCATTGACGGAAGCGGGGGCATTTCGCCGGCATCTGTTATTGAAACATCCGTAAGAAGCTGACCGTTTGCATTATAGAAGCTTTCATCCGAAACAGTTGCACCATTCTCCGGCTCGTAAACTGCAACAACGTGCTTAGCCTCTACAGTGGGCATAAATTCAAGAGTCGTGCTTCTTGTAAGAACCTTTTTGTTGCCGGAGAGTCCTAACGCCCAGTAGCGGAAGATATTTCCGTTTCCGTCCACTTCATCTGCTGTTATAGAGAACTTCTCACCGAGATTTACGGTACGCTTAGTTGCAGTGCTATTTGTTCCGCCAATAACGGCCGTATATGTATTTACCGTTGTGGTTGCCTTTCCCTCTGCCGGAGGGGTGAACGCCTTGGTGGTATCGGTTGTGTAGGTACCTTCGCCGAATTCGTTTACAAAATCTTCATCCTCTGTGGATGCCTTTGCGGTAAGCGTTAATGTGAGTGAGGTCGGATATGTATAGTAGCTTGCATGTCCGGTGCCTGTTGTATGTTCCCCCGTACCCTTTACAACAAAAAGAAGAACATTTTCTCCCGCTTCAAGTTCTACTACATCATTAGGTTCTGCAGTACCATTCTCGTTCCCTGTGCTTGATGAATAGTCAACACTTGCAATCAACGTTCCTGCAGCAATTACCTCGGCTTGATTTGAAAGCTTTGTACTGCCAGGCTTAAATTCTGTACCTCCAGGAATGATATAAACTTCTCCTTGACCTCCGGATGACTTTTTATACTTATATTCTACCTTGTACTTACCGTTTTCCGGAACGTCGATATCCAATGCCAAATATTGTCCACTTCGCGTTTGACCATAAAGATTACCCATTTTCAGAGTTGAATCTTGCTCCACACCTGCTGTCATGTTTTTACTTGCATCATATTTCCAATATCTACCCTCGTCAGTGTTATAGGTTGTTATCGTCTCCAGAGTAGCATTACTAGCGAGATCTTCATTAATGGTGGTAGTACGATAAAAATAATAACTTCTCGCTTCTCCTACCTCAAGTGCCGAGGCGGAGACCACGAATGTCGGAAGCATTGCTGCCACCATACAGATTGCGATTGCGAGTGATAATAACCTTTTTTTCATTTTGTCATTCCTCCAAAATTTATAATTTTATTTTTGCCACTCCGCGGACGAGGTTTCCTTCGCTTAATTTTTCAAGCGTCGGGATATGCGCGTCCTGCGGATAAACAATACAAAAATCGCCTGCGCGGAGAGCTATCTTTGTTCCCTCTCCGTTTAAGAGCAAATAGTCCTGTTCCTCGTTATACTCCGTTTCAGGAGTGAGGTTTTCGGTATTTGCGTAAACAAATGTTTCTTCGCCTTTGAGAACAAAATGGATATCCAAAAACTTTTTGTGCGCTTCAAACTTCCGGTCACCCGGAGGTGCGTTTTCCGATGAGGAAACCGCTACCCATGCAACGCCTTCTTCTATCACGAACCTCTTCCCTGCGTCATCAGGGGTGAGTTTTTTTATTTTCTCAAAAATTTCCGGAAAGAAGCGGTTGCACGCGGCGTATGTATCGCTGTTTATAATTTTGTCTGCAATCAACGATTCACCTTCTTTGCTTTTAGTTTTGCTTATTGCGAAGTAAAACTTCACAATGAAGGGGATATCCCCTTTAAATTTTTCTTGCAATTTTCTCTCAATTATATTATAATCAAATCAGACAAGATTGGACATGTACTAAAAAGACATCATTATTTTTTAAATGTCATTAACGCACGAAAGGAGCCGGTAATTTATGGGGCCTCAATACATATTTGACATTACAGTTAAAAACAGGGTTTATAATATTCTTTTGTTTACCGACGCACAGCGCAATTTTACTTCCCAATCACACACCCACTCAGGCCATGAATTTCATTATATGAAGGATGGAGAGGCCTCTATCCTGATAGAAGGCAACACTCATCCTATGCGCAGCGGAAACTGTTACCTCGTGACAAAAGGAAACTTTCACAAAACAACCAATGTCTCAGCCAATCTTACGCGCACCAGTCTTCTGATAAATCCTCAGGATGAGCTTTCCGGCGATACTCCGGACTTATCGGATATTGCACCTGCCTTTACGGAATTTCCGGCAGAAGGAAGAATAAAAATACTTCTTGATATTCTCGCAGAATATCTTTGCAACACACCAAACGAAAGCATTTCCAATGATTATGCGAGTGCGCTTTTAACGCTGATATACATAGAGCTTATTGAAAAGCTTTCTCCCGTGGTCAGCGACATTGCCGCTCACGCCGGCGTACAACCGCTTAATCCGAAGCTTTCCGACGAGGCGCGGAAGGACAAAATCTTTTCATATTTTGTAAACAACCTCTCCACGGCAACGCTTGACGAGCTTGCGGAAATGCTTTTTCTCAGTAAGCGTCAGGTAGCGCGTTTTTTAGCCGACAAGATGAACGGCAGCTTTTCTTCACTTCTTCAGAAGCACAGAATAGAACACGCAAAATCGCTTATTATATCCAGCGCGCACTCTCTCGATGAGATAGCTTATCTTTCGGGGTATAACTCATACAAGGGCTTCTATAACGCCTTTCTGCGCTATGAGGGAGTTAATCCTCAAACGTTTAAAGACTCCCTGCAGGCTTGACTATATTACGAATATATCAAGCTCGTGTGTTTTTAATTCATCGCGAATTTTCGAAAGCTCCTGCTTTAAGCTTTCTATGTTCTGCGGTGAATTTCTTATAAACGGACGTATTGCTTCTCCTGCATCAATTCCGCGCATTCTCATAAGGTCATAGATACTTGAAATGCCGTTATACTTAAGAGCGGCAAAGATAAACTCATCTGCAATTGCCTGATATTCCATACCGGCCTTTATATCGCCGTCCTTATAAGCATTGTATATCTTCATATACAGCTCCGGAATGCAGTTGTAGAACGAGCCGATGATACCGTCTGCGCCGAATGAGAATCCGGAGAACGCCATTTCATCACAGCCGGAGTAAATCATAAAGTCCGCTCCAAGCTCACGCTTTATCGACCCCATCTCGTCGTGCGAACGCGCTGTATATTTAAGCCCTTTGACATTTGGAATGTCTGCAATTTTCCGCACAAGCGTTCTGTCCATAAGCCCCGCAAGCGCAATGTTATAAACCACCATAGGGATATTTACGCTTTCTGCGATGTCTTTATAGTAATTGTAAATAGCATCAGGAGAAAACCCCCAATAGAACGGCGGAACTGAGGATATTGCATCCGCACCTACGCTTTCAGCGTGGCGGGCAAGCTCTATGCTCTTTGCTGTGCCTATGTCACCGATATGTACGATTACCGGAACTCTTCCCGCAACCTGATCAATAACAATTTCTGTAGACTTTTTTCTCTGTTCAGTCGTCATTGTGAAGCACATTCCCGTGCTGCCCGTTATGTAAAGTCCGTTCACTCCCGAGTTTACAAGAAACTCAATAAGTTCACGGGTGCGTTTCTCATCAACCTTCTCATTTTCATCAAAGCACGTGAGCGTTGCAGGAATAACGCCCTTTATATCCTTGATATCAAATTTTGCCATTTTGTAACCATTCCTTTCACTTCATTCGAGGCACAAACAATATATAATAAAATCAAAATGCTCTGCATTTTGCACCTTATCTCTTCGCTATTACCTCTTAACTTTTACCTGTCTGAATTTATTCAGACTTAAGCTCTCCTTGTAATAGATTTATCTAATACAATTATAATCCCGCAAAGACCTGCTTGTACATGTATAAAAATGACGCATCGTTCTCCGATGCGTCATTTCTAATGAAAGCTACCTCTGCAAATTACGCAAAGACAGCTTTATAATTTTATAAATCTAATTTAATGTTTCAAATACTTTAATCAAAGAATATGTTTTATCTTTTGTTTGCTCCGGTGTTTCCGGAGTATCTTTTAACAGCATATTGAAAAACACATATTGTGAACCAAACTGCTTATAAAACAGCCGGAATTCCCTTTTGTCATCCAAAGTAACACGAAGCTCGCTATAAGTACATCCCCTGTGATGAATCGAATCCGTAAGATGCGCCATCATCGCTCCTGTCCTGATTCCAATCAACCACCGTTTGTAATACTCAATAATCTTAAATACATCGTTGCCGGACAATTGAAGGCTTTTAAACTCTTTATCAATATAAGCCTCACCACCCGACTTAAAAAACGATACTTTAATCCCATCACTTAAATGAAACAAAAACTCCGAAAAGGAAATATGATTCCGTCGGAAAAGGGCAACGAGCGAGCTCTGTTTGTTGTAAAAATTACTAATATTCGCAAGTTCATCATTCTTTTTGACAGATATTGACTCGTTTTTGAAATCATCATGCTCAACGGACAATAACATTCGTTCCCGCTCATAAGCCTCTGAAAAACAGTTTGGATTTTCTCCGCTAAATATCCCCGTATAATCCGTCATATATGTAGCAGAAGGATCACTTTTGGGGTTTTCTTCCCAGTAAGGTTCATGCATGAGACCGACAATCAATGATCTTAATTTTTGAGATTCCGAATAGCCCATAAACTGATTGGATGTCAAAAAATCATTAAGTGTCATCTCCTGAGTAACGCGCAAGTCATACGACTGAAACTTTTTTAAAATCAGCGAACCGCCTTCTTTTAAAATTTCCAATAGCGGCAACGTATACTCGGTTAGCGAATCGGCAAAGGCATCGCTACTACCAAACTGAGAATCCAAAGAATAATCATTAAATACTACTTCCATAACAATTCCCTATATGTTCAACATTCTATTCAAATCAGTGTCGAACTGATCAAACAATCCCTCTGTATAGTTTAATATTCTTCCTCGCTTACCGAATTCTACAACTGTGTTTTTAGTACAACCATCCATGGTAAGAGAAAAAAAGTTTACAGAAATATCGTTTGCATCCATATTTCCGGTTGCAATGCCTGCTCTGACCCCATTGAAAATATGGTCGCTATGTGTCTCAACAAACAACTGCCGTCCCGTCTTTGCAATAAAATACAAAAACTCGCAAACCTTAGACTGGGCCTGTGGATGTAAGTGTATCTCCGGATTTTCAATAATTACAATGTCCTTTTTTTCGCTTAACAGGCACATTATAATCACACTGATAAGATAACTGAATCCTGCGCCCATATTTTTCGGTCTGATAAACCTTCCGGACGAAGTGGAATAAAAACATTTCACGAAGTCTGTTCCAATAACATCTTCCGTGGTTATTGTTGCACCTAAAATATAATCAAGCCAATAATTCACCTGTGAGTTTAGTGTATAAGAGCTTTTGTCTGCAATTAACTCTTCCTCCAAAGGCTTATCTTTATATTTATCTAATGAGTATATAGCATATTCTCCGTTAACACCAATGTCTGTAGCGACAGAATAGTTCTTTTTATATATATCTTCGGCACCAATACGGTCACAAGACAAATAATCAACATTAAAACGGTTTTCCATCTGACTTATTATGCTTTTTGTAACCAAAGAAAAATCGTTATTTTTAATCCCATCCTCATCTATTACCAAATTATAAGTATCATCAGATGAAAAAGTAATGCTGACACTTATCTCTTTTTCTGCGACATTGAAGTTCTTCGCATCTTTAAACTCCCCAAAACTTGCCAATTCCCCATTCAATCCCACATTAGGCAATTGGTTTTGTTTTGCCAACAATATACTTTGAATGAATGTCGATTTTCCGGATGAATTGGTTCCTGTAATCAAATTCAGATTTTTGCACGAAAAATCCAGACTTGAAAGACTTTTTAATCCTTTAGTCGATATATGCTTTATCATTTGCTATTTCTCCTATCAACCGTTTTATCATAAGATATCTGTCGCCAACCTTTATGTCACTGTCGCGATGATTGTTCAGACTGTTTCTAAAGGATGAGTCATTTTTTAAGTCATTGACTTTATTTCTTATTATCGGGATAAGTTCATGCCTCTCTGACGGTAAAAACGTCATTGCCAACATCAGTGTTTCAAAAATATTTATGTTAATAGGATATCGTTTCATACTTCCGTCGGGATTGATATCAATTAACCTGAACGCATTTTCCCCCAAATAAAATGAAATCTTTCTAAGTGCATCCAATGTAATTCTTTTTATTTCATTGATTGTTTCTTCCGGAACTGAATTAAGATAATCCATTGCCAAACCCAAGAAATCATCTATATCGCTTGAATACTGATAGAGTCCGTCTGCAACGTTGTTATTTTTATAAAGCTGATTGTTGTAATACAAATAAAACGCAATAAACCGGATAAGCAAATAACGGTTTTTCATGCGCTTGTCCTTTAAAAAATAGTTTTCTGTAGCTTCGTTAAATTCATCGGTTTTGCTCAACTCATTCAACAAAACAGTAGCCTTTCCCTGATAAAGAGCATTTCGAATTTCTTGCTTATTCAACTTCGTACCCGCTCTGTTTACCCGATCAAATATATCAAACTTTACTCTATCCGGAGTCATCGGCTGTATTACATGCGCCATAAGCTGATAATCTTCGATTTTAGATTGATAAACAGGATCCAGATCTTCGAACTTCTTCTTGTTGAATTCATCGAGGATTTTTAATTTATCCAATGCAAAACCATTGTCCATAAAAGAAAAGATAGCGTTCAGCCGCTGCCTTCCGTCAATGACAACCAACCGCCCCTTCTTATCCTGATTGAAATAGAATATAGGAAGCGGTAACCCCATAAGTATACTTTCGATAAGTTCACGCTTTTGCTGAATTCCCCACACGCTCTCGCGTTGAAAATCACTATCCAATATCACCAAAGACGGCTTTTTATCATACTTTCTTTTCAGTTCATAAGACGTATAAAATCCACGCTCTACTTTTATAGATTTCATTGGATATATCCTCTCATCAACAAAGTGAGCAGAGGTATCTAATTGTCCGTCCTCGCCATCCAATTTTACCTCTTCTTCGGAATTATTATACGCTTCAAATGTATTTGTTATGCCGTTTTCCTGATAACCTAAGTCTTTATCCATAACACAAAGCCTCCTGACTCAATACGGCTTTCTCAATTTAAGAATATTATATAACATTTTTGTAGTAATTTCAAGTAAATCAACGAAAAAAGGATTACTTCAGAGGCTTGAAACTCTGAGGTAATCCTTTTGCGTTACTGATGTTAGATAAGCTCGATTATTGCCATCTCAGCACAGTCACCGCGGCGCGGGCCGAGCTTTGTGATGCGGCAGTAACCGCCGTTGCGATTTGCATACTTCGGCGAAATCTCGTCGAAGAGCTTCTTAACAACATCTTCCTTCGTGATGAAGGCAAGTGCCTGACGCTTATTGTGAAGCGTGTTTGTCTTTCCGAGAGTGATCATCTTCTCGGTGAGCGGACGAACTTCTTTAGCACGCATGAGCGTGGTTTCAATTTTTCCGTTTTCAAGCAAATACGTAACCATTGCGCGAAGCATTGCCATACGGGCATCAGTGGTACGTCCAAGCTTACGTGTTCCGGGCATTGTAATACCTCCTTTTATAATGGCTCAGGGGCAAGCGGGAGATTTAGTTCTCCTCGCTTGCAAGTGCGAGCCCCATAGTATCAAGTTTGTTGATAACTTCCTCAAGAGACTTATGACCGAGGTTACGAACCTTCATCATGTCATCCTGAGTCTTACTGATAAGATCTTCAACCGTGTTAATACCCGCACGCTTTAAGCAGTTAAAGGAGCGGACGGAGAGATCAAGCTCTTCAATCGTCATCTCAAGCATCTTATCATGCTGATTTTCCGGCTTCTCAACAACGATAGAAGCGTTGCTGATTTCCTCAGAAAGGTCAATAAAGAGCGAGAGATGGTCGTTTAATATCTTAGCACTGTAGGAAACAGCATCACGTGCGGAAATGGTCTTGTTTGTCCATATCTCAATCGTGAGCTTGTCGTAGTCCGTCATATTTCCGACACGCGTATTCTCAACATGGTAGTTTACCTTGTGTACCGGAGTGTAGATGGAGTCAATCGGTAAAACGCCGATTGCAGACTGAGCCTGCTTGTTGCGTTCTGCCGAGACGTATCCACGTCCGTGAGAAAATGTAAGCTCCATAGAGAATGTAGCGTTCGGACCGAGAGTTGCGATGTGAAGGTCAGGATTGAGAATCTCAACCTCACCGGTCGACTTGATGTCCCCGGCGCAAACCTCGCCCTCTTCGGAAACGTCGATTGAAACGGTCTGCGGCTCCACAGTGTGAAGCTTAGCCACAATTTTCTTGACATTCAGAACGATTTCCGTAACGTCTTCCTTAACGCCGGGGATTGTCGAAAATTCATGCGAAATCCCTGCGATTTTTATGGAAGTAACCGCGATACCCGGAAGCGATGAAAGCAAAACACGACGGAGTGAGTTACCAAGCGTTGTGCCGTAACCGCGCTCCAGCGGCTCTACGATAAACTTACCGTAGGAACCGTCCTCAACCATGTCAATACAATCAATGCGTGGCTTTTCTATTTCTATCATCATTGTTTATACCCTCCTTTAGTGCGGCAATCGTAGCCGCGCGATAATACACTCGTAGCCTCGAGGGTTATGCGAAATCTTACTTAGAGTACAACTCAACGATGAGGTTCTCCTGAATCTCAAAGTCGATTTCGTCTCTTACCGGCATAGCCATAATTGTAGCCTGGCCCTTTGTCTTATCGACATCCATCCAGCTTACAACCGGAAGCAATGCGTTTGCTTCAAGAACTGCCTTGAACTTTGTAAGAGCCATACTCTTCTCGCTGATTGCGATAACATCACCCGGCTTTACGAGGTAAGAAGGAATATTGACCTTCTTGCCATTGACAGTGAAATGTGCGTGAGAAACAAGCTGTCTTGCCTCACGGCGTGTCATAGCAAAGCCTGCTCTGTAAACAACGTTATCGAGACGGCGCTCAACAAGAACGAGGAGGTTCTCACCGGTCTTACCCTGCATAGCAATAGCCTTCTCAAAGTATGAGCGGAACTGCTTCTCAAGGATACCGTATACGAACTTAACCTTCTGCTTCTCGTTAAGCTGAAGTGCGTATTCGCTCTTCTTTCTTCTCATCTGACCGCCCGGGTTACGGTTGGTGTCTTTCTTTGCGTAACCCATAGCTGCGGGAGAGACGCCGAGGGTCTTACAACGCTTTGCGATAGGCTGTGTGTTCTTAGCCATTTTGTATTTCCTCCTATCTCAATTAAACTCTTCTTCTCTTCGGGGGGCGGCAACCGTTGTGCGGAATCGGAGTAACATCTTTAATCATGTTAACTTCAAGACCTGCTGCCTGAAGCGCACGGATTGCAGCCTCGCGGCCTGCGCCCGGACCCTTGACATAAACTTCAACAGTCTTAAGACCGTGCTCCATAGCAGCCTTTGCAGCTGTTTCTGCTGCAACCTGTGCTGCGAACGGAGTGGACTTACGGGAACCGCGGAAGCCCATGCCGCCGCTGGATGCCCATGAAAGTGCATTACCGTTTATGTCTGTGATTGTTACCATTGTGTTATTGAAGGAGGAACGGATATGTGCCGCGCCATTTACAATATTTTTACGCTCGCGACGCTTACGTGAAGCGCCCTTCTTTGCTGTTTTGGGACTAGCCATTTAACAATACCCTCCTTACTTCTTCTTGTTTGCAATTGTCCGCTTCGGACCCTTGCGTGTTCTTGCATTTGTCTTAGAGCGCTGTCCGCGAACCGGAAGGCCCTTTCTGTGTCTCAGTCCACGATAGGAACCGATTTCAATAAGACGCTTAATGTCAAGTGCCAATTCGCGGCGAAGGTCACCCTCAACAGTGAAGGTCTTGCCGATGTAGTCACGAAGCTTTACTTCGTCTTCCTCAGTAAGATCCTTGACGCGTGTGTCAGGATTTACACCTGTCGCAGCCAGTATCTGATTTGAACGCTTTCTTCCGATACCGAAAATGTAGGTGAGACCGATCTCAACTCTCTTTTCTCTCGGAAGGTCAACTCCGGCTATACGTGCCATTTAACATACCTCCAATTTTGTATGTGGGTTTGTTTTTAACCCTGCTTCTGTTTATGCTTCGGATTATCGCAAATTACCATTACGCGGCCTTTGCGGCGAATGATTTTGCACTTTTCACAAATAGGCTTTACCGACGGTCTAACTTTCATAATCGTAAAAAGCTCCATTTCTCCGGCAATTTTCTTATCTGCACACCGCCCCGTCTTTGCCGGTAATACGGTACGGCTTTATTATGCATTTACTTAGAACGCCAAATAATGCGTCCGCGTGTCAAATCGTACGGCGACATCTGTACCGTAACCTTGTCTCCCGGGAGAATGCGGATGAAGTTCATACGCAGCTTACCCGAGATGTGAGCTAAAATCTTGTGCCCGTTTCCGATGTCCACCTGGAACATTGCGTTAGGCAGCGCCTCTATGACGGTACCTTCGAGCTCGATTACGTCTTCTTTAGCCAAGCAAATTACCTCCCTCTGCTTGCAGGTGCGTTTTCAGAAATTCCAAAAGCGCTTTGCGCATCTCGCTGTTTAATACCTCTTTACCCGAACGGAGCCTTTCGCCGACATAGGACTGTGAGCTTCCCACAACCCTCACATGTCTGCGACGCTTTTTCTTGCAGTTTTCAATCCTGCGCAACTTTCCGTCGGCAAGGTACACGAAGTTTTCTTCGGCTTTTAATACGTAGAACAGCCGTTCTTTATCACGGCCGGCGAGAGAAATAACAATATGTCCGACTTGCGCTTCCATAATAAATTTCCCTCTACCTGTTTTCATCGGCCAAAGTTAAAATCTCCGGCCCGTCCTCTGTTATCAATACCGAGTTTTCATAATGGGCGGACAGCTTTCCGTCCCGTGTCTTCACGGTCCAGCCGTCACTCATCTCTTTGACGGTATACACGCCCTGATTTACCATCGGTTCTATTGCAATCGTCATTCCGCTGACAATGCGCGCCCCGCATCCGGGTTTACCGAAGTTGGGAACCTCAGGCTCCTCATGCAACTCTGCCCCTACGCCGTGACCGATATATTTCCGTACAACGGAAAAACCGTTATCCTCAACATAGGTCTGAATTGCATGGGAAATATCAGAGATTCTGTTTCCCGTAAGAGCGTACTTTATACCCTCATAGAAGCTCTGCCGGGTTACATCAATAAGTCTTTGTGCTTCATCGCTTATCTTTCCGACAGCAAATGTGTTTGCACAATCACCGATGTATCCCCGATATGTCGCTCCTACGTCTATCTTTACCAGGTCACCCTCGCACAGCTTGCGCGCACCCGGTATACCGTGAATTACCTCGTCGTTTATCGATATACATGCTGCCCCGGGAAAGCCGGCGTATCCAAGAAAGCTCG
Source organism: Eubacteriales bacterium (assembly GCA_045539475.1). Lineage (GTDB taxonomy): Bacteria > Bacillota > Clostridia > Oscillospirales > JAAYXM01 > SIG480. The sequence continues at coordinate 7,139 of JAZQFJ010000091.1, read as the reverse complement.
GATATGCGCCGTCTTTCTCAATTGACTGCATAATTAAATCGTTAAGCTCACCGGTTGTAATTCCCGGTGCCACCGCACGTCCCGCGGCAGCAAGAGCATTTGCGGCAATGCGCCCCGCACACCGCATAAGCTCGATCTCACGTTGTGATTTAATCTGTATCAAAAGCCAAATCCTCCAATCACTGATAAAACAGTGTTTATGAAGCCTTACTCGCTTTAAGCAGTGTATACGCCGAGAGCTTCAAAGACAAGGCGGGTGGTCTCTTCGATTCCGTCCTGACCCTTTATTGCCTTTAAAATACCCTTGGATTCGTAATACGCAACAAGCGGTTCTGTCTGCTCGTGATACACGCGAAGTCTGTCGCGGACAGTCTCAGGAGCATCGTCCGCACGGAGAACAAGCTTGCCTCCGCAGGAATCGCACACTCCGTCTGTTATCGGCTTCTTGTGTTCGATATGATAGGATGCCCCGCAGCTTTCGCATACACGGCGCCCGGACATACGACGCTCAATAGCCTCATCGTCAACTTCTATCGAAAGAACGATATCAATTTCGACGCCCATATCATCAAGCGCCTGTGCCTGAGCAACCGTTCTCGGCATACCGTCAAGAATAAATCCGTTCTTGCAGTCATCCGCAGACAGGCGCTCCGACACGATACCAACGATTACATCGTCCGGAACAAGCTTTCCCGCATCCATGAAAGACTTAGCCATCATACCGCGCTCTGTCTTGTTCTTTATCGCCTCACGAAGAATGTTTCCCGTAGAAATAGTCGGGATGTTAAGCTTTTTGCAAATAAGCTCAGCCTGAGTTCCCTTTCCGGCACCCGGAGCACCGAGGAGAATAAGCTTCATTTACTTTTCCTCCTTATTCAAGGAAACCCTTGTAGTTTCTCATCATAAGCTGAGATTCAATCTGCTTTACGGTTTCAAGTGCAACACCTACAACGATGATAACCGAGGTTCCACCGATGGATAGGTTGATTCCCGGTGTAGCATGGCTTACGATCATCGGAAGCACTGCAACAACACCAAGGAAGAACGCACCGAAGAGAGTGATCTTGTTCATAACCTTTGCAATGAACTCTGCAGTCGGTCTGCCCGGACGGAAGCCCGGAATGAAGCCGCCGTTGTTCTTGAGGTTATTTGCAATCTCAACGGGGTTGTACTGGATAGCCGTGTAGAAGTAGCTGAATCCAATAATGAGAAGAAGATAAGCAATTGCATAAACTGCGCTGTCCGGGGAGAAAACATTTTCCTGAACCCAGAGCCAGAAGCCGCTTTCGGGCTTCGGGAAGAACGCAGCAATTGTTGCCGGGAATGTCGCAATAGATGAAGCAAAGATGATCGGCATAACACCGGACATATTTACTTTAACCGGAAGATGCGTGCTTCTGCCGCCGTACATTTTACGTCCGACAACGCGCTTTGCGTACTGAATGGAAAGTCTGCGCTCTGCACCGTCAAAGAAGATGATGAAAGCGATTACTGCGAGGAATACAACAAGTATTGCCGCAATTCCATACCAGTGAAGGTTTGCATAGTTACCGATAAGCGACTCTATTGCAGGATAAACACGTGAAACAATACCTACAAAAAGGATAAGTGAGATACCGTTTCCGATGCCGTTCTCCGTAATCTGCTCGCCGAGCCACATTACGAATACAGAACCTGCAACAAATGTTAAAATAATCGAGAATGCAGCAAATGTGCTATTAAGGCTGCCTGAGTCAATTGCTCCGCCGTTTTTGAGCAATGTGTAATAAGCAAAGCCCTGGAGAAGAGCGATAACGATTGTCGCATAACGGGTAAGAGAAGCAAGCTTCTTCTTACCTTCTTCTCCGCCTTCCTTTACCATACGCTCAAGAGACGGAATTGCAACTGCCAGAAGCTGCATAATGATAGATGCGTTGATATACGGCTGGATGGACAAAGCAAAGATATTTGCCTGTTCAAACGAGCCACCGGACATAGCGTTCATGAAACCGAGAACTGTGTTCTGATACTGTCCGAAGATAGCCTCTAAAAGCTCACGGTTGATGAACGGAACCGGGATAGCAGCGCCGAGTCTGAAGATGAGGAGACACACGAGTGTGAATATCATCTTTTTGCGAAGCTCAGGTATTCTCCACGCGTTCTTGATTGTCTCAATCACTTAGACCACCTCGACCTTCCCTCCGGCGGCTTCAATCTTTGCCTTTGCCGACTCGGAGAAAGCGTTAGCTTTTACTGTAAGCTTCTTTGTAAGCTCACCGTTGCCGAGAACGCGAAGTCCGTCCTCTGCCTTGCGGATGATCTTCTTAGCAAGTAACTCTTCAGTTCCTACTACAGCACCGTTGTCAAAAGCATTGAGTGCTTCGACATTAACGATTGCATATGTCTTTGCAAAGATATTGTTAAAACCACGTTTCGGGAGACGTCTGGTAATCGGCATCTGACCGCCTTCAAATCCAATACGGACACCGCCGCCGGATCTTGCGTTCTGACCCTTATGACCTTTTCCCGCTGTTTTACCATTGCCCGAGCCGGGGCCTCTGCCCTTACGCTTTACATCAGTGACAGAGCCTGCTGCGGGAGATAATTCGTGCAGTTTCATTCCTACACCTCCCTATTAAACTTCTTCGACCTTGACAAGATACGAAATCTGCTTGATCTTGCCGCGAGTCTGCGCATTGTCAGGCTGCACTGTTACGTTATTGACCTTCTTAAGGCCAAGCGATTTGGCGGTGGCAATGTGCTTTTCTATTCTGCCAACCAAGCTTTTGGTAAGCGTTATTTTAAGTTGAGACACGACTTTGCCCTCCTACTAATCTTGAATTTCCGCAACCGTCTTGCCGCGAAGGTTTGCAACCTCCTCTGCGCCGCGGAGAGACTTAAGGCCCTCCATCGTTGCAGTGACAACATTCTGCGGATTGTTGGAACGGAGGCACTTCGTACGGATGTCACGAATACCTGCTACTTCCAATACCGCACGGACGGGACCGCCGGCGATAACGCCGGTACCGGGAGCTGCCGGCTTAAGAAGCACCTTACCTGCACCGAAGGTACCGATGACCTCGTGCGGAATTGTTGTGCCCAAAAGCGCGATTTTTACCAGGTTCTTCTTAGCGTCCTCAATGCCCTTACGGATTGCGTCCGGAACTTCCGCCGCTTTTCCGAGACCGAAGCCGACGGTGCCTTTACCGTCACCGACAACTACGAGTGCTGCAAACTTAAAGATACGACCGCCCTTAACGGTTTTTGATACTCGGTTAAGAGATACGACCTTTTCCTGAAACTCATCGTTTCTTTCTTCAAATCTTCCTGCCATAAAAATCTTACCTCCTCCCGATTAAAACTGAAGTCCGCCCTCGCGAGCGCCTTCTGCAAGTTCTTTTACACGTCCGTGGTAAACATAACCGCCGCGGTCAAAAACAACTTCGGTTATGCCCTTTTCTTTTGCTCTTTCGGCAATCATTGCGCCGACTTTCTTGGCAGCTTCTTTGTTGCCGCCGTTGCCCTCAAATCCTTTTTCCACAGAGCTTGCGGATACGATTGTGTTACCTGTCGTATCGTCGATAATCTGAGCGTAGATGTTCGACAAGCTGCGGAAAACGTTAAGGCGAGGACGCTCGGCTGTTCCGCTTATCTTCGCACGAACTCTCTTGTGGCGAATCAAGCGCTTTTTATTTGAATCAACTTTGGATACCATTTAAGCGCACCTCTCTTTACTTCTTCTTGCCGCCGGCTTTACCTTCCTTGCGGCGAATAACCTCATCAATGTATTTGATACCTTTGCCCTTGTAGGGTTCCGGCGGTCTCTTTTCGCGGATTTCAGCCGCAATCTGACCAACAACCTGCTTGTCAGCACCGCTTACGATAATCTTGTTCGGAGCCGGAGCTTCGAGCGTGATTCCCGGAATCTCATCAACGAAAACCTGATGTGAATATCCGAGGTTCATAACGAGCTGCTTACCCTGCTTTGCAACACGGTAACCAACACCGTTTACTTCGAGCTCTTTGCTGTAGCCCTCGGTAACGCCGATTACCATATTGTTGATAAGGCTTCTTGTAAGACCGTGGAGGCTCTTGTGCTCTTTTGCCTCACTCGGGCGTGCTACTTTAACTTCCGTGCCCTCGACAGTGATAATCATATCGGGATGCATCTTGGAAGTGAGGCTGCCCTTAGGTCCCTTTACTGTAATTTCATTCTCGTTTCCTACGGTGACTGTAACACCTGCAGGAATCGCGATGGGTGATCTACCTATACGTGACATTATTCGGTTCCTCCTTACCAGATAAATGCAAGGACTTCACCGCCGATGTTTGCGGCTCTTGCCTTCTTATCCGTCATAACGCCCTTGGAAGTAGAGATGATCGCAACACCGAGGCCCTTAAGGACGCGGGGGAGATCTTCTGCTCCGACGTAGACGCGAAGTCCGGGCTTGGAGACACGACGGAGGCCTTTGATGACCTGCTCTTTGTCGTTGTACTTAAGAGTAATCTTGATAGTACCCTGTCCGCCATCCGGAATGACTTGATAGTTCTTGATATAGCCTTCGTCGAGAAGAATCTCGGCGATAGCCTTCTTCATGTTAGACGCGGGGACATCGACAGTTGCGTGACGTGCCGCGTTAGCATTTCTGATGCGGGTTAACATATCCGCAATAGGATCTGTTATTTGCATTTGTCTTACCTCCTTTAGAGAAGTCGAAATTATAATCCGAGCTATATTGATTAGCCCATATCTTGTTTGTGCTCTTCTTAGAGTTTACCAGCTGGCTTTCTTAACGCCCGGAATCTGACCCTTGTATGCAAGCTCTCTAAAGCAGATACGGCAAATGCCGAAATCGCGGAGATATGCGTGCGGTCTGCCGCAGATCTTGCATCTGTTGTAGTAACGAGTAGAGAATTTGGGCTCGTTCTTCTGCTTGAGAATCATTGCTTTCTTTGCCATAAGTCCTTGCCCTCCTAATTCTTGGCGAAGGGAGCGCCGATGAGCGAAAGGAGCTCACGTGCCTCTTCGTCAGTGTTTGCGGTTGTGCATATTACGATGTCCATACCGCGGATTTTATCGATTTTATCGTACTCAATTTCCGGGAAAATGAGCTGCTCCTTGAGACCGAGTGCATAGTTGCCGCGGCCGTCAAATGCGTTCGGGTTGATGCCGCGGAAGTCGCGGACACGCGGAAGCGCAACATTGATAAGTCTGTCAAGGAATTCCCACATGCGGTCTGCACGGAGAGTTACCTTTGCACCAATCGGCATACCTTCACGAATCTTGAAGTTAGCAACGGACTTCTTAGCTTTTGTAACAACAGCCTTCTGACCGGTAATCGTTGAAATATCGCTGATTACTGCATCAAGGACCTTTGCGTTGTCACGAGCTTCGCCGCAGCCAACGTTGACAATGATTTTGTCAATCTTCGGAATCTGCATCGGGCTCTTGTAGGAAAACTTCTTCATAAGAGCCGGAGCAACTTCGCTTTTATACTTTTCTTGTAATCTTGGCATTTTAGCGTCTCCTCTCTTATATTGTCTCGCCGCACTTCTTGCAGACAGAGACCTTTGAGCCGTCTTCAAGGAACTTGTGTCCAAGACGGGTTGCCTTTCCGCACTTCGGGCAAACACGCATGACGTTTGAAACGTCGATGGATGCCTCGCGGCGGATGATGCCGGACTCCTTGCCACCGCTCTTCTGTGCGCTGAGGTGAACGGTTGCCATATTGACACCTTCAACAACTACGCGCTTCTTTGCGGGAGAAGCAGAGAGTACCTTACCCTTCTTGCCCTTATCCTTACCGGCTAAAACGACAACAGTGTCGTTTTTCTTAATGTTAATACTATTCATCTTCGGGATTCCTCCATTAAAGGACTTCCGGCGCGAGTGACAAAATCTTCATGTAGTCTTTATCACGAAGCTCTCTTGCCACCGGGCCAAAAATACGAGTTCCTCTCGGGTTTTTATCCTCTTTGATAATAACCGCAGCGTTCTCGTCAAATCTGATGTATGTGCCGTCTGCACGACGTACGCCCTTAGCGGAACGAACGATAACTGCGCGGACAACCTCACCCTTCTTGACAACCCCGCCGGGATTAGCCTTACGGACCGAAGCTACAATAACATCACCGATGTTACCGTATCTGCGCATGGAGCCACCGAGAACGCGAATGCATTTAATCTCTTTAGCACCTGTGTTGTCCGCAACCTTGAGTATCGATTCCTGCTGTACCACAGTTCGTTACCTCCTTACTGTGCTTTCTCGATTATCTCGACCAAGCGCCATCTCTTATCCTTAGAAAGCGGACGTGTCTCCATAATCTTGATTTTATCGCCTACTGCACACTCGTTGTTTGCGTCGTGTACCTTAAGCTTAAGTGTTCTTTTAATGATTTTCTTATAGAGCGGATGCTGTACTCTGTCTTCAATGGCAACAACGCAAGTCTTGTCCATCTTATCTGATACAACTCTTCCTACTCTTGTCTTTCGGAAAGCTCTTTCACTCATTGCTTTTGCAAACCTCCTCGTCTATACCGCATATCGCGGCTTCTGTAAATTACTGAGAGATTTCCTTCTCACGGATGATTGTGTTGATTCTGGCAATATCTCTCTTAACTGCAACTATTTTGATAGGATTATCCAACTGATTGGTTGCATGCTGGAATCTGAGATTGAAAAGATCCTTTTTGAGCTCTTCAAGCTTCGTGGTCATCTCTTCAAGACTCATATCACGTATTTCTTTCGCCTTCATCAATTATCACCACCAGTCTCGAGATTATCTTCTTTCCTTACAAACTTACACTTAACAGGGAGCTTATGGGATGCAAGACGAAGTGCCTCGCGTGCGAGCTCCTCTGAAACGCCGCCGATTTCGAACATAACGCGACCGGGCTTAACGACTGCTACCCAATATTCGGGTGAGCCCTTACCGGAACCCATTCGTGTTTCAGCAGGCTTTTCTGTAACAGGCTTGTCGGGGAAAATCTTTATCCAAACCTGACCGCCACGCTTAATATAACGTGTCATCGCAATACGGGCTGCTTCAATCTGATTGCTCTTGATCCATGCCGGCACAGTAGCCATCAAACCGTATTCGCCGTATGAAACTGTATTGCCGCGAGTAGCCTTGCCCTTTAAACGGCCGCGATGTACTCTG
>JAZQFJ010000090.1:0-10553 GCA_045539475.1 Eubacteriales bacterium | reverse complement strand
TATTTCAGATTTTATCCGCAGGGTTTTGTTGTTGAGAAAAGCGTCATACGTTTGGTTGATAACCGTTTTGTTATTGACGTTGAGTCGGTTTATAACGACTTTTCTACTGTTGAGGTGCATATCGTGGAAGAAAACGCGAAGGCTGTCGGATTCGATATCGTCAGAACGGAAAATCCTAATATCGTAGAGTTCTCTTACAGAGAGGATTCGAATTCGTCAATGAAAATGAGGTTTGAAGTGTAATGGCTGAATTGATAAAAACAGAACATTTGAGCATTGAGAAGCTTTGCTTTGACCATCTTGATGATTTTGCGGCTTTTGCTATGGATTCTTCCATAAGCTATATGGTTCACTATCCTATGGAAAGAAAGAGTGATGTGATATCCTATGTGTCAAGGTCGATGAATATGTGGAAAATGGTCATTCCGTTACGTCTTGATTTCGCGATAGTAAAAGACGGCAAGTGTATTGGAATCGTAACGGCTTATTTTGATTCGTTTATGAGCGATTTGTCGATTGAACTCGATTGGCTTGTGAGGTCTGAATACAGACGGCAGCATGTTGCCGCTAAGGCTGTTGATGCCGTTATGTCATGGCTATACAATACATATGAGGCGTCTTGTTTCTATGCTCGCTGTGACGTCAAAGACGTTCCGTCTCGTCGTTTTTGCGAGAAATTAGGAATGATTTTGTATGACCATGGTTTTAATCATGGTCGAGAGGAATATAAATATAAGCTGCCATGCAGTTTTTTGAAAAAAGTTACGGAAATCGATTGACTTTTGTGCTGTAATATGTGATAATATCTTTTGTAATAAACAATAGAAAGGTTCTGATTATTTTGTTTAAACGTGTCATTTGTGTTTGTGCTGTTTGTCTCGCTGCTGTTGCGATGTTGACAGGCTGCGCTAAGAATCAAAATCAGGCGATTGAACCTGCTTCTACAGAGGCGTATGCGGCTGAGACTGTTTCCGCTGAGACATTACCTGTGACGCCTTCTGTTTCTGAAACACAGTCGGTTGTTTCCGGTAAGAGTAAAGGCTATGCCAATATGTTTGACTATCTGGCGGACGCTGATGTCAAAAAGCAGTTCGAAGACGCTTCATCCGGTTTTGAATCGACATATAAAGATATGAGGTTCTATGCTCTGGATGAGAGCACAGTTATGTTTGAGTATGTTTTCCCTCAATCTTATTCTGGTGATACAGCGGAGCGTGTCAAAGAAGCTCTTGTCGGTCAGGAGAGTTCGTTGAAATACGGCGCGAAGACCGCGATTCGTTCGATTGCCGCAGAGACAAGCATTTCCGACCCGAAGGTTGGATATAAGTACATGGATGCTGACGGTAATGTTTTATATGAGCATGTTTTCACCACTGCGGATGTAGAGGATTGATTCTGTCGATTATTCGGACGTCCGTGACTTTAGTCGTGTAAGGCTTTACAAGATAAAATAGTACATGGAGTTGAGAATTATGCGATTAAAACATATTGATGTGCTCGATTTTTTGAACAATACTCGCCGTTCGGCTTTCAGTAATCAAGCTGTTTTTATAAACGGGTTTCCCGTGTCGTTTGTCTATTTGCGCATCGGTACGGCTGATTATTGTTTCTATACGAAATTGCATTATACGATTCCGCATATGGATTCTTTGATATCGCGTGTCGGTCGTTTTCCTCTTTCTTATCTTGAGGATGAAACGATGACGAAGGTTCGTTATGATGTTTTGCGGCAGATAGTTACGATTTCTATTATGGAGAACCATGTCGATACGGGTGTTCCCAACGGTGCGTTTTCCCCTGTTTAGTCTACGGAATCACGGAGGTTTGTATGATTGATATGGAAACTGTCGCGTTTATTGCGACGTTAAATAAATTAGCTGAGCATAGTAGGAAGGGTATCGTTCCGTTTTCGGGCGCGTCGTTTAACGATTTTGATGGCCTTTTGTATGATGATTCACGTCCTCTTATTGATAATGATGACGATATGCAGCTTTATCCTTTGGTTCGTGATGTTGATACGTCTTCGGGTAAGTATGATATTATTTCTACTTATACCGATGCTTATCTGGAAAAGGGTATTGATATTGTTGTTGCCGTTTTTGATAACGGTTATGCGTTTGTTTACGTCACGTCAGTCGAGTGTCTTAATGAGCCCGGTATTATTGTCGAAAACGGCAACTGGTATATCATATAACGGAGGTTTTTTATTATGAATGATTTTAATCAAGAGCATGATACAGTCGAGGGGACTGTTCCGCAGCAGGATTTGCCTGAATATAATATGCCGCAGGATTTTGCGAGTAATAACGGTTATCGTCCGCCTGATTCGGTGACGGCGCCTTATCAGCCTGTGGATTATCAGCAGCCGCAGTATCAACAACAGTATGCGCCTCAATATTCACGGCCGACGTCTTATTATCAAGGTCAGTTCGCACCGCAGCCTTTGAAACAGACAGCGTATGCGTTTTCCATTGTATCTTTGGTTTGCGGTATTTTGTCAGCGTTTTCTATGTTGTTTTGGCTGATCGTGGTCGCTTTGTCGGCGTCAGGCTCGTTGGTCTCTATGTCGCCGTTTATTGTTATCTTTGGCTTTATCTCAACTTTCCTTTTGGCTTTGTGCCCGTTACCGTGTTTGGTTTTCGGCATTATCGGTTTAGTGATGTCCGGAAAAGAGACACAGGCGAAACGGCAGAAAGCGCGTCATTTCGGTATCGCAGGTCTTGTTTTGTTCGGTTCTTGTGTTCTCCTTTGTGTTATTTTCATGGCTGTTGCGCTGTATGGCGTCGGTTCGATATATGCTTGATATTTACATTTGTGTATATTTTGGTTAGTTTTTTAAATGCACGTTGTCGTTTTGACTGCGTGTATTTTTTTATTGACATTTTTTGTGATGATATATATAATTATCTATATGAAGGGAAGACGCGAAAGGAGTTTTTGTTGTGAAAAGAATTTTATGTATTTTGTTGGTATGTGTTTGTTTTGTGAGTGTTTTTGCAGTTTCATCTGTTTCCGTTTCTGCTGCGAGTTATCCGCATACTACGCCGCGTTTTTATTTGTCGTGTCCGACGGATAATGGTATTCATATGTATTTTAATTTGAAGCCCGGTGTCACGCGTTATCGTATGTATTATCGTGATTTGAACAATGAATGGCAACGTGCCGGTAGTGATTATGTCGTATCGGTGTCTACTTCGCACACAGGCAAGTGGGTAGACAGATCGATCAGAATTCCTAATCTTTACCATGGCAGAACGATTTGTTGTACTTTACGTTATTTAAACGCGAATGGTACTAAGTTTTTGAGTGATTATAAGCCGTTTATATATGCGTGGCGCAAAGCACCTGATATGGGGGGTTATTCTGTTAGTTGGAATAGCAATCGTAATATTACGAAATTGTCTCTCACATTGAGTGATAATAATTACGCTAATGATGTTCTTGGCTATACGATATTCGCAAGAAACAGCAGTACAGGTTTTACCGCAATTGCTCGTCATTGTCATGGTCGTACTCATACATTTTCGAGCTCTGAGCTGAAGACAATTAATAATCTTCTTAAGAATCATGGTCATGTGGTGTTCACTGTGAGAGAATGTATGGATGACAGCACAAGCTATTGTTCAACATATTGGGATTCTGCTGTCACGTTCTATAAGGCAGGTTCGGGCGGGTATGCCGCAACGGATTGGAATACGAATCTTTAAATAATTTTGGTTCTCGTTATCGTTTGTGCGGTAACGAGAATTTTTTGTTGTAAAATTTGCATATGTATGATATACTTTTTTTATCAAGTGAAAGGGTGGTGTTTCTTTTGAAACTGTTGGATTGGAACGATACATACACGAATGGCAAAATGAGGTTGACATTAGGGACGTATATGACGAATCCTTCTTGTATGGCGATCTCATTGTTAATGGCTGAGGGCGGAGATTATCCTGACGAGCCTTATGGTAACGTAACAGTCAATCTTGCGGATGATAATGAGCTTTTGCCGAAATATCATGCGTATGTCGATGTCAACAATATGCCTGAAGCGGAGGATATACTGAAGGGAGCAGGTCTTGTGAAGTCAACTGAGGACATGCGTTTATCAGGCTTTGTTGCATATCCTCTTTATGAGTTCGATAAGGATGTTTTGGCAGAGTACGTATCTGCGGAAGAGTTGAAGGCTTACGAGGATTCGTATTCTCAATTTGCGGCGTCTCATGCGGGTGTTGAATCATCTCGTTCTGTTCGCCGTAAAATCGAGGTACCCGATGATAATGCCGGTGAAGGATTGTCTCGTGACGATGTCGATTTGTTTTCGTTGATATAATCAAGAAAGGTGTTGTGCGTTATGCCGGATTTAGACAAAAAGCAACAAGAAGTGATAGACAGAATACAATCGAGAACCGCGAAAGCGTTTTGCGAAGGTAATCCTTCTTGGTCTCCGTTTTTCATGGAAACGATTGGTTCCATTTTTGACCGTCCCGACGTGCACGGGGATATTCCTTATCAGAAGTTTTATCGTTTTGTCAATGCCATGGGTACGCGTGGCGCCGACAGAGAGTATCCTGATAAGTTCGGCGGTTGGGATACACGTGAGGCTTTTTATGCGTTGAACACAGATTGTCCTGAATTGATTGACAAGGCGACGTCTGCCGCCGCACGATATCCTGATGATAATATTGATACGATATTGTGCAAGACGTTGGATTTTCTTTCTTCCCCTGATATGAAATACGAATCTGACTCGTATACAAGACAAACGATACAGCGCGCAAAGCTTATGTATCCCGATAATGCTGTTTTGTTTCGTGCTCAAATGACGGAGGGTAACGAAGATGCTGCGAAGATTTACGACTCTATTTTGTATCATGCGTATGAGATTGATACAGAAGCAGCGGCTGAGTGGCGAAAAACAGGTGGTCTCGGTTCTCATTTGATGGTCGGTCGTATGAGCCTTCTCGGGCTCGATGACATGAACATTCGTGGAGACCAACTTGTATCTGCTTATGAATATTGCGATAACGATATGGCTACGCTTCTTTCTTGTATTAAACAGAGAGATGTGAGAATGGTTGATTACGTCAACCAACAAACAGCATTGAATCCTGTAGAGGGTTTGGTCGGTGCTCCTCTTGCGGTAACGCATGGCGCCAGTTTTGACGGGAATTCCGCTCTTTTGCCTTATGAACAGGCATCGTTGCTTATTATAAAGAACATCGAGCCTTTAAAGGTGGATTATGCCGTACGCGAGATACATAGCGGTACGTCTTATGATGACGCTATGAAAATCCTTGAAGCGAATGGTTTTGAGAAAGTATTTGATCGTCCTATTGACGTCGAGCATGACGCGCCGTGGACGAAGGACAAGGCTGTTCGTTGTGTTATTATGCACGACCCGAAGACGAATGCCATGCTTAAAGCAGGCGCATATCAATATGGGAATGAAGATAAGTTCTGCTATTCCGGTTGTGATATGACTGTGTTTACACGTACACCCTCAGGGGAAGCGCCGTCTCGTCATTTGGCGGATGATTATCAGCGGAATTATGTGAAGGGTACGGATGGTAACTTAGTAGCGTCTACGCAATTAACTTATCAGGGGCATCTGATAAGGAATTATCGAAACATTAAGGATACGGAAGTCGATGCGTCGGCTGTTGTCGAGAATCCGTTTGTCGGGTTCGAGCATTATCCTTTGCCGAAGTTGCGCGATTATCATACTGAAATGATAAGTCAGACGCATACCGGTTCTCAAGCCGCGCGGGATTATCTCAGCGACGGGGATATTCCGTATCATATCCAATCCGTTATGGATTGTTTGAATCTTGAGAAGGCATTAGAATATATGCCTGAAAACAAGAGGGATTTATATAAACCTTTCTTGGATGATAAGTATAATCAGACAATCAAGTATTCGTATTTTTCTAATTCTCCTGCGAAGAACAGCGTGGCGATGGGTGTTGCGTTCCGTCTTGCGGGTACGCCGAAATCAGAAATCGATAAGTATTTCGAGGCGGCTTGTCATGGTGGTGAGCATATGTCCAAAGGTCTCAGAGAGGATTATAAGAAAACGATGTCTCGTCACGGTTTGAAACGGGATTTTTATGGTGAGAGTAAAGAGGTTCAGCGGTTTCTTGACGCTTTTGGCTTGAAGCCGAATCAATTTGATGAACCTGTCGCTGATATAGATTCTCGTAGGGTTCCCGATGTACCTGATGCGAGTAATAATCAGTCTCATAATCAACTTAATTATTGATAGTAGGTCCGGGGTTTTCCTCGGACTTTTTGCTTTTCTTGTTGACAGTTGGTATTTTTCTTGCTATTATGTTATTGGAAGAAATATGTTTCGTTGACCATGAGTGTTATTCAACATTTATGATATGATACACTGAAGAAAGAACGTGTTTGTAATGAAAAGGTTTATTTCTATTTTGTTATCAATGTTTATGTTCGTTTCCGCGTGCATTGTAACGTCGCCCGTGTTGGCTGCGGACGTGGATGATAGTTTGACAGACAGTGGTAGAACGTGGGATATGAATGAGGGTAAAGTATATGATGTTCATGAAGGTTTCCTTCGTATCGGTGACGTCGATTTAGATAATGAAGCGAGTTCTTGTGACGTTACTTATATTTTGCGCTATTGTGTTTATATGCACGATTCCGATCATATGTATTTGGGCGACGTTGATTTAGATGGTTATGTTACGGTTATGGATGCGACGTATGTTCAACGTTACAGTGCGGGTTTTTTCCCCGTTCCGTATGCTGATTGTACAGGTATTTATTGTGGTTCGGATAAAGAACACATGGCAAAAAACGCGTATAATTTCATGAAATATAAACTTTCTTGGTATGCGCCTGTTTTTGACAGTAAAGAACTTACTGATGAAGCTCTTGCGGCGTTTTTAGCAATTCTCGACCCTGCTATTAATTCTGACACGGATGCTGATTATTGGCATACTTCACGTATTGCGATCAATTCGTGCTTTAATGAAACTCTTGCTCCGAATATTGGTGCCGGTGATAAAACAGCCGGAGATGTTATGTATTACATAAGCAGAGAACGTTTTGATTTATTTACCTGTTTGTCTTTTTTGTTAGACGATTTTAATGTAAATTCGGATGCTTGGCGTAAAAATTTTTCGGGTTATGAAAATTTTATAGGTATCAATAGGTATAGGCGTGCCGCAAATTATTATTTTGAGCTTATTCAAGAATGGAAGTAACGTGTAAAATTATATTTAGCGCTGATGATTCGCTCTTATAGGCGAGTGCAGTGTGCGCGGTTCTTGGTATTTGTACGCGAATATAAGATAATTTAAAGGGGTGTTTTGTTGTGAAACGTTTTTTGTCATTTGTTTTTGTTTTATGTCTTATTGTGAGTTCGATTGGGGCTGTTTCTGTTTCAGCTGAGTCTGATATTCATCCGATAAAGCTGTCTTCTTCTTTTGTTGTTTCGAACCCTGTTAAGGTGTCGTTTAGCAGCAGTGACGCGTCCGGTATCCATGTGAAATGGAGCGCTGTTGCCGCGTCCGGTTTGCCGTCAAGTGCGTCTATTCGTTATGCGCTTTTTGTGTATAGAGATGATATCGAAGAGTGGTCACGTGTCGCTTTTACTGACAAGCTGTCTTATGTTTATAAGCCAAAGTACCCTGGCACATACAAGTTCGTTGTTCAGGTTACGGATGCGGCATATGAGACAGCTGTTACAGGATTGAGTGATTCCGCGACGATGGTTTGGCAAACTCCCCCTGAGTTTGTGACGTCGATTACAGCCGACGGTGTTAAATTTGTCTGGAAGCCTTTGGCGGATGTTTCGAAATATCGCATTTATTACAAGGATGATAACGGTGTGTGGCAGAAAATCGGCGCTACGTCAGATACGTCGTTTGTTACTTCAGAGATTCCGTATGGTACGCGTAATGTAACAGTTCGCGGTATGAATTCCGAAGGTACTCTTTTTTATACGGATTTTATCCGAGGTCGTGAATTGACGTATTTGCCGAATCCTGTGTTCGATTCTGTCGAGCTTACGCTTGGCAGTAATGATATTCATTTTTCATGGAAGGCTGTTAAGGGTTCCCCTAAGTATGCCATTTACGAGAAGACAGAAAACGGTTGGGAGCGTATTGGTTGTACGGCAGATACCCAGTTTGATTATCATCTCAATACCGTAGGCTCGTATAAGTTTTCAATCAGATGTGTCAGCGATGATGAGTCTACTTTCTTGAGTTTTTATGATGTGCAGGGTTATGAGGTCACTATGCCTGAATATATTACTATTGGTGATGTTGATGGTGATGGCAGTCTGACTGTGGTTGATGTGACTGTCCTGCAACGTTATATTGTTGGTTTGTCTGTTCCGTCATTCAATAAAATCGCGGCGGATGTTGATAGAGACGGCGATGTGACCATTGTTGACGCGGCGTTGATTCAACGTCATCTTATAGGAATGTTCACACCTTTTGATTTCGGTTTTATTGTTTTGTAAAAAGATTATGTAAATGTTTACTTTGTTGTTTGATTTGTTGGAGCGTCGTTTAGAACGGCGCTCTATTTTTTTGTTGACGGATTTTTTGTTTTGTTATATACTGGGTTTAGATAGAATTGAGAGGTCGTGTTTTTATGGAACAAAAGAGGCTTTGGTATATTGTCAAGGGTTATAATTTTGGTGATGTTGACAATGATGTTTGCACTGCTTTTGGCAGCGTTTATTGCGCTGTCGCAAACCATGCTTCGCAGGCAATATCAAAAGTGAATGCTTTTTTGAAGAAACATCCATGGGAAGAACCCAATTCTCCTATCAAGGGTACGTCCTCTATGCATGAGGAAGCTTTTTTGTGCCCGGTCGGCAATCAGTCGGCTTATGATGCTCAAAATGACGACGTCTATGTTTATGACGATAATATCTTATTGTATAACAGTGAATTTGAGAGGCGTGTGTGGCGTGCTGCTATTCGTGATGTCAGATCAAACCCGCAACGTCCTGTTGTTTCGTTTGACGACGCTGTTACTCAGTTTTTGCAACACCCTCTCAGGTTTCAAGACTTACCTGAGACGGCTGTTCGCGATATGAAAATAGGCGCTGTGGAAAAATCCAGAGACAATGTGCAAGATGAGTTGAACCGCCGGTTTTCAGCACCGTCATATCAGAGTTTCGTTCGGTCCGTTCAGGAGGAGAACCGTGCTATGGACAATGAGTTCATTGACGAGTTATCTGAACATGACCGTAAGGTTGTGAGAGCGGATATTGAGCTCGCTGAGCTTAAGTCATTTGAGTTTATGGGCGTCGGTCATCAAACGATGTGTTTGGCGAATGGTGATGCTGTTTTCGATAAAGCGTTTCCTGAAGTGCAGGATACGTTTCAGGCAGCTTATGAGCGTTTAAGTCCTGTTGATGATAAAGTTGTCGAGCACGATGGCTTTTAAAAGTTTTTCGGATTTAGAGTGACGCATGTGAGCGAAATGCGGAGGTATTTTAACAATGCTTTATGGTGTAGCATACAGAGATAAAAACGGTAAAGGCTTTTCAGAGAGTGAGCCTTGGATTAATACAGATTTTAACGAAAAACAAGAGGCAGTTGCCTTTGCGAATCAGTTAAAATCCGATGGATATCCTTACGTTCAGCTTTTTTCTTATATGGTTTTGCCTGTTCCGTCTGTCACATATGACTGGGTTGCAAAACATTTGGTATAATTTGTTGACAATATTTCGCAATAGACATATAATATGTGTATTAATATTTTAGGAGTGTGTTTTTTATGCGAAGGTTTGTTAGTTTATTGTTAGTTTTCGTTTTGTTTGCTGTTTGTGCTGTAGGTGTGGTTCCTGCATCAGCGGCAGATAATGACGTATCGGTTCCTCTCGGCGACGCTAATACCGATGGTGATGTGGATATTGTTGACGTTACTGTTATTCAGCGGTATTGTGTCAATATGGAAAGAAGTTTTGTTTCTTTCTTGGGCGCGGATGTTGATAGTGACGGTTATATCAGTATTATTGACGCTACGTTTATTCAGCGCTATACTGTGGGTTTGACTGTTCCTTATGGTATCGGTACAAAACAGATTGTTGTCAAATGCGATGACGGTAATGATGAGTTGCGTCGTTCTAATGAACGCTTTGATAAATTGTCGACGCCTTTAGTTGGTGACGGTACTATTTACATAAACGGTCTTTTATTGACAGCCGACGACGCGCGTGCTTTTTGTGATGATGTAGTTGCGCGTGATTCTGTTGATTGGTTTTTTGAGAAGTATCATTTGACTGAGGCGAATGGATGGCAGGTTGATTCAAAAGAAGGTCCTTATTTTGATGAGACTTTGTCTGATGATGAATACGCCGCCACAACATCGCAGAATCTTTATGCTTTAGATTTATTCTGCTTTTCCGTTGACAGCCATCAATATAGTAGTTTGTATCTTCGTTGTGACGGAGATTCTTTGAGGTTGTCTAATCATAATCAGGTCAGTCAGGCATATGCCGGACAGCAAGCTGTTGTGTGTGATTTTAATGCTCCCGTTTCTTTTGGTGATGCTAAGTCTTTTTTTGGTGATGGTTC
>JAZQFJ010000089.1:0-15788 GCA_045539475.1 Eubacteriales bacterium | reverse complement strand
ATGTGGTTCCGAGAAGCATTGCAAAGCAAAGAAGCAGTGATATGCTGCTTGTAAGCAAAGCTCCCCTTGTTGTTTTGCTATTCGTCATTTTGTTTTCCCTCCTAATAATTTATTTTTGTCAGACGAATATATATAAACAGCCTTTGCTGTATATACTTTACTGTTCGATCATCTGCTCATTCTTTGCGGCGAGCTGCGCCTTAAGCTCCTGAAGCTCTTTCATCATTTCAGCAGCTGCGCGGCGCTCTTCATTGATCTTTTCCTTTTCTGCCTCAAGCTCCATCATCTGCTCCTTCTTATATCTGCTGAAGAGCTGGATGCAGACAATTCCCTGATACAGAATAAGAAGCAAAAACGGAACGAAAATGCAAATGATATAGCCTATTGGCTGCTTAAGGAACATGAAAAACGTTCCGACATTCGGGATTTTTCCGACGTATTTGCCCAGAATAAATGAGTGGGCAACCGGGACTTTATCGTCATCTCCGGTCGTTGTACCGTAAGTTATAAATGCGTCGTTGCCGTTTGCATCAACTGTCTTTGCGCGGATTTTATGCGTTATCGTTTCTCCGTAGAACTCATCGTCCTGGGAAATAAACGCAATGATGTCGCCCTCAACGAGCGTTGCAGGATCAACCGTCTTTGTGAAAACGAGGTCACCTGCATCAAAGTCTGTCGCTTTCATCGAGTCCGTCCTTACCGTGAACGCCTTGTATCCGAAAAGACTGCGGTTGTTCTGGTCGAATGTGTTGACGGAGATGATTGTGAATACCATCATAAACGCTGCTATCGCAAAGATAGTCCAGACAATAACGCTTTTGATGATGTTCAGTGTTTTTCTCATATATTTTCCTCCTTAAAATTCCCTTTTAGGATTATTACGCATTTGTGTTGCAGTTGCGTACATATCAAACTGAAGGAATGCATTCTGCATATCGTTTCGGCTTTCCTTTGGAAAATGGAACGTTGCGTAAAGCTCACGTCTTTCGTCCTCATAAAGCACATCGCTTTTGGAATTATCAACTGTAAGGTTTCTCGCCTTTCCATAATAGAGAACCTTGCCGCCGTTTATATAACTTATCGTTACGTCAAGCACATCAGCAAGCGCTCCATCGATATTTCCAAAATAAATCTTATAGTACACGTCGTCCGTGCTTTCATTTTCAATGAAGAATTCTTTTCGCACCGTCATTCCCGGTTCAAAAAGAAACTCGTCCGCTTCTATTATCGGCTTTTCGTCGTTTAAGTTTATCTTAACCGTACCGGTGCTGAACACATTTTCATCAATGGTTACCATCGAATAGAGAAGTGCAAACGTTGTTACGCACAGGCAAATAGCAAGGATAACAACCACAGCAAGCGCAATCATAAGCCTTCTTATTGTTCTGTTCGTTTCGTTCTTTGTTTTCTTTCTTACGAAAATAAGAATGAAGAGAATAAAGGTTGCCACGCAAATTCCTATTATGTAAATCAGCGGTTGCTTAAAGTCACCGGTGTTCGGAGGCTTTATAAGCTCGCCATTCGGTTTTTCCGGAATGTTGTCCGGTGAAGAAGGTTCATCGCCGGGAATTGTACCGGGAGCGTCGGGGCTATCCGGGGCGGTCCCCGGTGTGCCGGGCGTGTGCGGAGAATCCGGGTCATCGGGTAAATCCGGTACACCGGGAGCATCCGGGTCTATAATCGGATTGTCCGGATCAACGGGCGGGTTTACCGGAGTGTCAGGACCGACCGGTAATCCACCACCTCCACCACCTCCGCCGCCGGAGCCGCCGTTATCATCGTCATCATCGGTTTCCACCCACCAGACAAAATCGGCGGTGAGATTTTTAGCCTGGTAGTCATTCCCGACGCTTGTGTCGAGATAAACACCTATTTCATAATTTAAATCCTCGGTTGTGTTTACACCCGTTATTGTATACGGAATATCTTTAATTTCGGCAATCAAGCCAGTATATACAGATTTTCCGTCAATTTTGACGTCACACTCAAGAACATCAGCGAGCGACGGAGCCGGAGAGGTTGTTTGAATATTAGCTACCTCAAAGTGGACGGTAATCGTCCCGTTATACGAAACGCGCACGCAATAATTATGCTTTAAATGCTCCATGCCCTCATTTTTATAACTATCGCCCGGGAGCATTTCTTCCGCTTCAAAGCGCGCGTTGTCTGTTTCCTTATTTTTATATAAAGACAACACATTAGCGCTTGCAGAAACAGAGACTGTAAGCATAAACATCACAGCCGTTGCAAGCGCCAAAATTTTAAATTTATTTATAATTTCAGACAGTTTCACGCTAATTCACCTTCATTTAAATTTTACAAGTACACAAAAACGCATGTTCCCCTTCACGCATTCTTGTCTGAAACAGACTTTTTATCCCAATAATCTTATTACTAACTCCCATATAGTAACAAGAATTATATCACACTTTTTCGCAAATATCAATAACTTTATCATTTTTTAATGATTGTAATAATTCTGTTATATACTAATACAAGTGAAGTTTAAAGGTGGTGCAAGCATGATAGGAGAGCGGTTGGCAGAAGTAAGAAAAGATTACGGCGAAACACAGGCAGATTTGGCAGAAAGCCTTGGAGTTTCTCTCTCAACAGTACGGACATGGGAGCAGGAAAAGAGCGCACCAAGTCATGAAATGCTTATTACTATGTGCAAAAGGTACAAAGTCTCATCGGATTATCTTCTCGGTCTCTCAGACGTAGATCCTGCATACGAACAGGCAAAGCAAAGCACGAGCCTTACGCGGGAGGAATTGTTAAAACTTCGCGAATATGAGAGGTTTCTCCTCTGGCAAAGAAAAGCAAAAAACGCACCTCGATAAAAAACCATCGCGGTGCGCTTTTTGACATTTTTCTTCTTTTATGTTGACTTTATTCTTTATTCATTGTAAAATTTATTTGACAATACAGAAATGAGGTAATACATATGTCTAAGCTTATACTTTTTCAAGGCGATTCAATAACGGATGCAGGGCGTTCGCGCGAGCGCGACGATATGATGGGGAGAGGATACGCAACAATGGTGGCAGGAAGCCTCGGTCTTGATTATCCTGAACAGTACCGATTTTTAAACCGCGGAATATCCGGCAACAGAATTGTGGATGTTTATGCGCGTATGAAGGCGGATATAATCAACCTAAAGCCCGACTATATGAGCCTGCTTATCGGAGTTAACGATGTATGGCACGAGTTTTCGGCAGAAAACGGTGTTGCAACGGAAAAGTTTGAAAAGATATACACAATGCTTCTTGAAGAAATTATCGAAGAGCTTCCGGATATCAAAATCATGCTGCTCGAACCGTTTCTTTTGAAGGCAAGCTCTACCGACGCAACTGAAACACGCGGGGATATCTACGCCAAATTCCGTGCAGATGTTGAAGAAAAGGCGAAGGCCGTAAAGCGTATTGCCGAAAAGCTTAATCTTCCGTTTATACCTCTTCAGGCAAAGCTTGATGCGGTATACAATCCGGAGATGCGTGATTACTGGCTTATTGACGGCGTTCATCCGAATGCCGCAGGTCATATGCTCATCACACGCGAATGGATAAATAAATTTGAAGAAATAAAATAAAGAATGTGAAAATCACCGGTGTTTGCGTCGCAAACACCGGTGATTCTTTATTCGTTATTCGTTCGTTGTATCTTCCGTCGGAGCGGGAGTTGCTTCCGGAGCAACGGTCTTCCCTTCCTTTTCCGCGCGTGCCGGAACGCTTTCACCGAAGATTGCATAAAACTCTTCCGCTTCCATCGTTTCGTGATCAAGAAGCGCCTTGGCAACCTCGTGGAGCTTATCCATATTATCGTTGAGAATTTTCTCACAATGCTTGTATGCAGCATCGACAATTGCGCGGACTTCCTCATCAATCGCACCTGCGATTTCTTCGGAATATGCACGCTTTTCAGCAAAATCACGGCCAAGGAATACCTCCTGATTCTCGGAAGCATAGCTTATGGGACCGAGGCGATCGCTCATTCCGTATTTTGTTACCATATCCCGTGCAATTGATGATGCACGCTGAATATCATTTGATGCGCCCGTTGAGATATCCTCAAGCACAAGCTTTTCGGCAACACGTCCACCGAGAAGCGATACTATCTGCTCGTTCATATCAGTTTTCGATACGGAGTAAACATCCTCACGCGGGAGAGAAATTGTATATCCGTTCGCCATACCGCGCGGGATAATTGAGATATGATGTACCGGATCCTGCGTCGGAAGGAATTTCATAGCAATCGCGTGACCTGCCTCGTGATATGCAACAAGCTTATTTACATGCTCGCTTCTTACCCTGCTCTTCTTTGCCGGACCCGCAATTATCTTGAGCATGGAGTTTTCAATATCCTCCTGAGTCATACTCTTATCTCCGCGGCGTGCTGCAAGAAGAGCTGCCTCGTTGAGGAGATTTTCAAGATCTGCCGGGGTGAAGCCGCTTGTAGAGCGGGCAACATTTTTGAGGTTTACGGAGCTGCCGAGCTTCTTGGACTTTGCGTGAATTTCAAGAACCTTTTCGCGGTCATTCATATCCGGAAGACCGACATATACCTGACGGTCAAAGCGTCCCGGGCGCATAAGCGCGGGGTCAAGAATATCCGGTCGGTTTGTTGCCGCGATTATGATAACACCCTCGTTGTTGCCAAAGCCGTCCATCTCGACAAGAAGCTGGTTAAGAGTCTGCTCACGCTCGTCATGACCGCCGCCGTAGCCTGCACCGCGATGACGTCCTACAGCATCAATTTCATCAATGAAGATGATTGCCGGAGCAACCTTCTTTGCCTGCTCGAAAAGGTCACGCACGCGCGATGCACCGACACCGACATACAACTCAACAAAATCGGAACCCGAAATTGACAGAAACGGAACTCCGGCCTCACCGGCAACCGCCTTTGCAATGTATGTTTTACCTGTTCCCGGAGGACCCACAAGGAGCACACCTTTAGGAATTCTTGCACCGATTTCGGTAAACTTTTTCGGATCTTTCAGGAAATCAACAATTTCCGCAAGCTCTGCCTTTTCTTCCTCTGCACCTGCAACATCAGCGAAGGTGACTTTCTTCTTTTCATCACTTCCGAGCTTTGTGCGTGCCTTACCGAAGCGCATTGCCTTGCCTGCGCCGCCGTCAGCCTTATTATACATAAAGTACCACATAACACCTATAACGGCAAAGACAAGAATATACGGCAGG
This sequence comes from Eubacteriales bacterium, assembly GCA_045539475.1. Lineage (GTDB taxonomy): Bacteria > Bacillota > Clostridia > Oscillospirales > JAAYXM01 > SIG480. Next base: position 10,587 of record JAZQFJ010000089.1, on the reverse strand, counting down.
AACATCATCCACCACGGCGTTTCCGCTTCAGGGATGCGGTCGTCATCCGTAATAATTCCACGGATGCGGTGTTCACGCAACAGCTCACCCACATCCATACGGAAATCCGCACGGATCTGCGGATCGGAGAGGTCAAATGAAATGGTCTTCTGCCCCGACTTGAGCGGGCGCTTAAGCTCCATTGTCAGAAGACCTCCGTCAATTGTGTACTTTTCCACGTTCTGCGCTTCAAAATGACGGATAACATCGGCATATGTTATTTTTTCCGTCGGCGTTCCCTCAAAAAGGAGAGAAGCAACAGATACGAGTATCGCGATGATAAGCAAAAACAGCAATATATCGCGGGTGTTGTTCTTCTTCAACTGATGTCACATCCTTATCTATGATTTATTTTTCGTATACCGAGCGCTTAAGCACACCGACATACGGGAGATTTCTGTATTTTTCGTCGTAATCAAGACCGTAGCCAATAACAAATTCGTTTTCAATATCATAACCGATGTAATCGGCATTTATCTCTGCAATGCGTCGCTCCGGCTTATTGAGGAAAACGCAAATGGCAACAGATTTTGCCCCGCGGCGCTTGATCTCCGGAAGAAGATTCGAGAGTGTGACGCCGCTATCAAGAATATCCTCAACGATGATAACATCGCGTCCGTTGACATCGCTGTCCATATCTTTTTTTATTTTGAGCTTACCGGTTGTTTCCGAACCGCTGCCATAGCTGGATACCTGCATAAAGTCAATCGTACACGGAAAATCAAGCTCGCGCACAAGGTCAGCCGTAAAAATGAGCGAGCCCTTCAATATACATAATATAAGCGGATTTTTGCCTTCATATGCACATTTGATCTGATTTGCCAGATATTTTACCTTTTCGGAAATCTCCTCTTTTGTAAAGAGGATTTTTTCAACATCATTTTTCATTTTCCCAACATCCCTTATTTATCTCTATAGCATATATTTCATCACCGTTTTGCGGGATATATCTCTCATCTGTACCGATGCCGTAAACAGCAACGGTTTTTTCACCATCCGCAATGACGGGGATTTTCTCACGCTGCGCCTTAGGGATTCTTTTTTCGATAAAAAGCTTCTTAAGGCTTTTGGTCGGTCTTTTGGGAAGCTTTATTTCATCTCCGACAGCTCTGCTTCTCAAAACCAGACCATCTTGTATTCTACCACACGAAATCAAAAAAGTATTTACGGAATTATTAATTTTTTCCGTTTTTACCGTTTTTTTCACAAAAACGCGAAAACATCCGAAGTGGAACTCTCCCTCACAGAGCTTTACCGGTGCGGCAGCCTCGTATTGTCCGGCTTTTTCGAAAACAAGATTTTCATACTCACGACGAGCACAAACTCCACCGGGCAAATGAATCATCCCCGACGGCACAGCGCTTTCGCAAAGCGCGCGCAGCGCAGTGACGTGGCAATACTCAAGAACGTAATTCTCTTCGCCTGCTGCTTTTGCCGCAAAGTTTTCACACACTCTCCCGAAAAGAGCCGGATGCAGGCTGTAAAGCTTTTTCACATCACACCCGTTTTCATCTGCCACAACCCGCTCTGCTGCAAGGTGTGCTTCATTTTTCAAAAAATCTGCATCATCGCGCAGAATGCGCGATGAGCGCGAGGCGTTTTTGATTGCTCCGGCATTTATCTTCAGTATTTCGGGAACAATGTTGTGCCGTATTTTATTTCTTGTATACACCGTTTCGGCATTCGTCTTATCCTCACAGAACTCAATACCATTGCAAGCCGCATATTTCTCTATTTCCTGACGAGGAACAAATATGAGCGGACGAATGATGTCCTCCCGTACCGGAGGTATTCCGCACATACCGTCTATTCCACCGCCACGCGAAAGGTTAAAGATTACGGTTTCGAGGTTATCGTTTGCATTATGCGCCGTTGCAATTTTATCTGCACCAAGCTCTGCCTTTGCACGGCGGAGAAAGCCGTACCTTACTTCCCTTGCGCAAAGCTCGGTCGACTGTCCGCTTTTTTGTGCAAGAGAAGTAATATCTATGCGTTCACTGACAAATGGTACGCCGAGCTTTTCACACTTTTCCCGCACAAAAGCTTCGTCGTTGTCTGCATCTTTTCCGCGAAGCATATGGTTTAGATGCGCTGCAGATACACTTATTCCAAGCTCTTCCCTGCACTTTATGAGTACATCGAGCAGCACTGAAGAATCTACGCCGCCGGAAAGAGCAACAAGCACGTGCTCTCCGCGGTGCAGCATATCACAATCTTTTATTGTCTTTATAATATCAGTAAGCATGAGTGTTATCAATAGATGTAAACTTAGTGTACTTGCCATCCCAGTGCAGATCAATATCCCCAGTGCTTCCGTGACGGTTCTTTTCAATAAGAAGCTTTACCGTTTCCGGTGTCTCCGGGTTTTCACGATACAAAATCATAACTACGTCTGCGTCCTGCTCAATAGCTCCCGACTCACGAAGGTCAGAAAGACGCGGACGGCGCTCCTGCTTATCACTGCTTCGAGAAAGCTGGGAAAGACAGAGAATGGGGACATTTAAATCCTTCGCCATAATCTTGAGCGCACGCGAAATTGCAGCAACCTCATTGGCACGGCTGTCTGTTTTTATACCTGACTGAACAAGCTGGAGATAGTCCACTATAACAAGTCCGATATCCTCGTTAAGGCGGCGGCATTTTGCCTTCATTTCATTGACAGTAACGCCCGTTGCATCGGCAAGATATATCTTTGTGTTCGCAAGCGTTTCAGATGCGTGGGCAATTGCAACCCATTCATCCTCATCAAGAAGACCGGTACGGAGCTTTCGTGAATCTATAAGTGCCTCTCCCGCGATAAGACGCAAAGCAAGCTGTTCGTTTGACATTTCAAGAGAAAACACAACAACTGCCTTACCGCACGATTTTGCGGCATTTGAACAAATGTTAAGTGCAAAGCTCGTTTTACCTACACCGGTGTTCGCAGCAAGGATTATAAAGTCAGAATCGTTAAGTCCCGACAGAAACGCATCGACGGTGGAAAATCCGGTGGGTATGCCCGGAAGCTTTCCCGCATTTTTAGCGAGGTTTCCGAGATGTGCATATGTATTTTCAAGAACATCGCGTATAGGTGCCATACCCTTTGCTTTCTTCTCACTGCGAATCTCGTAAATCTTCTGCTCGGCAATCTCAACAACCGCATCTGCCTCTCCCTCTCCGGACGCGATGATTTCGTGAATCTCCGCAGTGGTTTCATCAAGATTGCGCAGCACTGCCTTGTCGCGAACGATTTTGATATACTGCGCGACGTTTACTGCAGTCGGCGTAACCTCAAGAAGCTTCATTATATACGCGCGCCCACCAGCCTTATCAAGTGTGCCGCGGATTGTCAGCTTATCAATAACGGTAACCGGATCTATGGATTCATTGAGCGTAAACATACTCTGAACAGCTTCAAATATTGCCCTGTTCTGCGAGATGTAGAAATCCTCTGAGCGAAGATTTTCCACAACCTCAGGCACACAGCGCGGGTCAAGCAGCATTGAGCCGATAACCGACTGCTCCGCTTCAACATTATGGGGAAGCCGCGCTCCAATAATCTCATCCATCGTAATTCCTCCCTCCGCGCCGGATGACAGCCACCGGCGTAAACAGTTTTAAGAAGCTATGCCTCGCGCACCTTTACACGAAGCTTTCCGCTGACCTGCGGATAGAGCTTCACTTTAACTTCATAGGTGCCGAACTGCTTTATAGTTTCGGAAATTTCAATCTTATGCTTGTCAATTTCAATCTTGTGCTGTTTTGCAAGAGCTGCAGAAATGTCCGATGTTGTTATTGAGCCGAAAAGACGGCCGCCCGAGCCTGCCTTTGCCGGAATTTCGCATACAAGAGTCTCAAGTTTTTTTGCAAGCTCCTCCGCCGCCGCTTTTTCACGTGCTGCGCGTGCGATATCTGCCGCTTCCTTTATCTTCGCCGCGTTCAGGTTATCAGTCGTGGCCTCTTTTGCAAGATTTTTGGGAAACAAAAAGTTTCTCGCATAACCGTCTGAAACAGTTACAATCTGACCTTTTTTACCTTGACCTTTAACATCTGCATTTAAAATTACTTTCATTTTTATTTCTCCTATCCTAAAATATCATCAATAACCCCTGCAAGCTCTTCCGTTACTTCTTCAAGAGTTTTTCCGGCAACCTGGGCTCCTGCCGTGTCAAAATGGCCACCGCCGCCGAGCTTTTCAAGGATAACCTGTACATTTATCTGACCGAGGGAACGCGCCGAAATAATGACGTTTTCACTCTCACAGTAAAGAACAAAGGATGCCTGCACACCGCGTATTGAAAGAAGCTCATCCGCCGCCTGCGCCGCTATCTTTCGTGTGCTTGTGCCGTTGTATGCCACAATTGCAACCTTGTCCTTATACATACGAGCAAGCTTTATCATCTCAGCCCGCTTTACATATGTTTCAATATCATCCTGCAGAATGCGCTTAAGCTCAACCGTATCTGCACCGGCACGGCGGAGATATGCCGCAGCTTCAAAGGTTCGCACACCGGTTTTCATCGTGAATTTTTTTGTATCTATAACGATTCCCGAAAGAAGAGCTTCCGCCTCAACGTCAAGTATATCACGTATTTCCACAATATACTGCAAAAGCTCTGTTACAAGCTCACACGTACTCGATGCATACGGCTCGTGGAAATTAAGCACCGCGCCCTCGATGTAATCCGTACCGCGGCGGTGGTGGTCAATAACCGCAATTTTGTTTGCCGATTCAAGCAGCGCCTCACTCTCCACCACGCTCGTCCGGTTTGTATCAACCACAACGACAAGAGTGTTGCTGTCCGCCTCAATGATTGCATCCTCAGCACTGATAAACGCACCGTCATACTCGTGCTCCGAGCAGATTTTCCTGACGAGAGTGTCGGCACTGGTCTTCTGACCTATGACAATTGAAGCTGTTTTCCCCATTTTCCTCGCTATGCACGCAATTCCCACTGCCGCACCAATACTGTCGTTATCCGCATTTTTATGTCCCATTATCATAACGCCTGAGCTGTCACGGATAAGTCCTGAAATAGCGTTTGCCATAACTCTGGATTTTACCTTTGTTCTTTTTTCAAGTTCCTTCGAGCGTCCGCCGAAAAACTCGAAATTGAATTTATTGCGTATAACGGCCTGATCACCGCCGCGAGAAAGAGCCATATCAATCGCAAGGCGGGCATATCTGTGGTTTTCTTTAAAGTCTGCCCCATCCTTGCCGATACCTATACTGAGCGTTACCTTGATTCCGTTTTTGCTTTCTATTTCACGCACCGAATCAAGAATTGAAAAACGTGAGGATATATACTCATCAAGATAGCGCTCCTGAAAAATATAAAGATACTTATCCCGCTCATACTTCAAGAATATACCGTTTGCTTCTGACACCCAATCAGCAAGGCGTTTATCCACCTCTGCAATGATGGACGAGCGTTCTGCATCGTTAAGCCCATTCATTATCTCAGAATAGTTGTCAATCATAATAACCGAAACTATCTGGCGGGAATTTTCGAACTCCGTTATTGCCGTGGAATACTCAGTAACATCAAGCCAGAAAAGAGTTGCAAGAGCTTCTGTTTCATCCGGACTTCCGTTTGTTGCAACGTTACCGTACACACGGAAACGCCGCCCTGCGATTTCCATCTCATTGGGACATTCGGTCACGCCTTCGATAAGCCATCCGAGATCAAACTCCGGAATAAGAGTGAAAAGTCTCTGCTCAAAAAAGCCATCATGGTCACCGATAATCTCTTCAAACGCTGCATTTGCCCAAATAACCTCTTTTGAATGAAATCTGATAACAACTTCAGCCATCGGAGATTTTATAGTGAAATCACGGCTTGCACGGTTCACATCCGCCATTGTTTCTTCGATATAATCCTGAATATCATTCTGTTGCCTTTTGGCAGATATTATATTAACGCTGTACAGCAGAGCACAGACAAACAGTTCTGATATCGCCAGACTTAAATCCGCAACAAAAAACGATATGGCAGTGAATATAAGAAGAACGATAAAACAAAGGTGAAAAGCCGACATCGCCGCCTTGGAAAAACGCCTGTTCACAGCAAAACACGCTCCTTTATCTTGAAATGACAAAACTTATATATCATATAGTATACCACAAACATTCTCCAATGTCCAATCAATATGTGTAATTTTTTACAAAAAGCTTTGACGTTTTGCCCGATAGGTGGTAATATAATATATATGAAATAAAAAAACAAGGAGACGATGACGATGAACGGATTTTTCCGCAATGCAAAAAACTTTTTTCGCCAAGTAGATATAAAGCTTTTGTTGGTCGCGCTCATCGCATCGATTTTCGGGCTTATTTTAATTGCGAGCGCAACACAAAGCATGGGTAGCGGAAGCTATATAAAAGTCCAGCTTGTTGCCACTCTTGCAGGTATTTTTCTTTACCTTATGCTTTCGTGGCTCGATCTTGACTCCGTAAGCTCGTGGTGGAAATATGTGTACATTGCAAACCTTCTGCTGATATGCTCACTTGCCATTTTCGGAACCGGAGCAGAGGAAACCGGAAATCGCGCCTGGATTCGCTTTGGTTCAGTGGGAATACAACCGGCAGAGCTTGGTAAAATTCTTTTTATTGTTGCATTTTCCGGACATATCAACTCATTGCATGACAGACTTTCCTCACCTATGTCCGTCATCCTGCTCGGTATTCATGCACTTATCCCTATCGTTTTTTTGTATGCCGTATCCTCAGACCTCGGTTCTACACTTGTTTATATTGTAATTTTTGTTGCGATGCTGTTCTGTGCCGGAATAAAGCTTCGGTGGTTTGTCGGTGCATTTGCCGCACTCGGCGCCGCATCCCCGCTGATATGGAAGTTCTTTTTGCGCGAAGACCAGAAAATGCGTGTGCTCGTCGTTTTCAACCCCGAGCTTGATCCCTTAGGGCGCGGCTATCACGCGATACAAAGCAAAATAGCAATAGGCTCCGGACAGCTATGGGGACGAGGACTGGGCGATGGAACGCAGACACAGCTGGGTTATCTCCCGGCAAAACAGACGGACTTTATCTTTTCCGTTGCCGGAGAAGAACTCGGGTTTATCGGCTGTCTCGCAATCATTGCCATTCTTTCTCTGATTATTGCAAGATGCATTACGATGACAATGCGTTCTTCCTCTTTCCCGTCATACCTAATATGTACCGGCGTTTCTGCCATGCTTATAGCACAGACCGTTGAAAACATAGGAATGTGCACGGGTATTATGCCGGTTATCGGTCTTACTCTCCCGCTCTTTTCCTATGGTGGTTCAAGCGTGCTCGCTGTTTATATGGCACTCGGGCTTATAAGCTCGGCGCGAATGCGCGCACGTCCGTCAAGGCTATCAAACTGAGGAGATTTTTATATGCTTTCAAAATACGACATTTTGCTTTTTGATTCGGACAATACGCTCTACGACCACGGCGTTCACGAAAAAGCCGCAATTTTCGAAGCTTTTTCACTGTACGGTCAAAAAATAACCGACGAACAATATCTTTTGTACAAAAAAATAAACGATGATATCTGGAAGGAATTTGAGCGCGGGATTGAGCATCCGGACGGACCTCTTATTGAGCGTTTCCGACGTTTTTCCGAAGCTTCCGGCATCGAGCTTTCACCCGACCGGATAAACGGGCTTTACATCGAAGCGCTTTCAAACCAATGCTCTCCTTTTCCCGATTCCTTTGATGTTTGCCGCACGCTTTCAAAAACGCACAAGCTTTATATAATAACCAACGGAACGGAAAGCGTTCAGCTTCGTCGCTTTGAAAGAAGTCCGCTGCGCCCGTTCTTTAAGGATATCTTCACCGCAGCGTCAATCGGTATCCAGAAGCCAAAAAAAGAGTATTTTGACCGCGTTTTTGAAAGGATAAGCTGCGTTGACCGTTCACGTGCCGTGGTAATAGGTGACTCGCTAACCTCCGATATCCTCGGCGGGATAAACGCAGGTATTGATACAATATGGTATAATCCCGGATTTAACGAACATCCGGAAAACATTTGCCCCACATATGAAATTCACGATTTAAAAGAACTCGTTTAACCTGTCTGTTACTTACTGCTTATTCGAAAGGGATTTTCTTCTATGAACAAAAGTTACTTATATATAATTTGCGCCGCGGCGTTCTGGGGTGCAATGGGCGTGTTTGTCAATGCTCTTTCCGCGCTCGGTCTTACCACCGTACAGATTGCAATGCTGCGCGCATGCACATCGCTCCTCTTCATCGGACTTCTCATCATCTGCCGTGACCGTGCTCTGTTTAAAATCAAGCTGCGCGACATATGGATGTTCTTCGGTTCCGGCATCGTGAGTTATTTCCTTTTTAACAACTGCTATTTCACGGCGATAAAGGAAGTAGGCGTTGCGGTTTCTTCCGTTCTGCTTTACACTTCTCCGATTTTCGTTACGATAATGTCGGTTATTTTATTCGGTGAAAAAATGACAGCAAGGAAAGTTATTTGTCTCCTTTTTGCCGTGGGCGGCTGTACACTGGTTTCAGGTCTTTTATCCGGAGATATCGGAAGTATTTCCTTCTATGGCATATTTATGGGACTTGCCTCAGGTTTTACATACGCACTTTACAGTATTTTCAGCACATATGCACTTCGCAAATACAAGCCGCTTACGGTTACGTTCTATACATTTCTTTTCGGTGCAACCGCCGCAACTATCATCGGAAATCCTGTTGCTACAATCACGACAATCGCAAATACGACCGGAATTCTGTGGACGCTTGCGCTCGGTATTTTTTCCGGTGCTCTCCCCTATTTTCTGTACACACTTGGTCTGTCAAAGGTTCCTGCATCCCACGCGGCAGTTATCTCAACCGTCGAGCCGGTGGTCGCATCACTTCTCGGAATATTCCTTTTCCGTGAGGGAGCCGACGCTTTTACCGTTCTCGGAATAGTGCTTATTATCTCTGCCGCGATCATCTTAAATCTCGGAAAAGAAAATTGAATTTACAAAACAGGCGTCAGTTTCACCCAAACTGATGCCTGTTTATATGTATTTTTTTACACAATGACATATTTACAAAAAGCTTCAATTGTTATATAATGTAGCAATAATCTAATCGAAGGAGCACAGCTATGAATTTTAAATTTATGCACCCTGCCGATCAGCTTGTTCTGATAATGGAACGCATTTATTCTTATCAGATGACAACTACATCCGGAGGGAATTTGTCAATTCTCGATGATAATGGCGACATTTGGATAACTCCTGCCGGTGTTGATAAAGGCTCGCTTACCAGAGATGATATGGTCAGAGTTACGCCTTCCGGAGAAATCATAGGTCGCCACCGTCCTTCAAGCGAGTGGCCTTTCCACAGTATTTTATACAAAAAGCGCCCGGATATAAAAGCAGTTCTTCACGCACATCCGCCCGCTCTTTTAGGCTTTTCTATCGCTCGCGAGGTTCCGAATACATCGCTCATCCCGAACATAGATAATATTTGCGGAGATATTAAGTATGCCGACTACGAGCTTCCGGGCAGTGAAGCTCTTTCCGAAAACATCGCAAAGGTTTTTGATACCGGCGTTTCAACAGTAATGCTTGAAAACCACGGCGTTGTTGTGGGTAAAGAAAATCTTTTTGAGGCTTTCAAAGCCTTTGAAACTCTTGATTTCTGTGCACGGTTGCATCTTCAGGCTATGAAAATAGGTAATCTTGTTCCTCTTTCAGAGCGCAAAATTGCTATATCAAAAGAAAAAAACCGTGTATTTCTTGATGAGTTTGTTCCCAACAGTATTTCGAGCGTTGAAAAAGATGCCCGTACAAAAATGTGCAAGCTGATAAACCGAGCTTACGACCAGAGACTTTTCACAAGCTCACAGGGCACCTTCTCCGAAAGACTTCCCGACGGCGGTTTTATTATCACGCCTTATGATATGGACAGAAAATATTTATCAGCTGAGGATCTTGTAAAAATCAGCGGAGACGCGTGTGAACCCGGCAAACACCCGAGCCGCAGTGTTATGCTTCATAAGCATATTTATAAAATGCATCCGGAAATAAACTCCGTAATCCTCGCACATCCGCCGAACCTTATGGCTTTTGCAGTTTCCGACGCTGAACTTGATTCAAGAATCATTCCCGAAAGCTATATAATGCTCCGTGATGTAAAGAAACTCCCCTTTGGTTCAAGCTTTATGCAGCCTGAGCTTGTTTCAAAAGAAGTAGGTATTAAAAATCCCGTAACTCTTATCGAAAATGACTGTTGCATTGTAACGGGAACATCTCTTCTCAATGCCTTTGACCGCCTTGAGGTTGCAGAATTCAGTGCAAAGGCCATTATAAATGCAGTTTCACTGGGCAAGGTTGTTAAAATTGACGACTCGGAAATCGATAAAATCATAGACGCATTTAAGCTTGAAAGATAAGACGTCAAAAATCATTGGATTTGCAGAAAAATGTTATGATACAATTGATGGGTGACAAATAAAAAGGAAAATGAACTCCCAATATGATATAATGTTTAATAACCACAAAAAACATGTATCAAAGGGGAGACATTTTCCAATGAATATTTTAACATCAAGTGCGCACTTTCGT
>JAZQFJ010000088.1:0-5768 GCA_045539475.1 Eubacteriales bacterium | reverse complement strand
AGTCTTGCCATTCTGTCACTTGATTCTGCTTCAAGCTGCTTTTCAACATCTGTTATTGCAGTTCTTAAATCTTGCAGAGTGTGTTCAAGTGCGTTTTTATCCGTTGTAGCTTTCAGTTTCATTCTGTCAATTTCTTCAGCTTGAGCAGAATTGCTATCCTGAATTGATTGTTCTATGAACTCATCAAGAGGTACAAGTCTGTCCATTTTTCCGGGAGAATGACTTTTAAGCCAACAAGCGTGCTTTCTGCCTGATTCTTCATAATCAACTACGGGATATGATAGGATTTTCAAGCACTCATCATTTGTAAGTTGTTTACCGCTTTCAGTTACTCCGCAAAGGAGATTGAAAACCTTTCCGGTGTATCTTCGTCCTGCAAGTATATCTACTGTGTAGAAAGCTATTTTACACGGCTCCGTGACACCTTCAACAGTTAGTTTTCCCGTATCGCTGCACTCGACATTATTGAGTATGCCTTTTGCAAGCGGAGAAATAAGAGCGATTTTCTTAAACTCTTTTAATGCTTTGTATCTTTTGTTTTGTCCTCCGGTCCAATAGTAGAAAAGGAACGGAAGCTCTGTATAGTCTGTTGCTTTTATGGTTTTATCTTCTTCGTTTATAACAAAATAGCAATCTGTGTGGTTCTCGTTGTATTCTTTGAAGAAGTATTTTACAAGCTCCCACAAGTCTGAATTGACTTTCGCAATTCTTTCATCTGCATACTTCGGTGTAATTTTAACCTTTTTTGCAAGCTCACTTGTAAAGGTGGTAAACAGAACTTGCTCGGCTGATTCTACATCCCGCCTGTTTTCTTCTTCATACTGTGAGAGTGTTTCTTCGTATTCTGCATCTATCTGTGCTTTTGTTCGTGTTTGGAACTCTTTTAAGGTCTTTTGGAGGTTATCTGTAAAACCACCCAAGATTGCATCTGTCTGTCCGAACACACCGTCTGCAACCAACATTCGCTTATTAACAAGCTCAAGCTTTCTGACATCTGCCATATTGCTTTTATTTAAGAAGTTCAGAACGATAACATCACTCTGCTGATTAAGTCTATGGCATCGGTCTATTCGTTGTTCCATTTTCAAGGTGTTATAGAGTAAATCATAGTTTATAACGAGCGAAGCTTCCTCAAGGTTAAAACCTCTTGCACCGTTGTCGGTGGATATGATAATCTCTCCGTCTGTCTTAAACCCTGATATTTCTCTGTAATCCTTCGAGCCATTGTAAATGTATGTTTTATAGCTATCTTTCAAGGCATCATACAAATACTGTTGTGTTTCTCTTTTTTCGGTGAATATAACTGCTTTTTTATTTGCTCCGGCTTTCTTTAACAGCTTGAAGCATTGTTCCAAAGCCTTTATAAGCAATTTCAGTTTTTCATCAGTTTCTATATCATCACAAGCAGTAAGCATTGCCTTAAATTCGTCAAGCTCTTGCTCACCGCCGTTTGTTTTCTCAAGTCGCTTTATAATTCCTTCAATAGCTTTCCTTATTGCCGGGGTTGACGAACCTTGCAGGTCAAATAGCATAAGTGCAAGATCGTAAGGCTTCATTTCGGGGAAGGCTATCTTTTGAGGTTTATCTATGTATGCTTTTAATAGGTCATATAGTTTTTGCTCTTTGTCTGATTGCTCAAATTCGCAAGTGATAACTATTCTTTCAGGAATTTTTGCATAATGTCTTGCTTGACTTCTGAGAGTTCTGAAACAATACTTGCTCACAAGTTCTGCAAGCTCCGGGTAGTTTTCAGGCTTCCTGAAATATCTTGACATATATTCTTGCTCGGAAGGGAGTATGCTTTCATCTATGAAATACATAAGTCCGTATAAATCAAGAATATTCTTTTCGATTGGAGTTCCGGTTAAAAGTAGCTTGAATGAGTCTTTGGCTATTCGCTTTAGTATTTTTGCCTGTTTGTTATCTTCCTTGTGAACCGAGGATAACAGACTTGCTTCTTCAAACACGGTTAAATCCCATGCAGTTTTTTCGATTAGCTCACTATACTGTGATGCAAAATCGTATGTAGTTAAAACTACTGCATCTTGCTCGAATGTTTCGCCATTTGTTTTTAGTTGTTCTGCATTTGCGATTGTGATGAACGGAATGGAATACTTGTTTTCAATAAGCTTTTCCCATTGAATGAGCAAATCACTATTGGGAACTACAATTAAGATTCTCGTTTTTCCTTCATACCATTTCTGCGTAACAACAAGCATAGCTTCAGTTGACTTTCCAAGCCCACTTTCATCCATCAAAACTACACCCTTTGTATAAGGCGAGCGTGTTGCAAACAAAGCAGCGCCGACCTGATAAGGGTACACTTTTATATCTGATGAGGCAAAAGTCGGTATGAACTTATCGTCATCTTGCAAGCTATCAAGTATTCTTGCCGTATAGTATGCGTGAAACGGTGTAGCGGTCATAAGAATCTCCTTTCTGTAATTTTATCAGAATAACTGTACTAAAAGCAGTACACTTTATTCATCAACAAGCTCCATAATATCATCAAGATTACATTCAAGTGCTTTGCAGATTCGCACGAGAACATCTGTGGTTACATTCTCACCTTTGTTCATTTTTGCAAGAGTGTAATTGCTCACATTCGCTTTTTTGGCAAGCTCTTTTTTCATCATATCTTTGTCGATTAAAAGCTTCCAAAGTTTCTTGTATGATACTGCCATTTTTGTCACCTCTCTGTTTATATAATTAGACATAGTAAATTATATCATATAATTGTGAATATTACAATAGTTTAGGCAAACTTTGTTAAGGAAAACAAAAATTAAATTAGCGAAAACAAAATTTTGTGGGTAAAAAAAGAATTCGTTAGTTGCACTTCTTTCTCAGAAAATGCTTAACGAACTCTGACAATTATTATGCTACAATTTTTTATGATTTTGAACTCATTTTTTTATCATACAGTTAGTTCTGCAGTACATTGTTAATGTTAATACCTTTTTTTATTGCATAATCAACTGTATTTTTTGTGCCGCTTTTTTGACCGTTGAATACTGCAATAACAAGATTAGATCTATCGACCATCCATTCGTTTCTCACCTGATAGCATCCCGTGAAATAATGGTCATTGATTTCCTTAACTAAATCAGCTTTTTTTATTATTTTAGAGAATCTTATTTTTTCCGTAAAATTTCTTCTGCTTTCAAATCCGGGATGAGGTAAAGCACATATTAGATGCAGGTTTTTGTTCTTTTTCTTCCTCTCCGATATTTTCTCCTTTCATTATATCTTCTGCATTTTTCAAAACTTTGAGAGTATGCTCTATGCCAAAAGGAATTTCTTTGAATACTTCTTTCATCTCTATAATAATTTTTCCTTTAAACATAAATTACCTCCATTTATACCTTATAGGTGTTTTAGTTCTATCTATCCACTTTTTTGTTCGCCGATACAATCAGCATCATGGGACGGCGCATTTCATCCTGCATCCCCGGAATATCCATCATGTATTCCGGCGGCTGCGGCTCCACAATATGATTTATTATAAATCAAAATATAGTTTTTGACTATCTCTTTATAAGTTCTCATAAGCCGGTATAGCCTGTATTTACAGGCTTTCCGGCATTTTTCAAATCGGAAGAAGCTCTTATATATTCTCATTTCCCCTCATGTTTTCGCGTCCAAAAGTAGTAAATCAAGTAGTAAAACCTCTATCTACTACTAAGCAATCAGCCGTTCCATTTCTGCCATTGCACTATCAGAGGTAGCATGGGCGTAATAGTTCAGCGTCATGTTGATGTTGGAATGTCCCATGATATACTGCAATGCTTTCGGGTTCATTCCGGCGTTTGCTAAATTGGTACAGAACGTATGGCGTAGGGTATGGGGCGTTGTCACTTTCGGTAAGGCTTCCTCATGGCTTTTGTTGTACTTCTTCACAAGCCCCCGGAACATGGTTTCAAAGTTGACTGCTACTTTCGGTAGCCCGTTCCGGTTAAGGAATAAAAATCTGCTGTAACCGCCGACAATAAAATTGTCTGCCCGTCCCCTGTCATTCAGCACACGCTTGAACGCTTCATAGACTTTGGTACTCATTGGAATTTGTCTGATACCGCTTTTTGTCTTTGGCGTTTCAACATGATACCCAACTCCCGATACTTTCAAAAGCTGGTGGTCTACGTTGATTAGCTTATGCTCAAAGTCAATATCGCTTTCAGTCAGTCCGCAGAGTTCAGAAATGCGAAGCCCTGTTCCTAACAGTATGATAATCTCGTCGTAATACTTCTGATAGACTTTATCACTCTGCACAAAGGACAGGAAAGACGCTTCCTGTGTTGGGGATAGAGGTACCTTTGGTTCGGTGTTATCTTCTAAAACGGTGTTCAACTGGAAGTCAAAGGGATTTTTCCTAATGCAATCGTCCTGTATGGCTGTGTAAAAGGCAGCTTTCAGAGAACGCTTGTGATTGTTGATTGTCTTGAATGAATAGCCCTTATCTTTCATGCGTAAAGCCCATTCTTTCGCGTCGGACAGCTTCACGCTCTCAATGCTGCAAGCTCCAAGACTATCTTCTTCCAAAATCCTCATAAGCTGCTTGCGCCCCTGTTTTGTGCCATGCCGTACATTTGCCCGGTGCCTTATCTGCTTTGCGTAGAGTTGGCAGACAGTCATTTTCTTTCCCAACGTGTCAATCCCGTCGTCAAGGTCTTTCTGTATCTCTTTTTCCTTTTCCCGAAGCGAAATATCTTCACGTTTTCCCGCCGGGGTCTTGTCGGTAGGTACTAACTTCCAAGCGTAAACAAATTGCGGGTTCCCAAAGGTATCTATATATTTGTAAGCATATCTTCCGTCTTTTCTCTGGCTCTCTCCTGTGCGTAAAATGCGGTTCCTGTTATCTCGTCTTTTCTCCGACATTGTTCGTCATGCTCCTTTCCATGACGGAAAGAGCCTTGATATGCTTGTATCTATTATACCACATTCAAGGCTCGATTTCACTATATAACTTCCAAAGTGTCAATGAATTTTTCAAACTGTTTTCGCTTGATTTGAATACGGTTGCCGTTCATAATCACCCACCCGGCAGCCGGGTTTTCTTCCGCTAATTTACGCAGCTTGTTTTCCCCGATACGGAAATATTTTGACGCTTCCTCAATGGTGAGCGTGTACTTCTCCCAGATAGGCACATCAGTAATATTCATTAAAATGTCCCCCTTTCAATAGAGTACAATAGTTTCAAAAGTAGAAAGAGAGCTTTAATCGGACGGTTATTAGCATAACCTCATGGGAATTGCACCCCCGCATGGTTCTCATGCAGCCCTACCCATTGCCTGCGACGCTCTTAACGCTCGGACTGTGGCTGTAAGGAAGTATCATTGTATATTTTGCGTGTCGTCGCCCGCAAGCCGCTACACTTGCTTTCCGGCGCGGTGTTGGTCGCTCGGCTGTCCGGGTGGGGATAACCTCACCCGGATAGCGTCATGGCGCACCCGCCGTATGGCTCGGCGCAAAAGGAACGTATCCGATTTGCCCTATGCTGCGCCGCCGTTATCTTGCGCCGCTTTCTTTGTCAAGGTTCAGAATGGCTTTGCTGCCGCGTCAGCAGCGGAACGGAAAAGGGGGAGAGAGAAAGCGTCCCGCCGCCGCTGCGGTTTATTCCTCTGCCTTAAAGGTGAGGACAGCCATCATCAGTTTTGCTTGCAGCCGTTCCCGAATGTCGTGGTCTACGCCAAAATAGACGTTCCCGCGCTCGTCGTACAGCTTCCGCATGGAGAGGCGGGCTATGTAGCCGCTGAAATGCTGCAAGACAA
>JAZQFJ010000087.1:0-2463 GCA_045539475.1 Eubacteriales bacterium | reverse complement strand
GAATGGGTAATGTATAATTCTTCCGCTATCTGTGCCTGTGTTTTGTCGGTAAGAAGTTGAGCGAAAACCTCAAGCTCACGTTTCGACAGGTTTTCCAGCTCGGGATAAATTTCAAGCAGCCGCTTATGCTCGTCTTCTGCCAACGCAATGTAATTGAAATAATTCAGTATGCCCATAACTTCACCTCTTCAATGATAATTATACTTTGTTTAACCGGAGATGTAACCTGCCCGATATGGGAGGATTTGACACGCGTGCTACCCGTTTGGGTAGTATTTCTAACATCTTCTTGAAAAAGAGAAAAAAATAGTCTATAATTCTACATAAATAAATATACTGTTATGATTTGATTATATTGATTATTTTGTCCGTTTTGCACCCCCCGTTTGGGGGGTTTTTAGGGAAAACCCACCTATTTAGGTAAGTTTTTTAAAGAATTTTAAAATTTTTACGCTTCGGCGATGATTTTTTGCAGTTAAGAAAGGAGCGGTTTATGAACAACCCGATTCTCATAGAAAACCAGAAAAAGAGGATAGAGATTCCTCTGTGGAGGCTCGTCTGTTTCTCTATGTTCAGCTTTTGGCAGATGGGATTTATCTTTTATTTCCTTGAGCCGTCCTCGGCAATGGATGGAAAAATTCCAATCGACATCAACATAGATTACGGCACCACGCTGACAGCGATTTGTTACATACTCAGTATCCTTACGATGATCTTTTTGCCGAAGATTATCGTGTATACTCAGCGCATTGCCACGGGCGTTGCGCTTCTTTCGGCTATCGCTTTCTTCCTACCTCTGCCGGAGGATGCTCTGCGCTTTAACATTTACCTGCAGATATTCTGCTGCTGTTTGATGATCGGCTTTGAGACCTTCCTTGTGGTCAACTGCTTTTCCGAGAAAAGCGGTGTCAAGTATCTGACCTTCGGCTACGGCATAGCGGTGTTCCTGATCGCTTTGGTTCAGAACGAGGTCATCTCGATCCCGTTCTCTACATTCCGCTACGGAATGGTAGCGGCGCTTGTGCTTTTGTTTGTTTTCTTTCTCCGTATGCCCACAGGCAAGGAGCAACTGCCGCGGTTCGTGAAAAAGAGCGATGGCATTATCGCACCTAAAAAGATGATGTGGGGCACCTATCTTCTTATGTTCATTGTTGCGCTGATGAGCGTTGCCGGCCCTGCGATTGTCGGTAAGGTAGAACACGGCGTTTCCATTATGTATTTGATCGTGGCACTTTCTTGTTTTTCCATGTACTTGATTCACAAAAAAACGAACATTCATCCCTTCCGACTGATGCCCATTCTTGTGGGGCTGGGCGGACTCGGTTTCCTTTTGATGCTCGTTACCGATTACGTTCCCGCTTTTGCCTCTGTTGCCTGCGGGCTGATCGGATTCGGTATGGCTGCCGCCATGTTCGGGCCGCTTTACGGTGTGCCGATCATGAAGTCCTATCCATCCAAGTTCATAGCACCCTCTATCATCGGTCTTGCTCTCTCGGCGGTTCTCGTTCACGCCGTGATTGCCGAGATATTCCTCGGCGCACCTACCGCGCTGTACATCTTCTATGCGGTGATTATGAGTGTGCTTGTGTTCGTATATATGCAGGTGGAGCCGTTTTTGATGTTCGCCCTTCGCCGTAGGATCACGGACGAAGAAGCCGTTCCTGCAGCAATGGAAGAAGCGGTCGCTGTTCCGGCTGCGAAGACTGAGCCTGTACTTACAACCGAGACAGACACCTTCTCCGATCCTCTTGCCGTCCTCACTCCGAAGGAACGGGAGGTTGCAGAATTCATCTGTATGGGTTATACCAATGCGGATATTGCTAAATTGATGTTTATTACCGAACACACGGTTAAGGATCATACCAAGAAGATCTATCCCAAGATGGGAGTTCGGAGCCGTTTTGAGCTTGCCACACTCGTAAGCAAGTACCGCACAAGGAAATAACTAACCGAAGGGAGCTACTTGTTTGATACTTGCTGACAGATTAAAACGGATAATCAGCGAACAGCAGATCAGCAAAGCCGAACAAGCGAACCTGTGAGGGGCCGCTTCGTGCCTACGGACTTTCCGTAAAGGAAAACGAGACGGTCCTGAAATATGCCGACGGCATGACCGTAAAGCAGATCGCCGATGATACCGGCGTTACCGTCAATACGGTGAACTATTATCTCAGAAAGGCGTATAAAAAACTGAACGTCCACAGCCGACAGGAGCTTGCCGAGCTGCTCGACGGGTTGGACGATACGGTTGAGGAATAGAATTTCTATACAACAAACCGCAGACGGCAATCCAATAATCCGGATTGCCGTCTTCTGTCTCAATATATTTTCGTTATGTAGAAATATCTGTCGGAAGCGGAAGCGCTCTCCAACATCCGAAAGCTATATAGTTCCTGACCGCTTTGCTTGCGCATAATATCACTGGTAATATCTACGTCCCACCAAACGCCATCATAGTAAACG
>JAZQFJ010000086.1:0-3978 GCA_045539475.1 Eubacteriales bacterium | reverse complement strand
CGCAAAGGAAATGTAAGCAGTAGCTAAATGTATTGACAGTTCACATTCATAGCCGGAATATCCCGCTTGCGGAGCATAGCTTTTTTTGACCGCAAAGCATTAGGCGGGTTACAGTAAATAAAAATGGACACGGCGATACCTCCCCGATACCGCCGTATCCTTAAAAAAGGGCGACTTTAATACACTACCCGCAATCCATTCTATAATAGGGAACAGCGGCTTTTGCGCAATATTAAATAAAAAAGCCGATAACACATAGGTTTTTTGACCTAATGCGTTATCGGCTCTGCGTCTATGCGTCTGGCACTTTTAATCATTTTTTTTTGAATTTATTATATGTGTTAGCTAACTGTCCACAAGCCGCGTTAATCTCTCTGCCATGAGAAACTCTCATAGTAACTTCAAGTCCTGCTTGCTCTAATTGATGTTTGAATGCAACTATTTCCCGTTTCTGTGGTGCTTTAATTCTTGAATTGCTTGTTGGGTTGTATTGTAACACGTTAATCATAACTTTTTTGCCCCGAAACCATTTTGCAAGTTGTCTTACATCTGAGGGCCGGTCATTTATACCCGGTAAAAGCAAATACGCAAAGACAATTTTGCGATTATGCCTTTCAGAATAGGATAAGGCTTGCTTAACAACATCTTCAATAGCATATATGCGCATGTGAGGAATAATACGATTTCTTGCAGATTGTGTTGCTGCGTGTAAAGATATTGTCAACTGAATTTTAAGATGTTCCTCGCGCAATTTTTTTAATTGATCGACCGGACCAACTGTTGATATGGTAATGCCGTCGGTTGGAAAGTTGAGCCCATATCTATCTCGGAGAATATGGATTGCTTTTATCAAGTTGTCATAATTGAATAAAGGCTCTCCCATACCCATAAAAACGATACGGTTTACTTTTCGACGCAACAATATAATCTGTTGTACGATTTCTGACGATGTTAGATTACGAACAAAGCCATTTCGCCCGGACTCACAAAAAATACAACCAACAGGACAACCGACTTGTGTGCTCACGCAAACAGTTCCACCATCTCGCCGCTTGATAAAAACCGTTTCAATGTATTTGTTGTCTTTCAGTTCGTAAACATACTTTTCAGTATCACTGCTTTTGCAAATATTTTTTACCAACATTGATAGATTTTTTTTGCGTGGTAATTGCTTATATAATTCTTCATATAAGGCTTTTGCTTCATTCTCGCCAATAACTTCCGACATTTCTTTGTAAGTAAATCCGTATGGATCATTCCGTACTTCCGCAGGCGTATATTTAGGTAAACGTTTCATTTTTATATCCTTTCTTCTAAATAATAAAAGTTTGTTTTTCTGTATTTTTGATTACAATCTCTAATTTTTCTACATCAATGATATGCGTCAATTTGCATTTAGGGCAGAAAAGAGGAAAATCTTTTAATACAGTATTATGAAATACTTGAACTCTCGTCTTTCCGTTACAAATCGGACATTTTATCCAATATTTTTTAAGCATTATATTTCACTCGTCCTTTTTACACAAAAAAATGCAGGTCAATCCTCAACATGAGCATTGACCTGCATTTATAATGCACAGAGCAGTACAACAAAACTAAGGCATAGCTTGCACTATGTCTATACTATATCTATACGTCGTTAGTTTTTTGTATAGCATCCGCAAAATAAGCATGACAAAAAAGCCCATGTTGAAAATGGGAAAATCCTTTTTTTCAATGCTTATCTAATACGCATGCTATGCAACATAAACGCCGCCTCCTTTTACATAAATTTTATTTTATCAGAAAATCAGTCTACTGTCAATACACAACAGGAAGTATTTAACCTAATGATATGAATTGTGTGGACATATCCAAAAAGAAAGGTGAACTGTAAAATGTAACAGGGTGAATGAAAATGGCAAAAAGACCCGTACCATTGTACGACTTTAAGGCTTTCGGGGCAGCTATAAAAGCCGCGAGAAATGAATACGGCGAGAGCCGCAAAAAGGTAAGCGACGAGTTATATATTTCCCCGCGCTACCTTGCGAATATCGAGAACAAGGGACAACAGCCGAGTTTACAGGTATTCTATGACCTTGTAACCCGGTATCATATTTCGGTAGATCAATTTTTCTTCCCGAACAGCAATGCGGAGAAATCCACCGGGCGGCGGCAGCTTGACGCGCTGCTGGACGGTATGAGCGATAAAGGCATACGGATTGTAACCGCAACAGCAAGGGAGATAACGGAAGTCGAAAAAGCAGAGGATTAACCTCACAATATGAGAAATCGGGAGATTGCAGCGCATGGCGGCTGCAATCTTTTTTTGCGTCCAAAATCAAAGGAACGCGCAACAAATACCGCCTTTCGGTGGGGGTATGGAGTAGATAGCAAGCACAGCAAACGAGTACCCGATTGCGGAAAATGCTTGTTGGGATAATCCCAAACCCTTATACCGAAAGGCGGTGCGGAAATGGAAAACCGAAAGAGAAATATACAGATGAAGTTTTACGTTACGGAAGAAGAAAAGCGGCTGATCGACGAGAAGATGAAGCAGCTTCCCATAAAGCAGTATGGGGCATACTTCCGTAAAATGGCGATAGACGGGTATATTCTTGTCGTTGACCGAAGCGACACAAAAGCATATATCCGGGAACTGCAAGCGGTGAGCCGGAACATCAACCAAATTGCAAAACGCGCCAATGCGACGGGGACGGTTTACAGGCAGGATATAGAGGACATTAAAAAGGCGGTGGACGAGATATGGCGGTTACAAAGACGCACCCTATTAAATCAACCTTAAAGGCTGCGATAGACTATATCTTAAATCCCGAAAAGACAGACGGGAAGCTGCTTGCGTCCTCTTTCGGCTGCGGGCTGGAAACCGCCGATATTGAGTTTGCATGGACGCGGGAAGCTGCCGGAGATCGCGGCACACATTTAGGGCGGCACTTGATACAATCCTTTGCGGTGGGAGAAACCACACCGGAAGAAGCGCACAAAATCGGCATGGAACTTGCCGGGGCGGTATTAGGCGGCAAGTATGAGTTTGTTTTGACAACTCACGTCGATAAAGACCATCTGCATAATCACTTGATTTTTAACTCGGTCAGCTTCGTTGACTACAAAAAGTACCATTCCAACAAACAAAGCTATTACCATATCCGGCGCACCAGCGACAGGATATGTAAAGAGCATGGGCTATCCGTCGTCGTGCCGGGACAGGACAGAGGGAAAAGCTATGCGGAATATACCGCCGAAAAGCAAGGTACAAGCTATAAAGCCAAGCTGAAAACGGCGATAGATAACCTCATTCCCCGAGTGAAAGATTTTGACGAACTGCTGCGCCGCTTGCAGGAAATGGGATATGAAATCAAACAGGGCAAATACATTTCTTTCCGCGCCGCCGGACAGGAACGGTTTACCCGCACAAAGACGCTCGGCGCGGCCTATACGGAAGAAGCGATAAAGGAGCGTATCAAGGGCGTGTATGTTGCCAAAACAAAAACGCTGCGGGAAGATAAAAAAATCCGGCTTGTCGTTGATCTTGAAAACAGTATCAAAGCCCAACAGTCGGCGGGCTATGAACGGTGGGCGAAAATCCATAATCTGAAACAGGCTGCTAAAAGCATGAACTTCCTAACCGAAAATAAGATTGAGTATTACAGCGAACTTGAAAGCAAAATCGCGGATATTATGACCGCCCATGACGCGGCGGCAAGGGCGGTTAAGGACGTAGAGCAGCGTATGTCTGATTTGTCGCTGCTTATCAAGCACACGACCACATACCGACAATTAAAACCGATTTACGAGGAATACAAGAAGTCGCGGGACAAGGAAAAGTATCTGCGGGGGCATGAAAGCGAAATTATCCTGTTTGAAGCTGCGGCAAGGGCATTAAAGGAAATGCAGATAAAGAAGCTGCCCGATCTCGCCGCGCTGCGCAAGGAGTATAGAAGCTTAAACGACAGGAAAACCAAATTGTATGAAGATTAT
>JAZQFJ010000085.1:0-95429 GCA_045539475.1 Eubacteriales bacterium | reverse complement strand
GTGATTTCCCACAAAAATGTCAACATGCTCTCGCTTCAAGCGCTCAACACTTTTAAGAAACTGCCCGCGTGGCAATGTGTTAAGTCCTTTGTTTCTAAGGTAATCTTTTCTCAGCTGATTTGTTCCCGCTCCGCCAAACATTCCAGCGCGGTAAACTTTCCCGTTTTCTTCAAGGTTGAAGAAGAACGAAACGGTACCTTCGGTATGTCCCGGAGTGTGGAGGCAGAGAATTTCAGTATTTCCGAGCTTTATTATATCTCCGTCTTTAATGTCAAAATCAGGTATAAATCTACCTTCAAGATAGCGTATATCAGCGCTGTTGAGAAACGTTTTTGCGCCGGACAGTTCCACAAGCTTTGCCGTAGCAAAGGTGTGGTCACCATGACCGTGAGAATGGATAATATACTTTACGTCGCGGATATCAAAGCCGAGTTCAACCATTGACTCAACAATCATCTCTGCATTTTCTTCATATCCTGTGTCGATAAGAATCAGTCCGTCTCCCGTATCGAGTAAGTGCGACGAGGGATTACGACTTCCCACAAAATACAAATTCCCCGCCATACGAAACGGCACCATATCACTTTTCATTCTTCTTTTCCTTTCTTGCATGGTTGTAATTTTATCTGCACACAGAACAGGGGTTATCCCCTGTTCTGTGTGTTATCGGAAACTATTTCACATAATCCAATATGCGTTTAATGAGCACTGCAACTTCTGCTCTTGTTGTATAATCTGTCGGGGAAATACGTCCATTCTTTCCGTTAACGAGCCCTGTATTTACGAGTGCGGAAACCGCATCCTTTGCATATTCTGCGACATTTTCAAAGTCGGGTGCGGAGATTTCCGCTGTGTCAAACTCCTTTTCCATCGTGGAAAGTGCGCGGTAGACGATTACCATCATATCCTGGCGGGTGATTGTGTTTCTCGGTGCGAATTTGTTATCACCGATGCCGGAAATGATTCCGTTGTTTCGTGCTATTGCAAGCTCGGTTGCAAAGTAGTCGTTTATAGATACATCTGCGAAGTTCTCAGTATTTTCGCTTTCAAGACCAAATGCACGGACAAGGAGCAGTGCAAAGTCTGCACGGGTGATGTTTGATGCCGGACTAAACGTACTTGCGGTCGTGCCCTTTATTATTCCATCTGCCGCAAGTGCGTTTATAGCGTCTGCCGCCCATGTGCAGTTTGCAAGATCGGTGAAGCGGAGAGAGCTGTTTTCCGTGCCCGCGTTATCAGTGTTTCCTCCGTTTTCTCCGCTTTCACCGCTTGTGTCTGTTTCCCCGGTGTTCGTTTCATCTTCCGGCTTGTCGGTCGGTGCGGCACCGCCACCGCCACCGCCGCCACCGGCGGGGGTATCGGTATTTCCTGTTGATGAGGATTCCGTTTTGTCTGCTGATGTTTCTCCGGTCGTCGCACCATAAACCGTCACCGCAAAGTGGACGGTATCGGAAAGGACACCATTGTCAACCGTTACCGCGACGTGGTTATCTCCAACCTGTGAAGCATCCGGCTTCCATGTGAGAACTCCGGCTTCGGCGTTAATGCTCATTCCGCGCGGAAGGCTTGTTCCGATAAGCGTATACTCACGATCGCTTGTAACATTAAGTGGAATCTTTATCGAGCTTCCGGCGCTTGTTGTAAACGTTCCGGAAACACCAATCTCCGGCGCATTATCGGTTGTATGAGTGAGCGGGATTCTGTAAGTATCGCCTTTTGCAATGTTCATCACATAATCATTACCATCAGCTGTCAGTGAGCGGATAAGCGTCACATCTCCCGTGCCGATAAGAACATTATCACCCTTTTTCTCAGCACTCTTTATGATATATGAGCCGTTCTGACCGCCGTCGTTGTTGATAACAATCATTCTTCCAACAAGCGCTTGCGGGTCGATGCTTTCGTTCAAGGTCACTTCAATGAAGTTCTTAAACTCAAGCGTTTCTGTAAAGCTCACTATCTCGCCTGTTACGGCGGCATCTTTGTTCTGTATTACTTCGCCGAGAGTCTTACCGTCATAGAGATATGTTCTTACAACATCACTGCTATCATCGGCACTTACACTATACACTCCAACAAACCCGCAGAAATCAAAGCTTACTCCGTTTTCCGCATCCGTCACCTCATATGTAGTCTCATTATCGTCTGCATACACAACATAATCGGTGCGTCCGTTTTTAAGCTCGACTCTTATTGCAGCAACCGGCTCATCAAAGCGCAGCGCTTTACCGTCTTTTCTTTTTACATCAACACGTGAAAGCTTATTTATCTTGCTCTCATCCTCGTACGGTTCAATAACCGATGTAAAAAGCGTATCAAGGTCTTTTCCGCTCCGACGGACGAGGAGATAATCTATCCATTCCGGATTCACTATATGTTGAACCGGCTGTCCGTCTGCACGCGCCACCTCGGAAATCTCAAAACCGTTAAGCTGAGTGAGCTTTACGTGAAGATTCCGCTTTTCCCGAAGCACCTTCTGATAGTCACTTATTTTAAAGTCTATCGAAAATTCACCGGTTTCCGGAGCGGAAGCACGCTCAACATTCGCAAGCCAGTTAAAACCGTTAGTCGCCGTGTACTCAACATCTTCTCCAAACGGAACATTAATTCCGGCATAGGTTCCTTTCGGCTGAGCGACCATCTCGACGCCCTCTATCACAGACTCCTCAGACTGGGTGTGGAAGCTGTAAAGATGCTCATCACCGCCGACAATCCGGAAGAAGTCAAGTGCATAGGAAACAGAATCATCAATATCAATCGAAACAACCGTTCTGCGATAGGTGTCCGTAACATCCGGATATGCCTGTGGGGCATCTATATCCATAAGCTTAATGCTTCCTGCATCTTCAAAGTGATACGGATATCCCGCTTGCTTTATTCTCACCTGAGGTGTGTCGTTTACAAGCACGGTATTATGTGAAAGTGTGCTTTCAATCCAGTTTGCGCCCTGGGTGGTTCCCGTACCGCCCGATGATGAGAAGTAACCGAGATCCGGTGCCAGTTCCATACCGAATGCATCAATGCCGAGATTAAGCGCATCCATATGCTTATGAGTTGTCGCCGCACCGCCGAAATACATCCACCAGTCACGCATTGTGTTTGTCCGTGTCGGGGTTGTAACCTTATCATACATTACGCCGTTACGGAGTGCTGCAAAACCATAGCCTGTAGATATGGAGCTTTTGGAAAGCTCAAGCTCGCCATGCTCTTCTATTGCCGCCTCTATCTCCGGCTGCGGAGATTCGGGATCCTTGGTGAATATGTCATAGTGCAAGCCCTCTGCTGTGTTTCCGTTTGTATACCATAGAAGCTGAGCAAAAATCGGATTTTTCGAAAGTCTGAATCCCTCAAGCCATTCGTCGCTATAAACCGGCAAGCGAGCACCGCCGAATGTTCCGGAGTTATCACCGATATTCGGGGTGTTATTTCCCGTTAAAATCAAATCCGAACTCA
Source organism: Eubacteriales bacterium (assembly GCA_045539475.1). Lineage (GTDB taxonomy): Bacteria > Bacillota > Clostridia > Oscillospirales > JAAYXM01 > SIG480. The sequence goes on along the minus strand of JAZQFJ010000085.1, from coordinate 91,976 downwards.
TAAGAAGCATTTTGATAAACTTTGGATTTTTAAGAAGGTTATCCTCATCACGAAGCCCCGGATATTCTTCAAAGGTATATGCCATATCCAGTAAATATGAGTTCCAACTACGCAGATATCCCATTGATGACTCGTCACCGTAGCCGTCACGGTCTATCTGATTTATCAGAGCAGAACGCATATCTCCGCCTGAAGAGAATATCTGCGACGAAACGCCGCTCTGATATATGAAATCAATCATTTCCTGAGTTTCAGGCTGACTGTCAAGAATTACGGCAGCCTTTGCAAGGGTATCCTGCCTCATTCCGAAGTTACCCATTATCTTTCCTGTTTTCAGTGCGGTGTAGGTTTCTTCAAGAAGGTTCTTTTCTGCATTCTGACGGATAAGCTCGCCGTTTGTTTTCTTGTTGTCAAGGTCCCATTGCTCTGCCTTTGCAGACAGATAATTTATAACCTCCTGCTCATCGTAAACATCAAAGAAAGCATCGTATGCCATTGTAAGATTCTTATTGAAAGCATTTTCCCAGATACGTCCTACAACCTTACCGTTGCCGCCGCCGTCATGCGAGGACTGGAGATTCGGGCAGTCTTTTCCGTAATCCATATCGGGATAGAGATCCGCAATACGGTCAAGAATTATCGCACCTGCAATGCCGTATTTCTTATCTCCGGTATATACGTATGCTTCGCGGAAGGCGTTAAGTGCATAGCGAATCACTGCCGGGTTCACCGACCCGCTGCCATACCACAAGCCGTCGTGCGCAAAAACTGCGATATAACGATGAACGTTTTTAACCTTCGTCCCCGATTTGTCGTTGTAACGTCCGGTGTCGTAACCGAATCCGTCATCAACGCCCCAGAAATATCCGGAAGTCGGAACGCCGGACTCTCCTCCGGTTTTGAAATCTCCCCACCCCTGAGTTATCTTATTGCCGTAGAACGGATCTACCGCACCTGCGGCATGAAGATCTGTATATGTTTCATTATAAAGGTTACCCTTCGGATCGCCGTAACCGTACGGGTTATCCTTTGCCCAATCAAATACTACATACTCGCCTTTTTTGTTTCTTTCGCCGCGGCCGCAGAGAATACCATTTTCTTCTCTTGCAAGCGTGTAGTCGAACTCGCCATGTTCATCAAGTCCTCGCTCGTAGTATGCCCCGAAATCATTACTCGGGAAAAGGCGCTTACAATCCGGACACTGTATCTTCCACGGACGTGCTATCGCATCTATCTTCCATGCGTATTTGCCGTACTTATAGTTAAGGTCAATTCCGCAATAGAAGCAGCGCCAGATAAATGGATCATCAGTTTCAACGAGGTCATACGCACGGGGAAGTGTGTGCGCCGGTATCATATTATATATGTAATCATAATACGGCAGGTATTTATCCGCTTCTTCAATTGCAGCTTCAGCAGTATCACGCGCCCAGTCATACTTCTGTATATTCTCGCGCGCATTCGCCACTCTTTTTGCTGTGTAATAGGTGGAAGAAACCTTTCTTTTTCGGGAAGACAGTGTTATATCTCCGCTGTGAGTTATCCCATCAAGAGAAACAGTTGCCGTTATTTTTGCAACACCCTCAGAAATAGGGGTTACATGTCCTTCTTCATCCACAGAGATAACACTTTCATTGTCGCTTATGTATGTAATCACTGCATCTGATATATCAAGCAGGTTTCCGTTGTTGTCATATGCACTTACAGCAACATCCGTACCTTCTCCACCGGTCATAAGCACTTTTGACGGTGCCGTAACAAGTACATCTGCAAATCCATCTTCAATGACGTTTACCTGAACAGTTTTACTGACCGTTTTGTCTCCAAAAGCAGCGGTTACAGTCATTTCAGTTGTGCCAAGCTTTAATCCCTTCAAACTGCCGTTCTCGCATACTGCAACAGTGTCATCTAAGGTGTCGTAAGTGATTTCAAGAATGTCATTCGAAAACCGTTCACCATTCGTAAGGTATGCCTTCACCTTAACGGCCTTTTCTGATCCGACATGAATATCGAAAACATCATATGCCAATTCCAAATGAGAAAGTGTTTCTTCATTTACAGTTATGACAATACTTTCCTCTATCGTATCATCTCCAATAGTTGCAGTTGCCGTAATGGTAGCTTCTCCCGGAGAAACAGCGGTAATAACGCCATCATCTATTGAAACAATCTTTTCATCGGAACTTGATAAAACAAGATTTGCAGTTTTATCAGTCTTGCCGCTATGATTTTTCCCGAATTTATATTCTCTGCCGCCTTGCATAATGAGACTTGCCGAAATATCCGAAGATTGTCCTACTGCAAGATTAGTCCTGTCTGCCGAGAATACTATTTCATCCATTCCGCCTGTACCTTCAATATATTCAAGCGAGAGGTATGCAGGAAGAAGATATGCATACTTTCCTGTCTCTGCAGGACATCTGGTCATTGCTCTCAAGGTGAATGTGTGCCGTCCCTCAGTAAGATACATAGTATTCAGAGGAACAAGAGTGTTATATTTTCTATTGGTGGAAATATCCGTCCAGAAGTTGAAATCCCCCATATATTTCCCGTCCATATAGAGTACGGCATTTTGTGCTCCTCTGTAATAGTTAACGCCCCTGAAATCTATATTGTACCATCCGGTATAGTTAACCCAAACTTCTATTGCAAGATCGGCATCTTGTGTTTTTCCTACTGCTGTGATCTGTGCCTGAACTGCCTGAGTAAAGCAACGGAGCTTTGATGACGGTGCCGAGCAGATGGCGGTTGCGGTCTTTTTAGTATTTATCTCCCATCCGTAGTCATCTATCGACACATTAAGGGCATAACCCGAGCCGGGTTTTCGAAAGTCGATAAGCTGACTTTTAGGGGAATTTGGAGTAACCGTTATCGGGAAATCTGCGCTTGTTATTTTGTACTCTCCGCACGTTACGGTAACGATTACATTAACCGGTTCGTCCTTTTCCTTCTTGCCGGTTATTTCGCCATTCTGTTTAACCTCAAGATACTCTGCGTCTGCCTCATCGGCAAGCGAGAACTCAACGGTGCAAGCCTCAAGGTTTGCCGCTTTTCCGCCCTCATGGGTTGCCTTTACCGAAAGGCGTGTTGCAAAGCCTGCTTCAACGGTGTTGTCGCCATAAATTTCCGCACGTTCAAGAGGAAAAGGATCCACAACTGAAATGGGGATAATTCCTTTGTGCATGTTCCCATCTGCTTCTATCAAAAGAATTACATTGGTCTTTCCGGCTGACTTTGCCGTGATAACCCCATCCTGGGAAATAGAGGCAACAGTAGGATTTTCACTCTCGTAGTAATACACTGAGCTCTCCCCTGTATACTCTTCTCCGTCATTATAAGAAAGCCTGTATCCCGCTTTTGCTGTTTCACCACGGTTTAAAGCTTCTTTTTCGGCATAAAAGCTGACCGACAGTATCCGGGGAACAAGCTTTATCCCGGAGAGGTACATCTCCTGTCCGTAATCTCCGTCGTAGTTTGTGATATCCTCTATTTTATTGATTTCACCGGTTTCCATATTCCTCGCATACGGATTAAGCTCAAAAGAATGTGCATCGCCGATGAAAAGAATATAGTAGTCTCCCCGGTCAAGATATATTTTACTTTTTTCTCCATCGGCACTTCCGTCCGCCGTGATCGGTGCATATTTTCCTGCTTCTGCCGCAGAGAAGTTGAAATAGCCAAGCTCTGTTGCGTCTTTAAACAAATCCGGAGCCGTTGCACCTTCCAGTTCGGAATTATATTTACCTATGGCGACTAACGGCGCAATAGATGCCTCGGTTGGATTATCCGTCTTAAACTTAATACTGTAATCTCCCGCTTCATTTACGCTGAACTTCATTGCTCCGAATACAGTATCTGCACTGCCGGAAATGCCGCCTTCTGCATATCGCCTCAAAACCGTTTTTTCCCATGAAAGAGCAGTTCCGTCACAGCTATGCGTACCGCTCTGATCATTTGCATTCGTGAAAAAATCTGTCAATGCAAGGTTTTGTCCCTCTTCTTCCATAGTTCCGTTAAGAGTTAAAGAAAGTAATGTTACCCAACCGCCTGATCCACCTGTTACCATAGGGCTGTAAACAAAATAATATTCTCCCGCAGTAAGGTATTCTTCTTTGTCAAAGGAAAGTTCTTCTTCTGTGCTTACTTGCGTAAAATTACTTGAAGAAAACTTGTTTTGATCAGTTATACCTTCTTCAATACTTGACACTGTACTTTTTTTAAACAAATATGCGTCTACATATGCTCCGCTTTCTGATAACGTTTTTGCTGCTACAGCATTTACTGTTAATGAATATCTGGCTGCTTTATCCAGAGTTAATTCAAATGCTACCCAATATTTTCCTTCGTCTGTAGCTGAAACTCGAATAGCATTATAATTGGAGCTTCTACTAATTTTATCGCCATTACCTACTTTCGTGTCCATTGTGGTGTCGGTTGTGCTGTCTTTAAAACCGGCAATCTCCCAGTTATCGCCTTTAGCTTTCCCGAATGTCATAGAAGCAGTAAACTTGCCCGCAAAATCATACACAATCTCAATCGGCTCATCTGCCCCTTCCGTTGCGAAGACTGACGGGCTGAGAGATAGCATCATCGCCGCTGCAAGGATAATTGAAATAATCCTTTTCATTTTGCTTTTCCTCCTAAATACATTTTATGTAAATGTTTTTATCCACGTTTTTTCCTGTTTTCAGAAAAAAACGCAAGCTTTACACACGGCAAAATCGCCGTATTGAACACCATTATTGTAACATCTCCGCAAGACTGCTTGCGTTTGTTGCTATAATTTTAGATATTTCAAGCTTCTGCTCCACACCTGCTGCAAAGGCCGGCATCACGGGAAGCAGGGATATTATAATCGCTAAGCTTATCAGTAATGATAAGGCTCTGTTCAACTTGGTTATTATATGCAATCTACTTTTCTTGGTCTTTGTTTAATTATAGCGTAGAGAGTAGCCTCTACGCTATAGGTAAGTTTTGGTTGTTATTTTGTATAAGAACCGTCGGTGACGAGAGTGAAGTCTTCACCTTTTTCAAGAATTGCATAGCCTTCGTACGTTCCTGCATCTGCAACAACAGTAAGCTGATTTGCAGTTGTTGTCATTGGGATTTTGATTGCTTCTGTCGCACCCGTTGCAGTGAACATAATTCCCTTTTCGACAACATCACTGCCAAAGCCGATGAACTCTGCCATAATGCCGGTTACTCCGGTTTCTATATCAAAGCTGTCAATAAGTATATTCATATGGCTTCCGTTGTAGGTGTGCTCTTCATATACTGCCTCAACTGTGCAATCTTCCCAGGCATTGAAGGAGTAAGCTTCATCAACACTTACGATTTCGCCATTCTTCTTCCAGCACTTGAATTTACCTTCTCCGTTTGCTGTGCAGGTAACGAGATCACCGTAATCAACTTCTGTTTCAGTTTTTCCGTTGACCGTACAGTTGTCTGCAGTTACTATAACATTATCACGGTCTAAATCTTCATATTTTGCAACGAAGATGTTGCCGCCGCAGTGTTTCCAACCCTCTGCCGTTCCGAGACCGGGGATTGACGGAAGCTCTGCGGGTTCGTTATCCGCCTTTGCGATAAGCTGACCGTTGATGTTGTAATATTCCGGTGTTGTTATATCTTCGATATCGCCTTCGTATACTGCGATGAGGTAGTTTCTGCCCTCTCCTGCCGGAACGTAATTTCCAAGAGTTCTTTCAAACGAAAGTATTCTCTTGTTTCCGGTAAGTCCCAATGCCCAGTAAAGGAACTCGTTGCCGGTTTCGTTGGTTTCCGGTGCTGTGAGAGTATAAGCATTAGCGCCTACAGGAGTAACATCTACCAATGTTCCGTCTTTGATAACTCCGATTGCAGTGGGTTTAGCATATGTAGCAAGCGTTTGCTCATCATCTTCCTGAATGAATTCGCCTGTAAGGATTGCATCTTCTTCCGAAAGAGTTAAAGAAAGTAATGTTACCCAACCGCCTGATCCACTGGTTATCATAGGACTGTAAACAAAATAATAGTCTCCCGCAGTAAGGTATTTTTCTTTGTCAAAGGATAGTTCTTCTTCTTCGCCTACTTGCGTAAATTTGCTTGAAGAAAACTTGTTTTGATCAGTTATACCTTCTTCAATACTTGACACTGTACTTTTTTCAAACAAATATGCGTCTACATACGGTCCGCTTTCTGATAACCCGCTTGCTGCTACAGCCTTTACTGTTAATGAATATCTGGCTGTTTTATCCAGAGTTAATTCAAATGCTACCGAGTATTTTCCTTCTTCTGTAGCTGAAACTCGAATAGCATTATAAGTGGAGTTTCTACTAATTTTTTTGCCACTACCTACTGCCGTGGTCATTGTGGTGTCGGTTGTGCTGTCTTTAAAACCGGCAACCGTCCAGTTCTCGCCTTTGGCTGTCCCGAATGTCGTTCTATTAGTAATCCCGCCCGCAAAATTATACACAATTTTAATCGGCTCATCTGTCTCTCCCGCTGCGAAGACTGACGGGATGAGAGAGAGCATCATCGCCGCCGCAAGGATAATTGAAATAATCTTTTTCATTTTGTTTTTCCTCCTAAAATACATTTTTTAATATTTAATCCCACGGTTTTATCCTGTTTTCAGGAAAAAGCGCAAGCTTTACACACGGCAAAGTCGCCGTATTGAACACCATTATTGTAACATTTCCGCAAAGAAAAGCAAAGGTAAATTCCCGCAAGCTTTTCCAGAATCCCTCTCTTGGTTTTCACTCTTGACACCACGTTACACTTCGGGGTATAATTAAATAAAAAGAAGGGAGTGAGCAAGCGTGAACATACTACCGTCATCTATTCCCGGAAACACAGCAAGACCCGCACTGAAAAAAAAGTTAATAACAAGCCGTGTGTTGCCGTTTTCCATAAGCGTGCTTGACCGCTTGCTTATTGATGGCCCTCATTGGCATGATTTCACCCAGCTTTGGTATACAGTTTCCGGTACATATACCCAAATAGTAAATGGTGAAAAAATCATCCAGACACCAGGAAGCCTTTTGTTGATACATCCTTTTACTATCCATTCCGTAGATTCATCTGATCTTAACCTTGAAAACGCGCGAATCATATCTATAGATATTTTTGAAGATCTTCAAGACAAAAACATAATGCCATACCAACCATTGAGCTATATGTCATCTGTCTTTGACAAGTTTTTGCTTTCTCCTTATGTTTCCCTTTCCGGCAAAGAGAAGGAATGTGCAGATATTCTTTTCGAAGAAATCTATTCCGAACGTTCCCAAAAGCTTGATATGAACCTCGATAAAATTTACAATAATATTTCCAAAATTTTTGAGCTTATGCTGCGAAACACGCCGGAGAAACTCTCTTCCATTAAGCTTCTGCGCGCAAAAGAGCAACTTGAGATTATAAAAAACGCAACAGAATTTATAAACGAAAACGCAACACGCGAGCTCACGCTTTCCGAAATATCAAAAGTTTCTTTTATGTCACAAAGGTCTTTCGGAGGGAAATTCAGAGAATGCACAGGACAAACCTTTCATAGTTTTTATAACAACACACGAATGTTGAGGGTAGTCAACCTTATGCGTTACAGCACTCTTTCTCTTGCAGATATTGCAGCGGAATGCGGCTTTTACGATGTCAGCCATATGCGCCATGTTATAAAAAACGCAACCGGTCTCTCACCTCTCGAGCTTCGTGCGTATTTGCTTGAGCGCAGCCGTACCCATGGAGAAGCTTTCTTTCAGCGTTATATGTCAGAGCTCAGTTGGCTCAATGTTATGAAAAATGAAGAAATCGAAATATTCCACAACAACTCAATCGGAGTAATTGATCCTCACCGGAAATTTAAATAGCACGATAAAAAAGCTCGCGGCATGAATTTGCCGTGAGCATTTTCTTCTGTTTTATTCGTATTCTATCTTTCTTTTATATGTACATCGAGCTGGTTGTACGGAATGCTTATTCCGTTTGCTTCAAATGCCGCACGAACCTGCTCGGTGAGGTCAAAATACAGTGTCCAGTAGTCTGCGCTGTTGCACCATGTGCGCGTTGCAACATTCACAGAGCTGTCGCCATATCCCGAAACTCTTGCCATAGGCGCTTCCGGCTCGGTAAGCGTGCAGGAATGAGCGTGAATAGTCTGCAGTGCAATTTCCTTTGCCTTCTCAGCGTCGGACTCATATGCAATCTGGAATATTATATCAACACGGCGCACTGCCTCACGTGAGTAGTTTGTGATATGGCTGTTTATAAGAACACCGTTCGGAATGCTTATCTGACGGTTATCGGGTGTACGTACAAGAGTATGAAGAAGATCAACCTTTACAACCGTTCCGGAGTCCCCGCCCGCTTCGATAAAGTCTCCCGTCGAAAAACGTGGCGCAACGAGAAGAAGAATTCCTCCGGCAACATTTGAAAGCGAATCCTTCAGAGCAACGGCAATGGCAAGCCCCGCAGCAGAAAGCGCAGCAATAATTCCCGTTGTGGAAATGCCGATGCTTCCAAGAGCGGAAACAGCAAGAAGAACATACAGAATAATTCTTATTGCCTTCGTCAAAAAGGATATAAGCGACGGATCAAGCTTGGATTTGTCGAACCAACGCTTTATCAGCTTAACCGCATATGCAATGAGGAAATGACCTATAACCAAAATTGCAGCCACCTTAATTATCGGCAGCACTACGGCAAGAATTGCCGCCCAATTCACAGAATATGCCATTGTGTTAAACGAATTCATAATTTATTTCCCCTTTCTTATTTCACACCGTTCTTTTCCAGAATTTCTTCCATTTGACGGACTCTCGCATCCCACGAACATGCACGCGCGTAATCAATGCGCATATTTTGCTTTACATCGTCCGGTTCCGCGAGCGCCTCCTCGCATTTCTTCACAAAGTCCTCTTCACCGTATGCAATGTAAACTGCATCGGCATAGCCAAGAACCTGCTCCGGCTGCGGTGTGCTGACAACTGCCTTTCCGGTTGCAAGATATTCGTAGAACTTAAGCGGGCTTACATCGCGCGAGAGGTTTCCGTCACGGAACACGTTAAGGCACACATCAAAGTTCTGTATGTACGCAGGAAGCTCGTCATATTTTTTAAGTCCGAGGAAATGTATGTTCTCATACTGCTTAAGATAATCAAGATTTACTCCCGGCAAGGGTTTCCCGACAAGCACCACAGACCACTCCGGACGCGTTTTTGCGATATACTCTATCTTGTCATAGTCAATACATTCCTGAAGCATACCGACGAAACCCATTATCGGACGCTTTATCTCCTTCATATCAGCCGGAACTTCAAAAGTCTCATTTGCCGCACGGTTAAAGTGCTCAAAGTTTACTCCATTCGGAAGCATTACCGCATTCTCATTATACTGTGAAAGCGTGTCGTGCAGTCCGATCGCCGTTGAAAACACGGTATTAGCCTGTTCGCACAAATCCTTTTCAAGACTGTTTACAACATCTTCGTTGATAAGCCCCTTGTATGCGCTGTGGCGGTCAACGCAGTCATATACAAGCGCGCTGTGCGGGATATACGGTGCCGCATCGGCAGACGTCGGGGAATAGCACCATAAAATAGGATTTTCAAAGCCGTGAAGCTTCATCTTCTTTCTCACAAACCGAGCCATTCGACGCTGATTTATCTTGTTTATAAATCTGTTTTTGTTGAAAAACGGGAGCATCGGCGGCGTAGCATATACGGTGAGATTATCCCTTACACCCACCTCTCCCGGTTTGCGGTACATAAAAAGCCGTTTCCATGCCGTCTTGTCCTTTAACGGTGCAAGGTATGTGACCGGCGGGTCAAAATACAGAATTTCCTCTGCTGAAATCCTGTTCATCACGTGCTGCTTTCTCGTCGGAAACGGATGATAACAGCTTGTGGAAAGACATACTATTTTGTTCATTTCAACTTTACCTCTTTTATTTGAAAAATTTTCTCAGCTCTTCCGTGTTTTGCTTTTCGTTTTCGCGAAGTGTAATGCACGCGCGTTTCATTGCATCATTATATTCTGCATCATCTGCTGTACGGTCAATGAAGGCTTTCAGGATTTCCGCATTGCACTCCTCATACTGCACGCACATTTCTCTGCCGATATAGTTCATAAACCCTGTCACCTTATGGTCATATGCAATGCCGATTGTCGGCACGCCTTGTCCCGCTCCGAAAACAAGCGCATGAAGCCGCATTGCCATTATAACGTGCATTTTCGACAATATGCCGATAACGGAATGGACGTCATATTCTCCCCTCACAATAACCGACGGTGCCGAAATTTTTTCTGCCAGCCGCTCTGCAATCGGCAAATCCTTTTTGCGTTCCATCGGGATGAGGGCAATCTTCAGTCCGTGCTTTTCCGCGGCATAATCCGCCGCAACGGCTATTTCATTAAGCACAGCATCAATATTTTTCCAATTACGCATACAAAGGCAAAGGTATTTTTCATTCTCCGCGATCCCTTCTGCACTGAGAGCTGCGCTAATTTCCAGATCACTTGCCGGAGCAATTCCAAGCGTCGGATCTGCCGCAAGCTTCATTTCAGGACGTGAAACCCTCATGTCCCGAAGCTCTTCAAAGGAATCCGGATCGCGAAGCGTTATACAATCAACATTCTTGTCAATAACCCTCGCGGCAAGAGCGCGGTTTTTCTTTCTTTTCACCGGTCCTATGCCACAACCGTACATCATCACTTTACAACCGCAAATACGTGCTGACATAAGAGTGAGAAGATAAAAGTACAGCGAGCGGCTTGAGGTTGAGTCCTGAATAAGGCTTCCTCCGCCGTTTATATACAAATGCGAGCGCGAAAAAGCGCGGAGCATTTTAAGTATATTAAATGTGTATATTGAGCGGACACGGTATCTCTTTTTCGTCTCGGCAGGATTTTTTGACATCACGCATATTTCCGAAGCCGGGCTGACCTCGCGTATTTCACGGATAACCGCTTTCAGTATCGCGTCATCCCCCGCATTTCCTCTTCCGTATGAGCCGCACACAGTGACTTGCGTGCGTTTCTTCTTTTTATGCGAATACATCTCAAGCGCACGTTCGTATATGGAAAGCTGTGCCGAAACCATTGCCTCAAAGGAATATTTTGTGCTTGCTTTTTCATAAAGCTTGTCCGCATATTCACGGCAGGCATCGCGGTCGTTATACAGCATTTCCAGATGCTGTGCAAGCCCCTGAACATCTCCGATATCAAAAAGTAAACCATTAATACCGTTATCAATCACCTCCGGCATCGCGCCGACAGGAGTCGAAACCATTGTGCATTTTGCACGGGCAGACTCTAAGATGCTGTACGGAAATCCTTCGCTCACAGACGAAATAACGCTTATGTCCACCGCATTAAGGAATGAATCCATATCCTCTATCCATCCAACGAAAATAACTCTGTCAGAAAGACCAAGCTCCGAAACAAGGCTTTTCAGCATTTCCGCCTGTTCTCCGTCTCCGCCGAGGAGAAGATACAGCTCCGGACAGCTTTCACGAACAGACGCAACCGCCCGAACAGCAGTTGCAATATCCTTTACCGGATGAAAGCGTGCCGCAATGCCGCAAACAACCGTATTTTCGGCAAGCTGTATTCCGAACTGCGCAAGATACTCTGCCTTTGATACCTTTGGAGCAGGCGGGGTTTTAAAATCAATGCCGTTATTGAGGGTATAAAGCTTGTGCGGGTCAAATCCGCGCTCAATAAGAAGATCCACAAACGCATCCGTAACCCCGATATATCCGTCAAGTGCGCGAAGCGCCACGGTATTTAGCAAGCCGTTAGTAAGAAGCTTTATAATATTGCCCATATAGTCAAGCCTGTAATCGCTGTGAACGGTAGTTATAACCGGCACGCGGATATGGCGTTTTATAAGCGTTGCCATAACATTTGCTTTTGCACCGTGGCAATGGATAATATCAAAATTGCCGTCTTTTATTGTTTGCCGAAGTTTTCTGACGTCGCGCAGCGGATTTGCGCTCTTTATGACAAGAGTATTTATCCCCATCTTCCTCGCATCGTCTGCAAACTCTCCTTCGCGGAAGCTGACCAGAAGAACCTCGTTTTCTTCCGCAAGCTTCGCAACAAGCGAAAGAACGTGCGTTTTTGCGCCACCCACATCGCCGCCGCCTATCATATGCAGTATTTTCAAATGAATTCCCTCTTTTTTGAAAAATTTACAAAAAAACAGTTGTTATATCTTTACAATTATTATATAATATAACTCGTAATCGGTCAAGTAATATAAAACGAAAGGAAAATTAAATTATGAAAATCGTAAACGAAAAAGGAAAGCTTTTTGGCGTTATAAACGTCATAGACCTCGTAATTCTCCTGTGTATCGCTATTGTTGCTGTCGCTGCTGTATATAAGCTTGCAGCGCCCGCGGCAAGCGATGTAATCGCTCCCAAATCCGATATGACGGTCACTATGCGCGTGCGTGGTGCAATGGACTATCTCGAAGAAGAGGTATTAAAGCTTCAGCCGGGCGAGCGCCTTATCATGGGCAGTGACTATGTTGATGCCGAGGTTGTATCGGTAGAAAGTGTTCCGTATCTTGCAGCAGCAACAAGCGATGAAGGAAAGTTTATCACCGCAGAGGACCCGCAGAAATCCGATCTTCTTATAAAAATACACGCAAAGCAGTCGAAAAACGATCCGATCCTGAAAATAGGCACTCAGGAAATCCGTATCGGCCGTGGCTTCATCTTCAAAACCCAGACAATAGAAGTGAACGCAATTATCGAGAAGGTAGAATTTGATGGATAATATGCTTAAGAATTGCTTCATTGCGCGGTTGTGTGCAGTTTTCGCACTCGCCTTTCAAGGGAGCATCCCCGGTAAAATAACCGCGTTTTGCAAGTGCTGTTATCACGATTCGGTAACGCGGCGTATATTCCACACTTTTTTCTCCGCAACACCAAAGATTGTATTTTCAAAGCTTTATAAGCTTTTTTACGGTTTTAACAAGGCTCTCTTCGGCTTTGGAGCAAAGCTTCTCCCCGCTTTTGAAGAAAGCATATTTCTTCGTGCGTGCAGAGCTGTTTTTTCTTCCCGCATAATCTGCAACAGCACAATCTGTTCATTTTTCAAAAAGCTGGGAATGAGAAAATTTCTCATATCCGTATTCGCGCTTTATCTCCCGATTGACGTTATCGTACGCGATGTGCTTAAAATCGGTTTTCTCTCTTCGATATGGGATGAGGCTTTTATGATTTTCTGCATCGGATATATTCTGTACAGAATTATGACATCGTCAGAGCTAATCAAACCGCGCGTGACACCGGTTGATATGCCACTTCTGTTTTTTGTATCGGTAGGCATTCTTCTTGTTGCAGTTGTTTCTCCTAAAATGGGTCCTGCAATCGGCGGTTGGCGTGCCGTATGCCAGTTTATGCTGTGGTTCTATGTCCTCACGCGTCTTATTGAAAACGATGATGACTTCAGAACGCTTTATTTTACAATGTGCGCGATGGCAACGGTTATTGCTTTTCACGGCATCTACCAATATATCACAAAAGCACCGATGCCCACACAATGGGTTGCGCAGGCAGAGGTCGGAGTTCGTACCCGCGTTTACTCCATCTTCGGAAGCCCAAACGTTATGGGCGCATTTCTCGTTATGACCGCACCGATGCTCGCAGCTTGTGCGTATTATGTAAAAAAGCTTTGGGCTAAATGTGCGCTTTGGGGAATCGTCGGCATACTCTGCCTTGCAACGCTCTTCACTTTCTCACGCGGAGCGTGGTTTGGGCTGACCGTTGCGGTTGTTGTCTTCTCGCTCCTCGTCGACCGCAAGCTTCTTCTCATTGCCGGCGCGGCAATTTTAGCAATTATATTCTGTGTTCCGGAAATTTCAAACAGAATCGGCTTTCTCTTCACTTCGGACTTCGCCGAGGCAAATGCCACCGGCGGACGCGGAGAGCGCTGGGAAATCGGGCTCTCACTCTGGCGACCGAACAAGCTTTTCGGCTTCGGTCTCGGGCGTTACGGCGGCGCAATTGCAATGCAGAACCAGGAGATTGATAATCTCAAATATTATTATATGGACAACTATTACTTGAAAACGCTTACTGAAATGGGTCTTTTAGGGCTTGTTTCGTATGTATGGTTGCTTCTCCGAAATCTCCTGTGGTCCTGCAGAAGCATTTTTAAAACGCGCAAAAACAAGCTTTCCGTTCTTGCAAGCGGAATTGTTGCAGGACAGCTTGGTGTCCTCTCCCATTCGTTTTTCGAGAACATTTTCGAAGTTCCTTATATGAATGCTTATTTCTGGGGATTCTCGGCGGCGGTAATCTATCTCGGATACATTAGAAAACGCAAACACGATAAGGCATAAATATTAAATTAGTTGAGGCTGTTGCAAGTCGGTTTTAAAACAAACCAAAATGCAACAGCCTCGCTGTATTTCTTTGTAGAAGAAATATCACTACTTGCTTAAGTTCTGCTCGTAAGACTCGATCATCTTCTTAATCATTTGACCCGAACGACTTCTGAGATGTGAGAGATATTTTTCACAGACCTCGCCCGTGAAAATCTTTACTTCAAGCCGCATTTCATCCCCTTCCGGCGTGACAAAGATTTTATCAATATACTGATTCACAAATTCCTTTGTGATGATTCCTCGCTCTGCATCCCGCTCTGCTGCCTTCAAAACCGCACGGATGGATTCGATATGCTTTTTAAAATCCTCTTTTGAGCTTTGCCTTTCGTGAAGCTGATAAAGCTCAAGCTCATACTGCTCAATAAGCTCCTTACAGCGTTTGTTCATTTGGAGAAATTCGCTGTCGCTGATATCGCCGTTCACATTATAATCAAGCAGTTTTGCTTTTTTCTTTGTTTCAAGCTCAATTTTTTTCTTAAGCTCTTCCGCTTTTTTTACATCGCTTTTGTCGCTTTCAAGCGACCGGTACATCTCAATATAAGACTCCACCAGATCCTCGGCAACATTCGAGGTTTCGCGGAACACATCAAACAAAACCGGCTTTATCTCTTCTTCATATATAGGAAATGACGGGCAGGACTCTGCACCGTTTTTTATTTTGCCGCTGCAAACCCATTTGCTGTTCTTTCTACCTGTCTTGTCAACGCTGTCACGGCGGTAATACGCCGCCCCGCAATGTGTGCAATATAGCTTTCCGGTCAAAAGATTTGCGTGATTGCATTGATTCTGCCTATCCTTGACATCCTTGCTCCGCTTCGCCAAAACCTTATTCGCCTTTTCCCAAAGCTCCTCCGACACAATTGCAGGAACAAGCTCTCCTGTTTCATCCTTGAACATAACCCATTCCTCAGGCGGGAGAAAATGCTGTTTTTTTGTAAACATATCCACAACCTTAACCTTGTTCCCGACATAATACCCTTTGTATTTTGGGTTGGATATGGTGTTCGCCATAGTGGAGTGGGCAATTTTGTTACCGTTGCGGTTGCGATACCCTTTTCCCCAAAACAGATTTTCAATCTGCTTCATACTGTATTCATCGGTTGCATAAAGCTCAAAAAGCTCGCGAACCATTTTCGCCTCTTCTTCGTTTATAACGAGCTTTTTATCCTTTTTGTCATACCCGAAAATTCTGCTGTTACCAAGTACAACATGGTTCTTTATCGCTTGCTGATGACCGAATTTAATTCGTGATGATAGCTTTCTCAGCTCATCCTGAGCAATGCCCGACATAATGGTAAGTCTCAGCTCCGAATCCTCATCAAGCGTATTTATATTATCATTCTGAAAAAATACACCGACTCCATACCCAAGAAGGTCTCGGGTGTACTTGATGCTGTCGAGCGTATTTCTTGCAAAACGGGAGATTTCTTTAGTGATAACAAGGTCAAACCTTCCGGCTTGTGCATCATTTATCATGTTGTGAAAGTTTTCTCTCTTTGCAGTAGAAATTCCCGATAATCCTTCGTCAATGTATCCTTGTACATACTCCCAATTCTTGTTTTCCTTTATAAGATTGGTGTAGTAGGAAATCTGATTGTCGAGCGAGTTTAACTGCTCATCCTTCTCAGACGACACACGTGCATAAAAAGTAACACGCATAGGTATTTCATAAATAGATTTTAATTTCATCTCCTGCCGGATTTCATGTATATTCATATAATCACCCCAAAAGTTCGTTGTATCATCATTTATAAACTAATTATAACATAAACGAAGTTGAAATACAAATAGTTTTTATATAATTTTGGGGAATAATACAAAACGAAACCAAGAAAAAAGTTGATTTTATTCCCAAAAAGCATTATAATATAAATGAGCAAAAGTAAAAGAGGTAATATTATGGAATATATCAAGGTATCACAAGCAGCAGAAAAATGGGGGCTCTCTCCGAGAAGAGTCCGTATTTTGTGCGCCCAAAACAGAATAGACGGTGTTATTCAAAAGGGAAAGCTCTATTTTATTCCTGAAAATGCAAAAAAACCAACCGATATGCGCATCAAGAACAAAACAGAAATTCCGGAAGCTCTTGTTCCTCTTTTTTCCAGAATAGACGAATTAAAAGCACTGCTTGACAGCAAAAGGCCGCTGACAAAAGGAGAAGCAGAGAGATTGCGCGAGCAATTCATGGTGGACTTCACCTATAACTCCAACGCAATCGAAGGAAACACACTCACTTTAAAAGAAACTGCAATGGTACTTGAGGGGATGACAATCGATCAGAAACCACTTAAAGACCACCTTGAGGCAGTTGGACACAGAGATGCATTCCTCTATGTTGAAGATATTGCAAAAGATACGAAAATCACCGAAAGCGTGATTAAAAATATACATTCACTTGTGCTTATGAACAGACCTGATGATAAAGGCGTTTTTCGCAAAATTCCCGTAACCATTATGGGAGCATATACAGAGCCTGTTCAACCGTATCTGATTGAGCCCAAAATCACAGAACTAATCAATACAAATGAAAAGCGAAAAAGAAAAATGCACCCCATCGAAAGAATCGCAAGATTTCATCTTGAATTTGAAGGGATACATCCGTTTATCGACGGCAACGGCCGCTGCGGAAGATTGCTTTTAAACCTCGACCTTATTCAAAACGGTTACCCGGCAATCAATGTGAAATTTGCAGACAGAAAACAGTATTACGATGCATTTGATGAGTTCTATAAGAACGATAATGCGGAGGCTATGATTGAACTAGTTGCAGGGTATGTTGAGGAAAGAATGCAACAGTATTTGGAAATATTGGGGTAAATAATACTTTAGAAAAAACTCATGATAAACATCCGAAAACTCGAAGCCGAATTATGAGAAGCGGCGGAAGATACACTTCCTACATCTGGAACAGAGAGGACGAGTAAAAAATGATTACAGGTGAACTTAAAAATAAAATTGACGGTCTTTGGGATGTATTTGCATCAGGGGGACTTGTTAACCCCCTTGATGTTATCGAGCAGATTACATATTTAATGTTTATACACGACCTTGACGATACCGATAACCTCAGAGCAAAGGAAAGCGCCATGCTCGGACTTCCGCATAAAAGCATCTTTGCGGATGAGGTTTCAATCGGAGAGCGTAAAATCGACGGAAATCAGCTTAAGTGGTCAACCTTCCGCGATTTCCCCGCAGGCAAAATGTACACAGTTATGCAGGAATGGGTTTTCCCGTTTATTAAGAACCTCCACGCAGATAAAGACAGCGCATACTCAAAATATATGGATGATGCAATCTTCAAGCTCCCCACTCCCCTTTTGCTCGACAAGGTCGTAACAAGCCTCGATGATATTTATGAGCTTATGAAAAGCTCCTCCGATGCCGATGTGCGCGGTGATGTGTACGAATATCTCCTCAATAAAATTGCACAGTCCGGACTCAACGGTCAGTTTCGCACACCGCGCCATATCATAAAAATGATAGTTGCCATGATGCAGCCAAAACCGGACGATGTTATCTGCGATCCCGCGTGTGGCACAAGCGGCTTCCTGGTATCTGCCGGTGAATATTTAAAGGAGAATTATAAAGAAGAGATTTTCTTCAACAAGCAGAAAAAAGACCACTATATGAATTCACTGTTCTTCGGTTACGATATGGACAGAACCATGCTCCGTATCGGTGCCATGAATATGATGACTCACGGGATAGACAGTCCCTTTATCGAATACCGCGACAGTCTTTCCGACCAGAACGCGGACAGGAACAAGTATTCTCTCATCCTTGCAAATCCGCCTTTTAAGGGTAGCCTTGACTATGATATAGTTTCGGCTGATTTATTAAAAATGTGCAAGACGAAAAAGACAGAGCTTCTGTTCCTTGCACTGTTCCTTCGTATGCTCAACATCGGCGGCAGATGCGCCTGCATCGTTCCTGACGGTGTGCTCTTCGGCTCATCAACTGCACACAAGGCAATAAGAAAAGAAATTATTGAAAATAATCGCCTTGAGGCTGTTGTATCCATGCCCTCCGGTGTGTTTAAGCCGTATGCCGGAGTTTCCACCGCTATACTTATATTTACAAAAACAGGCCACGGTGGAACAGATAAAGTATGGTTCTACGATATGAAAGCAGACGGATATAGCCTTGACGATAAGAGAATGCCGGTAGCCGAAAATGATATTCCTGATATCATTGAAAGATTCCATAATCTTGATGAAGAAGAAGGCAGAGCAAAGACCGAACAGTCTTTCTTTGTGGATAAAGACGATATTGTAAATAACGACTACGATCTCTCTATAAATAAATATAAAGAGGTGGAATATATCCCAGTAGAATATCCTTCAACCGCTGAAATTATGGCAGATCTCCATGAGCTTGAAATGGAAATAACATCAAGACTTGCAGAATTGGAGGAAATGCTAAATGACTAATAAGAAAAAGAAAGAAATAACAATTCGCTCTTCTGCGGCTGAATATCTTACCTTTATCGCCTCAACGGGCGATGATGAAAAAAGCATCGAAATGCGTTACGAGGATGAGAACATTTGGCTAACACAAAAAATGATGGCTACATTATACGATGTATCTGTTTCAGCTGTAAATCAGCATTTGAAAAAAATATATGAAGATCAAGAGCTTGATCCGGATTCAACTATTAAGAAATACTTAATAGTTCAAAAAGAAGGAACAAGAGAAGTATCGAGAAAAACAGACCACTATAGTCTTCAGGCGATTATTGCTGTAGGGTTCAAAGTGAATAATGAAAGAGCCGTGCAGTTCCGCAAATGGGCAAACGCAATTGTAAAGGATTACACTATTCAAGGCTGGGTAATGGATGACGAACGCCTTAAAAACGGTGGTTCTGTTCTTACTAAAGAATACTTCGAAAAACAGCTCGAAAAAATCCGTGAAATTCGCTTGTCCGAGCGTAAGTTTTATCAAAAAATCACTGACATTTATGCTACCGCTCTTGATTATGACCCATCAGCAAGCGCAACAAAAAGATTCTTTGCTGCTGTTCAAAACAAATTACACTACAGTATACACGGTCAGACTGCCGCAGAGGTTATATATCACAGAGCCGATGCCGAAAAAACAAACATGGGACTTACAAGTTGGGACGGTTCCCCGCAAAGCAAAATCCATAAATACGACGTAATTGTTGCTAAGAATTATCTCACCGAAAACGAGCTTGACCAGCTTGAAAGGATTGTATCGGCATACCTGGATATGGCAGAAATGCAGGCACAAAGGCATATACCGATGACTATGGCGGACTGGGAAGAGCGCCTGAACGGATTTTTGAAGGTGTGGGACAGAGAAATTCTGCAAGATGCGGGAAAAGTATCTGCAGAGCTTGCCCATATGCACGCACTCAGCGAGTTTGAAAAGTATAGAGTAGTTCAGGACAGATTATATAAAAGCGATTTCGACAGATTTATCTTGCCGGAGGAAATGCTGTGATGGAGAAAGTATTGCTTACTGATATTTGCGATATACAATATGGTTACGCTTTTGATTCAAATTTATTTTCAGATACAAAAGGAAAACCCCTTGTAAGGATAAGAGACGTTGTTAGGGGATATTCAGAAACATACACAACAGAAGAATGTCCTGACAATTATATTGTCCATGATGGTGATATATTGATAGGGATGGACGGAGAGTTTAATATTGCCTTATGGAAAGGTGGAGAAGCGGTACTTAATCAACGAGTATGCAAACTCATTCCACATAACGAAATTTGCAAAAATTATATTTTTTACTATATGCCAACAGCTTTAAAAGCCATCGAAGATAAGACACCGTTTGTTACAGTGAAGCATCTATCTGCAAAGGAATTAAATAAAGTAGAGATTCCGATAACTACATATGAAACGCAGAATGTAATTGCGAACTCGTTGCATAATTTGGATGAACTTATAGTAAAGCGCAAACAACAACTTTCAAAACTGGACGAGCTTGTCAAAGCACGATTTGTCGAACTGTTTGGTGATTTGAAAACGAATCCTTTTGAATGGGAAATTAAAAATTTACTTGAAGTTGCTGATATAGATACTGTAATGGTGAATGATTATGAAAAATATGCGAACTATCCTCACATAGGTATAGACAGTATTGAAAAGAATACAGGAAAGCTATTTGGATATAGAACAATTGCAGAAGATGGTGTTATTAGTGGCAAGTATCTATTTACAGATAAGCACATAATTTATAGCAAAATTCGTCCTAGTCTAAACAAAGTCGCTATGCCTGATTTTGAAGGGCTGTGTTCAGCAGATGCATATCCAATCCTGCCAAAAGAGAATATTTGTTTGAGAATTTATCTTGGGTATGTAATGCGTTCTGAGTTCTTTTTGGATTATATTCTGCCTTTTAGCAGACGAGCAAATATGCCTAAAGTAAATAAGGAACAGTTATCTGGATTTAATTTGCCTGTTCCACCAATCGAACTTCAAAATCAGTTCGCCAACTTTGTCGAACAGACCGACAAATCAAAATTGGAAATACAAAAAAGCCTTGAGAAATTAGAACTTCTCAAAAAAGCACTAATGCAAAAATATTTTGGGTGAGAGGACGTAAAATTAGATATGAGTGACATTAAAGCAATAGAAATTTCAGATGTTTTAGGATTATCACAGCCGTTGACTAAATTGATCGAAACTGTATCATGCGGTCTTGGGAGAATATACGAGCCCACGCACATAAAGAGAATAGCCAAAGCAAAAGCCTCTGGAATTAAACTAATCAGCGATGGAATATGTGATAATTATCAACTACCGATAAAGTATGATGATATGGGCGTTACAATTACATCAGAAGGAGTGGATTTGCTAAGAAGAGCAGAAAATAGATTTATGTTTCAAGAAATGAAAAAGCAGCAGAACATTGAATCTGCAATAGCAAATGCATATGCCACTTTAGAAAAAATTGAAGAAGTAAGTAACGAGCCAGTGAATGAAGACTGGATAAGTTCTTTTTTTAACTTCATAGCCAATGTGAGCGATGAAAAAATGCAGATATTATGGGGTAAACTTTTGGCAGGAGAAATAAAACAGCCCGGAAGTGTATCAATAAGAACATTAGATACTTTGAGAAAATTGACACATAAAGAAGTTGTGATTTTTCAAAAAATCGCGCCATATGTGTTGCACTGCGTAGGAGATAATAGTAAAAGCTTTCAAGACTATTTTTTAATCGACGAAGAAACGCCTAAGGATATTTTGAATGAAGCAGGAATAACATTCCCAGACATACTAACATTGCGAGATACAGGACTTCTAACGTATGACAGACTTATTTCAGTAGGTTTTGACTTGAAACCTACCGAAAGCGAGAGTGTATATAGTTATGATAAAAAAGTAGAAATAAGAAACAACAGTGAATCTGATGTTAAATTTACAGTAGATGCATATTTGTTAACAAGTGTAGGGAGTGAATTATACAAGACGTTTTTTGATAATGTTAATTTCAATGAATATGATATGTTAATAGAAAAATATTTAAAAAGACTTTCCGATGCACACAAATTTGCTCCTAATAATGTGATCGAAGATATTCAAATAAAGATAGTTTCCATATGAATACAAATCAGAAGGTGACCCACAATGACAAACTTTGATTTCTTAAAACTGGATCCGGAATTTGCTGCGTTTTCCGATGTCGCGATTTCTGCGGAGAGGATTTTACATATTGACCCGTCGGCGTGTGTGCTTAACTGCCGTCGGGCGATGGAGTTTGCCGTAAAATGGATGTATTCCGTTGATAAGGATTTGGAAATGCCGTATGATGACCGCCTGCAGTCGCTCACCGAAAACGAAGCCTTCAGAGATATAGTGGGAAACGATTTGCTTTTCCGCATAAATTATATCCGTCGCAGGGGAAATGATGCAGCACATTCCGGAAGAAGAATATCAAAAGAGCAAGCCGAGCTATGCGTTGAAAATTTATTCTACTTTTTGGACTTTGTAGCCTGTTGTTATTCAAGAGAGTATAAGCAGACTGAATTTGATAAATCGCTTCTTGACCTTACAACTGAAGAAGCATTGTCGTTCGTTACTGAAAAGACGGTTGATCTGGAAGAACTTATTGCAGAAAATCAAGCCTTGAAGGACGAGCTCACCGCGCGCCGCGCGACACAGCAGCAGACTTATGTTCCGAAGCCGCTTGATTTATCTGAGTTCAAGACAAGAAAAATATATATCGACACACAGCTTTCTGAAGCAGGCTGGATTGAGGGCAAAAACTGGATAAACGAAGTAGAGCTCCCCGGTATGCCTAATAAATCCGAGGTAGGCTTTGCTGATTATGTTTTATACGATGATACCCATAAGCCACTCGCGGTTATTGAAGCAAAACGCACCTGCACCGATGTATCCAAAGGCAGGCAGCAGGCAAAGCTCTATGCGGATATACTCGAAAAGCAGTATGGCAGACGTCCGGCAATCTTCCTCACCAACGGTTTTGAAATAAGAATTGACGACGGCCAGTATCCCGAGAGACGCGTTGCAACAATTTATTCAAAGCGTGATTTAGAGAAGATGTTCAACCTCCGCAGAATGAGGACAAGCCTTAAAAATGTGATTGTCGACAAAAACATTGCCGGAAGATATTATCAGGAAGGTGCTATCAAAGCAGTTTGTGATGCATTAGATGTCAAAAACCGCAGAAAAGCACTTCTTGTTATGGCAACGGGTTCAGGTAAAACAAGAACGGTAATCGCTCTCTGCAAAGTGCTTTTAGAGCACGGTTGGGTAAAGAATATTCTCTTCCTCGCGGATAGAACATCGCTCGTAACTCAGGCGAAGCGTTCCTTTGTAAATCTGCTACCCGATTTATCGGTTACAAACCTCTGCGAGGAGAAGGATAACTTCGCAGCACACTGCGTTTTCTCGACGTATCAGACTATGTATAACTGCATAGATGAAGTAAGAGACGATGAAGGAAAGCTTTTCACAAGCGGCCATTTTGACCTTTTAATCTGTGATGAAGCTCACCGCTCTATTTATAATAAATACAGAGATATCTTTAACTATTTTGATGCGCCTCTTGTTGGTCTTACGGCAACACCGAAGGACGAGATAGATAAAAACACCTACGAGATTTTCGAGCTTGAAAGCGGTGTGCCTACATATGGCTACGAGCTTGCTGAGGCTGTTAAAGACGGTTATCTGGTCGATTATATGTCCGTGGAATCGAAACTCAAGTTTATTGAGCAGGGTATCACCTACGAGGATTTAACAGAGGAAGAAAAAGAAGAATACGAAAACTTATTCGAGGACGAAGAGGGAGAAATTCCCGAAAGAATAAGCTCTTCTGCGCTCAATGAGTGGATTTTTAACCGTGACACAATTCGTCAAGTGCTGAATGTCCTTATGACAGACGGAATTAAAATTGAGTACGGCGAAAAGCTCGGAAAAACCATTATATTTGCTAAAAATCATCTCCATGCCGAAAAGATACTTGAGGTTTTCAATTCTGAATATCCGCATCTTAACGGTTTTGCAAAAGTAATTGACAACAAAATCAATTATGCCCAAAGCCTGATTGATGAGTTTTCCGAACCGAAAAAGCTTCCGCAGATTGCAATATCTGTTGATATGCTTGATACCGGTATTGACGTGCCGGAGGTTTTGAATCTCGTTTTCTTCAAGAAGGTTATGAGCAAGGCGAAGTTCTGGCAGATGATAGGGCGTGGAACACGTCTTTGCCCCGGGCTTCTGGACGGAGAAGATAAAGGAAAGTTCTATATTTTCGACTTCTGCGGAAACTTTGAGTTTTTCAGAATGAGCTCAGGAAAGCCTACGGCAAATCAGATGGCGCTTCAGGGCGCGATATTCAACTTAAAGTCACAAATCATCTTCAAGCTTCAGGATATTGCTTATCAGACGGAAGATTTAATAGCATTCCGCAAAAGCTTGGTTTCCGAAATGGTAGCAAAGGTTCGCGAGCTTAATAAGGATAATTTCGCAGTAAAACAGCACTTAAAGTATGTGGAACTATACGCAAATGAGGAAAATTATGTATCGCTTACATACGAGGACACACTCATTATCTGCGAAGAGCTTGCGCCTTTGATTATACCGGACGATGACGAGGCAAGTGCTGTACGTTTTGATGCACTTATGTATGGCATCGAGCTTGCGTATCTTGCAGGAAAAGGATATGGCAGACACAAAAGCGATTTGTTTAAAAAAGTAAGTGGCATCGCAAGCGTTGCAAACATCCCTGAAATAGCAGCAAAATCTGAGCTCATCAATAAAATTTTGCATACGGATTATCTGGATAATTGCGGAATCAATGAATTTGAACATATCCGCGAATCGCTCCGTAATCTGATGAAGTATATCCCTCATAATATTTTGAGATACGACACCAACTTTGGTGATGACATTCTTTCAACAGAGTGGAAAGAGTCTGAACTTGATAGTGATGATCTTAAAAATTACCGTGCAAAAGCGGAGTATTACGTAAGACAACATCCGGACAACAGCGCAATTGCAAAGTTAAAAAGCAATGTCCCGCCTACAAAGGATGATATATCAGAGCTCGAGAAAATTCTCTGGAGCGAAGTCGGCACAAAAGAGGAATATGCCGCAGAATACGGTGAGAAACCGCTTGGGGAATTTGTCCGCGAAATCGTAGGTCTTGATACGAACGCCGCCAAAGAAGCTTTTTCGGAATTTCTCGGCAACGCAAACCTTGATGCAAGGCAGATTTACTTTGTCAATCAGATAATTGAATATATCATTCAGAACGGAATGATGAAGGATTTATCAGTCCTGCAAGAAGCTCCGTTCACAGACCGCGGAAGCGTTGTTGAAATATTCACCGACCTTTCCGTCTGGGCAGGAATCCGTAAGGTTATTGAAAAAATTAATACGAATGCTGTGGCATGATGCCCCCCAAAAGAGTTGACTCTTCACAGTCAACTCTTTTCTTCTGCCCCGACAAGCTTGTAAAAACTTGTCTTACTAACACCTGCCAATTCCATAGCTTTTCTCGCGGTGATTTTTTTATCCCGCCACTCTGAAACGATTTCATCCCAATTATCCGGCAGGGTAACTCTCGGTCTACCGAGGTATTTTCCCGCAGCTTTAGCAGCATCTATACCTTCGCGTTGCCTCTGTCGGATTGTCTGCCGCTCCTGTTCGGCGATTGTACCTAATACCTCAATCAGAATATTGTTCACCATTTCGAAAACCCATTCTTGACCTTCGGGCAAGTCCATCATTGTAGTTGGTAAATCTATTACCTTTAGTCTGATATTGTTATCCTTGAAATATTGAAGCTCGTTCTTGATGTCCGATTTGTTTCTTGACAGCCTGTCAAGGGATTTTACTACAAGAATATCACCGCTGCGGAGCATCGCATTTTTTAATGCCTGATATCCTTTTCGCTCCAAATCCTTCCCGCTCTCTTTATCGCAAATTATTTCACGTTCATCAGCGCCAAGCTTTTTAAATGCCTCAATTTGTCGGTCGAGATTCTGTTCTTTGCTTGATACTCTTGCATAATAAAAAACTTTGTTGTCCATTGCCTTTCCTCCCAAAAAAGAAAGTGTCCAAAAA
This sequence comes from Eubacteriales bacterium, assembly GCA_045539475.1. Classification (GTDB taxonomy): domain Bacteria; phylum Bacillota; class Clostridia; order Oscillospirales; family JAAYXM01; genus SIG480. Next base: position 66,035 of record JAZQFJ010000085.1, on the reverse strand, counting down.
GGTCGTTAAGTTTATGGATATTTCCACAAATTCACTGCAAACCTTAAAGGACACTTTTTCGCCTTATTTTTTCAATATTTTATGAGTTCATAAAGGTACACCTTTAAGGATGCTAATGCTTCCGCTTAATGTAGACCTCTGTAATTACATCGAAAATAAGGTCGATCGCATTTACTATAAATCTGGCGAACTTCACGATTTTTCCTCCTTGCATTTTAAATTTCACAACCGCAGTACATATACTCTTCGATTTCATCCAACGAGATTCCGGCTGTTATAAGTTCATCCACAAAATCGGGAGAGTAGCCATAATATGACGCAACGGATTTTAGGTCATCTACATAATCATTTCTTGGCTTACTTATTCTCTCAGATGAAACAAAGCCGTAATTCCACCATCCTCTGCCGGAGTAATAGCTATATTCAAAGTTATCTCGCTCTGTAGCCCCGTCCGGTTTGATTTTTAATATCTCCCCCTCTGATATGCTTATTTCTTCAAACTCTCCGTTTTTCAGCGCACCAAACAGCAGAGGAACATCAATCAATGCCTTGTACAGTATCTCATCCGTGGATGCATACACATACATTTTTAGCAACGGAAAATGAAGTACAGTCAGCGGGCTGTCACCTTTGACAAGATAGATATTATTCTTTTCGTCAAGTATGGAATATGAAAAACTTCCTTCCGTCTTTTCCGCCATATATCTGATGCTGTCGAAGTTCAGGTGTTTTTGGCTTTCTATAAGCTGTACTGCTATGTAGCTATCGGTTTCAATCTTCGTTTTGGGTAACTTAAGCTTTCTGCGAAGCTCTTTATCATTGGTCAACACTCCGTTATGAGCAAGAGCAAAGCGCGAATCGCCGTGTTTTGAACAGAACGGGTGATTGTTGATATTTCGCTTTTCGCTTCCTTGCGTACTGTGACGTGTATGACCTATCAATGCCGTAATGTTATCAGAATGCTTGAAATCCATTCTGTAAGCCGATTTACTGTCTTTAATAACATTAATGCCACCGGAGCCTGTAAAAGCAATTCCGGTGGCATCTGTGCCTCTTACTGCTGATTGCTCAGCCAAAGAGTTTGTCAGCACTGAAAGATTTTTAATTTCATCTTTGCTGTATTTTGAAAAACCGAACAATCCGCACATTTACATCTCCTCGCTTTCTGTTATTACATCGTTTACATAAAGTCTCTTGGCTTTCAGATACTCGATAAGCTCATGCTTTTTCGGTAAAATCCTTGCTGTGAACTCAGACCATGACAGCTCTTCTATTTCTCTGTCAGACAGGTTAATCGCCTGATAACATATTTCGTCAGCCAACTGCAAGGTGGCTATAAAAGTTTTGTAACAAAGAGTTCCGCGGAACATACGAAACTCTATCGTGTTGTAGTTTTCGAGATTTACTGCCACATATCTTCCCATATGCTTGTCTTTTGCCTTTTTGTACGTTTCTCCGGTTGTCTCGGAAATTGTGGCATATTTAGCTGCCCATCTGTTGAGGTTCTCTGTTGTGCGCCTGCTGAGTTTGACAAGCTCGTTCCAGTGCTTTTCCACAAAGAATACCACTCTTCCGATAGCTTGTTCCTGCGCTTCGTAAGTTTTTCCGAACGCCGAGCGGGAGCAGTGGATATGTAAGCCGCAGGTGGCTGTATTATGAGAACGATAACCCATAGCCGTCGCCTTTTCAAAAATCTCAATCCAATTCATATTGTTGATGTGATAGTCAAGACTCATGGGATGAGATACAATTTCAAAACCGTCATTGATACTGCCGTCGTGCTTGCAATAGATTTTTTCGCCGTTTCTATTTGCAATATCAAGTAATTTTTGAGCATTTGAATCATCTTCGCCGCCTTTGTCTATTTCCAATTCAATCCCATAAAACAAATTGCCTGAACCGTAGAAAATCGGCTCAGGCTTATAACTGTAATTTTTTATTGCATTGTCATTCAGCTTTTCAAAGCAGTCCCGACAATATGGGTAATCTTCGCCCTCTTCATACAAGGCATCGTCATTATGAATCAGTCTCCCACAGCGTTCGCATGAGACAAAGCTGTATTCGTAACAATGGCAACAGAGTGTGTAATTTGAATCTTCTTCGGCATCATCCCTCCAAATTCTTTTGTTGCAGTTATCGCATAAAACTGTTTTTTCATTAAAACAAGTTTCACACATAATCTGCCCGCCAAATTCCATTGCGGCTTCTTCTGTCAATTTCGCTCCGCATACAGAGCACACTACATTTTTGTTCATGATATCCTTTCCTTTCAGTATTCTTCTGCCAGCAGCATAGTAGAGTGCGTTTCATCGTCTATTACATAGATCGTATTTGTAACAGGCTTCATGTTTATAACGTACTCTTTGCTGTATTCAGGCACTTCCTGATGATGTTTTATCTTCTGTTTTCCGTTATCAGAAGATAAAGAAAACACCTGCAGATAATCTTTATCCACAGGCATTTGTCTGATGAGCTCCCACATAAAGAGCTGCAGAAGCGGCGGTATTTCATTTGCAACACCACAGCTTACAAATTTACAGTTGTCAAACAAAGTTTATATTCCTCCTTTCAAGACCTTTATAAATGTATAATATATAACTTAAAAAGTTTTTGTTTGCACGGGAGAATATAAACTTATATAATCTTATGAACACTAATATAAAACAAAAAATAAAAGGAAGGAGCGGGATTTTATGTTTAAAAATATCCCCGAAATCATGACATTCAATGAATGTAAAGACTTATTAAAAGTCGGCAAAAATACTTTACTCGACCTACTTCACAGCGGAGAATTGGAAGGTTTTAAGATAGGTCGAAGATGGCGCGTTACCCGTGATTCAGTCATTGAATATTTGAAGTATTTATAAAAAGCTACCCTGTGTTTATTTCAGCACAGGGTAGCTTTTACTACAAACTATACATTTTCAATTAGTGTATCAACACACTGCGACAGCACAGAGCCTTTTAATTTTATGAGCTTTAAATTCGCTATAAAAGCCGTAATTGCTATTTTTGCAAGTGCAATTTGCGACACTTCCAGATTATCAAAAGCTTCTTTTACTTCGTCGATAATATCCGCGAATTTTACTTCATAATCCAAGTCAAGTTCCATGTTGGTTATTAAAAGTTCAAACATCTCGTCCATTTCTTCCGCAAGGCCGGAATCTGCTTTTTCAAGATATACAAAGAATACACCTATAGCCGCATCTTCATTTTGTTTTCCGAGCACCTCTTTTGCCCTTTCAGCTGCTTTATCCATCTTTTCGAGAAAATCGTTTGCCTTGCGAATGTTATCTGAAATCTGTTGCAGGTTTTCCTTAAGGTCTTCTGTTTCCGAAAAATTGAATGCATAGGCATCACCCGAAAGCTCATCAGCGACATATTCAATAATGTTATCAACATCATCAATATTCTCAAGAATCGCCTGACCTATTTCGAGAGTTGTATCAAGAAAATTTTCGAGCTTTGATTTTCTGACCTCGACCTCATACAGTTTTTGCAACATTTCATTCATCATCGCTAAATTATACGACGATCCTAAGCCATTAAATTTCGTATTATTTTTATACAATTTTATTGAACCACAACCGTCGTAGTAATACCCATCAAAGGTAAATAAAAACCCCTTTTTCCCACTACCAAACACCGTTTCGTCAATCAAACCAATTGTTTCGTTGTATCCAACCTTACCGGCATAGGAATTGCAGGCATTAAGGAACTTATCTTTGGGTATATTGCCGTACACATGCGCATCGTAGATTGATATACACTTCGGCAGATACGACTTTATTATGTTGATCTTCTCAATCTGTTTATTGTCCATTTTCAGACCTCTCTTTGTTTTCGCTTAGTTTATAGGCACCTTGCATTCATAATGTGCACATGCATTTGTAGAGCTCATGGTCAGATTTCTCTTTATACACTTACACCTTGCACTGGTTTCATACGTCCAAACATTGATGTTTGGTGCTTTAGGGGCAATATGCTCATTTGTCGGGTCGTACCAATATTTGCAAAAAGCACACTTTTTAAAGTTCTTTAAATTTACCGCCTGCTTCATAATTAAAAACTCCTTCTTATTTCAGATTTAGGATTTGCCGCACTCTTCTGTCTGAATAACCAAACATCTGCGACAGCTCACGAACATTTTTGCCGTTGTAATTTTGTCTGATGTAGCCATAAATGAATTCTTTTTTATACAGCTTCTGAGGAAACAAAATCTGCTGACCTTTAAACAATTTATGTATGGCAACAGCTGTTTCTGCACCTGCTGCAACGGCAATTTCTTTATAAATATCTGCAAAATCTTTTGCTTCCATTTGTCTTTCACCTCCCGCTTATATTATACAATTTTAGACTTTTTTCTTTGAAATTACCATTTGCAAAATTCATTGAAATTTACATTGCAAATTTCGGCATAAAAATTGAGCATCTGCATGTGCAGATACTCGTCTATAAAAGGATAATATATAAAACAAATTAAGGAAAATGCTTTTTGTGCTTTTGAAAAATGTTGAGATATCTATTGTAATATGATATAATAAGATATATAAAATTTACAGGAAGGAGTATAGAAAATGGATTTTGAAAGAATCTTAGCAAAGAAAATCAAATATGAAAACAACAAAGCAAAAATAGATTCTGTTACTCTTTCGTCTTACGAAAAAGATTTCGAATTGCGCTTCACGCATAACTCTACCGCAATCGAAGGAAACACCCTTACTCTTATGGAAACGAAGGTTGTTCTTGAAGACGGTGTATCCATCGGAGGTAAAGAACTGCGCGAGATTTACGAGGTTATAAACCATAAAAAGGCGTATGGATATGTAAAAAAATGTATTGCAGAGGATAAACCTCTTGACGAAAACATCGTTAAGGATTTACATGCAATACTTACAGAAAACATTATTGTCGGTGGCATATACAGAAATCAAGAAGTCCGCATAAGCGGTGCAGGATTTACTCCGCCGAGCGGGAACGAAATGTATATACAGATTAAGGCTTTTTATGAGGATTTAAAACACAAAACCGAACTTAATTCGATAGAGCTTGCAGCGTGGACACATGCAGAGTTTGTTCGTATTCATCCATTCATAGACGGAAATGGTCGCACAAGCAGACTGCTTATGAATTACCAGTTGATGACCCTAGGGTTCTTACCAATTTCTGTTGACAAAGAAAAAAGGCTCGACTACTACAATGCTTTGGAAGAATACGCAGTTAATAAGAATTTAGAACCGTTTGCAAACTTCATTGCTGAGCTTGAAGAACAGCAGTTAGATGAATATTTGAAATTGATATAAATCCAGCATTCAAGCGCATTTGCGCTATATTGTGGATATGTCGGGTGTCACTCTGCCCCTGCCACTCATATCCACAATGTTGGGTATGCAAAACCACAGTGAAATTTCACTGTGGTTTTTGTTTTTGGGCTCTATAATAAAAGTTTGAGTAACCAAGTAGATCCTACGAAAAATAATTAAAAAAAGCCTGTGAACGGATAAAAACAGAGGGGATAAAATAACCTCTGTTTTTTGTTCTGCGGATACGATGACTATTCTGCTGTCTGTCGCAATTTTGTAAAGATTATAGGCGTATTGCCTGCTCAGCACAAGCAAAATTCACAGCAAATTCAATCACATTCGCCATAATCTTATCTTAATCATCTAGTTTAAGAAGTCTTATTGCATTTTCACGGCACACCTTGTTGTAGCACTCCTGCGAGATATGGCTGTTTTCAACCGCATTGTCGAGGAATTCCGAAAGCACAAGACGCTCCCATTGATTGGGCGTACAAATATCCGTGCCGAAGTAGAGCCTGTCTTGAAACTCATCCAAGAACTTATAACCGAAGGCCGGATCGCGCATAATTGCATTTTGCCCGCTCCCCGATGACAAATCGCCATGAAGATTTGGATATTTTCTCATAAGCTCAATAAGCCTTCCACCCGGAAGAACTTCACCTTTGGGATAGCCGTCACGATTTCCTACTTCACCGCTTATCTCTGCCCAGAATTTCTGTGAATGACCGAGAAAAATAAGCTTCGGAAATTTCTGCAACGCTTTTTCAAGGCGCGGAAGCCCCACTTCATCAATAAGCCCAATGTCGTTGCCCGGATTTCCTATATGAAACGTTACCGGAAGTCCTGCCTTTTCCGCGTGAGAAAAGAGATTTTCAACCATCGGGTCATCAAAATACATATTTGCAGTAACCTCTCCCACACCTTTTGCCCCCTGAGCCTTATAGTATTCCAAAAAATGTGTGAAATCTGTATCGGGTGAATTCTTTCCCATGCGAGGGTCTATGTTACAGAACCACACAAATCTTTCAGGATACCTTTCCGCAATTTCACAACAATCGCGGTTTGTGTTGTTGTGAAAAGCTGCTTCGGGGTTTACTGCCGGCAAAAGTACACCGAGTTCTATTCCCATACGGTCATATATCTCGCAAAGCTCTTCCGGAGTAGCAAATCTCGCGCCATTAAAGCGCTGCATATCATCTGCCCAAAAGGTTGTGTGGACGTGAATATCAATTTTCTTGACGAGCATTTCTTTTTTCCTCATTTCACGGCAAGATCATAGCTTGCTTCTATGTTTATGCCGTCATATGCAATGCACTCTATTTTTTCTATTGTTTTTTCCGGATAGGGGTTTTTATATGCTGTTTTGTAATATGCTTTTCTGTCAATGACAACAGGAATAGATGCACCCAAAGTTTCTACATACGCTGTTGATTTTGCTTCGGTTGAGCCGCTGTCTACACTGATTTTTTCCGAGCTTGAGCGAATATTATACCCAAATATTACAGGAAGCTCTGCCGTTGTTCCGTCGGTATATGTAACAATATGCTTTCCGATTTCCCAATCCTCAGGAACAATATAGAAACCGTCATAGAATACCTTGTACGGTCTGTTATGGTCCGTCGTATGGACAAGCTCGATAATATCATTACCGAGTGTTTTTTTGTGTCTTCGATAAAGCTCATCCTTTACCTTATCAACAACCATATCCATCATATCCGAATCATATTCACTGTTCCAAAGAATATATGCAGTTGACGTCAGGTTGTAGTTCTGCGCATTACGCTGCATATACTGCGGTTCAAACGACCCCCAGTTGCTGATAAAGGCACCTTCTATGTCATTACTTCTTTCACGATAGTTCTTAAGCGATGTAGCCTGGAAATTCCCGAAAAGCATCTTATATCCGAGGTCACGGATATCCTTTTCTTCCTTTCCCGTACAAAGTGACCAATACCAATGGAACAGCAATATATCTTTCGGTACCTTTCCGACACAGTCGATACACCTCGGTACATCCCACGCCGGATCTCCTGTTCCGCCGTAACCGTGGATTGAACCATCCGGTTCAGGCAGATAGATATTATCAAAGAATTTTTCTGCCCACATAATACTTTTTATGCCTTTAGCTTTCAGGTAATTATTTATCTTTTCGATATCTCCAACGTACAAATCCACCGGGTCCTTATCTCGGCAAAGAGGGCATTTTGCGAGAGTGTAACATTCATCGTGGCCGATGTTTACATACTCCGGCTCAAAAACGTCGATTACCTCATCGAGAATATCAAATACAAGCTCGTATGACTTCGGATTTGACGGGCAGTATGTATCGGGATATGTATCCTCAGCGCGCTCTTTGATGTCAGGATGCGCCATAACGATATAATCACAGTGAGAAAGCGACGGAACCTCCGGCATGACGCGAAGCCCGCGCTCGCGGCAATATGCTATAAGCTCGCGCATTTCAGCCTGCGTTATAAATGATCCATTGCCATTATCTGCATGAATTGAGTTCTTCTGCCACTCGGGATGCGTCTTTTTCTGGATTCGCTCTGCCTCATACGGAGTTTTGTTTACTTCCTTGCAGAACTCCACCCATTTTTCGTTTATCTCGGGATGGCGTTTATATTCCATCGCACCACCAACTTCAAGCATTATTGCATTATACTTATAGTATACAAGCATATCAACTACATTGCGGAAGGCTTCAAAGCTCTCACGCCCCGGAGTATATACACGATATCCGCGCACCTTCTTATCAGGATAGTCAAACAGAAGCATTTCACGAACATTTCCGCTTTCAATAAGCTGAAGAAGCGTTGATACGGCGTAAGTAAGTCCGTTATCCGACAATGCATAAAGATTTACCTCATCCGTCGTGATTTCTACTGCATAGCACTCTTCGTTATCGCAAAAATGCTCACCAAGCTTTTCACGGATGCTTTCAGGCACGGACAAGTTAAGATTTACACTTACAAGTTCACCATCGGACGAGCAGCCGGAAATCACTTTTTCAGCATACTTTTTTGCATACTTATCGGTTTCTGAATTTATTTGTGATTTTGAAGAAATCTCAAAAGCTTCTCCCTTTGCATCAACATATCTGACTTCAAAAAACATATTTTCGAGCTTCATTTTTCTTTTCCTTTCTTAACAAGAAACAACTTTTTATCCTATCATATCCTCGCCGGTCGGCGCGATTGTATAAGGAACATCATTTCGGAGAATAATTGACTTTTTAAGGCGGATGTCTCTTGAGGATGAACCGACATATATTACATATTTTCCCGGTTCTGTTATCCAGTTTTTTAAAATTACATTATAATAGCCTATATCCTTTATATCCACATTAAGCGCTACTGATTTTCTTTCGCCGGCTTTCAGGAAAACTTTTTCAAATGCTTTTAATTCCTTCACCGGACGCTTGACCGTAGATACAGGGTCCCCGACATACACCTGCGCAACTTCAGCGCCGTCTATATCGCCTGTATTTTTTATGTCAAATGTGATTTCCAGAGAATTATCCTTTTCCGAAACTTCTATATTGCTGTACTCAAATGTGGTATATGACAGTCCATAGCCGAAAGGATATACGATTTCTTCCGGATGCATATCATAATATCTGTATCCAACAAAGATACGCTCGTTATACTCTACGGTAAGGTCATTTCCCGGAAACTCGATATCAGCTCTTATTTTCTTCGGAAATGTTTCGGAAAGCTTTCCCGACGGGTTAACGATGCCGCACAAAACATCTGCTATTGCGCCGCCTGCACTTTCGCCGCCGAGCCACATTTGAACGACGGCGTCAACGTCGTTCGTCCATCTGTCAAAGGTCATTGCAGAACCGGACTGATTAACAACAACAACCTTTTTATTATCCATAAGTGCAAAGTTGATAAACATTTCGTAGTTCTGATTAAGCTCTGCGCACCTTCGATCAAGCTTCTCAGTATCCTCGGATTCCATTGCACCCACAAACATAATGACAAGATCTGTGTCTGCAATGAACTTCGCGAATTCCGGATGCTTTAACCAAAGCATTTCCTTTAAAAATGCATCTTTCTTGTAAAGCTCCATATATTTAAACTCAATTTCATCTCCGCAAAGCTTACGAAGCTCATCAATCGGTGAATCGATATAATCATCGGAAACATGAACCTCGGCACTTCCCTGCCCAAATATCAGCGGTGATTTTGCAAATTCACCTATGATAGCAACCTTTTTATACTTATCAGGTGTTATCGGCAATGTGTTATCACGGTTTTTGAGAAGCACCATTCCTTCTGCTGCAACCTCACGGCAAACCTTATGCTGTTCATCTCTGTCATAGCTTATATTAGTTTCAGGAATCATCATCAAAAGCTCTATCATTCTTTTTGCCGAGATTTCGATTTCTTCTTCCGTTATTACGCCATTCTCAAGAGCTTCTTTTATATCCTTTACAAAATCTTTTCCCTTTGGCATACGCAAATCAAGACCTGCCGAAACAGCCTTCGCCGAATTATGCACAGCCCCCCAGTCAGAGACTACAACACCGTTATATCCCCATGAATCGCGAAGAACTTCGGTAAGCAAAAACTTGTTTTCGGAACACCAGACGGAATGAATCTTGTTGTACGCACACATAACGGTTGCCGGAGATGACTTTTTAATTGCGATTTCAAACGCCTTGAGATAAATTTCCATAAGCGTCCGCATATCTGCATCCACACTTGTTGTAAGGCGGTATTTTTCCTGATTGTTAGCGGCATAGTGCTTAAGCGATGCCGCAACCCCGAGGCCTTGGAGTCCGTTTATGTATGCAGCCGCCATTTCTCCCGCGAGAACGGGGTCTTCCGAGAAATACTCAAAATTCCTTCCACAGAGGGCGTGCCGCTTTATGTTCACACCCGGTCCTAAAAGCATATCAACATCGTTGTGGATACAGTCTTTCGCAAGCGCCACGCCCATTTTATGTATAAGCTCTTTATCCCATGTTGCCGCAGCAAGGCAAAGATTTGGAAAAGCTGTGCAGTTACTTTCCGCTTCTTCACGCGAGTTGGCTCCGGTTGCCGAATCTTTACGCACACCGTGAGGTCCATCTGCCATTCTTTTAGGTTTGAGACCGAAACGTTCAAGCCCGACCGTTGCCATATAATCTCCACCCGTCAGAAGTGAGATTTTTTCATCAAGTGTAAGCTTTGATAAAATATCATTTACTTTGCTTTTCATATACATTTACCTCCAATTCCCTCTTATCCATCTAAAGCAACACGCTTTCTCTTGTACTTCCCCATGTCGTGCTTTTCTTAAATCCGGGCATATCCTTAAGATGGGAATTATCATTTACAAAAACAGATTTCAGCTTTCCGCCATCTGCCGTAAAGTGACTTACACATGTGTTGTCTCCCCATCCAAACCCGGCAATGCCCGAAAGGTCACCGTTGTTCAGAATGCCGTACATAAGTATACGAAGTGCAACGCCGTGAGCTACAATCGCGACGGTTTTTCCGTCGTTTTCGGCAACGATTCTGTCAAAAGTCCGGCGCATACGGTCATATACCTCGCGGTAAGTTTCACTGCCTTCAACACTGAAGTTTAACGGGTCGCTTGTCCAGAGCTTATGCTCTTCCGGAAAAGCAGACGGAAGCTCTTCCCACTTTTTGTTCTCCCATGCACCGAGATTCATTTCACGAAGCCCCGTATCTTTATTCAGAGCAAGACCTTTTGGCTTATGTATTGCCTCGGCGGTTTTTACAGCTCTTATAAGGTCGCTTGAATACACCGCATCCACTTTTATATTTTCAAATCTTTTTTCAAGACGCTTAATCTGTTCATATCCATTCGGTGCTACGAGGCCATCATACCAACCATAGGCGCAACCTGTCATATTACCGGTGGATTCCGCATGACGGATAAAATATATTTCTGTCAAAAAACTGACACCTCCAATTGTATCATTTTGCGATATTATAAGACATACGAAAATCAAGCTCATGTGGAATTTCAAGCATCTCAAGTCCGCTCTCTGCACGCCTTTCGTTCATGTAATCCCAAATCTCTGTTGTAATCGTTTCGCCCTCTTTTATATCAGGAATTACTATGCAATTTCTCTCATCTGCAATAATTTTTTCCGCCTCATCAATTCTTCCGCAACGTGCAAGCGCATAGGCATAATAAATTAAACAGCGCGTATTTGCCTTTACGTTTTCTGCCGCACATTCAAACAGTTCTATATTCTTTTCAGGCTTTCCTGCATTATGAACACAACGAAACACCTCTTTTGCAAGCGAAATATCATAGTTTCTCATTTCATAGGCTTTAAGCATATATTTTTCATAGCTTTCCAAATCGCCCTCCTGTTCAAAGACAGTTGCAAGAGCATAATTCGCCCAAGTTGAATCTGTGAGTTCTAATGATTTTTCAAGATATGTTTTTGCTTTTTTGCAATTTTTCTTTGCCGCTTCTGCTGTTCCAAGGAGATAGTATGCATACCAATTATTCCTGTCTTTATCCTCTATTGCGTTCTCGAGCAATTCAAGCCATTCTGACTGAATCTGATAGGAAACAGGAACGGCATCAGGAGTATGGCTTCCCACGGTTCCCTCATTCAAAAGCTTTAACCAAACGCTCTGTTCTTCCTGCGTTTCCGCGAAATCAAGATGCGGACACATAAGGTCACCTTCTGTTGTTTTTTTCCTTCGCATTTCCTCAAGTCTTGCCCAGCCATCGTGTAAAGTTACCGTTTCAGCACACTTTTTTGCCATCTCTTGCGTTTCTTCAAGAATTTTATTGAGTTTTTCCTTTGTTATCTTCTCTGCAAAAATTGCTTCTACTTCTGCCCGTGCATCTGCCCAGTCGCCATGCACTTTCTCCTTATCTGCCTGCATTGCTCCGTATGTTTCCACCCATTCCCAGACAGTGCGCGGTGGCATGGGCAGACTTTCAAGCTGTGTTCTTGCAAGCCCTACTTGAATCTCATTATAGCTTCCGCTTTCTCCGTCGCGCGTCAGGAAATTCTGCCAACGCCTGCCACCCTGTGTGTCTCCCCATACAAAAAGTTTTCTGCCTCGCAATATGTCGGTTGATGTTGTTGCAAGTCCGTAGCCATCAGCATCAAGCTGGCAAATGTATTTAAGCTTATCATCCTGCGTTTTCCAAAAATAGTCGTGGGCGGTTGAGCTGTTCAACGGGTATGTAACGTCCACTCCATTATACATCGGAATTTCTTCTTTGCAATAGATTCCTTTTTTTGAAACATATGCCTCTGTAGCCGGTACTATAACTCGAGAACCACGCTCCTGAACCGTTGCGATATTGCTCCACCAATACATTGGTACAGTATCATTATTCGGGTTTGTCAAGCGTGTTCTGACATATAAAACCTCGGACTTTTCAGGAAGAAAAATATCCATTTGCGCAATGCACGCGCGGATGCGTTCAAACCAATAAAAACGAAGCACAGGAGTTCCGTCTGCAAGGGCAGTTCTTGCTGTGTTTATCGGAGAGCATGTCATCGGGCTGTGCCCCAAGAAACCCATATTCCACTCAACGCCACCCGATGTCCATGCATTTCTTACAGCAAGGTTGCAAGGACGGACAACATTATTTTTAAAAAGAAGTTCGCGTCCTGTTTTTTTATCGATAAGTGACCACAACTTTCCTCCCAATGACGGAAAAAACACTGCTCTGAGATTGTCATTTTCGAGCACTGCCGTCTCATATTCCTTTTCATTAAGTGCGCGATCATACATATCCTGAGCCCTATACGGAAACGCACAATAAACCTTTCCGTAATTCATATAAAGCCCCTCATTTTCAGGGAAATTGAATTTTACAAAATCTCGTCCTGAAAGTTTCAGCCCGAGTATCGGAAGTGAACTCACTCCCCCAAAATTTGCCGAGGGAATAGTCATTTTTTCAAAGGTTAATGCTGTCATGTTTGATTTCCTCTCTGTGTTCGTTGTTAATTATTACAGCTCTTCTTTTTCACACTATACATTCATATCATAAACATGCTCAACTACACGAATTATTTCTTTCCCGTATTCCCCGCTGACCGTCGGTTTTTTACCGGATTTCAGGGTGCGTACTACATCTGCAATCTGTGCATGCATGACAGGTGTCTGCGGTACGTCAAAATACTTAAACACTCCGCCCGCCTTGCACGCAGAAACGCGCGAGCAATATGAAGTTATGCGGATTTCTCCGCCCGTGAGGTAGAGATACGTTGCGTAATGTCCGCTTTCGGCATTTCCCGCAAGGTTCATTGTAACTGAAACTCCGCTTTCGGTAACGCCGAACACCTGTGCCGTATCTTCTACGTCATAGCCGTCGCGGATATGTATTTTACCATGGAGATCACAAATGTCACTGTCGGTAAGGTATTTTATTCTATCTATCGTATGGGCACCGAGATTCATAAGAATCCCGCCACCGCTTGTTTTCTTATTTAAAAACCATTTCGGACGCCAGTCCGCGAAATAGTTTGTACAGCGAGTTTCAGAGATTGCAATAAGAGAGCCATACTCTCCCGAGTTTATAAGCTCTTTTGCGACAATATTTCCGCCGTGATAACGCTGAGGGTCTCCCACCCACAGCATAACATTGTTTTTCTCGCATACATCAATCATCTTTTCGCATTCGGAAACATTCATTCCCATCGGCTTTTCGATAAACACATTAACACCGTGTTCTGCCGCGGTGCACGTTGCCTCACAATGTAGAAAATGCGGCAAGGTTATAACCGCAAGGTCAAACTTTTCTACCTCAAGCATTTCTTTATAATCTGTATATGCTTTTGCGCCTGTTTTTTCAACAACCACGGAAAGATTTTCTTCGTTTAAGTCACACGCTGCGACTATTTTTGCATCCTCCAGCTTTTCAAAAGAGGAAATGTGGTCTGCGCTTATCTTTCCGCAACCTATAAGACCAACTTTAATCATGATTCTTCACCCGTTAACTTCTGTTATGAAAAATGCGGCGAGGCGTGATAATGCCCCGCCGCATTTTTCGTATATATTACTGTGCTGCTATGTCGGCATATACCACTCTGTGGGTATTTCCGTCTTTATAGATTATATATCCGCGGACTTTTGCACAATTTCCGTCATTTTCTGCCATAAGCTTTCCGAAAGCATCATTCCTCTGGGAAATGACCTTATAAGAACAGCTTGTGACTGATGGTGTACCCTCACCGAAGATAATACCCTTTTCGATGACAGTTTTGCCGTTTGCGTTGTATTCAAGGATGTAGGTATCTCCGTCAGGGTTAGTAAGGTTTACAATCGGACCTTCCTGCACCTTATTGTCAATTGTTACTATTGCATCTTCTGTTGCATAGAAGGTGTAGTTTTCGCCGTAAGCCACGAGGCTGCCATTGACATACCACGAAACAGCAGTCTGGTTCGTCAATGTTACCGAGCTTTCATGTGCAACATTCTCAAGCTTTGAGCCGTCTGGTTTTGTTATGGTATACTTTTTATCAGCTGCTACATAATCCGCCACATATCTTGTAATGTTTTCAACCACATTAGAGAGCCATTTATCGAACTTAAAGCCGTATTTTGAAAGATTTGCGCTGTCATACGAGTCATATGCGAGGAATTCGCCGTTCCAATCATAATACTCTTTTGCTTCTGTGTTTTCAACCGGTGCATCGGTATACTTTGCATAGAGCGCAACATTTGTTGCAGCCGTAAATGTATATTTATTATCAAGCCATACTACCGTGCCATTTTCGCCGCCGCGAAGCCAACCGCGGAAGATTTTGCCGTCAATGTCTTTTGCTTCTACGGTTACGGAATCACCTACGTTTCTGTTGTATGTAGCCGTTGCGCTATTCTGTACAGTTTCATCTACAGTAACCTGTCCCGCAGTGCCTGTCACTGACATTGTGATTGTTGCCGGAAGGGTTACTTCTTCATCCTCATCGGAGGTGACGATTACGTCGAAGGTATCTGTGCATGGTGCTCCGTTGATGGTTGTAGAGGCGGTGATTTTTGCGGTTCCTGCCTCTGTTGCGGTGAAGGTACCACTTACGCCCTCTGTTGTTCTTGTGAGGTTTGTTATTGTGCCGCCGTTTGTGGTAAGGGAAATAGGCTTGTCGGTGATTTTAGTACCCGCATCATCATATATGCCGAAATACATATCCGAGTCATCACTCATGACAGGCTTGACAGTAAACTCAACCGGCTCACCTGCCTTTGCCTCTGTAAGCGTGGTGGTAAAGCCAACCGGAGTGGGTACTGCATCAACAGGAGTGAAGGTGAGTATTTGTGGATAGAACCATGTTCCTTCATATTTATTCGTATTTTCTCTTCGATAAGTTCCTGTGAGTCGGAAACTTATCTCGTTTGGTCCCTCATTAAGATAAACCGTATTGAATGTTGTCTCCTTATTTACTCCAGTTGCATTTCCGGCTTCGTAACCCTTAATTTCACCTGCGGCATAGTCGTTTATATATGCTGTAAAGTCTCCTCCTATGTTTGTAGCTTTGTATAAAAACTCAGGCGAATAATTTCCGGGCACATCAACATTAATGCTTATTGTGAACAACAATCCGTGTTCTCCGGACTTACCTGGTTGCGGCCACGCTAAACCGGTGGATCCTATGTAATACATTTCCGTCTGGAAATAATCACCGTTGTTCATCATGAAATTCGCCTTTTCTCGGCTTTTCGTCTCAACAACCGTGTAATTTCTTCCTGCAAGCGCATCGTAGTTGTACTTGGTTGCTCCAGATACAGCATTGTTCTTTGAAAAAGTAGCTACTATCGGCGCAACAGCCGTGGTTTCGATGGTCTGTGTATAGGTCTTTCCATTAACATTTGCCGTTGCAGTTATTGTTGCCGCGCCACCTTTCGTAGCAGTGAATGTACCCTTTACAACACTTGCGCTCTGTTCGTTTATCTCAAAGGTGCCGTTTTCCGATGCTACGGTGAGGTTTGTTTCCATATTTGAGCCGTCTTCGTTGTATGTGCTATATGTACCGGAAATTTTCGTCTGGCTTTCATCAATATCTGCCGAAATTTCAAAGTTTACAGCCTCGCCTGCAACTACTCTTTCAGGAAAAGCCGAGGTAGTGAACGTAACCGGGACAAATGTTTCTTCACAAGGCGTGAACGTCAGCTTGTTGAGAAGAAGATAAGACTGGGTTCTTGTTCCTCTGTGCAGTGTGCACTTGAAGCTTATTTCGTTCTTGCCTTCTTTGAGGTAAATAGTATTGAGCGTCATAGGATCCGCTTCTGCTTTAGCAGTTGAGTCCGCATTGTATGCATCGGTTATTTCACCTGCATACTGATCGTTTATGTATATTGCAAAATCTCCGCAGTAGCAGTTAGTTCCATATATCAATTCCGGAGAATAATAACCTGCAGTTGCCACCTCAACGTTTATAGTTAGCATAAGGTTTTTTACATATTCACTATCTTTTTCCCCAGGCCAGGTTTTCTTTGCAGACAGCGAACCATAACCTTGATCATGAATAGTGTTAAGACCGTTACCAACAAAGTTTACACGAACACCTTTTGTTGTACTTTTGTCGGTGTTTATCTCGTAGCCGGGGGTTACTATTCCCTCATAAGACGTGTTCGCAGCTGAGCCGGTTGGAAGGGTTGTTTTTGTAAAATCCACCACTATCGGAACAACGTTTTCCGTATCACCATCTTCCGCAAAAGCGACTGTTGGCAGAAGCGTTGCCATCATGCAGAGGATAAGGAAAATGCTGATTAGTTTTTTCATTGTATATCTCTCCTTATTTTCTTATAATTTTCGCAGCTCTTATTGCGCTATCTTTTGATATATCTCGTCGTATACGGCGAGAAGCTCATCTATCGGAAGCTTTGCAAGCTCAGCCTGGAATGCATCCCATTCAGACATCGGCTTTGTGCCGAGCAGGAACTTGCTTAAGTTCTCTTCGACAAATGGCAGGATAGAGGTGTTAAGCTCTGCTATTTTATCAGCTTGTTCATCGCTCGGTTTCAGCCAACGAACCGGATTTAAATAATCCGTCTGGTTAGCCAGAATCATATCTGTTGTTGCCGCCTGCTCCTCTGATACAAGTGCATCGGATGCTGCAGGGTCAAGACGGAGATATGTGCCTATTGTCTGGAATCCGTAATTGGATTTTGCCGTTGCATCGTCATCGGGAAGGATGAACTTTTTCTTTCCGTCGACCTCCTCAAAGGTGACGCCTTCCTTACCCCAGCTTACCGCGAGGCTACCTTCATCGGAATAGAACCAGTCGATATATCTGAGTGCATTTATCTGCGATGCTTTGTTTCCGGTATTGCAAGCTACCATACCCTGATTATCAAAGTTTTCTTTTGCGAGAAGGTGTGCGCCCGTTGCCGTATTTGCCTTCGGCGGCTTCATCGCAGTAAAGTTAAAGTCGGGGTTATGCTCACGCGCGATACCGTTAAAGAAGTCTATACGCGTCTGATAGTCACAGGTGATGAATGCGCGGTCGGTTGTGATAAGCTCCTGCCATGAGTTTGTTGCCATTGTCATATAATCCTTCGCGACAAGACCGTTATCATAGCACTTTTTAAGATATGTAACGATTTCAAGCATCGTATCCTCACGTGCGCCATACTCCCACTTCCCGGCATTGAAATCATAATACGGACTGTAGCAGAAATAGGGTTTCCACTCTGAGCCTATAGTGTTGATACGCGAGAACACTGAGCGGAGACCAAGCGGGTAGCTGTCGGGATACAGTTCTTTAAGCTGCATACATACGTCAAAAAGCTCATCCATCGTTTCCGGCACCTTCAAACCGTGCTTATCAAAAATATCCTTACGATAGAGCCACGACATAACGTTCATCTGACGCTCGTTGCCAAGTGGCGGTGCAGCATATATCTTGCCATCGGAAACGCGACGGATATCGTATGTATTCTCCTTTTCTTCAGGCGATACCGAGCTCCAGAACTTTTCATAGTTCGGCAGGTATTCGAGATTGTCGTCAAGTGCGAGGAATGCCCCCTGCTCGAAATACTTGTTCGCAGCTGAAACATTCTGGAAACCGATAACATCGGGGAGATTTTCCGGGTCCGCCATAATCAGCGTAAACTTTGTCTGAAAATCAGTTTCCGGATAAGCGTTGACGTTTATCGTGCCGCCCACACCTTCGCGAATTGCTTTCCAAACTTCCCAGTTTTCGTTGTACGGCCAGCTTGCATGGCTTGCGATTACAACGTCCAAAACCGCATCGGCAGGAAGTGCTTTGCCGGGTTCAGGTTCGCCCGCAACTTCTTCTACTGCTTTTTCACCGCCGCAAGCGGCAAGCGTAAGCAGCATAAGCGTTGCAAGCAAAAGTGCCAAGAGTCTTTTTTTCATTTTTTGTTTATCCTCCTTAGGTTTGTTTTTTATATTAACACATAAGTGTGCTAACCGATTTATTACTTAAAAATCATCGGGGTCGGGGATTCCCATAAGGGTACCGCCACTTTGCGAAGAAAGGTCTGCTATTATTCCAGGGATTGCCATACGTATACCGAGATCAACATCAATCGGGGGTTCCTTGTCATTCACGATGCAATCTATAAACGCCATCAGCATCTTTTTATCCGCACCGCCGTGTCCGTCACGTGGGTGACATTTCTCTTCTGAGTATTTCACTGTTACCGGAACTTCTATTTTTTCTTGTATTGTTCCGGGTATATCTGAAAGCCTCGCAAAATAATGCGCTTCTGAAAGCGGTTTTGTTTTATCCGTTTCCACAGTACCGCGCGTTCCTATGATTTCATAATTATGATCAACACCGACATACGCACCAAAACAAACCAGCACACGTATAACTGCACCCTTTGCGGTTTTGAAAAGCGCCACACCGTTCTGGGCAGATATTGTTTTATGCGGATTGTACGAAATATCGGGAACCATGCAAGAAACGCTGACGCATCTGTCGTTCATTATATAAAGAAGCGGGCCTAAATCGTGCGTTAAGTATTTGATTGCAGGATTGAAGGTGCGCCAATGCCCATCGGCAGGTTTCACAAATTTATTGAAATCTTCTGAATGGAGATACTCGGCTTCTGCATAGACAACATCACCCAGTTTTCCCTCGTCGAACATCTTTTTCCACGATTCGATAAACGCCCACCAACAGCAGTTTTCCCCCGCCATATACTTAAGCTCCGGATGCGCCTTAACGATTTTGCGTAGACGTTTTGCCTCTTCAACGGAGTTTACCGGCGGAATTTCACTGAGCACATGCTTTCCGGCTGCCATTGCCTTTTCCACAAACGGAACGTGGTATATGGCATCTGTTGCAATGTAGACGGCATCAATATCGGATTCCAGAAACTCATCAAAGTCTGTAAAGCAAAGAAGGTCAGACACTTTCAGGTCATCCTCAAATATTTTTCTTGCCGTCTCAAGCTTTTCAGGATTTATATCACAAATTGCACGAAGCTGTACATTTTTTTCTCCGATGACAGTTTCTGTAACATAGCCGCCTCTGCCAAGCCCGACTACACCAAGCTTTACAACATCCTTTTTCATTTAGTTTTCTCCTCGCGTAATTTTATAAGATTTATTTAGAAAAGAGAGGGGCTTGGAAAAACTCAGGAGCGAAACACTAAATTCAAGCTTGCCCCTCTCTTTTTCTGTCATTTTTGCGTATAATCAAGTATACGCTTGATGAGAACTGCAACCTCTGCGCGGGTGGTGTAGTCAAGAGGTGCGATAAGACCGGATTTACCGTTTACGATGCCGTTGGCGATGAGGGCGGAGACGGCATCTTTTGCATAATCCGCAACCATATCGAAATCCTCATAATTCGGCTCGTCGAAATCACCGAGTCCTACATTAAGGTTCCGCAACGCTCTGTATACAATCACCATCATATCCTGGCGTGTTATAGTGTTGCGCGGTGCGAATTTATTTTCTCCGATGCCGCCTACAATTCCGTTGTTGCGTGCTATTGCAAGCTCGGTGGCGAAGTAATCGTTTGCACTTACGTCTGCGAAATTCTCCGTGTTATCGCTTGAAAGATTGAACGCACGGACAAGGAGAAGCGCGAAGTCTGCACGAGTGATGTTATTTGCAGGGCTGAATGAATTTGCTGACGTACCTTTTATTATGCCATCCATGGCGAGAGCGTTGATTGCATCAGATGCCCATGTGTGGTTAGAAAGGTCTGTGAAACTGATATCATCAGTTTCACCCGAGGCCTCGGGTGGATTTTCGGTATTATCGGATTGGGTGGAGTCCTCATCGTTCGGGACGTCGGAACCGCCGTTCCCTACATCAGTTTGATCAGAAGAATTTCCGTCGTCCGGTGCGGCACCGCCTCCACCGCCTCCTCCACCGCCTCCTCCGGCAGGCGTGGTTTCAACGGGTTCTTTTTTATCGGGCATCGTTGAGCCATAAACCTCTATCTTAAAGTCTCTTACATTCTGTCTTCCGTCTTCATCCGTTACCATAACCGTGATAACGTGTGTACCCACCTGAGATGCATCCGGTTTCCACGAAAATGCACCGGTCTCGGAATCAAGGCTTACTCCACGCGGCGCGGTACGGATAGAGAGCGATGTTCTCATATTCTCAATCGGGCTTAAACCATTGATTGTGAAAGTAAGCGCACTTCCGGCAGATACAGTTTTATCGGGAATTTCTTCCACCCACGGTGCGTTGTTTTCGCTCCACGAAAGCGGAATTACGCAATCTGCGCGTTTTGCTATGTTGTACTTATAATTGCCCACCTTATCCTCTGCATTTGGGTCGATCTGTCCGGTTATAAGCGTACAGTCTCCGATATCCAGGATAATTTCATTACCGTTTGACTTTGCGCCCTCGATTTTATACACTGCGTTGCGGACGTTTCCGTTTTCTACATATACATAACGCCCCTGGAGTGATTCAATTTCGTCTACGCTGACCGGGTCGAGCGGCTTTATGTGGATTTCGTTTTCAAACTCGGAGGATTCTGTGAAGTATGTAACACGGGCATTTATTGCTTTCTTCTGCGGAACAGCTTCATTCAGAATATCGCCGTCGCAGATATATTTGTAAATATCGGCACCGTTTTTCATCGTTATTACGCCGACAAAGCCACGGAAGGTGAATATCTTATCACCATCGGTTACTGTGTATGTGACCTTATTATTCGTAGCGTAGAAGATGTAGTCTATCCGTTCGCCGTCTGCATGAACAACCTTTACGCAACGAGCGATGTCGTTTTCACCCTTTTCGCCTGCGGATACACTCATCACAAGTTCTGATATATCAGAGAGCGTTCTTTTGTTCCGATACGGCTCGTAGACCGTGGTGAAAAGTGTATCAAGCTGCTTCTTATCCTCATGCTTACGCTTTATAAGTGCATAGCGGATACCGGGAACGACGGCGTTGTTCTTGCTGTTCGGTGGATATCCTGTTGCAGTGTTTACCGCGTAATCTTCACCGACGCCAAGCATCGTTGCGCGAAGGTAGAGTCCCTTTGGGTCAGCCAGCTTTTTTCGGAAATCCTTGATATTAAACTCAAGCTCTATCTTATCCGAAGTCGGAATTCCGCGATCCACATTTTCAAGCCATGTGTATCCGCGCGGATATACCGTTTCATAAGAAGCCTGAATCGGGGAATTCGGGTCCGGTCCTGCGTATCCTGCTCCGGTTGGGTTGCTGTCCACGTCAATTCCGGCATAATTTCCCTTGTATTTGCCATCCTCACCCACCTGCGGAACAAAATCGACTCCGCTTGTGTATCCGATTTCATCAGACTGAGCATGCAGGCTGAACTCATGGCTCCATCCGCCCTTTATTCTGAACAGGTCGACACCATAGAAATTATCCTCATCAATTTTTACCATTATTACGGAACGACGGTAGATGGAAACACCGCTTCCTTTGTAAACGTCTTGTGTATCTGCGTCCATAAGCTGAACATTATCGGTTACATCAAAGTGGAGACTCTTTCCCCTTCGCTGACTTGGACTCTGCATTACTTCGTTTACCATAACAGTGTTGTGAGACAGCGTGCGCGTATCCCACTGAAGAGTGCGGGGCTGACTGTCAGCTGAGGTAGGATAGCCAAGCGGCGGCAAGAAGTTTAGACCAAACGCATCCATACCGAGGTTGAGAGAATCACGGTGACCATGACCTGCACCGGAAAGACCGAAGAACATCCAGAAACCATGGCGGGTGTCATCTTCCTTTGAATAACGCTTACCATCACGAAGCGCGGCAAAACCAAAGCCGGAAAGCATCTCGGAATCAAGAGAAAGAGTTCCCTTTTCTTGTATAACGCGATCCATATCCTCTTTAATCTGCTCCGGGTTCTTTGTAAAGATGTCTTCATGAATACCATTTGAGGAATAACCGTTTATAAGATAGAGAGCCTGGAGAAATACGTCATCTTTAATATATCTGTAAGCCGCCATCGCCTGTTTTTTAGAAAGCCACAGGCCGGTGCCCGCAAACGAACCGGTATCTCCTATCTGCGCGCCATAGTCCGACATTGTAACACCCAGCATGCCATAGAACATTTTTACGAACTTTGGATTCTCAAACAGATTTATTCCCTCGTTGTTCTCATAGTCGGCAAGGATAAGTGCAGCATCAATCAGATAGTCAAGCCAATTTGTGTTGTAACTTGATGCCTCATCTCCCTGACCGTCCCAGTCTATTTTTTCATACAGATTTTCGGTTATGCTTCCGCCAGTCGAACCCGCTGCCATTCTTTTCCAACCGGGCGCCATAAGGAAATCAAGCCAATCTTTGGTTTCCGGCTGAGAATCCAGAACAACTGCTGCCATAGCATTGGTGCGCTGGTCATAACCGAAGTTACCTGCGAGGGAGCCGTCTGAAAGACCTTCAAATGAAGTTCTGAGTATTCCGTCTTCAATGCTCGTTCTGATTTGAGACGGAGTTTCCTTTGCGTGGCGGAATTTCATACTCATCCCCTTATTCTGAATGAAGCTCAGAACCTCAGGATCGTCATACATCTCATACACCGCATCGTATGCCTCGCACAATTCCTTTGCCGTATCAACTTCCCAGATATTCCCAAGGATTTTTCCGTTTTTATTTCCGCCATCAGAGTTTACGAAAATACGTCTGTTCTTACCATCGCTATCCTTGTAGAGCGTATAGAATACCGTAAGGTCATAATCCGGATAAAAATCCGCAATTCTGTCTACGAGTATCGCTACCACTCTTCCGTACTTTTTTTCTCCGGTATAGAGGTATGCCTGGAAGCAGTTTCGAATCGCATCAAGAATTATTCCGCCGCCGTCAACCCCCTTGCGGAAAAGTCCGTAGTGGGCATATACAGGGATATAGGCGTGACGCTCATAAGCAACTATATTTCCTTTAGCGTCCTTATGGCGATAACCTGTAAGGTAACCGAGGCTGTCGTCAACGCCCCAGAAGCTTGCCTTTTCTCCGTTTTCCTCAATGATACCGCGTCCGCAGTTTATGGTTTTATCCTCCGCGACATCTTCATATAGGTCGTTGTGAAGATATCCGCCGGCCACTCCGTATCCGTAGAAGCTATAAAATTCCTCGTTGAGTTTGCCATCGGAATGCGTCTGCTCGTCCATCGACGGTGCGGAGCAATTGCAGCTTTCACCGTCCTTGCAGACGAATTTCTTATGGTGATTCAAGAGCGCACGCTCGCGCGAGAACTCACCGTATTCGTTAAGCCCAAGCTCATAGAAGCTTCCGAAATCATTTGACGGGAACAGGCGCTTGCAGTCGGGGCACTGAATCTTCCATGGTCTGCTTATTGCATTCATGAGCCATCCATATGCGCTGTATTTGCCTTGAATATCACAGCCGCAGTATTTGCAACGATACATTTCCGGATCGCCGTATTCTCCCAATGTGGAGGAACGCGCAATTTCGTTTGATGGAATTAAACCATACAGAACATCTAGGCTGCTAACATATCTATCTGCAGTGGCGATAGTTGACTTTGCCTGAGATTTCGCCCATGAATATTTTGAAATATTTTCAATAGCATTTGCTTTTTTGTCCTCGGTATAATATGTAGAATGGGATTTTGCCTTTGCACAAGCAAGAGTTACCTCAGACGTTATTTCTCTTCCACGGAAAATCGCTTTAACCCTGAATTTGGCATTTCCCGGTTCAACGGGCGTTATAATACCATTGTCATCTATTGTTGCAACCTCGGGATTGAGTGCTTCATAGGTGATTTTCGCATCCCCGGGCGCGAACTCGACCTCAGCGCCCTTGTTTGTAATGCCCTTGACAAACATCGGAACGGTGTCCCCTTCAATATTCGTCAATCGGATATGCCGGCTTCCGCCCGCTGTAAGATCAAGAGTTTTAACATCTTCATCAAGGATTGTTATTTCAATTGAGCCTGTCTGAGTTACACCTGCAAGCGTTGTCGTTGCAGTGATAGCAACCGTTCCTGCCCCTACTGCAGTAAGTATATTGCCATCAATCTTTGCAATGTCCGGATTACTTGATGAGAAAACAGTATATGAAGCCGGAAGGTCCAAAGCTTCTCCGTTTGTCAGAGTGTTGACCGTTTTAAGTTCTATGACATCACCCTTAAATACCGTTGCGGAAATTTCAGGACGTGTTGTATTGAGTGTTTCATCAAGAACCTCGACCTCAATTGTATCTTCAAACAGATTTCCGTCGACATTCGCTACCGCTTTTATCTGCAGAGTTCCGGAACCCTGTGCAACAAGCTTCCCTTTTACTCCATCTTGCAGCTGCTCTATGTCTTCTATGACTCCGTTTTCTGAAACGACCTCAAGCGATATGGGAGTTTCGGTAATCTCCGTTCCGTCTTCTTTATATTGCCCAAAAAGCTTTGTGGAGTCGTCGCTCATTTTAACAGAGAGTGCAAAATCAAGCTCCTGCCCTTTACATATTTTCTCAGGAAGATTATGTAAAAAGCTTTTTGCAGAAAGCGCTTCTCCACACGGAGTGAGCGTTAGCTTATCAAGGATGAGCCACGTGCTGTCTAAACGCCCCAGACTGTCCTTTCTGTAATGCTTTGCACATCTAAAGCTTATTTCGTTTGGACCGCGGTCCAAATAAACACTATTGAGCTTTTTAGTGTGCTGCACACCCTTGGTCTGTGTCTCGTCATAGGCTTGTATGAATCCTGCGAACTGGTCGTTTATATATATAATGAAATCTCCACTTTTGTTGTAGGCTTCGTAGATAAGCTCGGAAGAATAATATCCTGCCTTTTCAGCCTCGACGCTTATTGTAAACATCAGGTTCTTATCCTTATACGCAGGCCAGGCGTAACCTGCCGATGCCGGAGTAATCCAGTGGTTAACCTGAAGACCTGCACCTTCGAGAGCAACGTATGCACCCCGCGTTGTGCTATTCTCATAGTTTATCTTAAAGCCTTCTGTAACCGAATCGGTGAGACTTTTGTCCACCACAAGCTGCGTCTTTGCGAAATTGGCAATCACGGAAGTTCCCTGTGCGAAAACTCTTACAATTTTTCTTGCAAAAATCCTTTTTGTGCCAACCTCTGCTATTGCACTTATTTCCGCATCACCTTCGGTAAGTGTTGTAAATTTCTTTTCGTCGGCATTAAGGGTTATAACAGCCGCGGTGTCATTTTCATATGTAATATTAAGTTTTGCAACTTCCTCATCAGTAGCGGGAAGTCCGTCGGACATCGTTCCGCTAAGAGTGAAGCTACCTTCTTCCCCTATTTTGTAAGTCTCTTTATCTAATTTCAAAGAGAGTTCTTTTATAACAGGAGGATCAGAAACGGTTATCTGTTTTTCAACTGTTACTACCTTATCTTCGCCTTTTTTATTCGCGGTTACCTTTATCGTTGCCGTGCCCTTTGCCACACCTGTGATTATGGCGCCTTTTGGGTTTTCTTCCGATTTAAGAACAGTTGCAGCTTCAGGGTTTGAACTTTCAAATTTGACATCATATTCTGACGTAAAGAGACCATCCTCGTCATCGAACAATTCGATTGAAGCAAGAGCTGTGCGAGTTGCCGGAATGCTATCCTTGTCAATGTTAAGGATGACTTTTGCCAACGGCTGCTCATCACGAACATTGACAAGAATAGTTCTTTCGAATAGTTCTTCGCCAATATACGCAGATGCAATTATCTTAGCTTGACCTACAGCCTTGGGAGTGAAGGTTGCTGTTGTGGTATTGCTCCCTTGTACCATATTGGTTATTTCGCCGATTCCGTCAGTTTCAGACAGAGTAATATACGGAGTTGTTATTTCCGAACCATCTTCATTATATTTACCGAAAATTTTCGTTGAGCCATCGCTCATTTTTACACAAACGGAGAAATCTGCCGTCTGACCAAAGTACATCGACCTAGCGGGAAGAGTGTGGGAAAACTCAGTTGCAGAAAGAGTCTCATCGCAATAAGTGAAAGTAAGCTTATTAAGAATGAGATAAGACTGAGCTCTCAGAGTTTCCTTACCAGCTTCCTTTCTATGTGCTATGCACTTAAAGCTTATTTCGTTTGGACCTTCTTTGAGATAAACCGTATTGAATGTTCTAGCCGGCATATCGGTTTTCGTAGTCACATTTTCATCCCATGCATCGGTTATTTCGCCTGCATACTGACCGTTTATGTATATAGCAAAATCTCCGCAGGAGTTGTGTGTTCCGTATATCAGTTCCGGAGAATAATAACCTGCAGTTGCAACCTCAACGTTTATAGTAGTCATCAAATTGTCAAGCTTGGGCGCAACAGGCCATGCCTTATCCTTAACAAAATACGTAGTGTAACAGTCATGAACAGTATTGAGTCCGTTACCTACAAAGTTTACGCGAACGCCTTTTGTTGTGCTCTTGTTGAGGTTTATCTCGTAACCGAGAGTTGTTAGCCCTTCATAAGACGTATTGCCGCTTACGTTAGTGGTAAGGGTTGTTTTCGTGAAATCCACCACTATCGGGTCAACTGTTGTCTCTGTCTCTCCATCAGCAAAAGCCACGGACGGCAGAAGCGTTGTCAGCATACAGAGTGCAAGCAGCATACTAATGATCTTTCTTATTTTCATTTTAAATTCTCCTTCACATCAAATTCTTAAATCTCGACATCAGCGCAAAGCGGCTTGTGGTCGGATGCAAGCGAATAAATCGCTTCGGTTTTGTTCACGCTAATACCGTCACTGACAAAAATAAAGTCTATCTGACGGTTCCACAGCGGAGAAGAAAAGTGCTGACGCTCAGGTGGAGTATATTCAGCAGGCCAGGTCACAAGCTCATCCTTCTCGTTTGCTATACTAAATGATGTCTTTAACCGTTCTGCGTGGACCGACTCACGAATGCTGTTCATATCCCCCATAAACACGCATTTGTTACCGGATCTGCTCGCAAAATCCAACACCGCATCGGCTGCCCTTTGCTTTTCTTCTTGGATAAGTCCGAAATGACTTATGATAACATCAAGCATCTTCCCGTTACAATCAAGCGTTGCACAAAAAACAACTCTTTGCTCCGAAAGTCTTACTCCGGTTTCTGCGGCAATCACTTTTTCTTCAATTTTAACAATCGGGTATTTTGAAATGATTGCATTTCCATAAAATCCACCTATGACAGAACGCTCAAGCGCAGACGAAAAGTGATAATACGGAAAACCGGCAAGGCGCGCAATTTGTTCGGTCTGGTTTCCGTAAGCGGTACAGTTGAAAACTTCATTAAGCGAAACAACATCTACATCGGCCGCTTTTATAACCTGCGCAACCGGAGCCGTATCGCGCGTGCATTCTGCCTCCGGCGTTCCGCCGAGATACTCTTTATAGCATTTTCCACCCCATATGTTATAAGTCATAAGTTTAAGCTTCATTTTTGCCTCCGCAAAATAAATGTTAAGAAAGTGTAATCGCTTGTTAATTTTAGTATAGACGTTTCATAAAGCAAAGTAAATGTCCAATTCGTGGATTTGTCTTATTCGCGACTCTTTATTTGCTCCCCATCTTGATTTTCAAATTAAAATATTCTATACTGAGACTATACCTTCCGGCATAATTATTTTCAAAAACAAAAAGGAGGTACTTTATGACAACCGATATAAAAAACGATACACTGAGCGATATTAAAATTTCTGACATATATTCCGCGATACGCATCAGCGGCGAAGGACCTGTTACGAAAAACAGACCGGTAAACGATTCGCGCAGAACATGGGCACTGGTTATAAAAGCAGAAGGCATAACCGAATACGTGACTCCCTCTGGTTCGTATACAATAGACAAAAATCATCTTATCATTCTGCCACGCGGATCTTCTTACAGCCGTTCGTGTCTTGTCCAGGGAGAATGCCTCATCATTGAGTTTCAGGCTTTATCGGAAGCAGATACTCTCTTTCTTTTTGAAATTTCCGACAACAGCAAGATAATATCTTTATTCAATAAAATTGAAAAACGGCTCGTTCATAAGCCGCATCTTTATCAAATCAAAAACCTGCGTGACTTGTATGAAATACTGTCGTTGCTTCTTACCGGATCCGAGCGCGAATACGTGCCGTCAAAAAAATCAAACCTGCTCAACCCTGCGGTTCTTTATATTCAGGAAAACTACTGCGAACGCGATATGAAAATCGAGCAATTGGCGGCTATGTGCGGTATTGGAGAAGCGTACTTCCGAGCTATCTTCAAACAGCATTTCGGCAAATCGCCCGTTGAATATTTAAATACAAAAAAGATCGAGCGCGCAAAAGAACTCCTCAGAAGCGAACTCGTTTCCATTTCCCAAACTGCAAATGAAGTAGGTTTTTGCAACCCATATTACTTCTCACGTGTATTCAAAAAACACGCAGGAATGTCTCCTACGGAATTTCTGAAAAAGCAAAGAAAAGAAGAGGTTTTTATCAGTGAAAGTAGCAATCATACAACCTGAATATTCAACGGATATTTCCCGTTCCGCCGAGCTTTTCAAAGCAGAGATTTCTCTGCTTGACCTTTGCGACGAAAGCCTCGATATTATTGTTATGCCGGAGTATGGCGATATCCCCGTAATGCCGGATTCAAATGAAACTTTTCGCGAATGCGTGAGAACCTATCACACCGCACTTATCGAAAAGGCGGCACAGGTCGCAAAACGATGTAGTGCATTTGTCTTTGTGAACGGAATAGGAGAAAATAAAAACACCACCTTTGCTTTCGATCGGAGCGGA
The DNA here is from genome assembly GCA_045539475.1 of Eubacteriales bacterium. Classification (GTDB taxonomy): domain Bacteria; phylum Bacillota; class Clostridia; order Oscillospirales; family JAAYXM01; genus SIG480. The sequence continues at coordinate 36,653 of JAZQFJ010000085.1, read as the reverse complement.
GAGCTTTTCGGAAAGTATTTCAAGCGTCATCTCACAGGCGGAGAAGTGACAAACCGCGGACTTTCGTGCGATTACGCACTGACTCCTTCTGCTCCCTACATAATTGAAGCAGAAGGCCTTCGTTTTGCCTTTCTGACGTGCTATGATTTTTATTTTTATGAGGCTTACTCATGCATTGCACGGCAAAATGTGGACATTATTATCGGTTGTTCTCACCAGCGCTCCGACCCGCATGATACAAGCGAGCTTTTTTCTCGTTTTGCGGCATATAACTGCAACGCATTTCTTCTTCGTTCATCTGTAAGCATGGACAAAAACTCCGGCACAGGAGGCGGGAGCATGGTTGTTTCACCCTGCGGAGAGGTTCTTCTTAATATGAAAAGCCGTGTAGGATTAGAAACGGTTGAGTTTGACCCGAAAGAAAAATATTATAAACCGGCGGGATTTGGCAACGAATTTGCTGCTCACTATGAATACGTAGAGCGCGGAAGATGTCCTTGGAACTACCGTCCCGGAGGAAGCGCGATAACTCTCCCCGACGCCGTTATGTCCTATCCCCGACTTTGCGCCAAAGCGGCTTCCGATTTTCCCTGTGAGGAAATGCTTTCTTATTTCGGCGCTGCCATTGCGCTGGATGTAAACGAAATTTCCTTTGAAATAAAACCCGGGGGTGAAGATGGGCTTCTTTCTGAAATTCTCAGAAAATTTTCTTGTCACGCAGTTATGAATATACATATCCCAGATGAAAATATAACAGATATCCAAAAGATTATTTCTCTCATCAATCGGTATGACTGCGAAAAATATGTGTATTTTTCGTCTGAAAGCAAAGATGTGCTTAAAACTTTTTCCGAAAAACACCCACAGTTTGTAACTTGCCTTTGCTTGAAAAAACTCGATAAACAGGCTGTGGCTGCAGCAAAATCCCTTGGTTGTCAAAAAATCTGTTTTAATGAGTCATCCTACACATATGAAGCGCTTTTGCTTGCACACAGCAGCGGCATAAAGTGCAGTATGCTTTATAGAGGAGATCAGGAAGACGTAAAGAAACATCTTGATTCCGGAATTGACACTGTAATCACAGAAAACTATACTTCACTCTTACCTGTTTTTAAAACAGATAGGCAAAAAAACACACGAGAAAGGAATTGGAAAAACTATGATTTCACTGCATTTTAACAAAAAAGAGATAGAAAACCTTTGGGACGGTCTTTTAATCGTTTCCGAAACACGAGGCTTTAAATTCGGAGAAACCGGAGATATAAGCGTTTCCGTAAAAAGAATCGTGCGTGGTCTTTCGATAGAAGGAAAAGACGGCAAATACGTAATTTCATATGCAGAAAAAAATGACTTTTTCCGTGCTGTTTGTACGCTTGTAGGTCTGCTTGAAAGCGGCGAAACTGATATCTGCAAACGAGAAGTGCCAAAAATGAAAGCCTGCGGAGCAATGCTGGATTGCTCACGAAATGCCGTATTAAAAGTTGAAACGGTTATCAAGCTTATGGGTAAGATGGCATCGGCAGGTATGAATACCGTTATGCTCTATACCGAAGATACATATGAAATAAAAGAATACCCGTATTTTGGATATATGCGCGGCAGATATACATTAGCAGAAATACAGGAAATGGACAAAGCGGCAAAGGCACTCGGCATTGAAATGATTCCCTGCATTCAGACCCTTGCACATTTGCGAAATACTCTGCGCTGGAGCTACGCTGCAGAGATGCGGGATGACGATGACGTTCTTCTTATCGACGAAGAAAAGACATACAAGTTTATCGAGGCTATGTTTAAATCCGTCAAAGCAGCTTACTCATCGGACAAAATACTCATTGGCATGGATGAAGCTCACTTCGTAGGGCGCGGCAAGTATTACGACCTTCACGGCGACAGCGACAGATTTGAGCTTTTATCAAAGCATCTCACCCGTGTTTGTGAGATTTCAAAGAAGTATGGATTCGAATCGATCATGTGGAGTGATATGTTCTTCCGTTTAGGCTCGAAAAATGGCTGGTATTATGACCTTGATGCAAAAATCCCCGAGAATATGCATGAGCGAATTCCCGAAGAAATAACACTCGCTTATTGGGATTATTACAACACAGATAAGAAAATGTATCACTCTATGATAGACAAGCATTTCAAGATGCAGAGAAACACCATCTTCGTCGGCGGTGCGTGGACATGGTTCGGTATGGGACCCGGATATCAGAAAACATTTGATACAACATGTGCTGCCCTTGATGTGTGCCACGAGAAAGGACTTGACACCATAATAACGACAATGTGGGGTGATGACGGAGCGGAAGTGAACGTTCTCACAATGCTCGGCGGCATACAGCTTTTTGCAGAGTACAACTACTACGAAAAGGTTGATACAGAGCATCTAAGACGGCAGTTTAAGCTATGCATAGGGCATAATCTTGATAATTTCCTCGCACTCGAAATCGACAATATCCCCGCAGTTGCAGAAAAAAGCAAATTAAGTGCTGTTTCACGCGAAATAATTTATCAAGATATCCTTTGTGGCATATTCGACAAAAACTTTGAAGGACTCGGACTCAAAGAATACTACAAGAAAAAACACGAAGAACTCCGGAACATTTCAGAGCCGGGACTTGAAAAAGTGTTTGATTATTACGTAAGCCTCACAAAAGTGCTTTATGAAAAGGCGGAAATCGGTATAGACATAAAACGTGCGTACGACAATCGTGATGTTAATGAATTGAAAAAGCTCACGGAAGAGCTTAAAACTCTTCTTGTTGATTATCGTGATATGTGCGATAAGTTTGAAAAGCTTTGGAATTCAGAGAACAAAGCATTCGGCTTTGATGTTTATGACCTTCGCACTGGCGGAACAAAGGCGCGTATTGAAACGGCAATAAGAAAGCTAACAGCGTATATAAACGGCGAAATTGACATAATTGAGGAACTTGAAGCGGAACGGCTTTACTATCTTGCAGAAGATAACATAACACCTTCTCTTGGTGTCCATTTTCACAAAAAAATAGCTACTGTTTTCTTGTCTGAGTAAAAAAGCTAACCATTCATAGTAAGCAAACTAATGTGAGGAATGATAAAATGTTTAAAATCGAAACACACCTACACACGTCGGAATCAAGCCCATGTGCTCAGATAGATGCTGCGCAAATGGTAAGATTCTATCATAAGGCAGGATATAAAACGGTTATTGTAACCGACCATTTTATGCAGAAATATCTTGACGAATATGACAGCAATTCATGGAAAAACGCAGTAGACCGTTTCTTTCTCGGATACAGAAATGCAAAGACAGAGGGCGATAAGCTCGGTGTAAATGTAATCATGGGAGTGGAATGCCATTTTGAAAAGTTTGAGGGAGATTATCTTCTGTACGGTATAACGCCCGAAATAATTTATAACTTTCCGAATATATGTCAAAGCACTGAAGAAGAATTTTTTCCATATATGAGAGAAAACGGAGTTCTTGTCGTTCAAGCTCACCCATATCGCGAGGGATACGGAAGAACCGATCCTCGGAACGTTGAAGGTTATGAGGCATATAACTCAAATCCCCGTCACAAAAACTTCAACGAAAAGGCTGTGGCAACCGCGAAAGAATATAATCTTTATGTAACAGCCGGAAGCGATGCTCACCGAGATAATGACTATGCTTTAAGCGGAATGATTTCAGATTATGAGATAAAAACAAGTGAAGAATTTGTTGAGCTTGTAAAAAGCGGAAAAGGTCGGTTGATACGAGATGATATATCTGCTGAGTGATATTCATGGAGACCGGAATTTTAAAGGTCTTGAAGATTATATTTCAAAAGCTGATGATAATGATTTACTCATTATACTCGGTGATGTAGGATTATCTTTCGAAAAGACGGAAGAGAACCGCATATTCACTGACTTTTTTCTTTCGATAAAGAAGAACATAGCCATTGTCGACGGAAATCACGAAAACTTTGATTATCTCAAAAGCTTTCCGGAGGAAGATTGGTGCGGTGGCAGGGTTCATCGCCTGTCGGATAATATAGTCCACCTGATGCGCGGCAATGCTTTTGAAATACAAGGAAATAACTTCTTTGTTTTCGGTGGATGCAAATCTTCGGAAGGCTGGCATAAGATTGGTCTGTATTACCCGGGCGAAGAGCCGGAGTCAAAGGAGCTTTCTCTTGCATATGAAACAATAAAAGAAAATGAATTCAAGTTTGATTTTATACTTACGCACAAATATGAACAGACACCGCCGGATGCTACGTTCTGCCCCTCACTCGGTGAATTGGAGAAATATATCGAAGATAATGTTTCATACAAGCACTGGTACTCCGGACACAACCACGAACACAGTGAGCCGGATGAAAAGCACACGGTTGTGTATGATGAATTGATACTCCTAAATTAAAAAACCATTCAATGTTGATTGAAGAGATTCTGACGGCATTGCCTGACATTAAAATAATGATTCTTGAGCCGTTCTGCCTTGACGGACCAGCGATGGAAGAAACGGACAAGCATAAATCTATTTATACCGAGTTCCATGCCGATATCGAAGAAAAAGCGGTTGCAGCAAAACGTATTGCCGAAAATTTCGGGCTTTCGTTTGTTCCGCTTCAGGAAAATTTTGATTCTGTCTACAACCCAAACAACCCGACATATTGGTCGTTTGATGGAGTTCATCCAACACCCGCAGGTCATGCTCTCATCACCCATGAATGGCTTGATATGTTCAATGAAATAAGAGTGAAAATATAATACTGGCTATGTAAGCGCTTAAATCAATCAGAGCAAACTCATATAATCCCAGCGTTTGCGCGACTTTGAGGCACATTGTGGATATGACGGGTAGCGCTCTGCCCCTGCCACTCATAGTTACAGCGTTAACACATATAACACGTATCCGGCAGTGGTGCACAAATAATGATATAAATTTATGATAATAATACATGTATAACAGAATAATGAACATTAAATAATGCTATATATCTTTATAAAGTTTATAAAAAAACTTATTAAATCTTATATAAATATAAATTAATTGTTATTTGTGTTAAATGTGTTATATTCTGTTGTTATTTTCAAATATTTTTTGTGCCACACAGTAAAGATAATGTTATATGTGTTATTGGTATTTCGGCAAAAGAAAATAATATATTATATTTTAATGCGATTTATAAAGAAAAAGAGAGTCGATGATGTTTCACAGACATCATCGACTCTCTTTCATAATTTCATTAATTTTTGTAGCAATATACTCAGTACTGCTATATTTGTTGCATAAAATACTCAAAGCTTTCTTGATCTTCGGAAATGCCTCGTTTCCTGATTTATCTGAATTGTGATTAGTAGCATTCTTTATATATTTTTCTACTTCAATTTTTAATTCCAACCTTGCCTTGACATAAGCCATTTTCGAACAATCTTTAAAAATCTCTTTGATAGCGTCAAGTTCTTTTGCTTCTTTTAGATGTCTGGAAAAATATATGCGATGATTTTCCATTATCCTTACGCATAATTTATCAATTTCTGACATTTCTTGTTTTGCTTTATGTGGGCCGTATTTCACACATAATTTGCCGGATTCCGGATCCACACCGTCACAATATATATTGTTGGGTCTTTTAGCTATAAAAATCCTCCCGCAACATTCGCATGACCTCAACAACATCTTACCTGCAAGCGTATGATATAAAAGCACAAAAACCAAATGTTCGAATCGATTGAGAATGTATGAATAAGTATAAGAACCCTTTTTGCACATTGTGTTTTCTTTCAAGAAAGTAGGTTTTCTGGAATTATAAGTAAACAGATTCGGGATGAACTTCGTATAATCATCGAGAATTTCTATGTTTGACGATTTGATAATCCAGCCTATTTTCTCTAATATCATCAGCTCCGGGATAGAGTTGTCAGCATCAGAGGTCAATGCGAATTTTAGCAAATCCAAAGAATTCAACAATTTTGTTACGGGCGAAATAGTTGCACTGAACATCGATTTTATATATTCCGAAATAAACGATTCTATATATGCATCTATGTTCAAATATTCCGTGAAATGTGATACATTCTCTATGATACTGACACTTAAATCAGCAAACGTTATTGAATCCTTTGAAGATCTTCGCTTATTTTCAATAATCTGAAATATAAACTCCTCTAAAAATAGATTTTCTGAAAAAAGTCTTAATAGCGGGCTAATTGATTCTAACTGTTCTGAATACTTGCTAATAATTTTTTCGTAGTCGTTTGTGGCACATGTAGCTTCCCGGATTGATATGGTTAATTTATTTAATTTCTCGCGATATTCAGAATTAAGAAGCATAGCAATCATGTTACCTATATCTTCATTAGAAAATATAGGCAATTTTGATTTTGCATTGAAAGTAAGCCCGGATATATAAACGCCACCATATCTGCACATGGAAATTTTCCGTTCGTTGATTTCAACATAATTATTAAAAAGCAAAGTGTTTTGGGTTTTAATTACATCCACGCTAACCCCTCCTGATTGTACGAATAGTTTTCAAAAATATATGTGTACTCAGATATCGTTTTTCCTATTGAAATCCCCATATTTTTCGTGTATTATATGCATACATCAACGCCAATAGAATTCGCTGATGTACTAATATTTTAACATGGCCGTGTTGAAAAATCAAGAGACGTATGTCTCAAAAATTAAAAATATTGCAGGAGGACTTAAAATGCCAAAAACAGAATCTATGGAGTTAATTCTCAAAAGCTTCAACGAACAATATGACCGAAGACAAAAGAAGCTGGAAGAAAGGAGACAATCAGTTTTAGAAAAAAAGAAAGAACTTAACAAACCAAAAGAGGTAGAAGAAGATGAAAATATTTTCAAAGTCCCACCCGATGAACCGGAGATTGCTCCGAAAAGAGAAACCGCCACCGAGTTTAAAGTTGATACGACAGCTGTCGAAGAAAACAAGAAAAAGCATACGCCCTTTGATATAGCAATGGATATCATCCCGGAATTCAGAAAAATCGACGGACATATTTATCACCGTAACAGATGGTATTTTTACCTAGAAATAATAAAACCATCAAACATAAATACTGTTTTGAGAAGGATAATTCCATCTTGTTATTCTTCAGCAATAAACAGAAACTCCTTACAGGAGATATACAACTGGTTACTATGCTATTTAAAGGATGAACATCATGTCTTTGAAAAATACACCGATTATTTAAACTTCAAAGACTGTGCCTATAATTGGGTCACAGATGAAATAATTGACGATCCGAAAGAACGAGAAAAACTGGTGTTCAGGTATAAACTGAATGCAGATTTCAAAAAGCTTGAACAGCAAAAGAACGGTGCATACAAAAGACACTTGGAATTTGCTTTCGGCGATGACAAAGCGACCCGCAGGGAATATTTAAAGTCGCACGGACTGACATACAGTGACATCAGGGACAAAAAGATTGCCGAGGTTTTATTCGGCCCTCCGAATAGCGGAAAAACGGTTCTGCTCGAGGTTGACAGGTATGTCGTAGGTCCCGAAATGTGTTCATCACTCTCCTTCTCGCAGTTGAACACCAGTGACTTCACGCTTAGCTCTTTACACGGCACACGCATAAACCTGACAGGAGAAATGGAAGGAATAACCGAGAAGAAACTTGAATGTTTCAAGGCTCTTGTAGGTGGAGACAGCGTAGAAACTTCGTATAAGTTTTGCGATTCATTCTCTATGAAACCTCGCACTATGCTCAAGTTCGCCACAAATACTTTCCCGAAGATAAAAGTCATCAACGAAACGGATTCCTTTTACGACCGTCTGGTTATCTATCCTCTATTGCGCACAGCGGACAGAAGCGAATGGAAGGATAACTATGTTGATGAACTCTTAGGAGACATGTATCACATTATTCACTATGCCATCAAAGGGCTAAAATACTGGCGCGAGGACGGCAATGTGATAAACCAGACAGAGGCTATGGTAAGAATCAAAGAGGCCGCAATTATGGCATCTGACTCATTTTCTCCATTTGCTAAAAAATACATTCAGCAGAATCCAGATGGCAAACTGACAACGCAGGAAATAATCGAAAAATACATGGCATACTGCGAGGAAAATGGTTATTCCTTCCTGGATCCGCGCGAGTGGTCTGAGATATTAACCAAGATACATGACTGCAAAAAAACCATTATCAATATCAAAGATGAAGATGGCAAGAAAAAAGCATTAAGAGGATATCGTGGAATCAGCTTTATCCCGGAAATTTTTGATACTCAAATTCTATAAGGAGGAGGTAAAACATGCGTAATCACTATTATTATGCAGTTAACGCATACAACTGTGTTGCTGTTTGTAACAAATGGTCAAGAGTGAAAGCCTGTCAGAAATACATGAAAGGCTTGAGAACGAAAGGCTTCAACACCAAGGAAGAAGCCACACTACACGCAAAAGAAGTAGCAGAAGCGATGCTGCCGGATTTCTGTACTGTTCCAGAAACTCTGGATATGAATCACATATATTATATCCGAGAAATGAAGCAGCCGGAAAGCGATTAAAGAAGGCGATGCTTGCGCATAATACATAGTACGAAAGGAGGTGTGCAGCATGGATGCTACAACAAATATCGCAAAACAGGTATATCTCAATTACTTCAACCGGATCTTATTTGAGAAGGGCATTATCACAGAAGAAGAACGCAATAAAATGAAACTACTGATAGCTAAGAACTGTGCTGCACACCCAAGCGGCGCAAGCAAGAAGCAGGAGCTGTTTTAGATGACAGCTCCTGCTTCTTTATTCTTGTATAACTTATTTCATACCATTATATTATATTTATACTGGATTGTTTTTTGTGCACCTCGAAAGTGTTCTTTTATTCTTCGTCGTTTAATTCCATATCATCAAAAATAATTTTAAGATAATCACGGCGACCATATAAGATACGATAAATTGAGACATACTCATCATCAGCTTTGTAGAATACAAGATAATTCCCGCTTACGATAAAGCGGGAATCTGTATCAAACGGCGCTTTAGTTGATAACGATGGTCCCATATGGGGAGAAATTCCGAGACGGCTATAATCCTCAATGATACGCTTAATCACATTGTTTGCAGCTATGAGATTTGACAAATCATTTTCAATATAATATCTGATTTCTTTTAAATCATTCAGTGCTGCAGGGGTAACTCGTATTTTCATCATTATACCCCCAAAGCAGCTTTTACATCGTCATTAGATAACCAACCGTTTTCTTTTACCGATTTTTCTCCTTCAGACAGTTTTCCCATAAGTTTAATGATTGCTTTTGTTTTTTCATATTCTTCCATATCCACAATCGCATAACGACCTCTGCCGTTTTTCGTGAGAAACACCGGCTCATCAAATGAAATTTCTTTTAATACTTCCGCGTAATTTCTTAAATCCGAAACAGGCCTGATATTTGGCATATAAAAAACCTCCCTTATATTATCTGCTGTAATTATTGTATACTAATTTTAAGTAAAATACAACAACAAAATTAGAATTTCTAAAAAACACTACGCACAGCGATTATATTGCCATGCGTAGTATCTCTAAACCGTTATTCTATAGGTGTATCCGACAGTTTTAATGTGTCCGTCAAGCCAACGGTAATTGCGGTCAAAGTTCATAGTTCTTTCGGGACAAATGTCATTAACCATCTGACCGCCGATAGAACCTGCCTGACGGGAAGTGAGGTCACCATTGTAACCCTGCTTGAGGTTAACACCAACCTCGCTTGCAGCTTCCATCTTGAACTTATTGAGTGCATCCTGTGCATTCGGAACGATTGCCATTTCAAATTCACCTCCTTGAACTTGGTACAATAGTATTTTGAACCGTTCAAAGAGTTATATAAGTTGTAATTTTTACATGGCAAATTTTGCGAAATTAAAATGAAAGCTACAAGATATCCACTATTATTTTTTTCTTTTTAATTATTTCGCCTTCGGATACTCATTGCAGAGCAAGCGATACGGTGGCTCATCCTCTTCAATTTCCGGGAAGCGGCCGACAGGAGGATTAAAACGGTTGTCGTTGCTGTCATCATTGCACTGGCTTACCTCGCCGAGAAGCACGGCTCCGCTTCCTTTCTCAACCTCAAAATCGTGATAAAGATACTGCGGTATGTATATGCTTTCTCCCGGAGCCAAACGAATCTGTGTGCCCGCCGCAACGGTGTACGCTCTTCCGTCCGTATACACCGTCACATCGGTCTCATAATCAATCTCCTCGTTGGGAAGACTGTTATATACTCGGATAAGAACATTTCCCCCGCCGCGGTTGATTATATCCTCTGTTTTATACCAATGGAAATGATTCGGTGCATATTGCCCTTCTTTTAAATAGAGGAGCTTTTCAGCATAAACCTTGGGGTATTTTTCCGCCATTTTACGGTTACCGTTTCTTATCGTTATAAGCGAGAAGCCGAACTTGTCAAAATCCCCCTTACCGTAGTCGGTAATATCCCAGCCGAGCATACATTCGCGAACCTCATCATACTCGTGCCCCTTTTCCTTCCACTCCTCGGGAGTAAAATGGCAGAAGGGCGGCAGATAACAGCAATGCTTTTCGCACATTGCTTCAAGCTCTCGCAGAGCGGCATTTATTTTCGAACGTTTCATATAAAAAACCTCTTTTCATCTGATTTTAAATCAAATAAATTTTACCATATCAAGCATTGCTTGTCAATTAAAAAACCGGGAGCTGCTAAAACGCAGTTCCCGGCACTTTGATATTCAGTTTACTTTACAAGCTTTTTTGCTGTTGCAACAACGTTTTCAACAGTAAAGCCGAACTTCGGGAAGAGCTTTGAATACGGAGCCGAAGCACCGAAGCCTTCCATGCAAATCTTTGCACCGTCAAGACCTACATAGCGGTCAAGACCGAAGCCACAGCCTGCCTCAACAAAAACTCTTGCACGGATGCTCTTCGGAAGAACGCTCTCGCGATATTCCTCACTCTGCATCTCGAAGAGCGCAACAGACGGCATAGAAACAACGCGTGCAGCAATTCCCGCTGCCTTAAGCTCGTCATATGCCTTGTAGCAAAGCTCAAGCTCTGAACCGGAGCCGATAAGGATAACCTCTGCATTGTCGCTGTCGCGGAGGACATAACCGCCCTTGAGTGCAGCCTTACCTGTCTCTTCATAGTACGGGAGGTTCTGACGTGTAAGCGCGATACCTACCGGATGCTTGCCGTTTGTAACTGCATAGTACCATGCAGCAGCAGTTTCATGTCCGTCAGCCGGACGGAAATCAACAAATCCCGGGATAGAGCGCATTGCAGCAAGCTGCTCAATCGGCTGATGAGTCGGACCGTCCTCGCCGACACCGATGGAGTCATGCGAGAAGACGTATGTTACCGGAAGCTCCATAAGAGCTGAAAGACGCATAGCCGGCTTTAAGTAATCCGAGAACACAAAGAAGGTTGCAACAAACGGATGAATGCCGCCGTATGCTGCCATTGCGTTTGCAATAGCGCCCATTGCATGCTCACGAACACCAAAGTGGATGTTGCGGCCTGCATAATCGTTCTTGCTGTAATCTCCGCCTTCCTTGATGTTTGTCTTGTTAGACGGTGCAAGGTCAGCAGAGCCACCAAAGAGGCTCGGCATAATCTTTGCAAGGCGGTTTATCATCTCGCCGGAGAGATTACGCGTAGCGTTTGCCTTATTTTCAAAGCCCCAGAATTCATCGGAATCAAGAGCTGCCATATCGAGCTCGCCGGACATAAGAGCTTCCCATTCTTTTGCAAGCTCCGGATATTTTTTTGCGTAATCGGAGAAGATCTTGTTCCATTCATCCTCGTTCTTGTTGAGCTCGGAAACAATTTCCTTCATATGAGCGTAAACCTCGTCTGCCACGAAGAACTCTTCTGCCGGCATCTCAAGGTTTTCTTTAAGCTTTGCAAGCTTTTCTGCACCGAGAGCCTCACCGTGAACCTGGCTTGTTCCTGCATTCGGAGCGCCGTAACCGATTTCGGTTGTAATCTTGATAAGAGTCGGCTTGTTCTTCTCTGCCTTTGCTTCGTCAATCGCAGCCGCGATAACATCGGTGTCGTTGCCGTCTGCAACGGAGAGAGTCTGCCAGCCATATGCTTCAAAGCGTGCACACACATCTTCTGTAAATGCAATATCGGTGCTTCCTTCAATTGTTATGGAGTTTGAATCATAAAGCACTATAAGCTTTCCAAGTCCGAGTGTTCCTGCAAGGGAAGCTGCCTCAGATGCAATACCTTCCATAAGGCAACCGTCGCCGCAAAGAACATATGTATAGTGGTCAACAATATCCATACCGTCGCGGTTGAACATTGATGCAAGACGGCGCTCTGCCATTGCAAAACCGACACCGTTTGCAATACCCTGTCCAAGCGGACCTGTGGTAATCTCAACGCCGTTTACCTCGCGGTACTCCGGATGTCCCGGAGTCTTGCTGCCTTCCTGACGGAAAGCCTTAAGGTCATCAAGCGTAAGACCGTAATCAAACATATGGAGAAGCGAATAAAGCATCGCCGAGCCGTGACCGGAGGAAAGAATAAAGCGGTCGCGGTTCTGCCACTTTGAGTTTTTCGGGCTGTGCTTCATTTTCTCTGCCCAAAGAGTGTATGCCATCGGCATAGCACCGAGAGCAATACCCGGATGTCCGGATTTTGCCTTATCGATAGCTTCTGCCGCAAGCACGCGCATCGTATCAATTGTCTGCTGTTTTACCGTTTTCATTAATTTCACCTCAAAACAAATTTCGATTATATTCATTTTATCATAATTACGGAGCAGTGTAAAGCATTATTTTATTAAAACATCACTCAATATTGATTATATTCTTTCCCCGTTTTTGTAACTAAAGTGCAAAAATAATGCAAATTTGTACATTGACATTTTTTTATTGATAACCTATAATAATATTTGCTTGAAAACATTTGATATAACTTGAAAAGAGATGACCTGAAAATGAACAAAAAACACCTTAATGACCATAAAACAAGTTTCAGGCTTTTTGTGTACGTGTGGCTCATGTACGCGGTTGTATACATGACGAAAAACTGCTTCTCCGGAGCCATGGCTTCAATCGTAGCCGAAGGGATTATGACCAAATCCCAGACCGGACTTATCACGGCGCTCTTCTACCTTGCATACGCGCCTTTGCAAATCGTCGGCGGACGCCTTGCCGACCGTTGGCGTCCGGATATTCTCATCATAATAGGGCTTCTCGGCGCGGCGACCGCGAACCTCGTTATCTATATAAATCAGAATTATTATTTAATGCTCGTTGTATGGACGCTTAACGCTTGTCTCCAGTTTGCGCTGTGGCCTGCAATATTTAAAATTGTTTCTTCTCAGCTTGCACACGAGCATAGAATTCGCGGAGTGTATTACATAACCTTCGCTTCAACCTTCGGTCTTTGTCTTACGTTTATTTTATCAGCAGTGATGAAAAGATGGCAGGACAATTTCCTTCTTTCCGCAATACTCCTGTTCATTTTCGCAATAGGCTTTCTTATCATTTATCCTCGTGCCGAGAAAAAAATGGTTCCGGATGACGGCATCCCTGCAAAGCCGATACACGGCGACGTTGAGATCAATGAGACACTCGACACAAGCAGTAAAACTATGTTCAAAAAGTGCGGACTCTATCTGTTCGTTACCGTCACAGTTATCCGTGGTCTTATCGAACTCGGACTTAAGAATATTGCGCCCACGCTGCTTATGGAATCCTATGATGAAATATCACCTGCTATAGGAAATATGCTTAACATAATTATTATTCTTTCCGGCCTTGTTGGTATGTTTACAGCAAAGGCTGTTTACCCGAGGCGGATTCCGGATATCATAAAGGGTATGCGTCTTTTCACGTTCCTGATGCTCCCCATGCTTTTATTCACCATGCTCGTAGGAAAAATCAATGTTGTCTTCATTATCATTTCCCTTTCTCTGACAATAGCGATGGCTGCGGCTTCCGGCCTTTTTGCTCAGTACTATTCGATGAGGTTTGCAAAATACGGAAAGAACGGTGAAGTTGCCGGAATAGTAAACGCAGGTGCCGCACTGGGAATAGTGATTCAGAGCTACGGAATCGCTCTTGTAGCAGATTTGTGGAACTGGACAGTGGTTATGGGACTTCTTGCTGTGCTCTGTGTTATAGCTCTTATTCTTATTGCGATGATTTATCCTAAGTGGAAAAAGTTCATCCGCGAATATGATATATAACGGTATGTGGTCAAAACGCTTTGTTTTTGGCCACATCTTTTTTAATATTGTTTGCCGATTTAACATAAAAGAGATATTGACCTGAATGGAAATTTATGGTAATATTATAGCAGTTAGCTGAAGTCAACCGGAAGGATGTGTAAATATGCAGTATCTGATAACTTTTTCTGAAGGGATCATTTCATTTGTATCGCCGTGTATGCTACCGCTTTTGCCGTTATATATATCATATTTTTCAGGGCATGCAAATAAAAAAACAACAGCATTGCTCAATGTTCTGTGTTTCATTGCAGGCTTTACCTCTGTGTTTTGTTTGCTCGGTTTTTTTGCAGGAGGAATAGGCGAGCTTCTTCATGAGTTTCACGGCACAATTGATTTGATTTGCGGGATTGTGATAATACTTCTCGGTCTTGATTTTCTCGGAATTATACATCTACCTGTATTCGGAAACGGTCATTCGTCTATTAAAATTACCGGGAAGCTTTCGGCTTTTGTACTCGGAGTTATGTTCTCAATAAGCCACGCCCCTTGCCTCAGCGCATGGCTCGGAACTGCGCTTGCCACAGCGTCAGCCTCAGGTGCAGTCGGAACGGGAGTGCTTCTCCTGCTTGTATATTCGCTCGGGCTTGCGGTTCCGTTCATTGTATCCGCATTTTTGCTCGACCGCCTCGGCGGATTGTTTGAAACAATAAATAAACATTACAGAAAAATAAACCTCATCTGCGGCATATTGCTCATTCTGCTTGGTCTGCTTATGGCAAGCGGGTTTCTGCATAAGCTTATACATTAATGCAATTTAAGAATTTAATCAAAACTCCAAGCAAATTGTAAAGCAGGTTAAAAAATATCTGATTTTTGTTGTTTGTTTTCCGATTTTTCGTGTTGACTTTAAACGATTATTGTATTATAATAGTTTAGTCACGAATTGAAACTTAATATTTACCGGGGTGTGGCGCAGCTGGGGACGTTCCCGAGCGCTGCCGGTGGCAGATACAGCGAGGGATAAGGAGTGGCGGCAACTTGGCGATTAGCAAGTGAGCTCTGCTCACGCAGACAGAGCCTTAGTTGCAACAGGAAGCGCAGCGGACAGCTGCTTTAAACAAGTTAATATTTATCGGGGTGTGGCGCAGCTGGTAGCGCGGGTGGTTTGGGACCATCAGGCCGCAGGTTCGAGCCCTGTCACTCCGACCAAATAAAGTAGATGTCCGCAATGACTTCTGCTTTATTTTTTTGATATGAGAGGGCTCGAACCTTGAGAAGGTCGCTTCGTCAAAAAAGAGTCCTGTGGACTGTTTTTTAGAAGCGATGTGCGAAGACGGGTACTGCGAGCAGTGCGGAGCGGTCGTCAAGCACGGCAGATTGCAAAGCAATATGCGCCCTGTCACTCCGACCAACAAAAAAACGCACTTTTGTCTACATACAAAGGTGCGTTTTTGAATATTCCTATATTTACTTTATCCCAAGCAGGCACATTGCCGCGATAATCGCCGCAATGCAAAACCATCCGACTTTGCCGATTCTCTCCTTGAAGAAAATCATCCCTATTGCCACTCCGGCAAGGATAGATGCGCCTTTTTCAATTGGGTACTGAAGCGCGGCGGAAAGAAATTTGGGCAGAATTGCCGTTGGTGCAAGCTGCATTGCAAGGGAACCTGCAACACACGCCGCAGGGAAAATAAGCGGCTTCGGGCTTATTTTCTTTTTCAGACCTTTCGTTATGAGGAAGAAAGAAAAACAGATGATAGCGGCAAAAACATACGCCGCGGCAAACATGGAATTGGATGATGTTTCCGGTGCGAGAGTTGTATTTACGCGGATAAAAAAGCTTATCATGCTGTTTGAGAAAAACATCAGAATCACGCACACTGTCCAGCGCACGTTCACCTTTGCATCCTGCGCACCGCGGCTCCGTACAGTTGTAAGAAGCGCACACGAAACGATCACCACCGTAAGCCCGATAATCTGCGGTACCGTAACATCCTCGCCAAGGAATATCCTGCTGTAAAGAATAGGCATAAACGAGCTTAAATTTAGGAGAATGGCAGAAATAGTATATGGTCCCGTGGACAGCGCTACGAGATAGAAAAACGACGCAAACGCATATGCAATTCCGAGACAGAGCGCATAAAGAATACTCATCTTATTCGGGAAAGCCACATCGCCGTCGACAATAACCGCCGCAACCGTGAAAACACACGCAATAAAAATTGCCGCAAACGTACACATAAGCGGTGGAGAGGAAATGGGGTCTACCGTTCTTTCCGCACCTTTTTTATACGAAATATTCAAAAGCTGTGATGCCGTCACAGATATCAAAAGCAAAAATGCAATATACATTATGTAAATCTCCTTTTTTAAGCTGTTTATTAGTATACCACCCCGTCCTGCATATGTCAAACCTCATCGAAAAAGATTCTGTATACACAAAACCGCCGCGGTGGAAATCCATCGCGGCGGCATTACTTTACAAGTTATATCTTACTTGTGGTCAACAGAGTACATGTGCTTGATAAGCTCAAGAACCTTGTTGGAGTAACCGATTTCGTTGTCGTACCAGGAAACAACCTTTACGAATGTATCGGTGAGAGCAATACCTGCATCCTTATCGAAGATGGATGTGCGTGTATCGCCGAGGAAGTCAGAAGAAACAACTGCTTCTTCAGTGTAACCGAGGATACCCTTAAGCTCGCCCTCGGAAGCAGCCTTCATAGCTGCGCAGATCTCGTCGTACTTTGCCGGCTTTGCAAGGTTAACTGTAAGGTCAACAACAGAAACATCGAGAGTCGGAACACGCATGGACATACCTGTGAGCTTGCCGTTGAGCTCCGGAATAACCTTACCAACAGCCTTTGCAGCACCTGTGGAAGACGGGATGATGTTGCCGCTTGCTGCACGGCCGCCGCGCCAGTCCTTAAGAGACGGACCGTCAACAGTCTTCTGTGTAGCAGTAGCAGAGTGAACAGTGGTCATAAGACCTTCTGTGATGCCCCAGTTGTCGTTAAGAACCTTAGCAATCGGAGCAAGGCAGTTTGTTGTGCAGGAAGCGTTGGAAACAAAGTTCATGTCGGAAGTGTAGTCCTTGTTGTTAACGCCCATAACGAACATCGGAGTGTCGTCCTTGGACGGAGCGGACATAACAACCTTCTTAGCGCCTGCTTTAAGGTGACCCTCAGCCTTTTCCTTTGTAAGGAAGAGACCTGTGGACTCAACAACGTACTCAGCGCCGAGCTTGCCCCACGGAAGAGCAGCCGGATCACGCTCAGCGGAAATCGGAATTTCCTTACCGTTAACAATGATGGAGTTCTCTGTGGAATCGATTGTTCCCTCAAACTGACCGTGCATTGTGTCATACTTAAGCATGTATGCAAGGTAGTCTGCCGGGCAAAGGTCGTTGATGCCGACAACTTCGATTTCAGGATGGTTTACGCTTGCGCGGAAAACCATACGGCCGATACGGCCAAAGCCGTTAATACCGATTTTGATACTCATGGTGATATTCCTCCTAAAAAATTTTCGTATGTTACCATTATAAACGATTTTAATCAAATTTACAACTGCTTTTTGTGAAAATATTAGCAAAAATTTGGGAATTTTTTTGTATAAAAGCTATAAAAGACAAACCCGCACGAAAAATTACAGATTCAATACGCTCTATTCCTTAAATCATCAAGATGCTTTTTTCTGTAATATTCCAATTCTTCCGAAGGTATGTTCACTGAAATGTAATCATCGCAAAAACCTGCATCATTGATATCAATAGCTTCTAACATACACTCATCATTTTTCCAATATACACAAATATCGTTTCTGCATGAAACTATCATAACACGATCCCTTTCCATAATCAACTCATATATGACATTCAGTGAATGTCATATATGAGTTGATTATAACATATAATTTCTTCAATGACAAGCACAAAATGTCAAAAGGAAAGGGATTTTATGTTTATAAACAAATCAAAAGATGGACTTAACAATATTTGCGGCAAAAACATATCACACCTGCGTGCCAATCTGGCAATTTCACAACGGGAACTTGCCGACAGAATGCAGCTTATAGGGATTGATATTGATAAAAACGCCATCCAGCGCATAGAGTGCGGAAAGCGTTTTGTTACTGATATTGAATTGTGCGCATTCACAAAGGTTTTTAATGTAGCCTTTGAAGAACTGCTAAAATAGGACGCTATTCTTCCTTTTTCCATTTGCCGGAGAAGTAGAATATAAGCCCAACCCAGAACGGAGTAAAGCCGGCGAGGGCATCACCCAGCCAAAAGCCGTAATGCTTCATACCGAGCGCGAGTCCGAACAGAAGTGCAAGACCTATTCTCATAACAATTCCATCGAGAATTGCCGTTGCAAAGTTCACCTTATAATTTCCGCTGCCGTTTATGAGTGCGTTCATAATCGCACGGCACGCTGCACCGAAGAATAGAAGCACCGCGATCGGCACATACTTCCCACCGAGCGCAAGAACCTCGGCATCACTCGTGAATATACGGAAAACCTGTGACGGAAAAATAACGATAACAAGAGAAATCACCGTTGCCGCACTGAGAGTTACCTTTGCAAGCGCGCGCATAATGCCCACTGCACGGTCATACTTTCTCGCCGCAAGGTTCTGTCCCATCATGGTAGAGCCGGCGGTGTTCATCGCCGCGGACACGAGATTTGAAATACTTGCAATCTTGTTTGCTATGCCTGCAAAGCCGGAGACTGCCGTTCCGTAAGAATTTATCCACGAATTTACAAACAGCTTCGAAAACTGCACAGACGCGCTTTTTATCGCCATCGGAGTTCCGAGCTTTATAAGATCTGACAGCATTTCGCCATCCCATTTTGTGAAATCGCGAAGTTCAAATTTAAGCTCAAACCGTTCGCGGTGACGGAAAAGAAATATGGTGCAGCAAACAAAGCTTACCCCCTGGCTGATAACCGTTGCAAGCGCGGCGCCATACGGACCCATATCAAACACATATATGAATACTACATCAAGAACGAGATTCATCACCGCTGCGATGCTGATAAATATAAACGGATGCTTTGAATCTCCCATTCCGCGGAGAACTGCGCTGACAATATTGTATCCGTAAATAAACACGAGCCCCACCATGCAAACGGTTGAATATTCCATTGCACCGGCAAACGCCGCGTCCGGCGTATTCATAAGAGCCAGAATTTGTGTCCTGAACACAAGCCCGAAAACACTAAGCGTAGCGGCACATGCAAACAAAAAAGCGCTCATAGTTCCAACGAAGCGGCTTAATTTATCACGTCTGCCCTCACCTATGTACTTTGCGATAATTACCTGTCCCGCGTTTGCAAAGCCTATCGCAAGAAACGTCAGGAAGTTCGTTACATCACCGCCGACGGAAACCGCAGAAAGCCCTATCTTTCCATAGCGGTTGCCCACAATTATCATATCTACCATATTGTAAACAACCTGTAGCATATTGGAAAGAAACAGCGGCCAGGAGAACACAAGCAGCTGCCTCATAATATTGCCGTGGGTAAAATCACGGATTTCAGTTTTTTGCATCTCAGTTCAACCCTTTTCAACTCTAAAAGAGCCGTGGCATTTGCCACAGCTCTTTACTCTTTTTGTACTCTTATTCAGCCGGAACCGCCGTTCCTACTTCAATGCCGCCTTCGGAAGAAGCGTTTTCTCCCTCTGCCGGAGCATCGCCTTCACCCTCAGCTTCTTCGCCGTGATCATGGCCGTCATCTGCGGAGTGTTCTTCAACATCACCGGAAGCTGCACCGTTGGTCTTTTCTACGCCGAGAATCTTGTGAATATCAAGCTCTTCATAAGCCTTTGTGTATTCAATCTCAACATTCTCCATAAACTTTGTAAGCTCTTCTGCGAAAGAGTCCATACCTGCGTTATCGGAATATTCAGCGAGATTTTCCTTGATGAAATCCGCACCGAACGGATATCTCTTGATGATATGGAAGCCGTAATCGGACGGAACAAGCTCCGAAACTGCGTTCTCTGCAAGCGCGTGGGATGCGGTTGTGAACTCCGTTACCATCTGGCTGCCCTCCGGGGTGTAGCCGTTCGCATCAATCACATAGCCGTTGGGATAAGAGCTCATGCCCGGGTCGCCGTCGCCTGTTTCTGCAAGCTCTTTAATAAGCGCATCAAAATCCTCGCCTGCCTTTGCACGGGCAAGGAACTTTTCAGCAGTTGCCTTCTTCTCGGCGAAATCCGCATCGCCTTCCTTGGTCTGGATAAGAAGATGCTTTACGCGAGCATAACCTTCAAGAGATTTAACAACCTCGTCTGCAGAAGGAGCAAACTCTCCCTCGCCGGTAAAGAGCTCTGTGTAAAGCTTAGAGTAAATCTGCTGACGCTCCATAATGTAATCAAAGAACGCTTCATTCATACCGGTCTCTGCCATACTGTCAAGAAATGCCTTTCTGCCGCCTGCAGACTCTACCTGAGCATCCTTTGCTTCTTTTATCTGTGCTTTTTCCTCTTTTGTAAGCTCAATGCCCTTATCCTTTGCATAAAGAACAACGGACTCAAACTCCTTCACAAGACCGTCTGCCTGTTCTTTAAGCATATCGGCTCCTGTTGTTCCCTCGGAAAGCTCATTGTCGAGCGCATCCTTCATTGAGAAGCCATAGCTCTGCAGGAAGAAATTGTCGGCATACGAAAGAGCCGCGCTGTAAATCTCCTCAGAAATTGCGTTTCCGCCGATTTTCATAACGGTTTTGCCACCCATGCATCCGGAAAGGAGCGCACAAAGCATTGCGGCTGCAAGGATAAGTGATAAAATTCTTGTCTTTTTCATTTTGTTATCTCCTCTTTTTCCTATGTTGTTATTATAACATTAATTAATTATAACAAATATATAGTCAAATTGCAAATAAAACATTGTAAATATTTTATGGACAAACAAATTTACAGCAGTGCAAACATAAACGGAATCGTGACAACACCGAGAATTGCCGCCATAAAGCAGACCTTAGCGCCGGATTCGGCATCGCCGCCATACGCTTCCGGAAAAACAACACTGTTTACGCCAAGCGGCATTGCAAGAATTGCAAAGCACGGAAGAACCCATGTTTCCGGCACCTTGAGCAGACGCATAACAAAGAGTGCAATAACCGGAATTATAACCAGGCGGATCGCCGATGCGGCATATGACCGCCAATCAGTAAATACGGTTTTCATATTTATACGGGCAAAAACTGTTCCGGTGAGAATCATTGCACACGGAGAAACACAGGCGTTTGCAGCGTCGAGAATTCCCGACACTGCCGCCGGAAGCTTAATACCACACAGACCCAAAAATGCACCGACGAATATCGCGACAATAGACGGATTTTTAAGCAAACCCCAGACAGAAGCATTTTTTTGCGATGTGAGAAGCTTGATTCCGATTGTGTAAATGAAAATGTTGTACGGCAGGCAATACACCATTGTGTCAAGAAGCGCAGCTTCTCCGAAAATTGCCTGAACAAGCGGATATCCCATATAACCGAGATTCGGAATAGCAAAGCTGTATATGTATATTCCCTGAGTTGCCTTGTCTTTCGAAAACATCTTTGCAAGAAAAACTGCAAGAACCGACGTAATTATAAGCACTGCAGTGCTGAACAATATCAACATCAGCTTATCACTTATTACATCAAGCTTGAAGTTGCTTGAGAACGATCGGATAACCATAGCCGGCAAAAAAATATTTACCAGCAAACGTGAAACCGTTCCTCCTGCGTAAATATCAAGTATGTTCTTCTTTCTGAAAACATATCCCACTGCCATAAAGAAAAACATATTCGCAAGCTGACTAAGCGTTATGCTCACAATCTGCATGTTTTTTCATCCTTCCTTTTTTACATCCTTACTATTATATACCGAAAATCGCTTAGTGTCAACAAAAAAAGCATCTTTATACCGCAATGTTGGCAAACTGCCAAGAAACCGCAAGGTCTCTTGGCAGTGTTTTGTTCTATTCACTTTATCCCAAACATTCTTTTAAGTATTCCGCCAATGGATTTCGGCGCCTTTACAACAACTATCTTCACAAATCTGCACCTCCGTCATAACAGCATAAGCACACCTATTGCGATAAGCAATACGCACAGCACAAACACAAGAAAGCCCGAAGGAAACACCACCCCCGCGAGAATACCCATCGCAAGCGCTATCGCACATATCACGCAAACACTCCCGCTTCTCTGGCACATCGCAACACACCGCCTTTCCCATGTCTTTTACTACATATTACGCAAAAGGCGTTTTGTCGGTGAGATATCTATTTGTCCAAAAGCAAAGAAAGCTCATTCACAGCTACTTGAAGGTCTTCAATTACGCTCTTTGCCGGTGCGCTTGAAGTAAGGTCAACTCCCGCTTTTTTGAGAAGCTCCAGCGGATAATCGGAGTTTCCGCCGTGAAGAAATTCGATATATTTCTCTGCCGCTCCGGTGTCATTCATCACAAGCTCTTTTATCCTCGTCGCCGCGGCAAAGCCCGTGGCATACTGATATACATAAAAGCTTGTGTAAAAATGCGGAATCCGCGCCCATTCATACTCGATATTCTCATCGCATGCCGCGACGCTTCCGTAATACTTTTTGTTAATTTCACCATATGCCTTGCACAGGGCTTCTGCAGTAAGCGCCGCGCCGTCGGCATACATCGCATGAGCCGTTTTCTCAAACTCAGCAAACATCGTCTGACGGTAAAACGTGGTGCGGATTGCTTCCGCCTTTCTTGTCAGCAGATATGCTCGGCGCTCTCCTGCAGCATCACGGAGAAAATACTCAAGCAGAAGATTTTCATTTACCGTACTTGCAACCTCGGCAACAAATATTTTATAATCTCTGTAAACCGACGGCTGAGTTTTGTTCGTATAATACGAATGCATTGCGTGTCCCATTTCATGCGCAAGTGTGAAAACATCCTCAAGGCTTCCCTGATAGTTGAGAAGAACATACGGATGGTGGGTATTATCGCCCCACGAATATGCACCCGGAGTTTTCCCCCTGTTCTCGTAAACATCTATCCAACGCTCGGAAAAAGCTCGGCGCATATCGGCTGCATACTGCTCGCCAAGCGGTTTCACTGCTTCGAGAACCATTTCACACGCATCCTCAAACGGGATATCAGACTTATCCTCCGGCACGATGGGAGTATACAAATCATACATACAAAGCTCGGACAGGCTGAGCGCTTTTTTTCTCAATGTAAGGTAATCCCCCAACACCGGAAGTCCGGCGTTTACGTCGTCAATAAGCCTTGTGTACACCTCTTCGGGAACCGCGCTGTCAGAAAGACGCATCTGAAGCGATGAGCCATAACCGCGCGTGCGCGCATAAAAGAGGTCTCCCTTCACATTTCCGGCATACATCGCGGCAAAAGCATTTTCAAAGCTCTTGTACTGCTTATACATTGCCTCGTATGCATCACGGCGCACACGACGGTTTCCGCTCTCCATAAAAATTGAATAACGTCCGTGTGTAAGCTCACACAGTTTTCCGTACTCGTCCTCGATTTCACCGAATTTTATATCGGCATTGTTCATTGCTGAAAATATGTCATGTGCGGCTTCTCCCATAGGAGAGCTCATGGCAAGAATCTTCTCACTTTTGCCGTCGAGAATATGCTCAGCTTCACGGAAGAGATTATCAAAAAAGTGACGATAAACCGAAAGCTCCGGCTTATCTTTCATAAATTCCGCAATTTTCTTCTGCCCCGCCGCAACAAGCTCCGGCTCGACAAACGAGAGCTGGCTTGCCACCTCGCTCTCTATATCTCCGCAACGGTCTGCCATCGCGCGATACTTTGAAACTCCGTTATCCTCATCGCGGCGCATACACGCGTATGCAACAACCGAGAGAAGGCTCTCACCTATCTCATCAAAAGCTGACAACACCGAGAATAGGTTTTCTGCGCTGTCTGTAACCTTTCCGGTCATTTCCGAAAGGCTTTCTGCCTGTCGGACAACTTCTCCGGCAACATTTTCCCACTCTTTCTCCGAAGAAAAAATATCCTCAAGACACCATTTGTATTTCTCTTCAATCTCATTTCTGTTCTTTACCTCAGCCAACTTAATTTCCTCCCGTTATAACATTCTTTTAATAAAGATAATCCTTCTGCCTTATTTTGATGAAAACAACCGTCAGCGCAGTCGCCATAAGCTCCGCTGCGACAATTGAAAACCACACGCCGGAAATCTCCCATACAAGCGGAAGAAGCAAAACGAAAGCGACCTGAAAAACAAGCGTTCTTAAAAACGATATCACCGCAGACGTTAATCCGTCGTTGAGTGCCGTAAAGAACCCCGAGCCGAAAATCGCAATTCCCATAAACAAAAATGAGAGCGCAAAAATACGGAATCCCGATACCGTAAGCTCCAGAAGCTCCCGATCATACCCTACAAACACCGCCGACAGCGGACGTGAAAGAACTTCACCCGCCAACACCATAAAGCCGCTTGCCCACAAAATGACCGTAATACTTTTTTTCAGAAGCGACGAAAGCTCATCTAAATTTTGTGCGCCGAAATGATAGCTTATAACAGGAGATGTTCCTATTGAATAACCGATAAACACGGCGGCAAAGATAAAGCTTACATACATCATTACGCCATAAGCCGCAACACCGTCTTCTCCCGCATATTTCAAAAGCTGAATGTTATAAAGCATACCCACAACATTCATCGAAACGTTACTCATAAACTCGGACGAGCCGTTTGTGCAGGCTTTGAGGATTGCCGCGCCGTCAAAATGAGTTTTCCCGAGACGCAGAATACTGCTGTTCTCTCTTGCAAAATACACAAGCGGAACGCCCCCGCCGATAACCTGGCTCATTGCTGTTGCAACGGCAGCCCCCGCAAGCTTATGCTCCTGCGGAAGAAGAATCACGAGAACAGCATCAAGAATCATATTCATAACTCCCGCACTTACAGTAACTGCAAGGCCGAGCTTTGGTTTTTCTGCGGCGACAAAAAATGTCTGAAACATGAGCTGAAGAACATAAAACGGCAATGCAAGAAGAAGGATGCGTCCATAAAGAACGCAGTTTTCAAGAAGAGCTCCGTCCGCTCCCAGAAGGCGTGATATCGGCTCTATATAAATAATCCCGAGAACAGCAAAAAGAACTCCTAATAAGAACGAAATATACACAAAAAGCGAAAATAATTTGTTTGCATGCTCCCGCTCGCCCTCTCCGAAAGCTTTCGCAACAATGGCTGTCCCGCCTGTTCCAAAAATGAACCCGACGGTCGCAACTATCATAAGAAACGGAAATATAAGATTAACCGCAGCAAATGCTGTTTTACCTGCGAAATTTGACACAAAGAAGCCGTCCACCACGCTGTAGACGGATGTGAAAATCATCATTAACACACTCGGAGCCGCAAACCGCAAAAGTCTGCCATAGGTGAAATGGTCTGAAAGCTGTATTTTCATTTTTATCTCCCAACAGTAAAATATACCTGTACAGTATATTATATTTCGTCTTTTATGTCAACAGAAACGCAACACGGAAAGGCTTTCCTCTCCGTGTTGCAAACAGCTTAATACAGCAAATATTTTTCTCTTGTCTTTTTAAACTCTTCTGCGCCACGCTTCCATTCCTCCGCTATCGGAAGAACGCTTTCGCGTGCCTTCAGTGCATCGTGTATCTTATCTGTACACGATCTCGGACGGGCAAGCATATGATGCTCAAAGTTAATCTTATCCGCAAAAAGCTTTGCAAGTGCATCTATAATATGGAACTGCGTTTCGACCGGACGCCATGCATCGCGGTCATTTATAACCATATAAACGCCGTTGCACAGCGTAAGCTCACGTCCGCTTCCTTCTGTCGGCTTTAAGTACGTCATAGCCATATAATACTTCTGAATAAAGTAAATTCCCGGAAGATTACGCGAATTAAGCTCGCGCGCGAGCGCATCTCCGTCAAAATCCGGAGCGCCGACAAATTCAAACGGCGTTGTGGTTCCGATTCCGAGAGAAAAGCTTGTCGCCTGTAAAAGACCGGTTGCTGCAAAGAACAACGGAGTGTCCATATCCGGCATATTCGGGCTTCCCGGCACCCAAACGAGCCCCGTTTCGTCATACCACATATCACGTTTCCAGCCCTGCATTTTAAGAACGGTCACCTTTGCGCCGACGTTCTTAACATCGTTATACATAAGTGCAAGCTCGCCTATCGTCATTCCGTGGCGGAGCGGATATTCAAAGCCCGAAAGAAGATGTGTCCCTGCATACTTCGGCTCTGCCGGCGCACCCTCAACGATATCACCGCGGATAGGATTCGGGCGGTCAAGAACAATCACCTCGCAACCCGTTTTTGAGCAAGTCTCAATAAGCAGCATCATCCACGGAGTGTATGTCCAGTGGCGCACGCCTACATCCTGTGCGCAGAACACAACTGCCTCAACCTTCTCCACCCATTCAACCGGTGGCTGAAGGCGCGGGAAATCGTAAAGGCTTACTATCTTAATACCGGTTTTCGCATCAACAGGATCATTATCACCCTTACCTGCATAAATGTCACCGCGAACACCGTGCTCCATACCGAAGAAGAATTCAATCTTTGCCTCGCCCCTGTTCACAATTTCATCAATAAGAAGGTTTCCTTCGTTATCAATTGCAGTGGTGTTCATCATAAGCGCAATTTTTTTGCCCTTAATGCACTCATAAAGCTCATCGCATGCAAGCGTCACAGCGCCTTTTTTCCACTTGTTCATTTGTGTTCCTCCTTAATTTTATCGGGAGATTTCCCGAATCTTTTCTTAAACGACTGCGAGAAATGCGGCAACGTATTAAATCCCGACTCAAAACAGACCTCTGTTACCGAAAGCTTTGAGAATTTCAACAGGTTCATTGCAAAATCGAGCCGTAAATCCCTCAGGTATTTCTGAAACTCAACTCCGGTTTCCTTTTTGAATTCCGCGCTGAAATAATTAGGCGAATATCCCACAAACGCCGCGGCATCCGCCGCTCTTATATTCCGCCTGAAATTACAGTGTATAAATCCCAGCGCACTGTGTACCTTTGATTTTTTCTCAGCGACATACTCTCTCCCGCACGCACGCAGTATAAGGATAACCATTTGCTCGATAAGGCTCTTCGAAAACTTATCCGAGCCTAAAAGCGAGCTGTTTTTCTGCTCGTTCAAAAGCAGCCGGAACATCTCTTCGGCACTCTGAAGCGCATCTACCGAAAGCGTTGAAACTATCGGAAAATCTTCAAACGAACAAACATCGCTGAGCGAATCGTAGAAAAGCTTGTCCGAGAACTTGACCGCGAGCACGGAAACCCGTGCATCATCCGCCACTATGTTTCTGTGAAAATCCACGGGAGAAATTATAATCGCATCTCCGCGGCGAAGCGTAACGCTCTCTCCGTTTATCTCCTGAACAAGCTCACCACCGGTGATTATATTGAGAAGAAAATGGGAATGCCAATGCGTATCGGACGTTGTAAGCCCGGAAAGCTCATATGCATCATATATGCTGCTATCTATGCTCCAGCGCGGCGGAATACTCTTCTGCACGGAATCCCCTCCCCTCTCTTTGCTTTATATTATATATTAACGGCTCGTTTCAAACAATATTTTTTTACTAAAATCGTAGAAAATCTTAAAACCTTAATAGAATACCGCACATCAGCTATAAGTAAGGCTGACCTCCGCCTGACGGCGGAGACAGACTTTGCTTTATCAAAACCACGCATAAACTTTAGCTGCAGGCTGTTACAGAGCACGCAAAAACAAAAAACGCGGCTATGAACCATACATTGATTCACACCGCACAGAACCGTTACAGCATATAAAAATGAAATAACCCTCGTCCGTCATGTCTTTCACCCATTAAACGGAGGAGGGTTATTTCTGTTCACTCTTGATATCTAACATCTTTGGTTAACCTCTCTTTCATTGTTTACAGCGTCTGCCCTTTTTCACGATCAGCCTTCCTGATTAACACTTACATTTCATATCGGATTGCATCTCTGACTATTCTTCTGAATACTCTTCTGACCACCTACTTCTTTAAACAAGACATCTTATATATTATCGGAAGAACTTTTCGCTTTTGGGTTTTCGCTTTTTTCTCTCAGCTCACTGACTTTATTTGAGCCGTTTCTTAGTGGAACATTGGTATCACCCTTTCTGATTATAATATACCACAACGGAGAGGGTTTTGCAATATGTAATTTTGTACAAAATACATAAATTCCATTTATGCAAATCGCAGATTTACTGCCACTTATCACAAAAACAATTGACATTACTCTCCTTTTTTGCTATACTAAATATGTTGGGCGTTTTGAAAACGCCCGTTTTTTTGCTTTCCGGCGCATTGACTTTGCTTTCAGGGTATAGTAAAATATTAAAAGCATCTAAGAATCGGAGTTTTTTATTATGATATATTTTGACAACGCATCAACCACCCGCGTTACGCCCGAAGCGGCGCAAGCAGCGGTAACTGCCATGTGCGA
Organism: Eubacteriales bacterium; assembly: GCA_045539475.1. Classification (GTDB taxonomy): domain Bacteria; phylum Bacillota; class Clostridia; order Oscillospirales; family JAAYXM01; genus SIG480. The sequence continues at coordinate 7,991 of JAZQFJ010000085.1, read as the reverse complement.
AGGCTTTGGCAATCCGTCATCGCTCCACGGGCTTGGAATTTCCGCAGAGCATCTCGTCCGTGATGCCAAAAAAACAATTGCAGGTATTCTTTCCTGCGATGCAAAGGAAATAACGTTCACCTCCTGCGGAAGCGAGAGCAACAACCTTGCAATCCTCGGCACAGCCGCAAGATGCGGAAAGCGCAGACATATGATTACAACGGAATTTGAACATCCGTCCGTTTTAAACGTTGCAAAAAAGCTTGAAGCCGACGGCTTTGACGTGACGTATATCGCGCCACACGCAGACGGCTCTGTCCACGCAGAGGACGTTGCCGCCGCCGTTCGCGAGGACACGTTTTTAGTTTCCGTAATGAACGTGAACAACGAGCTCGGCTCCGTTATGGACATTCCCGCAATTTCACGCGCGATAAAGGCTAAATCCCGAGATATTATCTTCCACACAGACGCAGTTCAGGCGTTTCTGAAAATTCCGGTTAACGCATCAAAATACGGAGCAGATTTAATTTCCTTCAGCGGACATAAAATCCATGCTCCGAAGGGCATCGGCGCCCTTTATATAAAATCCGGAGTACGCCTTACCCCGCAGCTTCTCGGCGGCGGGCAGGAGGGCGGGCTTCGCTCCGGCACGGAAGCCACCGGGCAGATTGCCGCGTTTGCAGCTGCCGTGGAGAGCGTTGCCGACACCTATCTTGAAAATGCAGAGCGGATGCGAGATCTTCTTTCCTTATTAAAAGCAGAGCTTAAAGAGCTTCCACGCGTCCATGTTTTCTCCGCTGAAAACAGCGCCCCGCATATACTTACCGCCGCGTTTGAAAAATACCCGAGCGAGGTGGTTATGCGCATTCTGGAGGAGGATGAAATCTACGTTTCCGCAGGCTCTGCATGCAGCCGCGGAAAGAAAAGCCATGTTCTCCGCGCGGTCAAGGTTCCGGACAAGCTGATAGGCAGCGCCGTCCGCATCAGCCTCTCCCGATTCTCTACGGAGGAAGATGTCCGCACCTTCGTTAAGATCGTCAAAGAAAAACTTATATAAATTTCAAAAAAACTATTGCAAAAATCGCTTAATGATGCTATTATACCGATATAGAAATCAATTACAAAATAACACGGAGGTATAAACATGGTAATTGACACTTTAAAAAACATACTTGAGGCACAGCTTGACATCGACCCGTCAGAGGTTACAGAGTCAACAAACATTATGGATGATCTCGGTGCTGACTCTCTTGACATTGTCGAGCTTATGATGACAGTCGAAGAAGAATTTGATATTACTATCGAAGACAGCGATGCACAGATGTTCAAAACTGTCGGAGATGTGGTAAACTACATCGAGGCAAGAGTCTGAGAAACGTTAAAAAGCTCCGGACCGCAAAAAGGAAGTAAATGCAAGCGTTTCCGGTCGACATCTTAATAAACTGCCAATTTGTGAAGAAAACCCGAAAATTTCGGGTTTTCTCTTATTATAAAGCCTTTTTGCTATCGGCAAACCGAACCTCTCGACGTACCTTGGCCCATTCCTAAGCTTTTTTCCTGTTTCTCGCTTATAATTCTTCTATCCAGCTATAACGCTCACCTACAGGTATTGCATGCGCGTTTTTCCCGCTTTTGTATGTAAGGCTGATATAATCCGTTGGAGAATATCCCCGATATTTTTTAAACACGCGCGCAAGGTTTGAGTGGTCACCAAGTCCTGTGGCACGGGCGATTTCATCGAAAAGCATCTCTGTTCCGCGCATCAGCATTTCCGCATTTTTTATCCTGACCGATAAAACAAACTGCATCGGAGAAAGCATCGTTACTTTTTTGAAAAACTCCGTAAAACCGCGCCTTGACATCCCGGCGATTTTCGCGAGCATATCCGTAGTTATTTTCTCCGGATAATTATTTTCAACAAACTCTACCGCCTTCAGGATTTTTTCAACATTGCGCTGTGATATTCTCGTTTCCTTTCCGGCAACTGCCGATGTGCACGCAAGTGAGAAAAGCTCCGCAACAAGAGCCGCCGCGCGGTCAAAAGACATTTCCCTTCCGTTTTCAAATTCTTCAAGCATCTTGCGCACAAGCTCCGTTGCCTTTTCCTCAAAGCCGGAGAAAACGCACATTTCCGGTATATTCCCTTCTTCAAGCCTTGCGCAAATTCCCCGATGGGGAAAAAAATCATATCCGCGCTTTGTGAGGAATTCTTCAAAAAAAGCGATGTGAACAATAACAGGCGTATCCTCGGATAATGTGGAGTCAATAAGATGAGCATCAAAGGGCAGAACGAATGAACACGAGCCTGCTTCCTGCAAATACTCATGTCCGTTTATTATATGCCTGAGCGTTCCTGAAAGCACAAAACACATCTGAATATGCGGATGAATATGAAGGGATGTTTTATCGCGCACAGATTGCGTTGTAATACGCACAGGAAGCTTACTGAGAAACCCCATTGAAGAATACGTCGGAATTATCACGATTGTCTCACCTCTTTTATCAAGAAGAGTATATCACCTTTTATCCGTTGTGTCAAAGCTTTTCTGCCCGATTTGCAACATCAGATCAATTCAAAATCTCAAAGCAGCACTTGTAAGTTTGAGCAATTTATGATAAAATAAACTGAACATTTTTTCAAGGAGCAATGCACTGTGGAGTTTAAAGCAAAAATTATGGACGAAGCGGCTATCAGCCGTTCTATGGCACGTATTACTCATGAAATAATAGAAAAGAACCGCGGAGCGGAGGGGATTTGTCTGCTCGGCGTGAAGCGTCGCGGAATTCCTCTTGCGAAAATGCTTCGCGATAACATTAAAAAATTTGAGGGCACGGATGTCCCGCTCGGTCACATTGATATAACTCTTTACCGCGATGACCTTTCTGAATCTCAGCCTCTTCCCACCTCTGAGGGCTGCGAAATTCCGTGTGATGTCCGGGATTATAACATAATCATCGTGGACGATGTTCTCTACACCGGGCGCACGGTGCGCGCGGCGATTGAATCGGTTTTCCGTTTCGGCAGACCTAAATCCATCCAGCTTGCAGTTCTCATTGACCGCGGTCACCGCGAGCTTCCAATCCGTCCGGATTTCGTAGGCAAAAACATCCCCACATCAAAATCCGAGCTTGTTTCCGTTATGGTTGACGAAATCGACGGTGAAACCGGCGTATGCCTTTATAATATTTAAAATATCGTTATTTCTATAAAATCACAACCGGATTGTAGCAAAATTAATTTTGCTGCAATCTCTTTTTTAAACAAAAAAATACATAAATGCTTCAAAATATTCCATTGCTTTTATTCTTTTAAAAAGATATAATCTAACCAAAATCACAAAAGGAGTGTTTTGAAGATGAACAATCTCGCAATAAACGGCGGCGAAAAGGCAATAAAAACTCCTTTTGCACCAAGACATCACTTCGGTGCAGAGGAAAAAGCCGCATGTAACAGAATACTTGACGAAGCAATCGAAAAAGGCGTGGCTCCCGGCTATAACGGTCCGGATCGCGAGCTTTTAGGCAAAGAGTTTGCCGAGCTTTTAGGTAGCGGCTATGCCGAATGCGTAAACAGCGGAACTACCTCGGTTTACGTTGCACTCCGCTCACAGAACATCCAGCCCTTCACAGAAATCATCTGCGGGCCCATTACCGATCCGGGCGGGCTTATGCCTATTGTTATGTTAAACTGCATCCCCGTAATTGCAGACTCTGCTCCCGGAAGCTTCAACATAAGCTTTGAGGGTGTAAAAAAAGCATACACCGAGCGCACAAGTGCAATCGTAGTTGCTCACATCGCCGGCGAGCCGTGCGAGGATATTGAGAAAATATGCGAATTTGCAAAAGAAAAGGGCATCAAAGTTATTGAGGACTGCGCACAGGCACACGGCGCATCCTTCAACGGACGTCCGGTCGGTACTTTTGGCGATGCTTCCGGTTTCTCAATGATGTTCGGCAAGCACACCTGCGTCGGCGGTCAGGGCGGTCTTGTATGGACTCGCACCGAGGAAGCTTACTACAGAGCACGTCAGGCAGCTGACCGCGGCAAGCCTTACGGTGCTGACGGTTCAAACGGAAATGTGTGCGCATCACTCAACTACAATATGGACGATATGCATGCGGCTATCGGCAGAGTTCAGATTAAAAAGATGTTCCCCATCGGCGAAAAACGCCGTGAGGTTATCGAAAAAATCAAAGCAGCTCTTTCCGATATTCCGGTAGTTCGTTTCACTCAGATTTCCGAAAAGAGCTCACCGTCATACTGGTTTCTCCGTTGTCTCTTCAATGCAGATGCCGTCACTTGCGACAAGAACACCTTCTGTGATGCTCTCGCAGCAGAGGGCCTTAATGTAAACAAGCGCTACATCGCAACACCGTATACAAGTGAATGGTATCAGGAAAGCCGCGTGTTTGGCGACAGCGGATATCCGTGGGCAGCACCGGAATATACAGGAGACAAAGAAAAAAGATATTCCCTCTCCGATCTTCCCGTTATAAGCAAATCTCTTGATGATACATTTATGTTTTACCCGTTAGAGAGCTGGAGCGACACCAACATCAAAGAAGTCTGCGATGCTTTCAGAAAGGTATATAACGCATACAAAGCATAATACATCCCAATAATACATTTATCCTAAAAACAACACGGACGAAAATTTTTCGTCCGTGTTGTTTTTATATCATTATTCTTCTACCGTTTCTTGTTCCTCTTCTTTTTGGAACACTCGTATCTGCGTTACGCGATGGGAGTCCGTTTCTGTAATTGTTATCTCAAGATTTTCATATTCAAAAGTGTCGCCGTCCTCCGGCATCTTGCCGAGCTGTTCCATAACCCATCCGCCGACAGAAATGCTTTCTGCCTCAGCTTCAAGATCAAACACCTCACAGAAATCCTCGAAGTTTGCCGAGCAATCCACCTTATAAGTTCTCTCATCAATCTTATCAAAGTCCAGAACAACTTCATCGTGCTCATCCCATATTTCACCGACAAGCTCCTCTAAGATATCCTCCATCGTTACTATACCGAGCGTACCGCCGTATTCATCAATTACAACTGCAATATGAGATTTGTTCTGCTGGAGAATCTTAAGGATATCATTGACCTTTTCAAACTTCTGGATAAATACGGGCTTTGCCATAATCTCCTCGATTTTCTTTTCTGTAACGCCCTTTGGAGTAAGGAAATCCTTAAGGTGAATAAAGCCGATGATATCATCCACACTCTCGTTGTAAACGAGAAGACGTGAAAACTGCGTTTCCGCAAAAAGCTCCGCAATCTCTGCCTTATCCGTTCCAAGTGCAAAGCCTTCAAGGTCAACACGGTGCGTAAGAATATCCACCGCCTCACGCTCGGAAAACTCAATTGCATTACGGATAAGCTCGCCCTCATCCGTATCAAGGCTCCCCTCCTGCTCAACCTCTTCAACAAGCATAAGAAGCTCTTCCTGAGACATCTTCGCATTATCCTCGGTTTTAAAGATTTTGGAAACAAGCTTTTTCCACATTGAGAAAATGAAGTTTATCGGCGTAAGTATCCAGATAAGCGCACGGATTGCAGGGGTTGAAAACATCGCAAATCTTTCCGGACTGTCCTTTGCAATGCTTTTCGGCGTTATCTCACCAAAAATGAGCACGACAACCGTAATAACCGCCGTGGAGATCGTTGCACCGATGTCACCGTAAAGATGAACAAACATAACCGTTGCAATGGATGATGCCGCTATGTTTACAATATTGTTGCCTATAAGTATCGTCGATATTAGCTTATCATAATTTTCCGCAAGCGAGAGTGTTATCTCAGCTTTTTTGTTTCCGCCCTCCGCCATAGCTCTCAGGCGCGTTTTGTTAAGTGATGAAAAAGCCGTCTCCGTCGCGGAAAAATACGCCGACAGTACAACCATCACCGCTATTATTATAGTATATTCCAATATACTCATGATTTTCTTTTTACTCTCCTTAAACCTAAAATATATTTATCCTACTTAATGCATTAAAAGCTGCTCCAAAAATCATATACGGACTCTTTTAAAGCACAAAAAGGCACACCTGCGTGCATGTTCCAAAAACGCGCGCAAGTACGCCTCATATAACAAATAAATATATTTTTCGGTATTAGCGGGGTAATCTCCGTCATCCGAATCCATATTCAAATTGCCATCCTTTCTATAATACTGGAATGTATTATACACTATTTTCCCATTTGTGTCAAGCCTTAATGCTTTTTGTTTCACTAAATCGCTCCGCACTATGGCGAATTCTGTATTCTTTTACCGTCATTCCGAATTTCTTTTTAAAACGTTTCATAAAATATCCGCCGTCATAAAACCCTGCCGCAACGGAAAGCTCCTTTACGGAAATATCCCGTTTCCTCAAAAGTTCTGCAGCAAATCCAAGACGAACGTCTATAAGATACGCCACAGGAGTTATCCCCATTGTTTCCTTGAACACACGCGACATGGTCGAATGACTTATGTAGAGCAATTGTGCCGCATCGTTAACTGAAAAATCCGGATTTTTAAAGTTCAGATCTATCGTCTGCTTTATGCTTTCTGCGAGTGCTTTATGCTTTTCAACCGAGCACGGAAGCTCCTCAACCTCACACTCGGCAGACAAAATTTGCATCAGAGCGGAAATTGCGGCAAAATAGCTGCGCGATGTTCCTTTATCCCATTCCATCACGGAGCTGAATATCCATTCAACGCGCTGATCAAACTTTGCACGGCGCACCGGTTCTTCCCGCGAAAGGCCGAGAATTTTCGCGATTTCTTCAGCGTGTTCGGGCGAGAGCGCTATCCAATAATACTTAAGCGTGTCATCATCTGTACAATATGCCACCGGCTCACCCGGACGAATAAAGAATAAATCGCCCTTTTGAAGCGGATACTTTTTTTCACCCAATGTAAAGCTTCCACTTCCTCCCGGGACAAAATATAAGCTGTGCCAACGGTTTACGGCAACAAAATCACCGCTTTTGCATACGCTGTAATCCCGATAGCCTATGCTTGCTATTTTTAAAAAGCTGTACCTGTCATTTTCAAAAGCGACCGCTTTCCATCCTTTTTCTTCAACCATCGCCGCACTCCCCTTTCTCACACTCTTTAGTATAATATCTTCTCACACAAAATGCAACAAAAATCGCTGATAAACATATTAAAGTCAAGGCATATTTACAGTCATTTCAAAATACATTAGTATTAAGACTTATGATATGAGGTGGCTTTTAATGGAAAACTCTTCTCGCAACATTCTTTATCTCAGCGGACAAATCGTCTCGGATATAGAATTTTCCCACGAATCTCACGGAACTCTTTTTTACACATTCAAGCTCGAAACGCGCAGGCTTTCCGGAACATATGACGTAATCAATACCATCATACGTCAGGAAACTGCCCGGGAGCATAATCTGACCGTCGGGGATTTTATTTCAACGCAAAGCGAGCTTCGCTCGTTCAACCAAAAAACAGAAACGGGAAATCGCCTGATTATCTCAGCTTTTATAAAAGAGCTTTCTCCTTGTGCGGAAAATACATACGAAAACGCACTTCACCTGACGGGCACCATATGCAAAACCCCTGTTTACCGCAAAACGCCGCTCGGTCGCGAGATATGCGATATTATGCTTGCAACTAATCGAAAATACGGCAGAAGCGATTATCTTCCTCTTATTGTATGGGGACGCAACGCCCGCGCTGCCGGAACCTTCCGTACAGGAGACGTGATAACCGTATGCGGCAGGGTACAAAGCCGTGAATACACGAAGCTTATTGACGGAATTGAAACGGTAAGAACTGCTTTTGAGGTCTCTGTTTCTTCTATTGAAGAGGCATCGTTTGAGGAATAAAAAATTCACCCGCCGCAAATGCGGCGGGTGACAGACTGTCGAAAAAGTCCAGCAAAAGCTGGGCTTTTTCATCGTTTTATGGTATAATATCAATGGTGATGAAAGATGATGCAAAAAAGCAACGAAAACAGATATCAAATAGAAATGATAAGTATAGAGGATTTGGTGCCAC